>CALVWR010000001.1 GCA_944367565.1 uncultured Clostridia bacterium
CTTGATTTTTGACTGGCAGGTCTTACTTTCATTGTACACAATCGGAGTTCTTTTTCAAGACTCATCGGTTAACCTCTACCCAACCACGCGACTATCGCGTGGTTTTTCTTTATATCAACAAGAGGGGCAGACATTTTTATGTCCGCCCCTCCTGATAATGATGCGTTTTTCACATTTGCACAGAACAGATCGTTTCTCCCTCGAGCGTTTTCAAGGTAAGCGTGCCGTCGTCTTTGAGCGTGAGGTAGCTTTGCGGCGTGCCGTTCTTCGGCAACGATACCGAACCGGCATTGGCGTAAACGCAACCGTCTTTTCGCTCGATGAATCCCGTGTGAAAATGCCCGTATACGACGGCGGCATATTTCGTTTTCGGCGGATTATCCTTATTGAACTTATGCCCATGCGTAAGAAATAAACATTTGCCGCCTGCCGTTATCACCATATCTTCC
This sequence comes from uncultured Clostridia bacterium, assembly GCA_944367565.1. Taxonomy (GTDB): domain Bacteria; phylum Bacillota; class Clostridia; order Christensenellales; family Borkfalkiaceae; genus UMGS775. The sequence goes on from CALVWR010000001.1 coordinate 450, forward strand.
GCAAAATCGAAATCGGAGATCATTTCGTCGACTTCCGCGTCGCAATTTCCTTTCAGCACGACGAGCCGATCCGCCATGCCGTTCAGAAGAGCGGCAACGCCCTTCGGGTCGTAGCCGTCGGGCAAGGGATTGCGCGGTCCGTGATAGTAAAGATCGCCGAGCAGCACGAGCAGATTTGCGCCTTCTCTTTCAAAGGCGGCAAGCAATTTTTCAATACAGACGCGTGACCCGTGCAGATCGGACGCAATGAGATATTTCATTTCGTTTCCTCCGTAAGATCGGCGATAACTTCCGAAGCGATGATCAGCCCCATGATCGCCGGCATATAAATAACGGATCTCGGCTGCCGTTCTTTTACGGTGCAGACGGGCGGCTGTACGGAATAGACGCATTTCACGCCCTTTTCCACGCCGCGTTTTTTCAGTTCGCGCCGCACCGCCCGCGCGAGCGGACAGACGCTCGTTTCGGAAATATCCCCGACGCGGAAGGAAAGAGGATCGGTCTTGTTTCCCGCCCCCATGGCGGAAATGATGCTGATGCCCTCCTTGCAACACCGCGTGATCAGTTCGAGCTTCGCGGCCACGGTATCCACCGCGTCCACGACGTAATCGTAAGCGGACAGATCGATCTCATCGGCATTTTCCGGCAGATAAAAGATCACGCGCGCGCCGACCTTCACCGCGGGGTTGATGTCTTTCATCCTCTGCGCCGCAACTTCCGCCTTGTTTTTTCCGAGCGTGGAATGCAGCGCGATGATCTGTCTGTTCAGATTGGTCGGCTGCACGACATCGCCGTCGAACAGATCCAACCGCTCCACGCCGCTCCGCACGAGCGCTTCCGCCACATAGCCGCCCACGCCACCTACGCCGAACAGCGCGATTTTTGCGTCCCGCAACTTTTCCCAGCCCGCCGTTCCGAGCAGTTCCTCCGTGCGGGAAAACTGCGTTTCCTTCATAGAAGTTCGATGCCCGCCGCCGCACACGCCGCGTATTCTTTTTCCGTCCAGATTGACGACTGTACTTCCCCGATGTGCGCCTTCTTCAGAAAGTACATACAGATCCGCGACTGTCCGATTCCGCCGCCGATCGTCAGCGGAAGATCCCCGCTCACAATCCCGCGACAGAACGGATTTTTGAGCTTCTCCGTTTCTCCGCGCTTTTCCAGCTGCCCACGCAGGCTTTTTTCGTCCACGCGAATCCCCATCGACGAAGCTTCAAACGCCTTGTCGTACAGTTCGTTATACAAGAGAATATCGCCGTTCAGATTCCAGTCGTCATAATCCGCCGCCCTGCCGTCGTGCGGTTTTCCGTCCGCCAGATCCCAGCCGATTCCGATCAGAAATACCGCTTTCTTTTCGCGGACGATCTTGTCCTCCCTCTCTTTTCTCGTAAGATCGGGATATTTCTTTTCCAACTCTTCCGCCGTGACAAAGAAAATTTCTTCCGGCATCTCCCGCTTCAATACGGGATATTTCTCCGCTACGAGTCTCGCCGTCGTTTTGAATACACCGTAAATTTTCCGCACCGTCTCTTTCAGATAGTCAAGCGTTCTGTCTTCCCTCTTCAGGATCCGTTCCCAGTCCCACTGGTCCACATACACGGAATGAATATAATCGACGTCTTCATCCCTGCGGATGGCGTTCATGTCGGTATATAATCCTTTCCCTTCCCGAAAGCCGTATTTTTTCAGCGCGGCACGCTTCCACTTCGCGAGAGATTGCACGATTTCCGCTTCCTTGCCGACGGCCTTAATCTCAAACTTGACCGTCCTTTCATATCCGTTCAGATTGTCGTTGAGTCCCGTTTCCGGCAACACGAACAAAGGCGCCGAAACGCGCGTTAAATCGAGCGCTTTGGCAAGTTCCCTCTCAAACGCGTCTTTCACGAATTTGATGGCAATCTCCGTTTCCACCAGCGACAGCAGCGATCTATAGTCCTTCATGTTTCCTCCTGTTTTTCGTCAGATCAAAACTCAGCGTCAGCAATTTTCGTATTTCATCCTCCTCTACGTCGGATTGCAGCACGATACTGATCCAGTGCGTTTTGTTCATATGGTATGCCGGCAGAATCCCCGTATAGTTCTCCCTGAGGATCACGCTCAGATCCGGCGGCGTTTTCACGTTGATCACGCGTACGTTCGCCCTCCCTTCGCATCCGCAATACGTTCCCGGCGCAGCGAGAAGGATGCCGAACCATTTTTTCGTGTCTTTATGACGGAACACCGCCGTTTCAAAATCTTCTTCAAAGGGATAATCGTAACACGCGCCCGGCATTTCCGCCACAAATTTCAATACCGCTTTTTCGTCCATCAGAAACGGAACGTATTTTGATAAAGCGGATGCTTTTCGATGAGCGCTTTCACGCCTTTCTTCACCTCTTCAAAAGCGCTTTCCTTCTTGCGGATAATTTCCGTAATGAGATCCGCGACCTTTTCGCAATCCTCTTCTCTGAATCCGCGCGTGGTGACGCTCGGCGTGCCGATCCGCACTCCGCTCGTGATAAACGGACTTTGCTTATCGAAAGGAATGGCGTTCTTGTTCACGGTGATATTCACTTCATCCAGCATTTTTTCGAGTTCCTTGCCCGTGATGCCTTCGTCCGTCAGATCGAGGAGCATCAGGTGATTGTCCGTACCGCCGCTCACGAGTTTGACGCCGTTCTTCATAAAGCGTTTGCTCATCGCCTTTGCGTTTGCAACGACCTGTTTCTGATATGCTTTGAATTCCGGTTTCAGCGCTTCGCCGAACGCCACCGCCTTCCCCGCGATGACGTGCATCAGCGGACCGCCCTGCGTTCCGGGGAACACCGCTTTATCGATGATTTTCGCATACTGTTCCTTGCACATGATCATGCCGCCGCGCGGTCCGCGGAGGGTTTTGTGCGTGGTCGTCGTCACGAAATCGGCGTACGGCACGGGACTGGGATGCAATCCCGCGGCGACGAGTCCGGCGATGTGCGCGATATCCACCATCATGTATGCCCCGACCTTATCGCAGATTTCGCGGATCCGTTTAAAATCGATGACGCGCGGATAAGCGCTCGCTCCCGCAACGATGATCTGCGGCTTCACTTCCAGCGCCTGTTTTTCAAACGCGTCGTAGTCGATGACCTGCAGATCTTCGGAAACGGTATAGCCTACGGCATTGAAATATTTTCCCGATACGTTGACGGGAGAACCGTGCGTAAGGTGACCGCCGTGCGCAAGGCTCATGCCTAAAATGGTGTCGCCGGGTTTCAGCACGGCAAAATACACCGCAAAATTGGCGTTTGCGCCGCTGTGGGGCTGTACGTTGACGTGATCGCAGCCGAAGATCTTTTTTGCCCGCTCGATGGCGAGATTTTCCGCAATGTCGACAAACTGACAGCCGCCGTAGTAGCGGTGCGCGGGATATCCTTCTGCGTACTTATTGGTCAGATGACTGCCTACCGCCGTCATCACTTCTTCGCTCACGAAATTCTCACTCGCGATCAGCTCGATGTTGTTCTGCTGCCGTCCGAGTTCGAGTTCCAGGCTTTCAAACAGTTCGGGATCTTTTTCTTTCAGGTTTGTAAAATCAATCATTTCTTCAGCGTTCCTTTTGTATTTTTACCGCAACTGCGCGGCGATTTTTTTCTTAAAGATGTTTCAATACCATTTCGGAAAGTTTTGCGGCGGAAGTCAGTCCCACGCTTTTTTCCACGCTTTCGCCGTTTTTAAAAACCATCAGCGTGGGAATCGACGCAATCTTGTACTGATATGCAATTTCCTCGTTTTCGTCCACATCCACTTTCACGACGCGTACTTTTCCTTCCGCTTCCTTCGCAAATTCCTCTAAAACGGGCGCCTGCATCCGGCACGGACCGCACCACGTCGCCCAGAAATCCACCACGACGGGTTTATCGGACGCCAACGCCGCGGCAAATTCTTCTTTTCCGATAATTTCTTCAATCAGTTTGCTCATCTTTCACTTCTCCTTTTTCTTCATTCTTTATGATTTTCACAATCGTCGGACAAAAACCGCGGATCTTCGAGATCCGTTTATCGACGAGCGCCAGGATGATAAACCATAGCGCCAGCGTTCCGACGCATAATAACAGTATGAAAACTTCTTCCGCATTCAATGCATAACAAATGCCGATTTCCGCCGCAAGCAAAAGAAGCGGGGCGAGGAATACCAGCAGCGACGATAAGAGAACCGTATTTTTTTCCGCGCTGATCACCACCGAATCGCCTTCCTTCGCGCCGATGTCGTTCGTCGCCTTGAAATCGACGTTCGCCGCATTCTTCTTCATGCCGCACATTCCGCACTTCGCGCATTCTTCCCGGCGCGCGACGCGCACCACCGCATAATTCTGTTCCGTTCCGATCACTTTGCCGTATTCCGTCATATATCAAAACTCGTCTTCCAGCCGATCCAGGGAAACTTTCCGTTTTTCCCCGTCGTTCATCCGTTTGATCTCGGCTTCACCGCTCTCCAGCTCGCTGTCGCCGAGCACGATCACGTTTTCCGCGCCGATCTTGTCCGCATATTTCATCTGCGCCTTCAGACTTCTGCCCGCATGATCGGTTTCCGCCGCCACGCCTTTCGCCCTCAGACGGTAGACAAGTCTGAACGCCTGTTCATATGCGCGTTCTCCCATAGGCGCAACGTATACCTTTACGTGCGGTTCTTCCGGAACTTTCACGCCGAGATTGTCCATCAGCAAAAGCAGCCTTTCCAACCCCAATCCGAAACCGACGCCGCAAAGGGCGGGTCCGCCCATCGATTCGACAAGCCCGTCGTATCTTCCGCCGCCGCATACCGTTCCCTGCGCGCCGATGGCGGTGGATACGAACTCGAAGACCGTTTTGGTATAATAATCCAGTCCCCTCACGATATCGGGATCGATCTTATATTCCACGCCGCACGCCGTCAGCAGGCTCTTTACCCGCTCGAAATGCGCCTTACAATCCTCACAGAGATAATCGAGAATACGCGGCGCTTCCGCGGTGACTTTTTTGCAGTTTTCATCCTTGCAGTCGAGAACGCGCAGCGGATTTTTTTCCGCGCGCTCGCGGCACAGCGGACATAATTCCTCTTCCCGCGATTTCAGATACGCTCGCAGCGCGTCGTTATATTCCGCGCGGCAGATTTTGCAGCCGATACTGTTGAGATTGAGCGAAAGCTCCCTGATCCCCACGCGTTCCAGAAAGGTCTTTGCCAGCAGAATCACTTCCGCGTCGGTATCCGCGCCCTCTCCGCCGAAGATCTCCACGCCGAATTGATGAAACTCCCTGAGTCTGCCCGCCTGCGGACGTTCGTAACGGAAACACGGCGTGAGATAAAAGAGCTTCGACGGCAGCGTTTCGTTGAACAGCCCGTTTTCGATAAACGAGCGGACTACCGCGGACGTTCCTTCCGGTTTCAGCGTTACGCTCCTGTTTCCCTTATCGAGAAACGTATACATCTCCTTGTTCACGATGTCCGTGGTATCGCCTACGCCGCGGGCAAACACCTCCGTGTGCTCGAACACGGGAGTGCGGATTTCCTTTACGTTGAAATCCGCCGCCGTCTTCCGCGCGATCTTTTCGATATATTGCCATCTGTATGCTTCTTTCGGCAGAACGTCTTTCGTCCCTTTGGGTATGTTGATCATGTGCGTTTCCTTATTTTTTATAATATGAATTTCTTAAAGTCTTTCTGTTTTTCCGCCTCGCCCAGACGGTTGATCACATACTGTTTGTCAATCAAAACCTCCGTGTCCGGCGTCTTGTCGCTGGCGTTGAAAGATATATCTTCGATGAGCTGTTCCATCACCGTATGCAATCTGCGCGCTCCGATGTCCTCGCTCGTCGCGTTCATGTTTTCCGCGACGGCGGCGATCTCCTCGATGGCGTCCTTGGTGAACTTCAGATCGATGTGATCGACGCCCAGAAGCGTTGCATACTGCAGCGTAATCGCGTTCTGCGGCGTGGTGAGAATGTCGACGAAATCCTTCTTCGTCAGGGAATTGAGCTCCACCAGAATGGGGAACCGTCCCTGCAGTTCGGGGATCAGATCGCTCACCTTGGATACGTGGAACGCGCCCGCCGCGATGAACAAAATGAAATCGGTCTTGACCGCGCCGTATTTCGTCATGACGGTGGATCCTTCCACGATCGGCAGAATATCCCGCTGCACGCCCTCTCTCGATACGTCCGCGCCGCCCGTCTTTCCCTTCGCCGCGATTTTGTCGATCTCGTCGATAAAGATGATGCCTTCCTGTTCCGCGCGGCGCACCGCTTCCGTGATCACCGCGTCGTTATCGATGAGTTTATCGCTCTCTTCCGCGACGATCATCTTGCGCGCGTCCTTCAGCGAAAGACGGCGCTTTTTCTTCTTTTTCGGCAGAAAATCTCCGAATATGCTTCCGATATTGATCTCCGTACCGCTCCCCGGCACCAACTCCATCGCCTTCGGCGCGTCGTTGACTTCGATCTCCACCGTTTCGTTGTCGAAATATCCTTTGCGGTATTTATCCGTGATCTCCGCAAGAAAGACCTCTTCCGGCGTTTCGCCTCTCTCGGTCTTTCTGTTCTCCGCCACAATCCGCACAAGACGGTTTTCCGCAACCTGTTCGGCTTTATTCTGCACTTTGACAAACTGCTCTTCCTTGACGAGGCGCACACTGCATTCCACCAGATCGCGGATCATCGACTCCACGTCTCTGCCTACGTAACCGACTTCGGTATACTTCGTCGCTTCCACCTTGATAAACGGCGCGCCGACGAGTTTCGCAAGCCGTCTTGCGATCTCCGTTTTCCCGACGCCCGTCGGTCCCTTCATGATGATGTTTTTCGGCGTGATCTCTTCCCTGAGTTCCGCCGGCAGCTGAGAACGGCGATAGCGGTTTCTCAACGCGATCGCTACCGCTTTTTTCGCTTCCGTCTGCCCTATGATATATTTATCGAGTTCCAGTACGATTTCTTTCGGCGATAAATTCATACGCTTTTCCTCCTTTTACACCGTTTCGCACGTGATGTGATCGTTTGTGAACACGCAGATCTCGCTCGCTATCCCCAACGCTTTCCTCGCGATGGTCTCTGCGTCGTAATCGGTCTCCTTGACGAGCGCGCGCGCCGCCGCAAGCGCGTAATTTCCGCCGCTCCCGATCGCACAGACCCCGCCGTCCGGCTCGATCACTTCTCCCGACCCCGACACGATCAGCATCGTGCTTTCGTCGGCAGTGATCATCATCGCTTCCAATCTGCGCGCAACTTTGTCGTTCCGCCACAGTTCCGCAAGTTCCACCGCGCTCCTCAGCAGATTCCCGGAAAATTTGTTGAGCATTTCCTCAAACCGTTCGCTCAGCGTGAAGGCGTCCGCCACGCTGCCCGCAAACCCGAAAATCACTTTCCCGTTGAATATACGGCGAACCTTCACCGCGTTATTTTTAAATATCACAGATTCCGACATCGTCACCTGTCCGTCTCCGGCGATCGCCGTCTTTCCGTTCTTCTTCACGGCGCAGATCGTCGTTCCCCTGAATTCGTTACTCATAATCCATACTCCTTTTTGATCGTTTCTATTCTTTCAAGCGCGCGCGTCGCATAATCCCTGCGTTTCAGCGCCTTATCTTTGTATATGCCGCCGAGCGGCTCTAAAATTCCGTAATTGGCATTCATCGGCTGAAAATCCTCCGCCGAAGAAACGTAATACGCCAATGCTCCCATCACCGTCTTCCGCGTGAAATCCACGCTTTCTTTTCCTTCGGCGCGTCGCAATGCGTTGATCGCCGCCATCATGCCCGAAGCCACGCTCTCCACATATCCTTCCACGCCGGTGATCTGCCCCGCAAAATAGAGTTCGGGCCGGTTTTTCAGAGCAAAATCCCGACCGAGAACCTTCGGCGAATCGATAAACGTGTTGCGGTGCATCACGCCGTAACGGAGATATTCCGCGTTTTTCAAAGCAGGAATCATGGAAAATACGCGCTTTTGCTCTCCCCATTTCAGATTGGTCTGAAATCCGACGAGATTGAACATCGTGCCTTCGGCATCCTCCCGGCGAAGCTGTACGCACGCGTACCCCCGTTTCTTCGTACGCGGGTCATATAATCCGACGGGTTTGAGCATCCCGAACCGCAACGTATCGATCCCGCGCGACGCCATCACTTCCACCGGCATACAGCCTTCGAAAAACGCGCCTTTTTCAAATTCTTTCTGCTCCGCCCGTTCCGCGGATACGAGCGCATGGACAAACGCTTCGTACGTTTCCTTATCCATCGGACAGTTCAGATGATCGCCGTTGCCTTTTCCGTATCTGTCCCCGTAAAACGCGTGCTCCATGTCGATCGATTCCGCCGAAATGATCGGCGACGCGGCGTCGTAGAAGAAAAGACAGTCTCCCGTGACTTTTTGAATTTCTCCCGAAAGCGCCGCCGTGGTCAACGGTCCCGTCGCGACGATCGTGATGTCGTCAGAACAAAAGGAATCGACTTCTTTACAAACCGTCGTGATGTTCGGTTCTTGCAGAATTCTTTGCGTAAGCAGTTCCGCAAAGCGCGTCCGGTCGACGGCAAGCGCATTCCCCGCCGGTATGCGACATTCGTCCGCCGCGCGGATCACGGCGGATCCCAACAAGCGCAGCTCCTCTTTCAGCAGCCCGCAGGCATTGTTTTCGTAATCGTTGCTTTTCAGGGAATTGCTGCAGACAAGTTCCGCGTAATTTCCGCTGTGATGCGCCGGCGTCATCGCTTTCGGCTTGATGTCGTAAAGCGTGACGGCAACGCCGCGCGCCGCAAGAAACAGCGCCGCTTCCGTCCCGGCAAGACCGCCGCCGATTACGTTAATTTTTTTGTTCATGCACGCCTTCTTCCCGTTTATAGCCGCACTTTTTATCGGAACATTTCACTCCGTTTTCCGTCTTTACGAGATAGGCGCCGCATTGCGGACACTTCTCTCCGACGGGCATATCCCAGCTCATGAATTTACAATCCGGATATGCCGAACAACCGTAGAATACCTTGCCGTAACGCGAAAGCATTTTCTTCGTAGGCTTTCCGCATACGGGGCACACCCCCGCGATCTCCGCGCGCGAAACGGTATTGCCGCAGGAAGGGCAGGAAAGATATTTCCCGAACTGTCCTTGTTTTTCCACCATCAGCTCGCCGCACTTGGGACATTTTTCCGTCGATTTCACTTCGTTGAGCGCGCGCGTATTTTTACATTTCGGATAATTGGAACAGGCGAGAAATTTTCCGTATTTCCCTTCGCGTTCCAGCATGACGCCGCCGCATTTTTCGCAGATCTGATCGGTTGGGATCACGACCTTTTCGTTGACGGGACGGATGTTTTTACATTCCGGATAGTTGGAACAGGCGTAATAATTGCCGAATTTTCCGCTGTTTATGGTCATATACGCGCCGCACTTGTCGCACTTTACGTCGGTGAGTTTGCTCTTTTTGACCATCTTCTCGAACGGACGGTAAAAATCGGCGATGAGTTTATGCCAGTCCTTGCCGCCGTCCCCGATATCGTCGAGCGCGTTTTCCATGCGCGCCGTGAACGAAACGTTCATCACGTCGGGAAAATATTTCACGAGAAAATCGATAAGCGCATACGAAATATCGTTGGGAACGAGATATTTTCCGTCTTTTCTCACGTATTCCCGTTTTTTATCGGATAGTTTCGCCATGATCGTCGCATAGGTGGACGGTCTGCCGATTCCTTTATCCTCCATGGTCTTGATAAGCGTCGCTTCGGTGTACCTCTGCGGCGGTTTCGTGAATTTCTGCTCGGAGGTAAGTCCCGTACACCTGACCTTTTCCCCCTCTTCGAGAGGCGGAAGCACGGCGGCGGATTCGCTGTCTTCGTCGGATTCCTGGGTGGGCTTTCCCTCCTCGTACACCGCGGTAAATCCCTTGAACAGCAACGTCTTTCCGCTCGCTTTGAACACGTAATCACCGGCGGCGACATCGAGCTGCACGCTGTTGTATTTCGCCTCGCTCATCTGCGACGCCACAAACCGTTCGTAGATCATCTTGTAAAGGCGGTACTGATTTCTGTCAAGAGAATTTTTCAGCGATTCCGGTGTTCTCTTCAGATCGATGGGGCGGATTGCCTCATGCGCGTCCTGTGCGTCTTTTTTGGTCTTATATACGTTCGGCCTCGACGGCGCGTATTCTTCTCCGTAATGTTCCTTGATATAGGCAAGTGCATCCGCCTGCGCTTCCTTGGAAATGCGGACCGAATCCGTTCTCATATAGGTGATGAGCGCGAGATTCCCTTCGGGAGTCTCCACTCCCTCGTACAGCCGCTGCGCCACCTGCATGACCTGCGGCGCCGTAAGCGACAGCCGCGAGGACGCGTCCTGTTGCAACGTGCTGGTGATGAAGGGAGCGGGCGCGTGCGTTTTCGTGACGCTCTTTTTCAGATTCTTCACGAAGTACGCCTCGTCCTTTAACGACGCGATCACGGCGTCGGCCTCCTCCTTCGAGGCGGGTTTATATTTCTTCCCTTTCTTCTCGGAAAGCAACGCCTTGAATTTTGCGCCGTCCTTGTTTTCGAGCAGCGCTTTGATGTTCCAGTATTCCTTCGGAACAAACGCCCGGATTTCCCGTTCCCGGTCGACGACAAGCTCCAGCGCCACGGACTGCACCCGCCCTGCCGACAGGTTGCAATTGAGACGCGTACTCGCCGCCGGGGAGATGGAATATCCCACGATGCGGTCAAGTACCCGGCGCGCCTGCTGTGCGTCCACGAGATTTTTATCGATATCCCTCGGATTGGCAAGCGCGTTCCGCAAAGCCTTCTCGGAAATTTCGTTGAATACGATCCGGCAATATTTTTCCTTTTCCAGTTTCAGCACTTCCGCAAGATGCCAGCTGATCGCTTCGCCCTCGCGGTCCGGGTCGGTCGCAAGATAAATCTTATCTGCCTTTTTCGCCTTTTCCTGCAAGCGTTTGATGTCCTGCTTTTTGTCGGGGTTCACCACATACGTCGGTTCAAAATTATTCGCAATGCTCACGCCCATATGATTCACGGGCAAATCGCGCACATGACCTTTCGACGCGTCTACCTTGTATTTCCCTCCCAGAAATTTCTCAATGGTCTTCGCCTTGTGCGGCGATTCTACGATAATCAACTCCATAAATTTCACTCCTTACAAAACGCAATATACGTTTCCCGCCTGCCGGATGATCATTTTTCTGATCTCCAGAATCCCGAGCACGGGCATCAGCTCGAACGCTCTCTTTCCCGTACGCTCCGCAATGGCGTCTATATGTATTTCACCCTCTTGCCGGATGACGTCGTAAATTTCTCTTTCTTCTTCCGTCAGCGGATCGGCAGTCGCTTTTTTTCCTTCTATTTTGTAAAAGTCGAGAATATCCTCAGGGCAGGTCGTTAAAATTGCGCCCTGGCGGATGTATTCGTTGCATCCCTCTCCCGACGGCACGTTCACGTTATACGGCAGGGCAAAAATCTGCCGCGAAAGCGCTTCGGTATACCCCGCCGTATATGCCGTTCCGCTCCTTTTGCCCGCGCTGACCACCAGCAATCCCTCGCCTAACGCGGCGATGATTCTGTTGCGAACCGGAAAGTGAAACCGTTCCGCCTTCACTTCCGGCGGGTATTCGCTGAGCACAAGTCCATTTTCCGCCGTTTCACGAAACAATGCCGCATTGCAGGCGGGATAGATATGCCGGAAGCCGCCTGCAAGCACGGAAATGATCTTTCCGCTTTGCAACGCCCCTCTGATCACGGCGGTATCCGCGCCGTCCGCAATTCCCGTGACGACGGTAAACCCCGCCTGTGTAAGCGCCGCGGCAAACTCCTCCGCTTTCGCGAGCGCCAACGGCGTGCTTCTTCTGCTCCCCACGATGGCAAACTTGCGCGTGTTCAGCAGCTTTGTGTTGCCTTTCGCGTACAGAACCAACGGCGGATACGGTACGTCCGAGAGATCTTTCGGATATTCTTCACTCTCCCTCGTGATACAGACGATGTTCTCCGCTTCCAGCGCGGCAAGCACGCTCTTCATGTATCCGGCATTGAAAAAATTGAGAATATATCGCCCGTCTTCCGCGCCCAACGTTTCCGTCGCGGTCGCTTCAAACGACCTCCCGTCCTTTCCGTATGCCTCGTATAAACTCGCTTTCTTCCGGTATTCCAGCTCGGAAAAAGAATCCAGCCAGATCAGAAACCGTTCTTTTTTCGTGTACTTCATCCCTGTATATCCGCGCGTCGGTAGCTTACCGATTCGAGAATGTGTGAAACCTTGATCTCCCCGCTGCCTTCCATATCCGCAATCGTGCGCGCGACCTTCACGATCCTGCTCCGCGCCCGCGCCGAAAGTTTCAGCGTTTCATAAGCCCTTTTCAGCACCCTTTCGCAATCCGCCGACAAACGGCAGTATTTTTCAAGCTGTCTTTCGCCCATGGCGGCATTGGTATAGATCCCGTCCGTCTTAAACCTTGCCCTTTGAATTTCCCGCGCCGCTTCCACGCGCTTGCGGACCGTTTCGCTCGTCTCTTCCTTCCTTTCCGCCACCAATTCCCCGTACGATACGCCGTCCACTTCCACTTGCAGATCGATCCTGTCGAGTAAAGGTCCGGAAAGTTTCGCCCTGTAACGCGCGATCTGCGCCGGCGTGCAGGTGCACGGCTTATCTTTCGATCCGAGATTTCCGCACGGACACGGATTCATGCTTCCGCACAGAATAAAATTTGCGGGATACGTCACGCTGGAATGAATCCGCGAAATGCTCACCACGCCGTCTTCCAGCGGCTGTCTGAGCGATTCCAGCGCCGCCCTTGCATATTCCGGCATCTCGTCCAGAAACAAGACCCCGTTATGCGCAAGACTGATTTCCCCCGGTTTTACATACTTCGTTCCTCCGCCGATGAGAGATACCGTCGTCGCCGTATGGTGCGGACACCTGAACGGTCGGAGCGTGACGATGCCTTCCTCGTCGCTGAGCGTACCCGCAACCGAATGGATGCGCGTACATTCCAGCGCTTCCTCGAACGTCAGGGACGGCATGATTGTGGGAATACACCTTGCCAGCATGGTTTTTCCCGTTCCCGGCGGACCGATAAGCAGGATGTTGTGTCCGCCGCTCACCGCGATCTCAAGCGCGCGTTTCGCCACGGCCTGTCCCTTGACAAAGCTGAGGTCCGCCGTATATTTTTTTTCATGCATCGCGCTTTGAAAACTTCGTTTTTCGCTGACGCTTACCGGCTTTTCTCCCGAAAAATGACCGATGACGTCTTTCAGCGTAGCGCAGGCGTAAACATCCGCGTCCGCTATATAAGAGGCTTCCTTTTCATTTTCCTTCGGAATCACGAATTTTTTAAATCCCGCTTTCAGCGCGGAAATGAGTATGGGCATGATGCCGTTGATGCGGCGGATCCTTCCGTCCAGGGAAAGTTCTCCCAAAAACACATAATCTTTTGTATCTGCAACGAGTTGTTCCGTGGCTTTCAGCACCCCCACCGCGACGGCGAGATCGAAAGACGAGCCTTCTTTTTTAATATCTGCCGGGGCGAGATTCACGGTGATTTTTCTGGACGGAAACTTCTCCCCGCTGTTTTTGATTGCGGAACGGATCCGCTCGCGCGATTCTCTCACCGCGGTATCCGCAAGGCCGACGATCTCAAATCCCGGAAGTCCGTTATTGATGTCGACTTCCGCTTCCGTCACGAAACCGTCGAGGCCGTTCAGTGCAAAACAGACAGTCTTGGCAAGCATATCACCACCGTATCGCGGCAAGATCGAGCGGATAAGAATCCAACGCGATGCCCGCATATTTGGCATAAGCGAAAACGCCCAGTACAAGCGCAAAAGCGATCACGATCGCAAAAAGCAACGTGGATACGCCCGCTTTCTCCCCGTTGACCGAAATCACCTTGGTTTCCTGCGTCACGAATAACCGCGCCGCGAGAACGATAAAGGCATAATAGAACACCGACGGCAGCATAAAACCCGAAGCGAACTGCTGCGAGGAAAACGCGGAGAAAACCCATGTACTCACAAATGCGGCCGTCAGAACCGCGTACGGGAATGCCACCTGTTTTCTGAACGCCGCCGTTTTATATTCGCTTTTGGAAAGAAAAGCATAGACGACGTACACCGTGCTGTACAGGAAAGAAAAGAGCGCAAGCAGAGAAAGAACGGTGTTTCCGAAGAAATATTTGCTCGCCGACAGCTTCTCCGCCTGATATCCGATGAGCCATCCGAGAATGTTGGTCTTGTTATGCGCGGCATACTGCGTGGAAATTTCCGTAAACGGCGCCGCAAAAAACCGTCTGAAAAACGCGCCTGCCGAAAGTCCCGCTTCCACAAAATACACATGATAGGAAAAAAGGAACGTCAGCGCAATCCAGATTACGGGCAGAAGAATAAACGTAAGAAGAAACGTCCCGACATACAGGTTTCTGCTGCGTGCGATTGCAGAAGCGGTGTCCTCGCCCTTTGCTCCGTCTTTTCCGGCGTTGTGTTGCGCAACCAGCGCAAGGATGAATACCGCGACCAGGGCAAGCAGGAGAAAGACTCCCTGCGTTTTGATTGAAACCGTCAGCCCGTATGCCGCGCCGGAAAGCGCAAGATATACGTACGAACGCTGATTCCTTTTCCGCGCGTTTTGATAAAACAGCGTCATAAAATATACGGAGAGCAACGCGAAGAAGGCAAAGATCATATCCGTCGTTCCCAGCGTCGCCGCGGAAAGCGCATATCCTCCGACCGCAAACAGGAATGCCGCGGCAAATCCCGCCCACTGCGATGAAAACAGTCTCTTCGCAAAGAAATACAGCAAAACGATCGTGCCCAGCGCAAACAACGTCGGCATGAACCGCAAGCCGAAGGTGTTGCCTCCTAAGATCGCAACACCCACCGCGATCAACTGCAGTCCGAACGCGTTCGACGTCGGTTCCGTATACCCGTTCTCCCCGCTCAGAAGATTGCGCACGCTATCGAGCACCGCGCTCTCTTTTTCCGTCAGCTTGCCCGTGTAATCCTCCGTGCGGTACGATCCGCCGTTCACGGCGGAAAGATCGAATTTTTCCTGCTCGTCGAGCGTGGCCTTCGCGGCTTCCGCCCTGTCCCGATACAGATCGCTTGTGATCAGCTTGCCCAGCGCCTCGTTGGTCTTTTCGTTCGGTCCTGCACAGACAATTTCCGCGGCGATCTTCCTGCCGTTTCTGTCGAGAAACATCACTTCGTTATACTTCAGTTCGCTTTTCGTACTGAGCTGATAATAAATCCGCGGCGACGTTGTGGAAGTACTCGTCGACTGTACGAGCCGGATCCACTTCCCTACGGAATCGAACGTATTGGCAACGGTCTTTGTCCCACCGCCGAAACCGGTGGAAAAACTGCCCGTAGCGCTCGTTGCGGAACTCACCGCAACCGATACGTTGCTTCCGGCAGAACGGTCGATACCGCCGAGATTCAGCCAGATGCCGTCCACAAGACATCCGTCCGTGATCTCTCCGTTCTCTTTATTGAGCGTCAGTTTATACACGACGGTGTCGTACATATTCTCTTCCCATTTCACCGTCTGATAAGCTGTATACGGTTCGGAAAACGTTCTGAACGAACCGAAGGACAGTATGCTCGCCGCCGCAAACAAAACACAAAGCGCAACAAGCAGCGCGCCGACCGGCGTGATCTTCTTCTTTTCTTTCTTTGCCTGAACCGCAACGCTCTCTTGTTTTTGCGCCCTGAGATTCAATCCGGCGAGAAGATCGCCGTATTTTTTCGCCACGGATTTTTCCGCACGCGCGGCAAACGCTTCGTAAAGTTTCGCCGTCTTTTCCCGATCGCCCGCAACCCGGAAATTCTTCGTTTCCAGAACAAGCGCATAATAATATCCTCTCGGCGAATCCGGAAATTCCCGCATGAGCGTTTTCGCAATCTCGCCCGCGCCCGCGGCGTCGCCTTTCCTGTAAAGCTCGTCAAATTTTTCCTTTGCTTCTTTCAGCTGCATCTTTCCTTTCTCTCCCGCATTTATTTCGTCCGCGTATTCCGGACGGTCCCCCTGTCTGCCGAATGCTTCTCAACAGCATAAAATCACTAAACATTATATACTATATTTTCTTGTTTGTAAAGATTATAAACTTACAAAAGAAAATTTCAAAGCCAAAAATTTCCCGCTCCGCCTGTTTTCCGATCTTTCCGCAATGCGGCGGCGCAAAGAAAAATGCGCCGCCGGGTTTCGTGTGCCGTATGCGTATGAAAAAAACAGACCCGCCGTGGCGGATCTGTTTTTTTCCGTTTTCTTATCTGATTTCCTTGATCTTAGCCGCTTTACCCGTAAGTCCTCTGAGATAATAGAGTTTAGCGCGCTTGACCTGACCTTTTCTCACGACCTGAATGTCCGTGATTTTGGGGGAATGGATGGGGAAAGTTCTTTCCACGCCGACGCCGAAAGAAATTCTTCTCACGGTGAACGTTTCACCGATTCCGCCGCCCTTCTTCGCGATGACAACGCCTTCAAAGCCCTGGATTCTTTCTCTCGAACCCTCGATGACCTTTACCGATACCTTCACAGTATCCCCGACGTTGAAAGCAGGAAGGTTTTCTTTCAGGCTTTCCTTGTCAATTGCCTCGATTATACCTTTCATCAGCTTTAACCTCCTATATACCAAGCGTTCTTTGCCGAATGCAAGAGGACCGCCCGAAATCTTGTCTATTTTAACACAATTGCAGCGTAAATGCAAGCGTTTTTACGCAAAAAACGCGTCTTTTATATGATTTATGCCCTCAACGGTGACCTCGATGACGTCAAATCGGCACTCGCAATCCTCACTGTCGGTGCGCTGAAGGTATTCCCGCGCCGCAAGAACGTATCGTTTTTGCTTGTGCGCGTCCACCGCTTCCGCCGGCGTGCCGAAGGCATCGTTCCTGCGCCGTTTCACTTCGATGAACGCCAGCACGTTTCCGTCCCGCGCAACGATATCGATTTCCCCGAACCGCGCGCGGTAATTCCGCTCCAGAACGACGTATCCGTGCTTTTTCAGATATCTTACGGCTTTGTTTTCCCCTTCTCTTCCGTAAAGTTTTTTATAAAGGTTTTTCTGTGTATCGCACACGGACCTGTCTCCTTGATGGCGTCGATATGCTGTTTCGTGCCGTATCCCTTATGCTTTTCAAAACCGTATCCGGGATATTGCTCCGCGTATTTGCGCATTTTGCCGTCGCGGTATACCTTGGCGACGATACTCGCCGCGCCGATGCTGTAGCTTGCCCTGTCTCCGCCGACGATGTATTCCGCAGGAAAATCAAAATGCAGATCCAGCCCGTCCACCAGCACGACGTCGGGTCTGACGGAAAGTCCTTTCACAGCCTTTTCCATACATTTTTTTACGGCGTTGAGAATGTTGATCCTGTCGATCTCCTCTTCGGAAACTTCCGCAATGCAGAAACTCACCGCCTTGTTTTTGATTTCTTCTGCAAGTCTTTCCCTCTTTTTTTCGGAAAGTTTTTTGCTGTCATCCACGCCGTCGATCAGATCGTCGAGCGGCATCACGACCGCACAGCATACCACCGGCCCCGCAAGCGGACCTCTGCCCACTTCGTCGACTCCGGCGATCCACCGACAGCCGTTTTCCGCGTATTTTCTTTCGTATGCAAGTTTATCCATCGTTTATTCCAGCGCGATTTTCCCGATGCGCCCCTTGCGGAAATCGTCGATCACCGCTTTCGCGCATCTTTCGTAATCGTATTCTCCGCCTTTGAGTAAAAATCCGCGACGGCGGCACACCGCGTTATACAGCTCCGACGGTTCAACGGCAAAATCGGTTATCCCGTATTTTTCCGTCAAAAGCCGCGGCTTTTGCTGCGCAAGTTCCGTTAAAAGTTCTAATGTCAGCTCCTCAAAATCCAGAATATCGTCGTTGATCGAGCCGAGATAAGCGAGGTGTTTTGCGTACGTCTGATTTTCAAATGACGGCGGCATGGTCCCCGGCGTATCCAGAAGCTCCAGATCGCCGATCTTGATCCACTGCTTGCCTTTCGTCACCCCCGCTTTATCGCCGGTGACCGCTTTTTTTTCTCCTGCAAGCGCATTGATGATCGTCGACTTTCCCGTATTGGGAATCCCAGCCACCATGACGCGCAATGCCTTGTTCATGCCTTTTTCTCGATTTTTCCGTCGTTTTTCTTCCAGCGCGGCAAAGATCTGCTCTTTCAGCTTCCCCACAGACCGCTTGTCAAACGCGTTTACGGCAACCGCCCGTTTCCCTTCCGCCGCAAAATGCGAAATCAGCCTGTCCGCATCCGCTTTCTCCACGAGATCGCACTTATTGAGCGCATATACCGCGGGTTTTGCCGCAAACATCTTCCCGTGTACGGGATTCAGACACGCAAAAGCCGCGCGGCTGTCCAGAACAAGCACGACGCCGTCCACGAGCTTCAGATTTTCCTCCATCATGCGGAGCGCTTTGGTCATGTGACCCGGAAACCACTGTATCGTTTTCATTTGCCTTCTTCCAAAAGATCGGGACGCCGCTCCTTCGTCAGCTTGATCGCCTGCTCCTTTCTCCACGCGTCCACTCTGGCGTGATCGCCGCTTACCAGGACCTCCGGAACCGAAAGCCCCTTGAATACCTGCGGACGGGTATACTGCGGATACTCCAGAAGCCCGCCCGTGAAACTTTCGTCCGTAAGCGATCCCTCGCTCAGAACGCCGCCCTGAAAACGCGCCAGACAGTCCGCGATGACCATGGCGGGCAATTCGCCGCCCGTCAGAACAAAATCACCGAGTGAAATCTCTTCGTCGATATACAGATCGATCACCCGCTGATCGATTCCTTCGTAATGTCCGCAAACCAGCACGATATGCCCGTAACTTTCCAGCCTGGGCAATACCTTCTGCGTAAACCTTTCCCCTTTCGGAGAAAGATAAATCCGCCGCGCCCGATGTTCCGCGTCCACCGCCTCGATCGCGCTTGCAAGCGGCTGCGGCATCATCACCATGCCCGCGCCGCCCCCAAACGGATAATCGTCGCACTTTTTATGCTTATCAATAGAAAAATCCCGTATGTTTACGAGATTTATTTCTATCTTGTTCTCCTTGACCGCACGACCGATGATGCTTTCCCGTAACGGCACAAACATTTCCGGAAATAACGTCAGAATATCAATCTTCATCAAACGCCACCTCCCGGAACCGTTTTTCAAAGAGCACTACCGTGCGCCCGTCTACATCGATTTCCTTCACGACGTCTTTCAACAGCGGAAAAACAGTGTGACCTGTCGCCGTTTTCAGTGTGTATATGTCCGCATACGGTTTGCTCTGGATGTCCTCTACGATCCCCAACGTCTTTCCCGTTTCCGTGACCGCCGTACACCCCAATACGTCCGCTATGAAATACCGCCCTTCTTCCAACGGCACCGCGTCTTCCCTGTCGATTTCCAGAAATTTGCCGCGATACCGCTCGGCGGCGGTTCTGTCCGCAATCCCGCTCAGATATACATACACCGCATCCGCCGTCACCGTCGCCTTGTTCACCTTGTACGCCGTGCCGTCGATGTACACCTTCTTCAATGCAAGAAAACGCTTCGCGTCGTCTACATACGCCCTGACTTTCAGCGCCCCCGCGATTCCCTGCGGTTTCAGCACCTCTCCCACCGTCAGTCTCGCCTTCATTTACGCGTCTTGCCTTTCCTTGATTTCGATATTGTACTTCTTGTTGTCCTTGATCCCCATCGCCTTGACCAGAGTACGCATCGCCTTGGCGATCTTCCCTTGCCGGCCGATCACTTTACCCATATCCGCTTCCGATAATGTTACGATCACATTCTCGCCGTTCTCCGTCTCTTCCACTTCATACGTAATTTCATCGGGCTTTTCGGCAAACTGGTTCACGATATATTTCACTAATTCCAGCATTCGTTTCACCCCTTAAACTTATTTCTTCTTTCTCGTCTTCGTCCTGGGCGCGGAAAGTTTTGTCGGTTTTTCGATGATCCCTTCGTGAATCAGCAGGGACTTCACCGTCTCGGTGGGCTGTACGCCCTTGGAAAGCCAATCCTTCGCCTTCTCTGCGTCGATCACGATCTCCGCCGGCTGCGTCGTGGGATTGTAGTGCCCCACCTTGTCGATGTAAGCGCCGTCTCTCGCATTTCTGCTGTCCGTAACCACCACGCGGTAGAACGGGCTCTTCTTGTCGCCCATTCTCGTCAATCTCATTTTTACTGCCATTTTTTCTTTCTCCTTTTTTGAGTTTTTCTTGCTTTATTTCAGAACCGGAACATCTTGTTGTTCCGCATCCTCTTCATCATCTGCTTTGTCTGTTCAAACTGTTTGAGCAGACGGTTGATATCCTGCAACGTCGTACCCGATCCTTTCGCAATCCTGTTCTTCCGCGAAAAATTGATGACGTTCGGATCCCGACGTTCTTTCGGCGTCATCGAACGGATGATCGCTTTGATCTTCTCGATCTGTTTCTCGTCGATATCCGCCTCGCTGATCTTCATCTTCCCCGCGCCCGGCATCATCGACAGCACGTCCTTGATCCCGCCCATCTTCTTCATCGCGTCGAACTGCACGAGATAATCTTCCAGCGTGAACGCGTTTTCGCGCATCTTCTTTTCGAGCTTTTTCGCCTCTTCCTCGCTGATCGCCGATTCCGCTTTCTCGATGAGCGTCAGCACGTCCCCCATGCCGAGGATGCGACTCGCCATCCGATCGGGATAAAACGGCTCGATATCCCCGAGTTTTTCTCCCGTTCCGCAGAATTTCACCGGTTTGCCCGTCACCGCCTTGATGGAAAGCGTTGCGCCGCCGCGGGTATCCCCGTCGAGTTTCGTCAGAATCAGCCCCGTCACTTCCAGGCGCTTGTTGAACGTATCCGCAACATCCACCGCGATCTGCCCCGTCATCGCGTCGACGGTCAGCAGAATCTCCGTCGGTTTTACTTCCGCTTTGATCTCCTCCAGCTCGCGCATAAGCTCTTCGTCGATCTGCAACCGCCCCGCCGTGTCGATGATCACGGTATCGAATCCGTATTTTTCGGCGTGTTTCACGCCCTCTTTGGCGATTTTTACGGGGTTGCCCTGTCCTTTTTCAAAGACTTCCGCGCCGACCTTATCTCCGACTACTTTCAACTGCGTGATCGCCGCCGGGCGATATACGTCGCAAGCGACGAGCAAAGGTTTTTTACCCTGTTTTTTCAGATACATCGCCAGCTTGCCGCAAAACGTCGTTTTGCCCGCGCCCTGCAGACCGCACATCATGATGATTGTCGGCGGCTTCGGCGCCACTTCCAGCTTGGAATTGGTACTGCCCATCAGCGCAATGAGCTCTTCGTTGACGATCTTGATGACCTGCTGCGTGGGATTCAGGCTCTTCAGGATCTCCTGTCCCACCGCCTTTTCGCTGACCGTATTGATAAATTCCTTGGCGACTTTCAGGTTGACGTCCGCTTCCAGAAGCGCCACGCGCACTTCCCGCATCGCCGTCTTGATCTCCAGTTCCGTCAGCCTGCCGCGCTTGGTCAGCTTGGAAAAAATATGATTGAGTTTTTCGCTTAAACTTGCAAACTGCGCCATATATCAATCCTTTAAAAGTTGCGAAAATTCTTCATAAAGCGAAGCATTTTCCTCTTTCAGCTTTTCGCCGAACGCGCTGAGCCGCGCATACTTTTCCGCCGCGTGCAGAGCACTCTCCAATTCAAGCAACTGCGCACGCGCCTTTTTTAACCCGTCGTTGACGCTCTGGCGCGTGCTCCCGCCGTTTTCCGCAATCTCCCCCAACGAAAGATCGAGAATGTAATATTCGTATACCAGCTGCCTTCTGTGCGGATTCAGCAGATTCTTATACTGCTCGTACAGTTCCGCAAAATACAGATCCTTCGCCATCGGCTCCCCTTCCGCCATCAAAATGCGCAAGGTGTAAAGCATTTTTGCCTTACACCTTGCAAGTTTACACTATTTTTCATTTGCTGTCAAGCGTTTTTGCGCTTTGAATGCCGTATTTTTCCGCAAAAAATTATTTTTCGCCGTTCTGACCGGACTCGCGCAAGAGTTTTTCCCTGAGCAATTCTTCGCGCCGATCCCGCTTGATCTTCTCGATGGTTTTCTCCGCGTATTCGAGATTCGCTACAAAGCGGAACACGCCGGGGCCTCCTTTATAATCGACGATCAGTTTTCCCGAAGGGCGCGCATAGATCCGCCAATCTGCGCCGGTGTGATGGTTTCTCCGCACTTCTCCGACTTCCTCCGGCGGCAAAATAACCGTCTGTTTTTTTGTCGGATGAAAATAAAATTTTCCTTTTTTATATGCGATCATGATTTTCGGCAATGTGCAGGCAAGGTAAAGATAGTAAATCATCGCGGCGAAAAACAAAACAAACGCCGCACCGAACATAATTCTGTCGCCCGCTTCCCGAAAAAATATCGCCGCAACGATACAAAGCGGCAGCATAGCTGCCGACAGGACGACTCCGCCGATCACCCAATGCGAACGCGTTGCGACGACTTGTGTGTTTTCGCTCTTTTCCATCTTTGCTCCCGAAGCGGCGTCATTCAAAGAGACCGTCTACGAATTCTTCGGCATCGAAAACTTCGATGTCGTCGATCTTTTCGCCCGTGCCGACATAGCACACCGGCACTTCCAGCTCTCCGCAAAGGGAAACGACGAATCCGCCCTTCGCCGTGCCGTCGAGTTTCGTTAAAATGATGCCGTCAAGTCCGATGTCGTCCTTGAATGCGGCGACCTGATTGTAGGCGTTTTGCCCCGTGGAAGCGTCCAGCACGATGAGTTTATAGAAATTCGCCTCGGGAAATTCGCGGCTGACCACGCGGTCCATCTTTTTGAGTTCTTCCATCAGATTGGCTTTTACGTGCAACCGTCCCGCGGTGTCGATGATGAGAATATCCGTATCCTTCGCCTTGACGGAACTGACCGCGTCATACACGACGGCGGACGGATCCGCGCCTTCCGCGTGTTTCACCACTCTTACGCCCGCGCGCTCGCCCCACACCGAAAGCTGTTCGCTCGCCGCCGCGCGGAAGGTATCCGCCGCGGCGATGGTCACGGTAAAATCGTCGTCGATAAATAATTTTGCCAGCTTGCCGATGCTCGTCGTCTTTCCCACGCCGTTCACGCCCACGATCATCAAAACGGCAGGCGTTTCGATCTCCAGCGGCTCGGCGACGGTCAGCTTCTCATAAAGCGCTTCTTTTAATAGCGAAATCACATACTCCTTGTCGCGGCAGCGCTCCCCGATGGCGCGCTCTTTGATCTCTTCCACAATCTCTTCCGCCGTCCGCACGCTGACATCGGAAGAGATGAGAATTTCTTCAAGTTCTTCGTAAAAGGCATCGCCTAATTTATTTTTACCGAAAAGATCGTTCAGCTTCGCCGCAAGCGAATTCTTCGTTTTTTTCAGCGCGTTCTTTAACTTGGAAAAAAGTCCCATATCACATCGCCTCCACGTCTTCGATATCGCTCAGTTTCACCGATACCATCTTGGAAACGCCCTTTTCCTGCATGGTCACGCCGAACAGCGCGTCGGCAAGCTCCATGGTCGGCTTTCTGTGCGTGATGACGATAAACTGCGTGTCGTCGGAAAACTTTTTCAGATACCGTGCAAAACGGTCGACGTTTGCCTCGTCCAGCGCCGCTTCGATTTCGTCCAGAACGCAGAACGGCATGGGTCTTAGCCGAAGAATGGAAAACAGAATGGCGATCGCCGTAAGCGCCTGCTCTCCCCCCGAAAGAAGAGAAAGTTTCTGCAGCTTCTTTCCCGGCGGCTCCGCGATGATGTTCACCCCCGCGTCGAGAGGATCTTCCACGCCTTCGTAATCGAGTTCCAGCATCGCTCTTCCGCCGCCGAACAGTTCCTTGAAGATGCGCATGAAGTTTTCGTTGATCTTCGTGAACCCTTCGTTGAACTGCGACAGCATCTCTTTCTTCAGCGTGTCGATGGCCTTCACGATATCCGCTTCCGCCTTGGAAAGATCTTCCCGCTGTACGTTCATCTCGTCGTAACGTTCCTTCAGCTGTGCGAAATCGTCGATGGCGTTGGGATTGACCGCGCCGAGAGAATTGATCTTCCTCTTTAAACGGACAATCTCCTGTTCCCCTTCATGCGCGTTGTACCCTTCTTCCCTGTATTTCAGCGAAGATTCATACGTTTCGCCGTATTCTTCCGCAATGCGCTGCCCGTAATATTCGATATCGGTGTCGATCTTCGTCAGCGCAAGTTCCTGGGCGTGCCGTTTATCCGCCAGCACGGAAAGTGCTTCAAGAAGTTGCGCTTTTTTCTCGTCTACTTCCGTCTGCTTTGCGCGCAGCGTATCCTTGCTTTGCTCCACTTCCGCGATCTTCCGGCGCAGCGATCCGACATACTCCTGTTCTTCCGCGGAAAGCGCCACTCTTTCCGCCTCCCGCTTGAGCTGCGCGATGATCTCTTCTTTTGCGGAAATATCTTCCGAAGCCTTCTCGTTTTCCTTCTTCGCCGCGGCAATTTCCCCGTTCAGACGCGTAATTTCGTTTTCCGCACGCTCGATCCCCGCGCGGTAATCCGCCAGTTCCAGTTGTAACTGCGTGCTCGCTTCGTTCTTTTCTCCGATGGTACGGCGCAGCGTTTCGTACTCTTCGCGACGCTTTGCCGCTTCCTCTCCGGCGGACGATTTTTCCGCCTGCAGCTTCTCCCCGCCGCTCTGTACTTCCTCGTACGCCTTTTCAATTCCCGCAAGCGACGCTTTGATCCGATCCAGCCGTCCTGCCGTATCCTCGTAATTTTTATTGTTTTCCATCAGCGCCGATTCCACGCCGGAAAACTTTTCGCGAAGCAGCATCAGCTCCTGCCGACGCGCCTGATACATATCGTTCAGATAAGTCAGCTCTTCCGTGGCGTCATCCCGCTCCTTCTCGTAAAGCGCTTTCTTTTCCTTGAGCGCGTCCATTTCCCTGCGCTTTGCGGCGATCTTTTCGCGGATCTCGTCCACCTGTCTGTCCCCGGCGAGGAGATTCGGCATATCCTGCCGCCGAGAACCGCCCGTCATCGACCCCTGCGGGCTGAATACGTCGCCTTCCAGCGTTACGATCTTGAACGCAAAGCGGAACTTGTTGGCGATTTTCGTCGCGTTGTCGATCCGGTCGACGATCAGCGTATTCCCGAGCAGATTGGAAACGACGTTCTCAAAATAAGCGTCGTATTTCACCAGCTTATTCGCAACCCCGAGCGCACCCGGTTCGCGGAGCGCGCGGGAAATGCTTTCGTGTTCCGTCCTCGGCTTTACCGACGTCACGGGCAAAAACGTGACTCTGCCGCCGCGGATGCGCTTTAAATATTCGATCAGATACTTCGCGTCTTCCGTATCGGCGGTCACGATATTCTGCGCCGCGGCGCCCAGCGCCGTTTCCATTGCGACGTCGTATTTCGGATCGGTTTTGATGACCGATGCCACCACACCCTTGATCCTCGATCCGACGGCGCGATCCTGTTTCGCATCGAGCATCAGCCGCTTTACGGCGGGCGCGTACCCCTCATACGACTCCCTCATGCCGACGATGAAGTTTTCCTTCGCCGTAAGCATCGTCAGGTTGGAATTCAGATTGAAGATGGCATTATCCACCTCTGCCGTTTTTTCGTTATAATCGTGTACGGAATCTTCCTTTTCCGCAATTTTTCCCTTCAGTTCATAGATGCTCTTATCGAGCTCGGCGATATCCGCGTCGAGTTTTTCCTTCCCCGAAAACAGCTCCTCTCTCTTATATTCCAGCGCCGAAAGCGAGGCGGTGACTTCCTCCTTCGTATCGTTGAGCGCGCTCTTCTGCGCCGCAAGCGAACCGGCATTCCGATTCAGATCGGAAAGGGATTCCATCGATTCGATCACGCGGCGTTGGTTTTCTTCC
Source organism: uncultured Clostridia bacterium (assembly GCA_944367565.1). Lineage (GTDB taxonomy): Bacteria > Bacillota > Clostridia > Christensenellales > Borkfalkiaceae > UMGS775. The sequence goes on from CALVWR010000001.1 coordinate 26,257, forward strand.
GCACGGTTTTCTCCCTCGGAAAGTTTCGCGCTCAGCGTCAGGATTTCCGCCATCAGCGCTTCCCTCTGTTTTTCCGTTCGGAAAATCTCTTTCCTGAGATTTTCCGCGCGTTTTTTCATTTCCCCGATCAACGCTTCGTTGTCCCGGCATACGGCGTTCCGCTTTTCCGTTTCTTCTTCCGCGCGCCCGATCTCCGAACGGAAAAACGAGATGCGCAGATTGTACTGTTTCGCCGCGCCCTCGCTCTTTTCGATACTCAGACTCTTTTCCAAAAGCTCGTCGTTCAGCCTTCTCAAACGCGCGTCCGCCGATTCGATCTCCTTCAGAATCCGATCGTATTCCGCCTGCGTTTCGGCAGATTCCCGCTCGCGGAGCGCGCTCTCGTCGTTGATTCCGTCTATCTTGACGTTGATCTTTGCTTTTTCCGCCGCCACGTTTTCAAATTTGGAAATAAACGTATTGATCTCATGACGTTTCAGCTCTTCCGAAAGGTCCCTGAACTGACGGGCTTTTTCCGCCTGCCGCTCCAAAGGCCCCAGCTGATTTTCCAATTCCGACATGATGTCGTTGAAACGAAGCAGATTTTCCCGCGTACGCATGAGCTTCCGTTCGGATTCGTTTTTTTCCGTCTTGAATTTCGCAATGCCCGTCGCTTCCTCGAAAATGGCGCGGCGATCCTCCGGCTTCGCGGACATGATCTCCTGTACCTTGCCCTGCCCGATGATGGTATAGCCTTCCTTGCCGATCCCGCACTCGTGCAATAAATTCACGATGTCGCGCAGGCGTGCGGGTTGTTTGTTGATATAATATTCGCTTTCGCCGCTCCTGAAAAGTTTCCGGGTGATGATCACTTCGTTATAATCGAGGCTGAACATCTTGTTCGAATTATCGAAAAAAAGCGAAACTTCACAATAACTCAGCGACTTTCTGTCCTGCGTGCCGCTGAAAATGACGTCCTGCATACTTCCGCCGCGCAGCGTTTTCGCGGACTGTTCCCCCATCACCCAGCGGATGGCGTCCGCAACGTTGCTCTTGCCGCATCCGTTCGGTCCGACGATCCCCGTGATCCCCGTTCCGAATTTGATTTCCTGTTTGTCGGCAAACGATTTGAAGCCGAACATTTCGATCTTTTCAAAATTCACTTATTTTTCCCCGCTCTTTTCCGCCTTTTTTGGGTTTTCAGCTTGTCCAAAGCCGCTTTTGCCGCATTCATTTCCGCCTGCTTTTTGCTTCCGCCTTCTCCGCGGGCGGCTTCCCTGCCGTCCAGCAAAACCGCCGCACGGTACCGCGGTGCGTGCTCCGGACCGCTCTTGTCCAGCAATTTATAGCCGATCTCACCCAGCTTGTTTTTCTGCACGTATTCCTGATATTCGCTCTTTGCGTCCTTTTCTCCCGCCTGTAACGGCTTTTTCTTTTCTTCTTCCGCCGCAACCTTTCCCGAACGGACTACGAGCTTTTCCAGCACGAATTTCTTCGCCGGAGCCATTCCGCCGTCCAGATAAATCCCGGCAACGATCGCTTCAAACAAACTCGAATACAGTTTTTCGTGCGTTCCGCCGCTCCTCGCCAGCCCGTTGCCGAGCAGCATATAGGCATCGAGTCCCAACGAAAAAATCGCCTTTTCAAGCGGCGTTTTCGATACGAGCGTCGACCGCAGTTCCGTCAGATCCCCTTCATCTCCCTTGCAGTTTGCAAAAAGATATTCCGTCACGATAAAATCCAGGATCGCGTCGCCGAAAAACTCCAGAACCTCGTTATTTTCCGCATCGCGGTTTTCGTTGGAGTAAGAAGAATGCGTAAAACACTTCCGCAGAAGCATTTTATCCCTGAATCGGTATCCTATCCTCTCTTCCGCTCCTTCGATGTCAAAAATCATATTTGTATTCCTTCCATCTCTGCGGAAAGCAGTTCTTTCCGGATTGCCGGAACCGTTTCCGCCCTGACAGCGGCAGCCGCCTGTAAAACGGCGTTTTCAATCGATTCCGCTTTTGATGACCCGTGCGCCTTGATCACGACTTTATCCACACCGAGAAACACCGCGCCGCCGTAACGGTTATAATCGAGCGTTTTCTTCAGTCTGTAAAAACTTTTTTTCAACAGCAACGCGCCGATCTTTCCCCGCAAAGTGGAAAAAATTTCTTCTTTCATCATGGAAAACATCCCTTTCATGCTGCCTTCCATGCTCTTCAGCGCCACGTTGCCCGAAAACCCGTCCGTCACGACGACGTCGCAGACCCCGCTCATGATCTCGCGCGCTTCGATATTCCCGATGAATTCTCCGTTCGAAAGCTGTTTCAGATACGGATACGCTTCATGGTTGAGCTGATTTCCCTTCTTTTCTTCCGTTCCGTTTGACAAAAGCGCCACTTTCGGCTTTTCCACGCCCAGCGCGACGCGGGCATAGACCGCCCCCATCACGGCAAACTGCACGAGGTTGATCGCCTTGCAGTCGGCATTGGCGCCGGCGTCGAGCAACAATACCTTTTTTCCCTCTCTGACCGTCGGCAGGATCGGACACAGCGCGGGGCGGTTCACGCCCTTGATCCGCCCGACTTTCAGCGTGCTTCCGACCAGCAGCGCGCCCGACGACCCCGCCGAAACGAACGCGTCCGCCGCGTCCTCCTTCAAGAGCCGGAATGCGACGCACATGGAAGAATCGGGCTTCTGCCTGACGGCGAGCGTCGGCTCTTCCTCGCAGGTGATAACCGTGGGAGCCTCAATGACTTCCACCCGGTTTTTATCGTATCGCAGACCGGACAGGATCTTTTCGATCTCTTCGCTTTTTCCCGTCAGTCCGATTGTAAATCCGCTCTCTTTTTGCAACGCCGCGACCGCACCCTTCACGATCTCCTCCGGCGCGTTGTCCCCGCCGAATGCGTCTATTAAAATTTTATTTCTCTTTTCCATTCTCAGTATTCCAGATTGCCGACCGTTCTCGGGAAAGGGATGACGTCCCGGATGTTGCCGATCCCCGTCAGATACATGATCATTCTTTCAAATCCCAGTCCGTACCCCGCGTGCTTCACGCCGCCGTATCTTCTCAGATCGAGATAAAACGCATAATCCTCCGTATTCATCCCGAGTTCTTTCATCCGCTTTTCCAGAACGTCGAGCCGCTCTTCCCTTTGACTGCCGCCAATCAGTTCTCCGATGCCGGGAACCAGCATATCCACCGCCGCAACCGTCTTATTATCGTCGTTCAGCCGCATATAAAACGCCTTGATCTCCTTCGGATAATCGGTGAGAAAAACCGGTTTTCCGAAAAGTTCTTCCGTCAGATACCGCTCGTGTTCGCTCTGCAGATCGCATCCCCAGTATACCGGAAATTCAAACCGATCCTTCACCTTTTCCAGATGTCCGATCGCCTCCGTGTACGTCAGACGGACGAAATCGTTCTTCAGCACGTTGTCCAGCCGCGCCAGAAGTCCCGTATCGACAAACCGATTGAGAAACTCCAGCTCGGGCGCACACGTCTTCTTGACGTGCGCGATAATGTATTTTACCATCGCTTCCGCGATCTCCATATCCCCCTCAAGATCGCAGAACGCCATTTCGGGTTCGATCATCCAGAATTCCGCCGCGTGCCGTACGGTGTTGGACCGTTCCGCTCGGAACGTCGGTCCGAACGTATATACGTCGGAAAACGCCATGGCATACGTTTCCGCATTGAGCTGTCCCGATACCGTCAGGCTCGCCTGTTTGCCGAAAAAATCCTTCCTGTAATCCGTTTTGCCGTTCTCCTTCGGCACGTTGTCAAGATCGAGCGTCGTCACCTGGAACATCGCGCCCGCGCCTTCACAGTCGCTGCCCGTGATGATCGGCGTATGCACATATACAAATCCGCGTTCATGAAAAAACGAATGAATGGCAAACGCCGCCTCGCTCCTGATCCGGAATACCGCGCCGAACGTGTTCGTCCTCGGACGAAGATGCGCAATCTCCCGCAAAAATTCCATGGTGTGCCGCTTTTTCTGCAGCGGGTACTCCGGAGAAGACGCACCTAAAACCTCCACCGTGTCGGCGTTGATCTCAAACGGCTGTTTATTCTGCGGCGTCAGAACGAACGTTCCGCTCACCAAAAGACACGTCCCCACGTTCTGCGCCGCGATCTCGTCATAATTTTTTACCTTGTTTCTGTCAAACACGATCTGACAGTTTTTGAAATAACTGCCGTCGTTCAGCTCGATAAACCCGAAGGCTTTGCTGTCGCGCACCGTTCTCGCCCAGCCGCCGACCGTGATCGTCTTGCCGGAAAATTCTTCCGGCGAATAAAACAGTTCTTTTATCTTCGTTTTCTTCATGTTTTCTTCCCTGTCTTTTTTTAGGATATATCGGATTTATTATACATTTTTTTTCTTTTTTTTTCAAGAAAAAACACAAAAAAAAGCGCTTTTATCAAGCACTTTTTTGTCAAATCAGCCGTTTTTGATGGTTCTTTTATAAGTCTGCCGTTTTTTGATGATCTCGTTTTCCGCAAATTTCCAGTTCTGCTGGATGCTGAAATTGGTTTCGAGCATGGGATTGGATTCGATCTTTTCGATCCCGTCCTCCACGATATTGCACATCATGCGCACCATCAATATGGAGTTGATACCCGTGAATTTATACTCTTTTTTAATGCCGATAAGCGCCATTTCAAGTTCTTTCGGGTTATGAATGGATTTGAGTACACCGATCCAGCCGAACGGAAACAGCCTGCCTTTACTTTTTTTGAGCGCTTCGCAGATCGACGGCAATACGACGGCAAAACCCGCACATTTTCCCTTTTCGTCGATCAGGCAACTGAAATAACGGGGATTGATGACCGTAGCAAACTGCTTTAAAACATTTTTCTGCTGTTTTTCGCCGATCGGCGCGAAGCCGTCGAGATCGGCGTACGATTCGTTATATGTATCGAAAAATTCATCGCCGTATTTTTTGATGATCTTTCTTATCGACATGGTTTCCGCCACATCCACCACCTTCAGGCGCGCTTTCATCTTCGCCGCGATCCTCAAAATCCGTTCATACGGCCGCTCCGGTACGGTGAAGTTTCTTTCCACCCATTTCGATTCGTCCTCAAAACCGAGTTTCTTCATATTCTCGCAAAAATACGGATAGTAATAATTCGTGGCGTATGTACTGCGTTCCGAAAATCCGTAGGTCTGCATCCCTTCCCTGTCGGTGTCGTTGAAGCCCCACGGACCGTGCAACGTTTCCATCCCCCGCTCCCGTCCGAAATCTTCCACCGCCTTGAATAACGCTTCGAACACTTCCGGATCGTCGATGGCGTCAAATCGGGAAAAGCGGATGTTTTTCGTATTCCATAACCGATTCGCCTGATTATGAATGATCCCCGCGATTCTGCCGACGAGTTTTCCGTCCTTATATGCCAGAAAACACTTGCAGTCGCAGTTTGACAGATTGAAATTCTTTCTGGGATTCAGAATATTTTTTTCCTCACCGTACATAGGAGGAACGTAATAGGGACAGTCCTTATATAATTTCAGCGGATATTCCGCAAACAATTTTTTTTGTTTCCTTGTTTTTACTTCGACAATCTCAACCATTTTCTCTCCGAGGACGCACGGAACCCGCGCCGTACATCCCTCTTTGTAAATTCTCCTCGTACGCAAACGTACGTGTTTATTATACTCAATTCTACGGGAAAACACAATCGATTTTTCAAAAAAAATTTTGCGGCGCGTCAGGTTCCCCGTTCCGCGTCGCAAAAAACGGCTTTTTTATTGTTTCTTTTTTGCCGAATCCTTCTCGTCATCGGGAATAATGACCTTCACGGGACGTTCGTCCTTCAAAGCCATGATATATTGATTATAATCAGCATCGGACAGTTTCGCTATACTCTTTTTTCTTTTCTTCGACATCGGTTTTCTCCTTTTCTGACCTTTTGTTTTTAATGTTTCCCATTTTGCCCTTTTTATACGCCTGCGCGATAAAAAGCGCGATAAAATATAGCGCGCCCAGGATCCCGGCCGCGGGATAGACCCATCGCACGATCGGTTTTACGCCCAGACGGGAAACAACAAACACGCAAACTGCCGCAAGAATACTTCCCCGGGGTCCGAATCCCGTTTTCGCAATTTCGGAAAGCGGATAATAGGAACAGACCACGGTGGTCAGCGCGCCCGCGTACAAGACGGCTCCGAACGCCGCGCTCATGAGCGCGGAATCGGAAAAAACATACAATAAAGGAAGATCGGCATCCGCGGCATTGATCCCTTCATAATTGATCGCGCCGTAAATCAGCAAAATCAGCGTCACCGTCAGCAGGGCGGTGACCGCGGATGACGCGATGACGGTCGTCTTATCCGTATTGCCCGCGCGGGCGATCACCGCCGCCGAAAGAAACATATTGAACCCCGTATAAAAAATCACGCCGAAAACGCTGCTTCGGGAGGGATACGTCGGTGCGCCGAAGTGGAATTTTCCCCGTCCGCACAGAAACGCAACCGTAAGAATGAGCATGAGCGGAACGAGAAATACGTTCAGCTTCTTTACGCCTTCGATGCCGCGGCGGGCGACAAAGAACGCGATCAGCAACGTGACGGAGGAAGCAACCGGCACCCCGCCGCCGACGCCGATCATTCCGTTGAATGCGGAATCGCACATGGCGAGGGATGCGGAAACAACCGCAAACAGACAAAAAAACACGGCGGCATTGACTCCTTTTTCCGCTTTTCTGAACAACGCCGCGTTTGCCTTTTCCAGATTGCCGTATTTTTTCCCTGCGTAAAGCAGCTGTAAAGACGTTAAAAAAAACAGAATCCCCGCAAAAACCGACAACACGAGAATGTTTTTTCCGAAAAAAGTCACGATCTCTCTTCCCGAAAGAAAACCCGACCCTACGATCGTCCCCATCAGAAGAAAAACGATCTCCGCAATACTGCATATCCTTTTCATAAAAAAAGTATATGCTATGCGTTCCGCGGATAAAACAAAGCGGAAACGTTTTCTTCGTTTCCGCAGTCGTAACTTTCGTTTTTTATCGTTCAGAGCACCATTACATACGCTCCGAAAAAACGGAGGGTATCGTTTGCATAAACAAGTCCGTCCCATCCGTAAGCCGCAACGGCGGCACACACGTCGGCTACCGTCACGCACGGGAATTTCTCGGCGATATTTATATCGGCAACGCTCCCCGTAGTATACGAAACGACCAAGCCGATAAAGTTCGACATGAGCGGGGGTTCTCCTTCCGCAGTCTCCTGTACGAAACACGTTCCCTGCGGCAGAATGGCAAACACGCGGGATATCTTCGCCGCCGATCCTGCCTTCTGTACCACACTTTTCGCGTCCCGACTTTCCACCACGACGTTCTCGATGACCCCTTCCGTTTCGTAAGCGAGCGCCGCACTCGTTGCCGAAACGTCTTTCAGACGCAGATTTTTCACCGTTGCCGTCATCCCCAACATTTTGAAAAAGCCTTTTCCTACATTCACGTCGCACACGGCGTAACCGTTTCCGTCAAACGTTCCGCTAAACTCTTCCGTAACGCGGAACGATCCGCCGTTTCCGCAGATGTTCCCTCCCAAAAGATAATTTCCGTAAGGAATTTCATTGAGCACGGATAATTCTTCAAACGTGCGGATGATCTTGTTAAAGATCCTGACCGGGATCTGATATTCTCTGTATTCCGTTTCAAACGTCCATTCGTCGCCGCTCGCAGCTGCCAGAATACGCGAAGTCTGCTCCGCGTTCAGTACGATTTCCCCGTCGCTTTCCGTAACCGCTATCCCGTTCACGGAAAGTACGCTGCCGTATAGCCGTTCGGTTTTCAGCACGTTTTCCGACGCACTCAGATCAACATCATAAGCGACGTTCCCGATCTCTCCCGCATTCACATAATACAGATCGAGCGAAGTTTTTCCGTTCGCATACGCGATCGAAGTCAGCGTGCTGATCTTCCGATGCAGCGCGTAGCCTTCAAAAACTTCCTCCTCGGCATAGACCGTCTCTCCCAGCGCCGCCGTGAACGTTTTGCTTTTTTCCAGAATAAACGTTCCGTTCTGCTCCAGATAGTGATTTACGCTGTAAGGCACCGTCTGCTGTACGCTGTTGTTCACATATTCCGACAAAATCGAAAGTTGCTCTTCATCATAATCGCGCCCGGATTCCATAGCGCGTTGCGCGACGTAGGTCACCGAGCGACGGTTATCGTTTTCCAAAGCAAACTTATAATGCGTACCCGCTTCATCGGTGAGCGCGATATAACCGATTCCGTAAAACTCCCTGCCGATATTGCCCGCAAGAATGTTGATGATCGCACCGTTAAAACAGACGCGCGTTTCATCGTATTCCACAAGATACGGCGCACTCACGCAGATGATCCGCACGCCTTCCCCTTCGTCCGTCGTATAAACGGCGTTTTCTCCGAATACGGTCTCCGGCGAAAGCTCTCCGTATCTCTCGAGATAGTCGTAAGGACAGATCAACATCCCGAAAGTCAGCTTTTTCCCGTACGCAAGCAACGTTTCGTAATCCGCCTTATCCATCAGCGCCGTATACCGAAGTCCGCTTTGCCCTTTCTTCAGACGAACCGACGCGCCTTCTTCCATGACGAAAACCGTTTCGTCCAGCACATCCAACGACGATGCGCTGAATCTCTGCGTCGTTTGCCCGCCCGTTGCAAAAACAGGAAGAACGCCCGACGAAAAAACAGCTGCCGTCCACACGAGCGCCAACAACAAATTCCATTTCTTTTTCTTCATCTTTTGTATTTACGTTTCCGCTCCGCCGCCTTACAAACGGCAAATTTTTTGCAATGAGAAAGCGGCTCAAAACAAGCCGCTCTGCTTTAAGCCTCTTCGAACTGATCTTTTCCTACGCCGCATAACGGACATACCCAGTCCTCCGGCAGATCCGCCCAAGCCGTTCCCGCCGCAATTCCGTGTTCGGGATCGCCGACCGCCTCGTCGTATTCATAACCGCACACAGAACAAACGTATTTTTTCATGTTGTTACCTCCGTCTTCCTTTTCATGTATTTATTTTACACAAAATTCCGAATTTTGTCAACACCCGTCTGTAAATTTTTTACGGCGTTTTACCCTGCATACACTGCCGTCAGGTCAAAAAACGAAACAAATCCGCCTTCCTCATATAAACGCATGATGATATAACCGACGGTATCCGCTCCGTATAATCCGAGAATACGGGCGTAAAGCTCCATCCCGTATCTGCCTGTCGCATAATTGTAAAACGGAATCGCATCGCTCACGCCCGTTACATAACACGAACGCGGTTCGATCAGCGCGCCGTCCGCACGATAAATCTGCGACAGATATTCCGCACCCCGATCCGAAAGGTCGATCCGCGACGTGCTTCCCGTCCTGACGTTCCTGACCTCTACCGCATACCCGTCGACATACGACGCTTCATAAGGTACTTCAAACGTTTCCGAAGAAAAAATCTCTCTGATTTCTTCCCCTTCCGTGCGGTAAACATAGAAAAATCCGAATCCGCCGCTTCCGCCGCTGTCCGCGCCGTAAAATATCTGCTCCGTTTCCCCGTCAAAGGAGACCAGCTGAATGTGCGGATTGTAGCCCGAATCCGTCTTCGGCACGATCTCGCCCTTCTCTTCCCCGTTTGCAAAAAGCGCGATCCTGATCTCCCGATAAAAGATGTCGCTCTCCCCGACCGCCGACAAAACCGCTTCTCCCCCGGCATACGCCGCAAACAGTTTTCCCCTTTCGCTCTGCAATATCCGACGCACCCCGTCGGCATACGCCGCCGGCGTCTGCGTCAGCATCGCCGCGCATAAAAAAAACATACCGATCCGTTTGAAAAAATTTTTCTTCATGCTATCAGTATGTTTCCGATTCTTTTTTTTAGTCGGCAAGATTCAGTTTTGAAAGCCTGCCGAGTATCCCGCTCAGACTGCGCTTATGCCTCGACGCCATCTCTTCCAGCGACATCGCCGCGTCGTATTCCGCCAAAAGTTGCAGCTCTTCCTTTTCCGTCCAGCGCTTTTTCCCGTTTGCGTCGTCTTCTTTCAGCAAGCCGAGCTTCGTCAGCCTGGAAACAATCCCGCTCGCCGTGCGCGCGTGCGCCGTACAGATCTCTGCAACGGAAAGCCCTCTGCCGTATTCCGCCGCAAGCTGCTGCTCCTCTTCCTCCGTCCAGCGGCGGTTCCCGTTTTCCGGCTTCGCCGCAGCCCGTTCCTCTTCCGCCAGAATCGCCGCATATTCTTCGAGAAATTTTGCCGCCGTAAGCAGATTCTCTTTTTCCTTTCCGCCCTTCTCCGCCAACGCGCTCAGGAAGTTCTTCGTTTCGATTACCGATCGTGTATCGCTCATTTTCCCCTCTTTCCTTCCTAAATCATTACATCGTAAAAACGAATTTTATGCGCCATCGAAAAACTCTTTCCTCCATCCAGACGCACAATGCCGCGCTTGTCTGAAAGATCTCCGTCAAAACCGTAGAAATCGGGAAGTCCGTTCCACGGCTCGATACAAAGATACGGCGCGCCCACTTTCGTCCAGACAAGCAGATTCTCAAAGCCTTCAAAAAACACCGTGACGACTTTCTCTTCTTTATGCTTTAACGTTACGCTCTTCGACTGCAATCCGTCGAGAATCAGCGTATCTTCCGCAAAATGTTCCGCTCCCATAACGAGATCCTTTACGCCCGCCCTGTACAATTTTCTTTCCCCGTTCAGAAATCCGAGCTTCGGCTGGACTTTGACATAAAGATCTTCCTTCTTTTCAAATTCGATCGACCAGTCGGAAAACTGCCCTTCCGTACGGTACGCTTCATGCGAACCGAAATTGAAATACATCGGTTTCGTATCGGGATTTTCCACCTTGTATTCCGTCACGAGGCAGTCGCCTTCCAGACGGTAAATCACCGAAAAAACAAACCGGAACGGATATTGCCGCAACGTTTCTTCGTTTTCCGTCAGCGTAAAGACCGCTTCCGTTTCGCTCTTTTTCTCCGATTTGAAATCGCTGCGCGAAGCGAATCCGTGCGATTCCATCTCGTACGTCTTTCCCTCATAGCGATATTTTTTGTCATACAGTCTGCCGCAGATCGGAAAAAGCACCGGGCACTGTTTCGCCCAGAACCTTTTATCGCCCTGCCAGATAAATTCGTATCCGCGCCTGTTCTTCACGCTGGTAAGCTCTGCGCCGTGCTCCTTGATCTCCACGCGCAGATTTTCGTTTTCGATCCTCTGATTCATATCCTGACTCCGCCGTTTTACTTTAGCTTTATTATAAACCATATCCCTTTCTCTGTCAATTTTTTTCAAGAAAAACGGACGCGTTTTGCGTCCGTTTTTCTTTTTTAATGCGTTATTTCTCCGCGCGCGGATTCTGAAAGAGATATTCCTTTTTCCTCACGCACCCGACTGCCAGAATCACACCGCATACGATCATCGCATACCCGACCGCGCCCAGCACGCCCATGGCGATCAACACCCCCGACGGGCGGCGCATCGCCGTAAATTGCATCAGCTCCATAACGACGTTCCATGTTCCCGCCAGCGCGAAATACGCGCCGATCAGCAGCAGCGCGATCATGAAGATAAATTTCCGGTTCAGCAGCCGCCGCATGGGGACCTCTTTTACGATTTTTACCTCAACGACCTTTTCGCCGTTTTCGTTCACGCCGTCTTTCAGCAAATAATCGCAGTTGATCTGCAGGATCTCCGAAAGCCGTACGAGATTTTCCGTTTCGGGATATGCCAGATCCGATTCCCAGCGGGATACCGCCTGCCTGCTTACGTTCAGAAGATCCGCAAGCTGTTCCTGTGTCAAGTTCTGCGTTTTTCTTGCCTTTGCGATCTTATCGCCTATTTTCATAAAACGCACCTCCTTTTCTTTGATACCGTCAGTATAACATCGCCGTACGCTTTTTTCAAATCCGTACGTTTTCTATTTGTAACCTTTCGGTTGCATTGCGGTGTTTTTTATCGGATCAAATAAAAAAGGAACCTTTCGGTCCCTTCTCTATATTAAACGCCGCTGGGTTGGGGGGATTATCAACGGCAGTTTAACCGATTAAAATTAAATTGTATAAATATGCTGTGTGACGGTCGCTTCCGCCGTGATCATATTGGTCCCGCGGACGGAATTGCTGTACTTCACGGTAAACGTATCCCCGATCGTCAGCCGCGACTGCATCTCCTTGAAAAACGTGCTGAATTCCGAAATAGAGGTCATTTCACAGCGGTACGTTTCACTCCCGACGCTGTAAGAAATCTCGAAAACAAAATCGCCTTTCGTGATGCCGCAGGTATATAACGTATCGCTCTGACTGAGTTCCGTCACCTGGATGATACCGCCCATCGCCTGTTGCAGCGTTGCGCCCAGCATCCACCTGCCGGCAACGTATCCGTAATTATCGTCCGTCACGGTGCCGACCAGCGACGAAACGACGCTTTCCACACCTTCGTCCCCGGTTACGGGAATGAAAAAGCTCAGTCCCTGTAACGGTTCGCCGCTCGAATCGATCGATAATCCGGAATTCAGAACGCCCACAAGCTGACCTGCAAAATTATACACGCCGCCGCCGGAATTCCCGTGATTCGCCGCCGCATCGGTCTGCATCAGCTTCATCGTGCCGATATCCTCGACGGAAACCTCCACAAACGATCTGCTCACGCTTCCTTTGGAATATGATCCCGGATGCGTGCCTGCCGGATTGCCCAACAGAAAGATATCGTCTCCGATCTGCAGATCTTCGCTGCAGATCTGCGCCTTTTTCACATTGCTTGCGCTGATCCCGTCATGCCCGGTAATCTCGATGCGGAGAACCGCAATATCGCTTTTCTTGTCTCCGCCCATCAGCGTAGCGGCAAATCCGTATTCGTAATAATCGTATTCATCCGTTTCGGCGTCGATCAGTTTCGGAATGTAGACCGCAATCTGCGCGCTTCCCTCGATCACATGATGGCATGTCAGCACGTAGACGAAAGACGAAGTATCGATGCTTTTATTTTTATACGCGACGTCTATATCGACGATCGTTCCGCTGCCCAACTGCGTTCCGCCGCTGACACCCGCATGGATCGTGACGCCCGATTCGTATACCTTATCGACCGCCTCCGCCGCTTGAAGCGTAACGCCGCTTGACGACGCAACGTTCAGATCCACTCTTTCCACGGCGTATCTCTTCCCGTAGCTTTCGGGGATATTCACATTCTCGTCAAAGACCTGGCTGTAATTTTCCGCACCATTGCCGTTATTGAAACTTCCCACTCTGCACGCGGCGAGCGAAACAGAAAGAGCCAGCACGATGATGAGCGATAAAATTTTGAATCCGCGTTTCACAGATTTTTTCCTCCTTGCCGCTCTTACGACCCGATTATATGCTCCGAGCCTTGAAAAAAACTTTAATTTTTTTCTTTCTCAAAAATTTTTTCCGTTTTTTATAAAATCAAAACGTGCGTTTTGAAAAATTCACGAAAAGCCGCCCGATATCAAGCGGCTTTTAACCGCCCTGCGGAAAGGGCGGTTAAAAGCCGCATTCCGTAAGGCTATCTTGAAAGCGGTAACGTGATTCCTTTTCCGATAAAAAAAGGCGTATATCGCTGATACTTGTATCGTTTGCAATCTACGCCGGATTATACTTGAAATTTTATTCTTCTTCCTCTTCGGGCAGATCGACGTTGTGATAGACGTCCTGCACGTCGTCGAGATCTTCCAGCGCGTCGACCAGCTTCTGAAATTTTGCGGCGGCTTCGCCTTCAAACGTGATCTTGCTTTGCGGGATCATCTCGATGGACGCTTCAAAAAACGAAAGCCCTTTTTCTTCCAGATATTTTCTCACCTGCGAAAAATTCGATACGGACGTATAAACCGTAAAGGCATCGTCTTCCGTCACCACGTCGTCCGCGCCCGCTTCGATGGCGTATTCCATCACCGTGTCCTCGTCGAGACCGACTTTCTTTTCCACGACGATCACGCCCTTGTTATCGAACAGGTACGATACGCACCCCGTATTTCCCAGCGATCCGCCGTGCTTGCGCATAACCGTACGCACATAATCGACCGTGCGGTTTTTGTTGTCGGTCAGCGCCGTAATGATCAGCGCGCTTCCGTTGGGGCCGTACCCTTCATACGTCAGTTCTTCATAGTTCGCCGCGGAGAGTTCTCCCGCCGCCTTCGCTATGCATTTCTTGATGTTGTCGTTCGGCATATTGACCGCGCGCGCCTTCGCGATCGCATCTGCAAGTTTACTGTTCGTCGCAGGGTCCGCGCCCGCTTTCGCCGCTACCGCAAGTTCTCTGCCTACTTTCGTGAATATTTTACCTCTTTGCGCGTCGATCTTCGCTTTCTTGTTCGCAATATTCGCCGCATGGGAATGTCCCGACATAATTCTTCTCTCCTTTTTCCGTTTTATCTGAGCGCGTACATCATGATCCCCGCCGCCACCGCAACGTTCAGACTTTCGCTCGCCTGTTCCATCGGTATGGAAACGATCTTCTCCGCCGCCGCGCGCACCGCGTCGGACAGGCCGTCCGCTTCTCCGCCCAGCGCGATACAGACGTCCCGCTTTTCCGTTCCGAAAACGTCCTCTCCGTTCATGTCCGCCGCATAGATCGGCACTTCGATGTACGACGCAAAATCGTCCAACGCTTCGTACAGCGTCACCCCGAATATCCCGCTCATGCTCGCGCGGACCGTCTTCGGATTGTACGGATCCGCACATTCTTTCAAAAAAACGTGCCGATACCCCGCCGCAGCCGCCGTCCGGATGATCGTTCCCAGATTCCCGGGATCACGTACCCTGTCGAGCAAAAGACATCTTGCGTTGCACTTCTGCGGCTTCATCGACGGCTTTTCGACCACCGCAAGCACGCCTTCCGGATTGCGTTCTTCGCTCACGGAAGCATATACGCTTTCGCTCACCGCCACACGCTCGCCCGCATAGTTCCCGATCCTGAGCAAGGCGCTTTCCGTACCGAACAGAAACACAATGTCTCTGTTTTGTGCAATCGCTTCCCTTACGGGTTTTATTCCTTCGAGGATAAAAGCGTTTTCCGCATCGCGGTATTTTTTCTGCGCGAGTTTCCTGACCGCTTTCGCTTTCTCGTTGGAAACCGAGGTTATCACCATCTTTCTTCCCTGCCCGATACCCTAAAAAGAGCCTACTTTCGTAAGCTCTTGTCGGATTTAATGATTCAGATTCGCCTTTGCCTTTTCGCAAATCACGGTGAATGCAGCCGCGTCGTTGACCGCAATGTCCGCAAGCATTTTTCTGTTGAGATCCACACCCGCGTTTTTCAGCCCGAACATCAGTTTGGAATAAGAAAGTCCGTTGAGCCGTGCCGCCGCGTTGATACGGGCGATCCAGAGCTGACGGAAATCTCTCTTCTTGAGCTTTCTGCCGATATATGCATATTTCTGCGATTTCATCACCGCCTGACGCGCCACTCTGTATCTCTTGGAGCGTCCGCCGAAATATCCCTTTGCGAGTTTCAGTATTTTTCTGCGCTTTTTAACGGCGTTTACGCCTCTTTTGATCCGCATAGTCCTTTTCCTCCATTCCTTATTTGTTGTAAATCAAGGTCTTGATCGTCTTTTCCTGCGTGTTGTCGACGTACGCACCCTGTCTTAAGTTGTTCTTTCTTTTCCGCGCTTTTTTCGTCAAAATGTGGTTTTTGCCCGCATGCTGCCTCTTCACCTTGCCGCTTGCGGTCACTCTGAAACGCTTCTTTGCGGCACTTTTCGTCTTCATTTTCGGCATGATCCTGCCCTCCCGTATTCTATTTTCTTATAACGCTCCTTTCAAAGCGCAATTACCTTGTTGATCCGTTACGCCGCGGTCTTTTACTTCGCCGGCGCAAGCATCATCCAGATGCTTCTGCCTTCCGTCAGAGGCTTCTTTTCCATGACCCCGACTTCCTTGACCAGTTCGAAAAATCGGTTCATCACCTCGATTCCCAAATTGGCGTGCGCATTCTGTCTTCCGCGCATACGGATGGATACCTTTACCTTGTTTCCCCCCGTCAGGAACTTATACGCCTGTTTCGCCTTCACGTTCAGATCGCCCACGTCGATGGTCATCGAAAGCCAGACTTCCTTGATCTCCACCGTCTTCTGATTCTTCTTCGCTTCCTTTTCCTTCTTGGCAAGCTCGAACATATACTTATGATAATCCATAAGTTTGCAAACGGGCGGATTGGCATTCGGCGAAATTTTCACCAAATCCAAAGCGCGTTCTTCCGCAAGTTCCAACGCCTGACGCGATGACATGATCCCCTGCTGTACGCCGTTTTCATCGATCAGCCTGACTTCCCTGTCACGAATGTTTTCGTTAATCTGATGTTGTTCTTTGATTGTTTTATACCCCGCTTTTTTTTACCGGTTTCCCGGCAGTAGACAACAAAAAGAGCCGCAGACTTCCGCGACCCGATCATACCGAAAAATATATAAACGGCACACTGCCGGATATATCCTTTCTGAGATTGAGCCGCCACGGACGTTTTCCGCGCGGCGAGAAGGGTCGCTTCTTCTTTAAGCCTGAATATCATACCATAAAAAAATCGCCTTGTCAACGTTTTTTCTGCCGATAAAGCGATTTTTTCACCCTGTTTTCCGTCATTTGATTAAAATCGTTGCCGTGGAAAGGGACAAAAGCGGCGTGTGCACTTTCAGAAGATCGCCCTCCTTTTCAAACGGCACCTTTTCCGTTTTTCCCGTTTCTCTGTTCACGGCGTACACTTCCCGCACCGCAGGTCCCGTCACCGTCAGGCAGGTCTGATCAAAGGACTGAACCGTTGCATTGACTACGATCACGATATTGCCGTACTCTCCCTCGAAACGGTAACAGTGTACGCCCGTATTCCCGCTCATCACCAACTCCCTGCCGAGTCGTTTCAGTTCGTTTTTCAAAATTCCGACGCGCAGGCTGTTGAACTGTTCACCCTGGAAGAAATTCATGACGTAAGGATTCAGCAGAAAATTCTCCCCGCGCACGATCCCGTTGCCGAAATATTTTCCCGTGTTTTCATATGTGTCGCTCAGGTTCGTCACGCTGCCGTCGTATTCGATCTTCACATAATCGCCCGCCTTTCCGAAACTGCTCGCCCGGCGCCGCGCGATACCGCCCGTTTCCACCCGCGCCTCCTCATAGGAAAGTAACGTGCTTTCATACGGAATTCTTTTTGCGCTCTTCGCGCCGATCAGTCCGCCGAGTCCCCGCTCGACGATCCGCAGCGCCGCGCCGCCTTCCAGAACGACAAAGTTTTCCTTAAATAACGCCGTCAGTTCTTCCGGCGTAAAATTATCCGCCGCGCCGCCGAACAGCGCCACGATCTCGCCGCTAAGTTTCTTTTGCGTTGTATACTTACAGGCGATCCCGAACGACGACAGATATGCCCCCGCATAAAATTCGTCCGGGCAGAGATCTTCAAATTCCATGATGTGCTTGCGATGATACACCGTTTTTTCGTCGATGGGCAACACAACTCCCTTCCTGTCGGAAAAGGATACGCCCGTCGCAAGAACGCCGTTCAGATAGGGCGTGACCGACCTGACCGCCTCGCCGTAACCCGGCTCCGGATCGGTTCCGTTCCCCGTAAAATCGAAAATATCGTACGTCATGCCGCGCGGAATCAGCGGCAGCGCGCTCTCCAGCTGAAACCGCAGAAATTCCGCATTCTTGATAAAGGAAGAAAACGATCCGTTTTCCAACTCGGGATAAACCAGAACGTCTTCCGGCAAAAAAGCGCGGACCGCCAGGCTCGTCCGATTCAGGTCGAAAAGATATTCCTTTCCCGTCCGCTCCATATAGCACGGCAAATGAATCCGATGAATCTTTTTTCCCTGCGAAAGCCCGTTCGCTATCGCGTGCCAGTCCCGCGCTTCCATCGCGTGCCGCTCCGCTGTACTGCTCATCAGTCCGACTTCCGCCCCCGTACCCGCTTCTTTTACCGTTCTGCCGAGAAACGCCGCCGTATCGCTCATCGTTTCCCGGCTTACCTCCAGCCATGCTCTCTTTACGTTTTCGTCGGCGTCTTTCCCGAACAGTTTTTGCCGAAATTCCTCCCTCGTATCATTCGTCCGCAATTTTTCATTGTATTTTTTCATATGAATCGGACAAAAACATCCGCCGTATTCCAGATCGCCGTGATTATGCAGCCGGAAGTCGTCTTCCACCCAGATGACTTCCGGCTGCACCGCGCGCAGTAAATATGTGTAAAAATCCGCAAAATACGCCCGCCAGTTTTCGCATAGCGGACACACCGTCAGGGTGCTTTTCTTGCCGTTATAATCCTCCATCAAGGTGAAATTCTGCCCCTCTTTGAGCGTGCGGCAACGGTCGGTATGCCCGATCTCCATCCACGGGTTCAGACTGATTGTAATCCCCCGCGCCGTCAGGCTCTTCTTCGCCCGCAAGATCGTTTCGATCCACGGCTTCGCTTCTTCTTTCGTCATATGCCCCAGATTGTATTCTTCCGCATTGATGAAAAGCATCACGTTTCCGAATCCGTATTTCTCGCAGAATGTTACGATGCTTTTTATCCGCTCCTCTTCTTCCACTCCGGGGACGATCTGTATTCTCAAACAGTGCAGAAACTTGTCCATGACGCGAAACCCCTCCGTTCTTTTTGCCGATTTTCAGTATAAATGAATTTCCTCTTCTTGTCAATGGCAATAATTTATTCAAAACTATAACATTTTTATCAAAAAATCCTTCCGGATTTCTCTCGGAAGGATTCCGCCTCATCTTTTTTTCATGCAGGAAAAACGGAGCCTGCGCTTTTCCCCTCTCCACGCGATCAAAATACTTGCCACTAAAAAAACGGGAAACACCAACGCAAAGGAAATCCCGATACGCAGATCGTCCCCCGCCGCGCCCGAAATCAGTCCCACGAAGGTAGGGCCGACCGTCGCCCCCACATCTCCGAAAAGCGCCAGCATGGCAAACAGCGCCGTTCCGCCGTTCCTGACGGAACGGATTGCAACGCTCATGCCGCCCGGCCACATGATCCCGACGGAAAAGCCGCAGAGTCCGCACGCCGCCAAAGACAGCCACGCCGCCGCGGAAAACGCGACGATGAGATAAGATGCGACGCAAAGAATTCCGCACACCGTCATAAATACGATCAGGTTCAGCCGATTGCTGAAGCGCGCGTAGATCGTCCGGCTGATTCCCATCATCACGGCGAACAGACACGGGCCGAGCAGATCTCCTACCGTTTTGCTTACGCCGAGCGCGCCTTCGGCAAAGGCGGACGCCCACTGACTCATCGCCGTTTCCGATGCCCCCGCACTCATCATCAGCAACGCCGCAACCCAGAAAATCTTGATCGAACAGAGTTTTTTCAGACCGATCCCCCGTTCGTTTTCTTCTTTCGTGTTATAGATCGGAACCAGCGCGAAATAGACCGCGTTCAACAGCGGAAGGATCGCCCAGATCACGGCAAGCCATTTCCAGTGCGCTATGCCCGCGGTCAGAAAATAAGCCGTCGATAAAACGATGACAAACGCGATGCCCCAACTGTAAAACGAATGCAGAAAACTCATCGTGGCAGACTTGTTCTTCGTCGGACAGCCCTCGACGATCGAACTGATCAGCACTTCGTCCAGCCCGCCCCCGACGGCACACAGAATCACGCCGATCAGAATGCCGGTATACGGATCGGCCATGCAATCGGGAAGAAGCCCGAGGCACAACAACCCCGCGCCCGCGAACAGATGTGCGGACACGATCGCGCGCCGATAGCCGATTTTGTCGATGACTTTCGTCGAAAGAAAATCGACGAAAAGCTGTAACAGAAAATTAAGCGTGATGAAAAGCGTGATCTTTTCCAGCGAGATCCCGTATGCCGAATGAAACGTCAGGAACAGCAACGGGGCAAAATTATTCACAACCGCCTGCGTTACGTATCCGATACAACTCGCCGCAAGCGTGTGTTGATAGTTTGTTCTTATGCCTTTACTCATCTCTTCTCCGGTAAAACCTTTCTATTCAGTATATTTTCCCGGTTTCCTTTTTTGTTCTTGCCTCCCCTTGTTTCCTGTGCGATTTTTTCGGTTCCGCCCCTCCTCGGCGCTTCTTTCAGTTCCTCCGCAATAACAAAAAGGCGCGGCGCCCTTTCGGACGCCGCGCCTTTCAAGAAGGTATATGAGGTTTTATCAGTCTATGCTGATGGTGTGCGTTTCGATCTGTTTCGGCTGTTCTTTCGGAATGTTAACCGTCAACACGCCGTTTTCATACTTCGCTTTGATCTCCTTTTCGTCAACTTCGCCCACATAATAACTGCGCGAGCAGGAACAGCTCCTCTCTCTGCGAAGGTATTTCTTACCGTTCTTTTCGTCTTCTTCTTTTTCTTCCTTGTTGGCGCTTACCGTGATGTAACCGTCATTGAAGGATACCGAAATGTCCTTCTTCTCAAAACCGGGCATCTCGACTTCCATCTCGTAATTCTTATCCGTTTCCTTGATATCCGTCTTCATTCCTTCCGATTTTTCATCGTAAAATACCGGCTTGAAAAAGTCATTGAACACATCTCCGAAAAAGTCATCCGTTCTTCCGTTTCTTCTTATAATATAATTTTTCATAATTTTCACTCTCCTTTTTCAAGAATGCTGGCAATCTTTGTTTTTATTTGCTGGCACTCTCTTTCTTTATCTGCCAATATTATAGCACTTATAATTTTTTTGTCAAGTACTTTTTAAAAAAATTTCAAAAAATTTTTATATTTTTTTTATGCCCTGTTTTTTCCGAATTTATACCGGTTGAAAAAAAATCCGGCGGCGTCAGGCAGACGCCGCCGGAAAAACGGAAAACGGATTGTTCATTCCGTTAAAGAAAGATATTTCCGGACATTATTCAAGCCGATCTTCAATGCACTCATGCAATCTTCCATCCCTTCGAATTCCAGGCTGACGCAACCGTCGTAACCGCTTTTTTTGAGAACTTTCAGGCATTGCAATACGGGGACGCAGCCGTGTCCGACGATTGTGCCGCGCAGATAATTGCCTGCGCGGGACTGGAAAAATCCTTCACCGGGGTCGGCGGAATTCCCGTCTTTCACGATAAAATCCTTCACGTGCACATAGAAAACATACGGCGCGGCTTTTCCGCAGGAAATTTCCGGTTTTTCGTCGGCGCAAAGAAAATTTCCCATATCGCAGAGCCAACCGAAATTCGGATGAGCGACGGCGTTGATCAGTTTTTCCACGCGATCGGCGTCCTGCAGGAAAAATCCGTGATTTTCCACCATGGTTTTCACGCCTTGTTTTTCCGCGTACTCCGCCACCTCCCGGATGGCGCAGGCAAGATCGCCGAGTACGTTTTCGAGTCCGTTCGGCGTTTTCGGCGTCGTATAGGACGCATCGTGGCGCATCAGCGGCGCGCCGAGAAGTTTAGCCACGTCGACTTTCCGTTTCAGCCGCTCCGCTTCTTCTTTTTTATCGCCTTTCAGAAAATCCGCGCCGACGGTATATGCGGAAACAAAAAGCCCCTGCCGTGCACACTCTTCTCTGATCTGAACGGCAAACGCTTCCTCGCTGACTCCTTCCGGCGGCGTGAGATCGGTAAATTCCACGGCGTCAAAGCCGAGTTCCTTCGCTTTTCCGATCACCTCGAACTGCGTCAGCGTTCCTTTATTGATATACTGTGCAAAACTGTAAGACGAAACCGATATTTTCATCTTTTTTTCCTCCTTGTCGCCGCGATTTTCCGTCGACGGCTTTACTATAACAGACAAGAGAGAAAAAGTCAACCGTAACGGAAATTTCCGCAAAAATTTTCTCCGTTTTATCTTCACCACCTTCCGCCGCG
Organism: uncultured Clostridia bacterium; assembly: GCA_944367565.1. Taxonomy (GTDB): domain Bacteria; phylum Bacillota; class Clostridia; order Christensenellales; family Borkfalkiaceae; genus UMGS775. The sequence continues at coordinate 47,994 of CALVWR010000001.1, forward strand.
ACGCGCGCCGCGGCGGAAGGTGTCATTATTTTAAATATAAAGGACAAATTCACCCATTTTATCGCTTTTCCGGATATGCTATACTGAAGGCGTACGAACAAATCGCAGGGATTTTACCGTTCTCTGAGCGCCGTTCGTCAAAGTTCCGTTACGAGGAAAACAAATATGCAGAAATTAACTTTTAAAACCGTCAGTCACGAGGCTTTCGGCGACGATGAAAGGGAAAATCTTTCCATGAAATGCATCCGTTACTTTCGCTTTGAAAAGTCGGTGACCGTCCGCGAAATCGTGTTGCATCCCGTCAATATCCGTCACGTGCCCGTCGTTACGGGTCAGCCGAAACATATTCTTGTTGAAACCTTCGACCGCAAGACGGAGACGTGGAAGACCGTCTGCGACCTGACGCTTCCTCTTTTCGATGAAAAGCACCCGCACAGAATCGGAACAAACGGTTTCCGCACGGAATTGATCCGCCTTATCTGCGACGAGGAACACCGCGTTCCTCCCAGTCGGGGAGAGTGGTATGCCTCACCCGACGTCGTTCCCATCCGTATTTTTGAAAATACGGAGATCTTCGGCGAGGAATGTTCTCCGCTCTTTCTTCCGCCGTATAACCCTCCGCTCACGAAAGGAAAAACGGCTCCTTCCGCCATCGCGAATACCGAGATCTCCGTCAAGGAGCATCTTGTTTCTTACAAAAGCCGTTATATGCATCTGGTTTTTTCTTTAAAACGCCCGATTTTGTTGAAAATGGCATTCGATCCCGAAGGCAACGGAAAGACCGACGTCAATATTCTGTACGACAAAACCGTCTGGCAAGCCGAATTTATCGGAAGACCGAACTGCGTCATCGGACCCAGATTCGTCAGCGCAACTCAAAATCTGAACTCCATGTCGTTTACCGGCGAGGTCGAACTCGACGGCAACGCCGTACTCTATAAAAATCTGCATTGCAACGATTTATTTTCCATGGACCTCCGGTTCTCGGTTTCGGAAACGGGTTTTACGGTTTCCGTCAACAAAACCTGCCACACCGATTTTACCGCCATCGAATCGGACGACTTCGACTTCGTTCTCGACTGCGATAAAACCATTTCCGGGATTCAGGGCGTGCCCTGCCGCAATCATTCGCGCGTAGGAACGGTTTCTCTTCCGGCGGTACTGTGTTGTCCCGGAATCGCCGGACTGGATCTTACTTCTTCAGAACAAAGTCCCTGCGTCATCCAGGTCGATACCATCCGCTCTTCCCGGATGTCCTGGTTTTCCCCCATCGTCGGCGGTGAACGGGACCGCTATGGCTTTATCCGCTTCCATGCGGGCACATACCATGCTTCCTTCTCCGTTTCTCTCGGCGGCATCCGCCCTGCTTTTTTGGAAAAAATCGCCGATCCCGCCCTGTACCGTACCTTTTGGAAAGGCCTCACCGCGGCGCTGGCGTTCCGCTCCGATTTCGTGGGATTTTCCAACAACTTTCTTTCGGGAAACTGTCACAACTCCGAATACCATATCGCGGAAATGGCGCCGTATTTTACCGGAGCAAAAAACGGACTTTCCGTGCGCGATCTGCTCCGCTTTACGGTGGAATGTTCTTTGAAAAACGGACCCGGCTACGGCGATAACAGAGAACTTTATCTCGATGCGGATCCCTCGATCCTCATTGCCGCGGCGCGGCTTTACCAGCTCACGCGGGACGACGCATGGCTTACAAAGTATTGGAAACATATCCGGACAATCGCCGACAGAATTTTGAATAATATCGAGAACGCGGGACTGATCCGTTGCTCCGCCCTGACGGGCAACTCCGGCAGCAAGGAATGGAGCAGTAACGGCTGGGACGTGATCAGCTTCGGAAATTACGACGCTTACGTCAACGCCCTGGGATATCGCGCCCTGCGGAACGCGGCGGCGATGGCAAAACGTCTCGGCGACGGCGCGGCGGAAGCGGCATACCGTTCCGCCGCCGACGGAATCGGCAGAAATTTCAGCAGAATCCTTCTCAACCCGACCTCGGGAGTGATCAGCGGCTGGGTGAGCGCCGACGGCAAACATCACGATTATTTTTTCACGCACATCAACTGTATGTCGATCTGTTTCGGATTAGTCGACCGTACAGCGGCAGAAACCATCCTGCGAAAACTTCTCGCCCGGCTGGAGGAACTGGGCCTCGATTATTTCCATTACGGAATCCCCGTCAACCTCTATTCCATCCGTAAGGAAGACGCGCCTGCGGGCGACGATTCCCTGCGGGAAGACGGTTTAGACACGCTGGGTATCTATCTGAACTGTTCCCTGTCCCCGATTTTCGATTTCTATTTCGTCAGGGCGCTCGATCTTTGCGGTATGGGCGACGTCGCCGACAAGGTCTGTTCTCATTTGGCGCAAACTTTTGCGGAAAACACCTTTTACGGAGGCTTCGGCAGCGGTACGGAATTTTTCACCTGGCAAGGTCAACCCTGCGGATATGAAGGTCCTCTGGTGGGCAACTTCCCCGTTCTGGCGGCGATGGCGATGCATTACGGCTATCTTTCCCCCATCGAGGGAGAATGGTGCATAGACGAATGATTTTCAGATCGGCTTGCTTTCCTCTCCCATCTGTGCTACAATGAATTATATCGACAAAACGCTCTTAAAATCGATCCGTTTGTTTCGGGGAAAAGCATCCGGATTTTCTTGAATACGGCTGCAACAAGAACAGACGTAATCTGCGGGCGTTTCCTTTTTGTCGCAAGGATTTTGAGAGGTACACCATGAACGCTGTTATTTTCGATATGGACGGCACAATCGCAGACACCATGCCCCTTTGCATCGAAGCATTCCGCCGCGCGGTGCGCGATCTGACCGGCAAAACGCTCTCCGACAAGGAAATCACCGATACGTTCGGTCCGTCGGAAGAAGGGACTGTTGCCGCGCTCGTTCCCGACCGCGTGGAGGAAGGCGTGAAACGATATCTCGATTTCTGCAAAGTCCTGCATGCTTCGATGTGTCCCGCGCCGTTCGCGCTGATCCCGGAAATCATCTCCTTTTTACACGGCGCGGGCGTTAAGACCGCCCTCGTTACGGGAAAAGGCGCAAAATCTTTGCAAATCAATCTCGAAGTATTTCACGGGGAAACCTGGTTTTGTCACATTGAAACAGGCAACCCCGTCAAAGCCGATAAACCTGCCGGCATCGCGCATACGCTCGAAGTGCTCGGCGTGGAAAAAGAAAACGCCCTTTATGTCGGAGATATGGCGAGCGACGTCTTTTCGGCGCGACGGGCGGGTATTGCCGTTGCCGCGGCAGCCTGGGCCCCCGGCGCCGACAAAGCGGCGCTTCAAAGCGCGCGCCCCGATCTGTTTTTCGAGAAAACGGCGGATTTTTTCGATTTTCTCAAACGCGCATATGCGCAAAACGACGCTTGCAAAACGGAATTTTCGTCTTTTCCTTCTGCAAAACCGAAACTCGACACTTGACGAACCTGGAAAAAGTCGGCTGCTTTTGTTCCGCGCCGATTGCGAATTTTCCGGTTTACAGAATGCAAAAACGCGCCGCTAACGGCGCGTTTTTGCATTTTTATTTCGCTAATTTTTTCAGAATGTCCTGTGCGGCGGCGGGGAATCTTCCCAGTCCGTCGGGTCCGACGTTGAGCAGGTAGTTGATCCCGCGGGAGTTCAGATGCTCTTTGATGCGTTTTACTTCCTCTGCGTCTTTCCAGTTCTGATCGTAGGCTTTATATCCCCATGTATCGTTCAGCGTGGCAGGCGTTTCAAACAATCCGTCTTTCATATATGCCTCGGGGATCTCGTTATCCCCCCAGCTGCGGTAATCGAATTTATATTTGTCGCTGCCGTCCTCAATATTCCCGAGACGGGAATTGATCAGACATTCCGGCTGATACTTCTTGACCAGATCGTAAAGCGCGATCGACTGCGCTTTGGAAATGCTCATCGGCGTATCGAACCAGATCAGGGCGAGTTTTCCGTACTTTGAAACGATTTCTTCGACCTGCGGATAGATCTTTCTTTCAAAACATTCTGTGTAATTCTTCACAGAAGCGTCGGGAAAATCCCAGTCGTTACACCAGGGTAAGCCCAGATTATCTCCGCATTCCTCCCCGTATCCGCCGCCGTTTTTCTCATGCCAGTCAAGCGCCTGCGAATAATAAAGTCCCAATTTAAAATTCCTGCGCGCACAGGCGTTTGCCAGCTCGTCGATAAGATCCCGCCTGAAAGGCGACGCGGCGACGGAATTGAAAGAATCCGCCGCGGAATCGAAGAGCGCAAAGCCCTCGTGATGTTTTGAAGTGACGACGAGATATTTCGCGCCGCAGTCTTCCGCGATGGAAACCCATTCGTCGGCGTCGAAATACAGCGGATTGAACGCCGTTGCCAGCTCTTCGTATTCCGCATTGGGAATACGGAAATACGGCTGAATCCATTCCCCGATGAATTTGCCCATCTGCTTGCCGCGATATTCCCCCGCGAGCAGGGAATACAGTCCGAAATGTACCATCAGTCCGAATTTTGCCTGCTTGAACCATTCGTGATTTTTATTCATATCTTACCTCTTATTGCAATTCAAAATCCCCGACGCCTTCCACGAGCAGGTGAAGCTCGTCTGCGCTTTTTACCCGTTTGCCGTTGACGGTAACGTTCCGTACGGCAATCCGCTCAAACGGAAAATCTTTATAAAATGACCGGATGAAAACCGGCGGCATCTTCACTCCGTCCCCGAGATAAACGCGAATATCTTCAAAACGGACGTCCCGCACCACGCCCCGCCGCCGATCGGCAAGCTGTTCTTCGGTAAAGAGATATCGATACATATCCATATCGATCATCGCATAATTTCCCACGAAGATCAGCGCAGGACGCATTTCCTTTCCTTCCGCGTCGTATTCCGCGGGGGAGGTCTGCATCCGCTCCGGCAACGCCCCCTCTTCGAATTCCGCGGAGACGTTCCTGAAGGTCACGTTTGAGATCTTTGCGTAATTCCCCGCCTGTATATCGAGCGCGACGGCGGAAGAATGGATGATGCAACACCCTTCGAATACGATGCGCGCCATTTCCTCGCAAGCCGTTTCCAGTCCCACTTCCAGCGCCCTGCCCCAATCGCACCAGATCGTGCAGTTCTTTACCGAAATATCCGTTACGTTCCCCTCGAACCCTTCTGTCGCTTTCAGACATACGGAGTCGTCAAAACTGCGCACAAAGCAATTTTCAACGGAGATACGGCGGCAGTTCATCAGATCGATCCCGTCGGTATTATATCGCCACTGGCCCACGATCTTGACGTTGCAAACGGAAATGTTTTCGCATTCGTACATGGAAAAACACCAGTTCGCGGAATCGCGGAGCATGATTCCTTCCACCGACACGTTTTTACAATTGTAAAGCCGTATATTGCCCTTCGTATAATCTTCATAGCAATGCGGCGCGATCCGCACTTCGTAACTGCCGTCCAAAATTCCGCCGCCGCAGATTCTGACGTTTTCCGCGCCGTGCGCCAGAAGCGATCCGTATACCACCGCGCCGTTCGCAATATAAACGCTGTCCCCGCTTTGCAGACGGATCACGCCGGGGAAATGGATTCCCGCTCCGAAAAAATACGTATAGCTCTCCTCTCCGTCCCGACGCGGCGCGTCGACAAAGATATGCAGCGCACAGTGCCGTCCGTAGGGTTCAAACACATAGGCGCCCGGCTCCGCGATGCAAAATTCCGCGCGGTTGCCGCTTTCTCTGACGGAGATCTTTTTTTCAAGAGGTCTCACCGCGGCGGGCGTGCGAAACGTTCTGCGGATTCCCGTCAGCACCGACGCGGGACAGTCCGCGGGGCGGTCGGGAAATTCCACGACAAACCGAAGCGGCTCGTCCGCCTCCATGCGCACGAGCGCCGCCGTTTCCGACTGGTTCCGCGGCCGCTGAAACGCGACGCCGACGTCGTTATATCCGTTATAAGGGACGGCGGACGAGCGCGCATTGTATACGGGACATTCCTTTTGATTGACGAAAACCTTGTAATCCGCGTTGATCGGTTCGGCAAAATCCCTGATCGGCGGAACGCTGAAAAAATTCACCATTTTATTGTTCTCCCTGCCGCGTTTTTGCCATATTCTACCGTATCTCCGCCTTCACGAACGCATTGCGATACACGAATGCGGACTGATTTGTGATTTTTTTCGTCGCAATCGTCATATTCTCGATGAGAACGTTCTCGACGTTGCGTTCCTCATCCTCCCCCTTAAGCACGCCGCACCCGTTGACGGGCGTACGGCAGACGACGTTTCTCATCACGATGTTTTCGATCTTTTTTCCCACCGTAGACGCGTATGCTTCGGTATAAATGAAACTGAACAGTCTGCCGTATGATATAAAATCCACGTCGATATTTTCCCAGCGCACGTCGCGGATCACCGCGTTGTCCGCCGCGAAAATCGCCATAACACCCTGATACAGTTCATGATATTCCTTATGTTCCAGCACGCGGATGTTCTCGAATACGATGTGTTCGTAGACGTTCTCCTCCGCGGGATCGGATTCCGGTCCCACGAGCATATTGTGCGCGCAGTCGCTCCACAGCACGCAATCGCGCATGACGATGTTTCTGCAGTCTCCCGAAACCGAGCCGACTCTCGCCTTGATGGAAATATTGTCGTCGTAATTGCGTAAAAAACAGTTTGTGATGACGACGTTTTCTGAAGCGCAGATGTCCAACCCGTCGCTGTTGCGCGCGCTGCCCACCTGTTTCACGTTGTCGATGACCACGCCGTCATATCCGGCGACGCACAGCGTCCAGGACGGAGAATCCAGCAAAAAAACGCCTTCCACGCACAGATTCCTGCCGCGTTCCGCGCGCACGAGCATCTCCCGCGGTTTGGTATCGTCATGCTCGAAGTCACTGCCGCAGAGAACGCCGTATCCGCAGATGCGGATATCGTCTCCCCCTGCCAGAACATACCCGTTGACGTATGCACCCTCTTCGAGATAGAGCGTCTGTCCCGCTTTCAGCACAATCTTGCCCGCGTCGTGTACGCCCGCCGTATAGCGGATCACCTCTCCGCTTACCGCAAAATCGTGCTTTTCTTCGACGAACAAAAATAAATTCCGATAAATATCGTTATCGAATTCCACGGAATATTTTCCGCCTTTTTCCAGACGGAGACAAACCGCGCCGTTTTCAAACGTAAATTCGGTTTCCGGACGTACCCGCACGCTTTTCGCTTCAAATTGCGGACGGATCACGATTTCCGCCGCACAGTCGAAATCATGGGAAAACAGACATACGCCCATTTCTTCCATGTCGAAATACCGCTCGTTTCCATAAAAATACGCGTTCTTGACCGGCGCTGATAGAACTTTTTTCTCTTCTCCGTTCACCGTTACCGCATAGCGGTCAGAAAATAGCTTTTTCATATCCTTTTTTATCTTTCTATCTTCAATGTCAGAATTTCAAACGGCTTGAACGGTACGGAAAATCCTTTTCCGTCGAGTCCGATCTCCCGCTCTTCCTCTTCCAGCAGGTTGCAAAGCGTCACTCTCTTTGCGTCGAATCCCAGCTCGATGTGCGCCTCCGTGCGCCTGCCGAACGCTTCGTATGCCCGGCATATGATCGCCTCGCTCTCCTCCGCGCGCTTGACCGTTTCTATCACGACGCCTTCTTCCCTTACGCCGACGAGAGAATACCGTTCCGCCAGCGAGCCGCTTTGCTTTCCGGCTTTGAGCGCAAACATCGGCTCGTTGAGATCGTATGCCTGTTGCACCACGCCCGCTTCGCGGTAATCGCCCGTATGCGGCATCAGCGAACAACAGAAGGTATGCCTTCCCTTGTCGGAATCTGGATTCGGGAACGTTGCGCATTTCAAAAGGGAAACCGTCATGATCCCTTCCTTGACGGAATAGCCGTATTTGCAGTCGCTCATCAGGCTGACGCCGTACCCGTACTCCGAATAATCGACGAATTTATGCGCGCATACTTCGAACTTCGCGCTGTCCCAACTCGTATTGCTGTGCGCGGTGCGGCGCGCCGCGCCGAACTGAATATCGTACGTGGCATAATCCGAACGCACGTCGACGGGAACTTCCAGCTTCAGCAGAATATGCTCTTCCCTCCAGTCGACGTCAAAATCGATGTCGATGCGCGGCGAACGCGCATAGAGCCATGTGGTCATCCCGATCTCCGATGCCCCGAATCCGTACCGCACGCGTATGCCGCTCCGCTCGCCTTCGCAGACCGTTTCCGCGCTCAGCACCCGATCGACCTTCCACGGCTTGTCGCGATAATAATCGCTCAACTCCCACGCGTCGTAATCGTAAGGATAATCCTCATATGCAACCAGCCCCGCCGGCGCTTTGAGCACTTCGCGCCCCGCACGCTTGTCCTTTAACGAGATTATGCGGTACGTTTCATCGAACGCGATGTCGTAATACTCGCCGGAAAGACTTCTTTTGCCGCACACGGGGGCTTGTATTGCGGCGGGCATGACCACCTTATATCCCTTAGCCGGGACATTTTCCGCATAGATCAGCCCATCTTCCGTACGCGCGTATCCGCTGTTCGTAAAGGAATGGGGATTGAACACGACGTATCCGCCATCCGCCTTCACGGAAGAAGCGATGCTTTCCATCGCCTTTTGCACGATGTTCCCCACTTCCGCCTTGACGGCGGCATACTCGATATCGCACCGATCGTAAACTTCCTTGATGCTCGACCCCGGCAGTATATCGTGGAACTGGTTGTGCAAAACCACCTCCCAATTGTCGTCCAACTCCGCTTTGGGATAGGGCGTTCCCTGCAAAACGCCGCCGAGAACCGACAGCCATTCCGCCTGTTGCAGAAGATATTCCGAACGGCGGTTGTTCTTCTTGTTGTTCGCCGCCGAAGTATAGGTTCCGCGGTGATATTCCAGATACAGTTCGCCCGACCAGCGCGGGAATTTTGCGTCGGCGTCCGCCTTTTCTTCAAACCGCCGTAAAAATTCCAGCGCGCCCCCGATCTCCGTCTTCGGACAGGTCGGAATCCCGTAGCGCATCCGCCGTATGTTTTCCAGAAATTCCCGCGAAGGTCCGCCGCCGCCGTCGCCCCAGCCGTACGGCATCAGGACTTCGTCGGTCATTCCCTTCTGAGAAAAACGCGCCACCGTCCCGGAAACCATCTTCGGCTCGGCAAAACCGACATAGGTGCAGTAATTGACCGTGGGCCCCTTCGTCTTTTCCTGCGTGGTGATAAAATAGGTCAGAACCTCCGTTCCGTCCAGTCCTTCCCAGCGGAACGCGTCGTACGGCATACGGTTGGTGTCGTTCCAAGTGATCTTCGTCGTGACGAAATAATCCACCCCGCTCTTTTTTAAAATCTGCGGCAACGCCGCCGAATATCCGAACACGTCCGGCAGCCAAAGGATATGGTTGTCCACGCCGAACTCGTCTTTGAAAAATTTCTTCCCGACAAGGATCTGCCGGATCAGACTTTCTCCCGACGACAGATTGCAGTCGGCTTCCGTCCACATCGCGCCTTCCGCTTCCCAGCGGCCTTCCCGTACGCGTTCTTTCAGTTCCTCGTATAAATACGGGCACTCTTCCTTGAACATCCGGTAAAGTACGGGCTGCGAGGAGAAAAAGCGAAATTCCGGATACCGCTTCATCAGCATCAGCACCGTGGCAAACGAACGCTGTACCTTCTCTCTCGTCTGCAAAAGCGTCCACTGCCATGCGATGTCGATATGCGTATGCCCCAGCATTCTCACCGTGATCGGAGAATGTCCGCCGAGCTTTTCATAATACTCTTTCTTCAGAAATTCCGACGCCGCGTCCACGCTTTTTTCATACGCCTCGGAATGAATTTCTCTGAAATCCACCAGATCGATCGCCTGATTGAGCAGTCGGAGAACGTCCGCATATTCCTTGCTTTCCGCGTCGGTATACGAAAGCGTGATATACGGCACTTCCAGATCGAACGCCAGACGCTCCGTCTTTTCGCAAACTTCCTGTAATTCGACGTTGAGCGTCAGCCGTGCGTCGATCTTCTGTCCGCTGTACGCATACAGCATCACGTCGCAATCCTCTTCCACATAAAGATGGGTATGATTGGTGTCCAGCCCCTGTTTCAGCCTGCCGTTCACATACGCCATCAGCTGCGGATTGACGGCGTCCCAGCCGCCGAGATTGGTGTTGATCTGCAATCGGTAAACGCCTTTCTTTTCCGGCAACGTCACGCGGAAGGCAAACCATGCGTGGCTATCCCATTTTCCGCCCCAGAAATCCTCATCGGTAAAGGGCAGAAATCCGTCCGGATCGGGAAGCTCTTCCCCCGTTTTTTTGTATTCGCACGGCAGATATCCTATCCCCGAAACGGAAATAGCCTGCTTGACGGTATGTTCCCGGAGCAGGCTGATGTACTTTGCAAGTCTTTCCTGATAATGCATAATTAAGACCCCTGTTTTTTTTTAATGATAATCGATTCTTTCCGGATTGTCAATACCCTTTTTCGCGGTAAAAGGATTTACCGCGAAAAAAGATACGATTTTTCTTTACGGAGCGGGCGTCCAGCTTTCCACCGTGCCTTCCTGCCCCTTTGCAAACATGATCGACGTATTGTCGGAATAAGCCTTGCATCTTGTAAATGTCACCGTCGCGTTTGCCGCGTCGCCGAACGCGGATACGGCGGAAATTTCGTAGACGGGTCCCAAATACGCCTGCGTGCTGATGTTGTCCGCTATATCGATATAGACGGTGACGTCCGTAAAGGTTGCGCTCTGAATGGAACTCGCAATGCCGCCTGCGGAATAATTTCTGCCCATATCGCCCGCGTAATGCAGATTCCACGTCGAATTCAGCGTAGCGGTGACGGTGACGTTTTCCAACACGCTGTTGCCGCCGATTCCCCAGCCGAACACGCCGCCCGCGTCGCTGAGGGTCGCCGTCACGTTCAGATCGCGAATCGTTGCGCCGTTGAGACCGTAGAACAGACGGGACATCAGTCCGCCGAGGGTATGCCCGTTGCCGTCGAACACGCCGCTGAACTGCGTATTATGATAATAAATCGTTTCGCGGAAATCCTGCGCCAGCGTGATATCCGACGTCATGAGATACCATTTTCCGTAATAATCGGGGTCGGCGTACATCGCGGCAATGCTGTCCTGATTTGTCAGGGCGGCATCGTAAACGCGCACCGTAAAGCCGAGACTCACGCCGCCGTACGTGGCGTAGATTGTCGTCTCGCCGTGCCCGACGGCGGTGATCACACCGCTTCCGCTGACCGTGGCGATCTCCTCGTCTTTGGAACTCCACTGCAGAAGCGCGCCGCTCACCGCGCTGCCGTTCAGTTCCGCCGAAGCCGTCACCGAGGCGGTTTTGTCGCCGCCCGACAGCACGAGTTCGATTTCCGTTTCGTCATCGCTGACGATCTCAAGTCCCTCTTTCACATAATAGAGCTTAAGCACCGTTTCCTCTCCGTTCAGAGGCAGAATTGCACTCATCACGTTATCCACGTATCCTTCGGAAAGAATATACCCTTGCGGGGGGTTGCTTACGGCATAAACCGTTTCGCCCGCCGTTCCCGTCAGATTTTCCGTTTCGAAAACTTCAAAAACGCCCTGATCGTTCGCGGCGTAATGCACCACTTTATAATCCGCCGTCCATGCGATCACCGTGCCGTCGGTCGTTCCCGCCATATTCGTTTCGGTCGCGCCCGCCGCAAAATTCAGCCTTTCGTCGTTGGAATACGCTTTACAATCTTCAAAAACCGCATAGGCGAGTCCGCCGCCGTCCAGCGCGCCGAATGCCGAAACCTGATTCACCTCGATGGGTTCGTTCGTGCCGGTCACGTCGCTGTACGCGCTGCTGATCGTGATATCGTCGGGAATAAGCGTCCTGACGACGACGTTGCGGAACGTTCCGCCGGAAATGATGTTCACGAGTCCGCCCGCCGGACGCGCCGCCCAGATAATATACGATTCTCTGTATGCGCGGGTATCGGTAAGCGTCACCGTCGCCGTCACGTTTTCCACCAGCGCGCCGTTCGACGTGGAATCCGCAAGGATCCCGCCCCAGACGCTCATCGTGCCTTCGAAATTGACGTTGCGCACAACGCCGCCCATGCCGATTGTGTGGAACAGACGCTCGCCCATTCCGCTGACGGTATAGCCGCCGCCGTCGAATACGCCGACGAATTCCGCCATGATCTTATGAATATAATTCTGATAATCGGAAGTGATCTTCACGTTATCTTTCATCTTGTACCAGCCGCCGGCATCTTTCACCGACCAGTCGGAAGCATCGATCATATCGTTGTACATCAACGCGAAATCCGCATCGGAGCCGAGATAGCGGGTATAGACGGTCACTTCAAACACGCACGCCGAACCCATAAAGTTGGCGCGGATGTTGGTCTTGCCCCCTTTCTTGCCGACGATGTTTCCTTCTCCGTCCACCGTTGCGACGGTATCGTCGTCCGTCGTCCATTCGATCACTGCGCCGTCGATGGGCTGTCCGCCCCGCATCGCCGTCGCAAAAACCTGCGCAGCGTGATTTCCGTCGGCGGTCTGCGCGCTCAGTTCAAGCGAAGTTTCGCCGTTCGCAACCACTTCGAGATCCTCGTAAATGTAATAGCATTTCAGCACGAGACTTCCGTCCGGCGTTGCGACGCCGCTCAAAACGTTTCCGCCGTAGTCCGGCGAGAACACCACGCCGGGAATTTCGATCGCTTCCGCATGAACCGTCTGATTGTACAGTCCCTGCAGATGCTGCGTTTCCTTCACTTCAAACGCGCTTCCGTCCGCATTGGGCGCATAATGTTCCACCGTGTAATCCACATACCACGGTTCCACCATACCCGTACAACCGACAAACTGCGTCGGCTGCGCAAGCGCCGCAAACTGGATCCTCAGATCGGCAGAGTACACGCGGCAGTTTTCAAAGACGCTTCCCGCCGCGTCCGACTTGCCGAACGCGGACATCACGTCCACAGACCCGAAGCCGCCCGCCGCGTCGGTATCGATATCCTCGGGAACGATCGCGTATACCGTCACGTTCCTGAACGTTCCGCCGCTCGCAAAGTTGCAAAGTCCGCCCGTCGCGCGCTTCCACCAGTTGGTCGTATCGTTGGTCGCTTCAGTCTTGGTGAACGTGATCGTCGCCGTCACGTTTTCCACAAGTCCCGCGGTGAAGAAATCGCCGAACAGTCCTGCCCAGTATCCCGATTCGCCTTCGATGATAAGATTGCGGATCACACCGCCGTTTACGCCTTTAAATAATCTGCCGTACACGTTGCTCAGCTGATGTCCGCCGCCGTCCAGTACGCCGGTAAATTCCGGACACGTCGCCTGATAAGTGTAACTCAAAATTCCCTCGGGATGCGCCGTATCCGTCGGATCGGGGTCGGGAAGCACGATATCGTCGGTGAGAAGATACCAACCCTCCGTCCAGTTATCCGACCCGTAAATCGCATAGAATTTCTCGCCGCTGCCGATAAATTGCGTATACACCGCGACTTCGCAGGAAACGCTGCCGATATCGTAACGCGCTTCGATAGTCACTTCCCCTTCCGTATGCGCCGTTACCTTTCCGTTTTCCACCGATGCGATCGTCGGATCGGACGACGTCCATTCGATGTTTTCGGGATCTGCAATCTCCGCGCCGTCTTCATAAACCGTTGCGACGAGCTGCGTTTCGCGTGCGCTCGTTCCCTCCAGCGACAGATTCTCCTGCCGCGAAGAGATCTCAAACTGCAGATTGCGCGGTACGGTTACGGTGAAGAGAACTTCGTCCGGAGCGGAAAGAGCATCGTCCGCCTCGGGCGTATAACTCACGATGATATGCGCCGTACCGGCGGCGACCGCCGTCACCACGCCCTCGCCGTCAACCGATACGATCGCGTCGTTATCGGAACGATAATTTAACCGTGCGTTTTCCACGACGGTGAAATTTCCCCTGTACAGCACGGCGCGAAGCGGAAACGTATTTCCCTTTTCTACGATTTCTTCCGTTTTTCCGCCTTCAAAGCCGATCCAGTACGCGTCCACAAGCGTTATGTCCCTTTCCACGTTGATGGCACAGGACGCGCTTTTCCCTTCTACGCTCGCCGTAATCACGGCTCTTCCTTCCCGGATTGCGACGACGAGTCCGCTTTGACTTACCGTAGCGTTTTCTTCGGAAGAAGAACTCCACGTCACCGTCTGCGTACTGTCGGTCTCCGCCGTAAGCTGCAGACTCTGCCCCTCCGTAAGCGTGCGTTCCGCCGCGCCCGGAATCGTCAGCGTGATCTCATCCTGCGGCGTTTCTTCGGTCTGCTTACAGGCAACCGCCCCCGCAGCGCATATGAGCATCAGCGCGATCAGTATATAGAGTAATTTTTTCATCTCACCCTCTCCTTAATGTATAACCCCTTTCTCGGACTGTTTCCCGTTCGGTTTTAACAAACCCCCATAAAGTCGCCTTCGTTGAAGGCGGTGATCCCGCACGCGGCGCAGTCCTTTTTGAACTGATCTACCTTGCGCGCAAGTTCGCTGCCGTAATCGTTTCCGTATACGTTCAGAAGAATAAACCGAACCGACAGGCTGTCCTTGAGCAGCCGCGGCCGCAAAAGAACGTATTTATCCCACTCCTTTACGCGGAGAAGCTCCAGCTTGCCCCGCGCTTCGTTGAGTACGATCATGCAATAGGATAAAAACTCCTTCGGCCAGAACTGCGCCAGATTCCAATACGACGAATCCCCCGCGCCCGTACGCGCGCCTTCGCCGTACGCGCTTTCGATGAAATCCCATCTGTCGCGGAACAGCTGCCAGTAATGTTTCATGTGCGGCGCGATATCCTTGTAATATTCGTTGAAAAATTCGTCGGTCAGCTTCTCCTCGTCCTGTTCGAGGTTCCACATGAACCCCGCCTGTAAAAACTGTCTCAGTTCTTCAAAACAAGGCGTAGGCGTGTTGTGCGAACCTTGATCGAAAATAAAACTTACGCCGTAATCGCGCAGTATGGAATAATTTTTCTTCATGGTGCTCCAGTTGTTGAAATTGATCATGTAATTATCGAAGTTGGCGCAATACGTCCAGACATGCAGATTTTTCGACACGACGCTCCAGCCTTCAAAATTCTCCGCAACGACGCGGTTATAGGTTTTATCGTTATACGCTTTGGAATATACGCAGGAAAACGGCACCACCATGACGGCAAGATTGTCTTCGGCAACGACGTCGTCGCTGATCGGCATAAGTTTTCCGTGTTCGTCGGTGCTCACGGGCGGTCTGCTCGTGGCGTTGTACGCAAAGGTCACGACCGTAAGCGGACGATCGGGATCGGTTTCCTTAAGCCATGTTCTGATCGCGCGCGCCACTTTGTTGGAAAAACGCATCATTACCGCCGAAGGGCTGCCCGATTTTTCGATTGCCGCCCGACACCGCGGACAATCGCAGAATCCGAAATTGTCCTCCTGTCCGATCATAACGTAATTTCCGGGCGTCTTTTTGATGATCTCTTTCAGACTCTCGATAAACGCCGCCGTCATTTCCTCGTTGGTGAGGCATAAATTATTGCCGTCGGGACTGTACCAATCGGGATGATCGGCAAAATATTTTTCTTTCGGAAGAATCAGAAAATAGGTGTGCGCCGACAGAACCCAGTCGGTATAGAGATTCCGTCCCAGCTTCAGACGCGCCGCGTGCACTTCGTTTCCCGGCGCGTCGAATTTGAATGTGGACCAGTAACCGAGACTTCTTGCGGCAATATCCGGTTTTTCAAAAACCGATACGTCGTGCAGCATATACCGTTCCGCCTGATCGATGTGCACTTCCGTCTTTGCATAGTAACGGTACCCGAAATGAATGCGGCAAAACTCGTATACGCCGAAATACGTTCCGCGCTGCAATCCGAAAATATAGACATCTTCTCCCTCCGTGCGGATTTTATAGCCGTCGTAACAAAATTCCTCGAATGTCGGCTTTTCGCCGAGTTTTTTCAAAGCCTCGGTTTTGCCGAGGAAAATACGGCGGCTCTTCGCTTTCGATTCCGATTCGGCAACCACCTGCGGCTGTACGTTTGCGGCAAGACCGAAGATCCAGCAAAGTTCGCTTGCCGCGAATTTCTCGTATTCGTCGGGATGATCCGGCAAAACCGCAATAAAATCGGTTTTGCCGTTTTCCGCCAGCACCACGTTTGTTTCTTTTACCCTGTATTCTTTTACCATATGCTGTCCCAGCTGCCCCCTTCGCTCGGCATCGTTATTCCGTAACGGTAACAATCGTTGATGAAATCTTTCCGCTCCGTCTGCAGATTGCCCTCCACATACATCGGCCAGTAGCTCAATTCGCAGAAACGGATCCAGAGCGATTCCTTATAAACGCGATCGTATAGCGTATCGTACGTCTCGGGATCGCTTGTTTTCAGCGGCTCGATCAAAGCCATGGCGTCGTCGATATTCTTCGAAAGCCTTACCAGGAAAAGATACGGCCAGTTTTCCGAATTCATCATTTCATGCCCGCCGGACATCACGCTGTTGCCTTCTCCCACAAGTTCCGCGCAGTGGTTGCTGTACATACGGAAAAGCTCCTTCATCGCGGGCGCGGCGTCGAGATAATAATTGTCCATAAACTCGTCGATGAGCGCCTCCGTCGAGAGCGACGTATCCCGCGCAAGCTGCGACATCACAAAGAGCCGCATTTCCGTGAAGCTCGCCGTCTTTGTGTTGTGACTTCCCTGCTCCGCAATGTAAAACACCCCGTAATCGCTGAGCGTTTTATAATTCGTCTTCATCGTACCCCAGTTGAACAGAGGTTCCATATAATTTTCAAAGTTCGTCGAATACTGCCAGATGGTGATCTCGTCGGTAATCGCGCTCCATCCTTCCAGCATATTCATGACCGTCGCGTCTTCCGAATAAGGTTTTGCATAGTTGACGTTGTTGATGACGAACATCACCGAAAGATTATCCACCGCTTTCACCGATTTGCTCACCGCTTCCATCTTACCGTCCGCGTTACGAAGGTAATTGCCGTTTGCGTCCCGCTTGACGGGCGGCGTCTTGGTGTGGTTATATGCAAACGTCATGAAATGCACGTTTCTCTCCGGATGCTTTTCGGCAAGCCATGCGTTGAGCTTCGTGACGACTTTGTTGGTGAATTCCATCATCACCGCGGAACTCGTTCCGCCGAGACGTTCGATCTCCGCCTGACATTCCGGACAGGTGCAGAAACTGAAGTTATCTTCCTGCCCGAGCATGAAGTAATCGCGGGTTTCGTCCTCTTCGATCCAATATTCCACCTGCTTTACGAACTCGTCGACCAGCGCGTCCCCGCCCCGCGTGAGACAAAGGTTGTTCGGTCTGCCCGTCGCGGAGTTTGTATCGGGACTGTACCATTCCGGATGATCCGCCTGATAGGTTTCCGGCGGCAGAATCTTGAAATACGTGTGCGCGTACATACTCGAAATCCAGCTTTGATAATAGTTGATGCTGCGCAGCCTTCTCGTCCAGGACATTCCGTCGTTCAGTTCGCCGTACATCATCGCCAGAGAATCGATATCCGGCGCGAAAGAATAGTCGAAAGCCTGCAGCTTCGCACTGCCGTTGGAATCGATACGGAAACAATTTTCCGAATAAAAACGGTAATTGTATGTGTATTCGAGAAAATCATACACCGCGTTGATGTCGCCGAAGGGCGTGTTTCCGAAAAGATACAGATTGCTCCCCACCGTAACGAGGCGCGTTCCCGTATCTCCGATCTCTTCCGGATCGGTCAGTCCGGCATTCCGCCGCAAAGCGGTATCCCCGATGATCAGCAGATGATCGGAAGCCGTCACGTCCGACTCCTCGTAGACGGGCAACGTGATCCCCGTCGCCTGACGGAAGAAATACACGAGCTCTTCCGCGGCAAATTCGTCGCGTTTGTCGGGATCGTCCGGAATGACGATGCGATAAGCCGACGTCATATTCTCAGAAAGATAATAATCCGTGTCTTCAAAACTGGGCCTTGTATGTCCCCCGTTTTCACCGGAATCCGATCCGGGAGTACGACTGCAAGCCGCAAACGTCGCGCTGCATACCATCAGGATCGCCGTCAATACGGAAAATAGTATTTTGCCATAGGATTTTTTCATCTTATTTCTCCTTATGAAACCGTTACCGAATAACCGACATAGGCTGTATTGTAATCCGGATCGTACGCATACAGTCTGACGGTATATACGCCTTTCTTTGTAAAGCTGTAAACAACCTCGTTTTTGTCGCTTTCATCGTTGCTTCTCGTTCCGGATATGGAGTTGAACACAAAATCCGGATCGATGATGATGATCTTCTGCACGATTTCACCTTCCCCGGTAAATACCCCTCCTTCCGTATGGAAAGCGGGAATCGTCGATCTCGTCCAGTTCGCATTGAGCGAAAGTTTTTCCGGCATCGCTGCGTCAAGCACGATGCGGATCGGTTCATTGCTTACGCAATATACCGGGAAAGTCTGATTTGTGGTGTTGTTGTTCTCGTCTTTCGCCGTATACGTCACGCGGTAATAGCCGTACTGCGTGATGGCTACGCTGTACTCTCCGGTAATCGCCGCGTCTTCCAGCAGGACGCTGCCGTCCGGCGCGGTGACCGATACGCTGCTCGTCACACTCGCAAGGACGTCCGAACTGCTCGCCGAAAGAATTTTCAGCTCCGTTCCCATTTCCACCTGCTGCGGATAGGTGCCGTTCACCCCGAACATCGGGCCGATCCGATCCCGAATCGTACTGTTGGAAAACGACTGATTGTTCCCGAGCGAAGAAATCATCACATCCGCATTGCCGCTCACGTTGCCGAATTCCAACGTCATATAGACCAGCCCGCTGGGGAATCCCGTAAACGCGGAACCGTCCGGCATCGTCGTCACATACCCGATATCCTTGTTCGCGTTGGATACCGCCTCCGTCGACGTCAGATAATGCGTGGAATCATCGTAGATAAAGCGGAATTCCTTGTCGGTCGTTCCGAAGGTCCCGCCCACTTCGTACGTCGTGTCGTCTCCGAGAATGGTCAGCGTGCTTTCACCGCTCGCGGTACTCTTCGCAAAACGGAACGCTACCGAGATCGCGCTGTCTTTGCTGTCCGTAAGCCGCACGGTCACGCTGTCCGCGCCGCCCCGCAAGGAAAACGACATCGTGGCGTTCTGCGCGATGATCGGACGAACATACTGCAACGTCGCGCCGCTCGTCTCCGTACGGTAATACAGCGGCTTTGTGCTTCCCGACGCTTCTTCGTCGAAAAGCGTGAAATTTTCTCCGTAGAAATAATTGTAAAGTTTATATCCCGAAACCGTCGTGTTGCCGATCGTGCCTTTCGTATTCGCGACGATCATTGTGTAACTTTTCTCCGCCGTCGTCCCCTGCGCCGTTTCCGCACGGTATGTCACCGTCATCGGCAGAAAATCGCCGTCATCGGCTTCCATTACGGGCGTATAGCTGCGATCCGCGCCCAAAGTAATCTTTTCGCCGTTAAACGTCACGATCACGCTCTTTTTTGCATCCTGCATCGTGCCGTCGGTGTAATCTTTTGCCGTAAAGTCGGGCAGGATCATCTTTTCTCCCGCCACCGTCACGCCCGGCAGATCGACGTCACCCAGAATCGGATCGCCGTTGGGCTGTACGTCGAGGATGAATTCCGCTTCTTTCTCCCTGCCGATAAAATCAACCGCTTTGACTTTCCAGACGTATTCTCCCACCGTTTCGGGGATGAAACTGTTCCCTGCCGTTTGGATAGGCGTATTATCCGGCGCGACAAGCTGCGTCGTGACGCTCACGTTGCCGTGATCCGATTCCGCGGTAATCTGCGGAAACACATACGCCACGCCTACGGGACTTTCTGCCGACATTACGGAAAGAGAAAGTTCGAAGGATCCCGCTTCTTCCGTGACCGTCACGGGACAGCTGACCGTACTCACGTTTCCGGAAGAATCCTTCGCGCTGTATTCCACGACATACTCTCCCGCGGCGTCAGGCACGAACGCCCCGTCCCGTACGGGAACGGCAACGTCGATCCCGTACATCTTGCGGTAAACGTTCACATAGACGTTCTTCGCTCCGTCGATCACGTCGTATGCCGACGCGGAGAACAGCTTATACGGGTATCCGACCGCACCGGTCGGCCAGGACGTATAATCCTGCATATCGAGATAGATCTCCGGCCCCGTTTTATCCTTGACGACGGTATTTTCCAACGATACGCCGTCGATGTTCTTGATCATCAGGGAAACCTCGGACTCCACCGCTTCCACCGTATCGATGGTCAGCGTAGCCGTTCCGTCGGTAAATCCGGTAAACGCCGTATCGAAATGCAACGGGTTATCGAGATCGATGACCAGCGTGTTATTTGCATAAATACATTTCGTTTCGTTGTCATAGGCAAGCGTGACCGTTCCCGAATATTTCAGAAAGCTGTGGTTGATCATCGTTCCCCACTGATCCTGCGTGAAAATCACGTCCCCGCGCAGACCTTTCAGAATCTGCCCGTTGGAACTCGCTTTCACGTCGGACATATTGTCCATATCGAGATTGTTCCGCACTTCTATCGTGATATAATTGTTGGAATTTTGCGTATCCGTCAGCGTAAAACGGACCTTCCTCGCTTCCATGACGTTCCACACTTCCGGCGTCATGTAAAATTCGATGAACGCGTCGTTTCTCGTCTTGTTGGCAAAATTGATAACGTGATTATAGCGCACCGTTCCCGTCCCCGTCGTGGTGATCATTGTGCCGAACTGATCGTCCGCATACCGCGACACGGCGCCGGGCGTCACGCTCGC
Organism: uncultured Clostridia bacterium; assembly: GCA_944367565.1. Lineage (GTDB taxonomy): Bacteria > Bacillota > Clostridia > Christensenellales > Borkfalkiaceae > UMGS775. The sequence goes on from CALVWR010000001.1 coordinate 68,728, forward strand.
GTTGGCAACTTCCTCGAACAGAGACGCCGTATCGATCTCCGCCGTAAACGAACGTTCCGTGCTGTACTGCACGCCGTTGACCGTCGCATAATAATGCACGCGATAGATACCCGCCTGCGACGCGACGAAATATGTGTTGGAATATTTTGAACCGTCGGGGAATTCCACGACGCTCGAACACGGCGCCGTTACCCCGCCGATCGTTGCCGTCGCCGGAACGAGTTCGACTCTGTCGTTGAGAGAAACCGCCTGAGCCTGTTCTCCGTCAAAGACAAAAACCGGTTCGTCGTCTGTCACGTCGATGCGAACGGAGATTGTCTCCTCCGTTTCGGGCACTAAGTACGTCAGAGTATACGTGCCCGCTTCCGCAAACGTATAGGAAAACGATCCCGCTTCCGCCGTTTCAAAATCCGTTTCTCCGTCCCTGACGATCTTTGCGACAACCGTTACGGGAATCAGCGCGTTGGATACCTGCGGCATTTCAAAACGCAGCGTGTTCCCCGTTCCCGCAACGCAATCCCGCGGCTGATTGACAAACTCGAATTCCGTACCCGGGATACTGCCGTATGCCCGTATCGTAACGGACGCATTTGCGGTATGTTCCGCAGCGTCCTTTACCGTGTATGCAACGGTGTAAACGCCCTCCGCGTCCGCGGTAAAGGACGCACCGGCGGCATACTTGCCGGAATAAACGACGGTTCCCATCGGATCGGTCACCGTCACGTCGGCCGTCTCCGCCGCGATCTTTTTGTCGTTCATGTCGAAAATATAAGGCAAAGGCAGCGCGACTTTCTCCCCCGTCATGACAAACGCGGGCGTTTCCGCTTTCAGCGTCGGTCCCTTTTCGTCGGTCAGCGCGCTTCCGCCCAGCGACTCCCCGTTGACTGCATACAGCAACATCTCGGCTCCGAGATCCGTCACTTCGTCAAACGTCGCGGATACGGTATATTCGTTGAAGCCCGTCAGCGTTTCTCCGAAATTCTTCCCGTCGTTCACCGACTCGGAAAAATCCCATACGGTGATGTTCATGCCGCGGCTCCGCACATAAACGCGCATTTCGTTGGCGTCGAATCCGAATACGACGGAATCGCTTTCCGGCTGCAGCGTATCGTTAAACCACGCCAGATTGCCGAAGGTGCTGTCCAGAATATAGGTATATACGCCGCCGTTGTTGGCGAGTTTCGTTTCGTTGTTCGCTTTGTTGTATTCGTGATAACGATAATACGGACTTCCCGGCTGACCGTCCGGCTCCTGATTTCCGTCGTTGTTCCACGCCATGCGGCAACGGTAAAAAATCCCCGCCTTTACGCCGTCTTTTTCCACATAGACCTGCGGCAGCGCGCGGAAATCCGAATCGTTTTCAAACACGACCCGGAAGGTGTTCGACGCGTCCGCCTTATCGGTAAAGGTAAACGTCAGTCTGTTGACGCCGTACTGCGGATGAAACCCCGAGCTTGCGTATTCTTCCGGATTGTAAGTCAGTTCCGTAAAGATCCGGAAATCCGCTTCAAACGTACCGGAAAATTCATCGGTAAACGCAATGCCCGATCCCGATTCGGAAGCGCTGAGAAACAGCCCTTTCCGTTCGTCCCCCGTATACGCCTTCGCCGCGTCGCTTTCCGAAACGACGGTGACTCCGTCCGCGGTTATCAGCGACGCCGCGATCTCCGATTGTCTCGTTTCCGCCGCGATCAGCGACGTTACCGCCGTACCGCAGATCCCGAACGCGAGCAACCCGGCAAAGATCCAGTTCAGAATTTTTTTCATTTCTTTCTCCCAAAAAGGTATGCGCTTCAGCCTTTCAGACCGCCGAACGCCAGACCTCCCATAATTTTATTTTTGAAACAGATAAACGCAATCAGCGTCGGAATACTTCCCAGAACGCACGCCGCAAGCTGAACGGGAATAAAGTTCAGCGGAGGCGTCGTGGAAAACTGCACGTCGTAGAGGGCGTATGCCACCGTAGGATTATACGGCAGATAGATCATCGGCGTCTGCCAATCGCCCCAGAATCCGATCATCTGCAACAGCAGAATAATAAAGAAAATATTCGATACCATCGGCAGATTGATCTGGAACATCACGCGAAACTGCGATGCGCCGTCCACCTTCGCCGCTTCGGAGAAATCGTTCGGAACACCGCGGAACGCCGATTTGAAGTATAGGTAATTCGCGCCGAGGAACATAAATTTCATGAAGAACATCCCCAGGAAATTCCCGTAAAGTCCCAACGTCTTCGCCATCTCGATTTCCGAAGGCAATGCGCCGATGATCGGCAAAATCATCGTCACGATGACGATCCCGTCAATGACCTTGTTGAACGCAAAATCGAATTTCGACGCCGCATACGCCATGATGCACGGCGCAATGGTCGCAACGAGTCCGCACCCCACAAGGTAAATGAAGGAATTGAGCAGCAGTCCTTCCAGATAAACCACTTTCTGACCCTGCGCGGTAAAGGTCGTCACCTTCAGTTCCTGAAACGCGGTCATATAATTTTCAAACGTCACTTCCACGGGGAAGCCGAAATCGTCAACCAGCCATGCAAAGTTGTTTTTCAAAGACGTCATCAGCACCCAGCCGTACAGCACCAGAAGGGAGATCGAATAAATAAAGATCAACGCCCACACCGTCCAGGTAAGCACCGAAGCTATTTTGTCCGACGTGCGTTTCTTTCTGCGGCGCATCCATGCGGAATCGTTTTCCGCAACCGCGGTATTTCCCGTGCAGACCGCCTTTCCTCCGTTCTCATAAGAAACATCGGAAGAAGCGCTTTGCCGCGCATATGCTTTCTTATGCCAGACCATACTTTTTCTTCCTCCTTTCCTGGAATTTGGGATTATCTTCGTTCGGATCGTATTTTTCAAAAAGGTATTTCAGCAAAAACACGATGGGCGCCGCGATCAGCGTAAGGATCAGACCGCTCGTCGCCGCAAACGGATAATTATCCGGCAGCGAGGTCGATCCGACAACCTGCGTAAACAGGAAATACTGAATCGTCGTCATCTGCTCCGACGGCGGCTGCGAACCGAAAAACGCATAGATCGGCGGGCCGCCGGTAAAGATCGTGACCACGCCGGTATAAAGGCCGATGGTGATGACCGGATACACTACCGGAAATACGATATGTATCAGTTCCTGCAAAAAATTCACCCCGTCCAGCCGGGAGGCTTCCAGAAGCTCTACGCTCGTTCTGCTCATTACGCCCGTCGTCATGATCAGCGATCCGCCGAGCGACGTCCAGAGACTGTAAAACACCAGTACGCCGTATGCCGTTTCTTTCATGTTGAACATGGAATCGTCAAACCCGAGAAGGGATGACAAGCCCACTTCCACGATATATTTATATCCGAGAACCGTCGCCATGCCGGAAATGATGTTCGGCAGGTACAACACAATACGGAAATATCCCGCAAGCGGTAATTTCTTATAAATAAAAAAGGAGGTCAGAACCGAAAGCGGCGTGATGATCACAAGTTGCAGAACGTAAAATACCAGCGAATTTCGCCAGCTGACGCCAAGCATCGGATCGTAAATGAATTTCGTGACCACGTTTTTTAAATTTTCGTAAAAATACTGCCAGCCGAAGACATAGGTGGTGGTAGACTGATCGTATGATTGAAACGCAAACAGAACAGAACGTAAATTCACGCATACGTACATCAGTACGAACTGCACCAACGGCAGAACGATGAGCGCCAGATAAAAATAAAATTCCCGTCTGCGCGCACTGTTATTGAAAATCGTTCTTCTCCGTAACGGTCTTCCTGACGGCGATAAAAGCTGTTTCATCTTATCTCCTTATCTTATAGCGGGCAGAGCCGCATCCGTCGCCGGAAAAGGCGAAGGATGCGGCTTAACGCGCTGAATACTTTATTTTCCTCAGTTTTGCGGCATTGCGTTGACCTTTTCCAACCAGGTGCTTTCGGGAACCGCCATCCCTGCCAGCCACGAAGCCACCGTATGCGTCTTGTCGTTGAACGCTTTTGCGGGATCAACCGCCGTTCCGCTGGCAAACATCTTCATATATCCCATATATTCGACGCCCGTCGTCTTATAAAAATCATGCAGCGGAATTTCGTCGAACACGACGCGGGACGACGCGTAATATTCCTGAAGTTCTCTTCCGTAAGGCGTCATGGCGTCTTCGTCTTCTTCCGTCATTTCGTAGGTGTAAGGTCTGCTCACGTTGGTATTGCCCGTAGCGAACGACAGCATTTCATCGGTATGCAGGAACTGCAGGAACAGCAATGCGCCCTCTTTGACTCTCGAATTGTTATTGAGGAAAATCATCGAGCGTCCCGAAACGCAAGCCACCGTCCGTTCGGTAAATGTCTGATCGTTCCCGATGGGCAACGGCATCACGCCGAATTCCCGCGTGCCGTACGCATATTTCGCGTCGTAACGCGACGCCATTTCGTCAAACGTGGATTTTCCTTCCCGTTCCCACCATGCGCCTTCCACGAGCATCGCGACCGGCGATCCTTTCTTATCCTCTCTGCTGTATAGGAATTCGTTCTGCGCGGCGCTGTTGCTCTGCACCGTTCCGAAAGTATTATCGGAAATATAGTCGCCGTTACGACCTTTGATCATGTCATAAGCGAATTGCAGGGCAAATCTTTTTCCCGACTGCCCGTCGCGAAGCTGATAAGCATTATTGAGATCGATCGGTCCTAAATCGGAATCCGTTCCCTGTAAGGTGTAATTCAGCACCGTGTCGTTATAGCCTTCGTAATTCGCAAACACGTTGAGCAGCATCGATACATAATAATAGCTCGCCGCGCCCGCCCATGTGATGGGGATAACGCCCACTTCGATCATCTGATCCATCATCGCAAAAAAGTCGTCCACCGTAACGGGCAGACCGTCGTCGTACGTTCCTTCCACGCCGTCCTGTCCCAAAGACTTCTTCAGATCCGGATTTTCGCCTTCGGTGATCCCCGTCGTCCACCAGAGATCTTCCACGCCTGCCTGTCCGTAATATTCGCTCATATACAGCGCTTTTTCTTCAAAAAGCTCTTTATCGTATATGATCTGATAGCTCGACTGATACCACGGCAGCGCATACATACTCGTTTCGTCCGCAGCCTTGTAATATTTCTTCAAAAACGGCGTGATCTTGTCGTATACGCTCTCCTCTTCACCGAATTCCGTAAGCGGCTGCGTCATCGCTTCGCCGATATCCGCGATCTTGCCGCTGTTGATGTACTGACGGTATAAGCTGTCGCTGACGTAATCCAGGAAAAACAGATCCTGACGGTAACTGTCGAAGTTATCGTAAATCATCTGTCCATCAAACTGCTGCTTGCTCACGTCCACGATCACCTGATACTGGGGATATTTGGCCTCGAACGCCGCGTCCGCCGCGTCCATCCATTCCCTGCCTAAACCGCCGTTATATAACGCCACGTATATCTGTGTCCTGTTGGGGTCGACGTCCTCGCCTTCCTGTCCGCGGTTGCATCCGACAAACGCCGTACAGGCAACGACCGCGGCAAGGATTGCACATAAGAATTTCTTCATACTTCATCCTCCTCTGTTTCTTCCCGGTTACGCTTCTTTCCGAACCGTTCTTTTTTTACTTGCTTTAAGCGCCATGCTCCGCGCGATGTTATCTCGCTTCCCTGAAAGGGTCGTCGATGACGATGTACCCTTCCCCGCAATCGCGCAGCCCGCTGTAGAGTCTGACCTTTCCGCCGTTCATCGCCACCATGCCCGATGTAAAAGCGCAATCGCACAGCGTAGGCAGCTTGCTCGGCGTTTCCGGATAACAACTCGTCGTTCCCACGACCTGCTTTTCCAGCACTTCGTGTTTCAGAAAATCCACGATGTACATCATATTGATGTATACGGGATATTCCACGTCGTTCCTGTAATCGTTATAACACTGATGTCCCAGCGCGCCTACAAGATTGTCTTTCAGGTAAAACGCCTGGTTCATCCCTCCCCATTCGTCCGTACCGAACATCCCGTGAATATACTCCGCGTTCTCGATCCGCTCAGGGGTCAGATCCTCGATCTTGTCGATCACCGTTACGCCCACGATCGATCCGCTTCCGTATTTCTTGCGTATCTCTTCGTTTCTCGGACGGGAAAATACCCCGATCCGCCCGTCGGATATCTCGAAAAGACGGATATCTTTCATATCGCTCGGTCCCGTACTGAACAACCGCAGGGAAAACGGAGATTTTCCTTTATAAAAATACGTGGAATAATCCGAAATTTTCCCGCTGACGAAGATTACGTGCGTTCCGCCCACGATCAGTTCCCCGCCGATAAACGTGACAAACGGATCTTCGATGGGCAACGCGTCGAAATTCTCCACCCTCTTCCATTTCCGGTCATCCCGGTCAAAGCAAAACAGATAGGTGACGGAATTCGCCCATTCCGCACGCTTTTCCACTCTGCCGAAAATATATCGTTGTCCTTCATAGTCAAAGGGTACGGAACAATTATATACATCCCTTCCGTTCACGCCTTCAAATTCCAGGATCCCGCTCTCGTAAATCTTTTTTGTCGCTTCGAATCTTTCACGCCTTTTTTTGATTGGCTCCATCTTTTTATGCCTCCTGATACACAAATAGTATCGCATAAAAAAAAGGCTTTTTCTTGTTTCCTTATAACATAAACTTGCACTTTTATAACATCAAAAATCACAATTTTCATGTTATATTTCATGCTATATTTTTCGATCTTTTTCGTTTCAATTCTTATTTCATAAGCGTTTTATTGACGATATTTGCCCTCGGCTTTTCTTATGGCCGTTTGTTTTTTTTGAATATTCACGATCAGTATCCGCAAAAACGCAAAAATTTTTCGCATTTCGGAAAATTTTCCGTTCTAATACCGTGCGGGCTTCACTTTATCAAAAAACGGCGTCGGGAAGTCGAAAAAGAACTTTCCGGCGCCGCGCGGAAAATGTTACAAATTTTTTTTTGTTGTTTTTATAACATCCGTTACGGCAATAAATGTTATAAGAACGTAGCAACGTGTAAAAAAACAACAAGACAGCGCGTATTTTATGGAGTATACTGATATGGAAATCGGAACAGCGTTCCCGCGACGGCGTTAAATACGCTTTTGTAACATTTAATTTACACCGTTATGATAAAAATAACATTGAATCAGGAGAAAAAAATTGCTTAATTGTCATACTTTACTGACGCCACAGATCAATGCCGAACCTTCCCGGGCGGATTTTCTTCCGCTCGGCGCGAAAACTCGCACGTTGAAAAACTGGGATTTTTCCTTCAAAGAAAATTTCGACGGCGTATTTGCGCATACGTCCGCCGCAGTCCCGATCACCGTGCCGTCCTGCTGGCAAATGCTCGGATACGATAAGAACCGCTATATCAATTTCCGGTATCCGTTTCCCTTCGATCCTCCCTATATCCGCAAGAAGAATTCTTGCGGGATTTATACGTGCCGTCTCAATCTGACGCCCGATCCCGACAAAACGTATTATCTTCTTTTCGGCGGCGTAGACAGCTGTTTTTATCTCTTTGTCAACGATGCGTTCGTCGGATATTCTTCGGTCAGCCACAGTCCTTCGGAATTTGACGTCACGAAATTTCTGAAAGCGGAAAACGAAATTAAACTTGCCGTTTTCAAATATAATCCCGGCTCGTATCTGGAAGATCAGGACAAGCTGCGTATGAGCGGCGTCCTCAGGGAAATCACCCTGATCGAACGGCCGAAACGGCATTTGAAAGATTTCACGGTGCATACCGACGTGGAAAACGGAGAAGGGCTCGTCCGCTTTTTTGCCGACGAGGAATGCGAGTCGGAACTGACTTTCGGAGGCGAAACCGTCGCCCGCGCGAAAGGCAAAACGGCTTTGTTCCGCGTTAAGAATCCGATGCTCTGGTCGGCGGAAACGCCGCAGCTTTATACGCTGACGATCCGATGCTTCGGCGAAACGATCAAGGAAACCGTGGCAATTCGCCGCATCGAACAAAAAGACGGCGTGCTTCTCCTCAACGGAAAACCCATAAAAATCAAAGGGGTCAACCGTCACTCGGTGACGGTGAACGGCTATACGGAAACTTTGGACGATATCGTAAACGATCTGAAACTGATGAAGGCGAACCATGTGAACGCCATCCGCACCAGTCACTATCCTCCGCATCCCGCCCTGCCGCGCCTTTGCGAACAGATGGGCATTTATCTTCTGGAAGAAGCGGACATCGAATGTCACGGAACGGTTATGGAAGACGGGCGGTTTAAGGACTCGAAACATAATGTCCTCGCGGAAGACGAAACGTTCGCCGACCTGTTTTTGCACCGTGTGATGCGGATGTACGAACGGGACAAAAACCGCGGATGCATCCTGATCTGGTCGCTCGCCAACGAATCGGGCTGGGGTGAAAATCTCGTGCGCTGCGCCGAATGGCTCCGCTCGAAGGACAAAACGCGTCTTTTGCATTACGAAGGCGCGTGGAATTATGAAAAACCGGTCTATCATAAAGAAAACGTACTCGACGTTTACAGTCGGATGTACGCGCCCATCGACTGGATGAAATCTTTCGTGAAGAAAGCGGACCGTCCCCTGCTCTTATGCGAATATGCACATTCGATGGAAAATTCCGGCGGCGACACGAAGGATTATTGGGACGCTATCTATACGCATAAAAAGATGTGCGGCGGGTTCATCTGGGAATGGTGCAACCACAATATCATAAAGGACGGCAAAGTCCTCTACGGCCCGGATTTCGACAAAGACTATCACGACGACGTTCTGTGCATGGACGGCATCGTCACGGTAGACCGCATTCCGAATCCGTCCTTTTACGAAATGTCCGCCGTTTATGCGCCTTTCCAAGTGGAACGCGACGGCGATGAATTTATCGTCTTTAACCGGTATGATTTTCTCGATACGCTTACATCGGAAACGAAATGCACCCTTTTCGTGCGGAAGAACGGAAAACTCGTTTCGGAAACGGACTGCCCTCTCGGCAAGATCCTTCCGCATCGCAAAAAGCGTTTTCCCCTGCCCGCGCACGACGGCGACGGCTATACCGTGTGCGACTTTCTCTTTACCGAAAAAGGCGTTGTCGCGGCGAAAGCGCAGATTATCCTTTCCGATCGTCTGCCCTGTCTTGCCGCCCCGTGCGGCAAGGGAACGTACGACGTGAACAACGACGGCTTACTCTCCTCTTTTGCCGCGGATCTCCCCCTCGTCGTCGCACCGATGAAAATTTCGGCAGGACGCGCGTTCGTCGACAACGACAAATATTCGCCCTTGCTGTTCGAATGGGAACTGATGGGTTGTTTTCTCGCCGAATTTTACCCGATTTCCGTGGAAAAGGAAGGCGATGTCTGCCGTACACACGCCGTATTTTCCAACGACGGACAGCGACCGATGGCACAACTCGATTTGCTCTTTGCGCCGGCGATGAACGGCGTCGAGGTCTCGATGCACGTCAAGATCGGACAGCACGTCACCCATCTGCCGCGCTTCGGCGTGAGCCTGCCCGTCAATCCGACATTCACAAAGGTCGAATACTTCGGACGCGGACCGGGAGAAGCGTATATCGACCGCCATGCCGCCTGTCCCGTCGGCTATTATGTAAGCGATGTAAAGGATTTCAATTTTTCCTATCCCCGCCCGCAGGAATGCGGCAGCCGGTGCAATTCGCGCTTTGTGGCATTGCACGACGGGAAAAAAGGTATTGCGGTGTTTTCCGAACACGATTTTTCCTTCCAGATCACGCCGTATGAACTCGCCGACTATAAGCCTCACGCCTATGAAATGGAGAATACCGGCAGACTTTTCCTGAATATAGATTATAAAATGGCGGGCATCGGATACAACTCTCTCGGCAAAAAGCAGCAGACCAAATATCTGCTTACCGAAAAGGATTTTACGCTGAAATTTACAATTTTCCCTTATGAAAAACGCTGAGCGCTAACTTAGTATTTCCGCAAACGACAGAACTTTTCTGCGGTAAAATGATGATTTTTCATATAAATCTCCTTTGGGAAAATTCCGGCTTTGCAACCCGATTTTACCTAAGATTTGTATGAACTTTTTTTCTTTCAATTGTTGCACCGAATCGTATAAATTTACTTTCATATTCAATGAGCGGCGGACAAATTTGTCCGCCGCTCATCTCGATACAATTTCTATATTCGATAAATGCTCCTTTTATTTCTCTGCCATTATATGCAACAACTCAAACACGATCTGACGCTTTTCGGGCGGTACTTTTGAAAACAATTCTAATAAAACAGTCTGTTCCGAATCCAAATTCATTTCATCCACACCGCTGTAAAATTCTGCTTGCGATATTCCCAACGCAAGACAAATACTTTCTATAGAATTTCTATCCGGGGTGTAGTGCTTTTCATTGAACCAATCGTATACGGTTGTAGGGTAAAAGCCCGCTTCTTTCTTTCCTGAACAGCCATTTCCCTCTCCCTATTCTCAGATTTGCCTTCAATCTGTTACTTCATTGAAAATCGGATCGTCGAAAAAATCTTTTAAGGAAATTCCCAAGGTAGATGTAAACTGATACAAAAGATCTAACATGATCTTTTGCTGTTTTCCGTTAAAAACCTGAGAGATGGTAGATTTTGCAATTCCGCCCTCTTTATGAAAATAATACGGAGTGATTTTTCTCTCCTCCATAATTTTACGCAATCTGATAACAACGGCATCGATCAACCGCATTTTCTATCTCTCCATAAGTTCTATGAGATGAACCACGCTCTTATTATATGGAATATTAAAAAAATCTAAGTTCTATGTATAGAACTTGCTTTACTTTTTTTCTTCCGTTGGCTATAATGAAAATTATAAGGGAGTTGTCCAAAAATGAAAACCTGCTGTCTTACGGGGCATCGTCCGAAGGGTTTCCCTTGGGATTATGCGGATAAAAAATGTATGGAACACAAAAGCTATCTTGCCTTGCTGCGAGAAAAAGTTGCCGAACTGGTTTCGGAGGGGTATACCCGCTTTATTTCGGGCGGCGCGTTAGGCGCGGATTCGGACTTTGCGGAAATTGTTATCGGCTTGCGGAAATCCGCTTACCCTGACATTACGCTTGAAATTGCCGTCCCCTGCCCCAATCAGGATTTAAAATGGCGCTCACAAGAAAAACGCCGATACAAGAAAATCTGTAAAGCGGCGGATTTTGTCAAGGTTATCAGCGAAAAGTATTTTGATTTTTGTATGCAAAAACGAAACGAATATATGGTCGATCAATCCGATTTCGTTATCGTTGTCCGGAACGGCGAAAAACAAGGCGGGACGTATCAAACATTCCGATACGTACAAAGAAAGAAGAAGCCCTTTATCGTTATCAATCTGCAAGAGCTTGCGCAAGTCGCTGAAAGCAAAATAAAAAACCGTCAATAAAATGACAGTTTCCGGTTTCGAAGAAGTTGATAATCGCCTTAAAACCCGTTTAAAGCGCTAACTATAAGCGGAGCGGCAAATTTGCCGCTCCGCTTAGTTGATTGTTTTCCGATCAATGATCGATGTAATTGTCTGAAAACCCGTCAGCCTTTCAATACGAGGACCTTCACGCTGCGCGGGGCAAGTTCGATCTCTGTATCGCCGGAAATTCTTCTTCCCTTTTTCCCGTCAGGCGTATCGCACAGAAAACCTTCCGCGCCGTATACCGTACACGACGTCGCCCGATTGCGGAAATTCGCAAAGATCTGCACGTCTTTACCTTCGTAGGTAAAACGAGTGCTTTGCACCTCGTCCAGCACGCGGATCAGATCCTTTCGGTCCACTTTCTCCATATATAACGCCGTCCGCACGGGAAGAGGTCTCTCCATCATTCCGTACCTTAACGGACGAAGCAGATCGCTCTTCCGCCAGTCGTTCAGATACCGAATGTATGCCGTGTATGCTTCCTGGTCGGGCTCGTTATCGTCCTCCCACGGCGCATTCCACTCCCAGTTGATCTTGCCGTCGTTTTTGCACATTACCGTGAGAATATCCCCCTGCACAAAGGAATACGTCGTGCGATAAAAGATATTTTCCGGATAAAGACGGGTATTGAGCAGACGCGTAGCCGTAGTGTGGTTCCCCATATAATTGGTCACATATTCGTGGAACATATAATTGTACGCATGCACGGGTGTGCCGAACATGTAATCGAGATTATACCTTAAATCGTTGAAACGGAAATCGTTCAGAAGCGGTTCGCACGCCGCCGCCTCGCACCCGATGATCATCTTCTTATCGGGATGCGCCTTGCGGAATTCCGCTTTCATGCGCTCCCCGACTTTATGCATCTCTTCCGCCATCCATTTGCCGGGTACGGGCGGATGCCCGTGCTCCGCGGAATAACATCCGTACGTGTTGCCGCCGAGATTCTGATCGAAAAACTGCAGATAATCGATGTCCCCTTCGGTGGCGATCTTCCGCGCCTCCTCTGCCGCAAGTTCCTTCACCTGCTCGCAGGCGGGACAAAGCTCATAGCCGTTGCGGATGTAAAAACAGGTCGTCGTATACCGGACGACGTTATCCGGTCCCATCTCTATGCATTTGACGAGATTTTGTTCCTCAAAATCCCTTTCCCTGTTATAAGCGGGATCGTTCAGGCTCTTCTGCGTCCAGCCCAACCCGCTGCAATACAGTCCCAGATAATTTCCTTCTTTGTGAATTGCTTCGGTAAATGTGCGAAAGTTTTCCTTGTCCCCGTACGGCGGCCACACATGCGGCGGCGCCCACGGCGCCGTTCCTTCCCAATGCATCAGAAGCGTCATGATCGGCGCGTTAAAAAGTTCCCTGTATTTCCGAATATAGGGCAGACAGTTCGTATACGGATAATTCCCGTTCGGCACGATGGAATTCTCCCCCGCGTCGCACTTACCGCGCACGACAAACGTCACCACGACCGGCGAAGAAAGCAGCCATTCGGGCAGATCTTTGTTCTCTTCCAGCTTCGGCAGGTGCATCAATTTGCTCGCGTGTAACCAGTCGCGGTAAACGTCGGCGGCGTCATACCATGATCCGCCGATCCCGCCGAGCACCACGTCGTAAGCGTATTCGTATTTCTCGTCGAAAGGTTCTCCCGGAAACATCTGCATGATCAGCCGGATCCCGCCGTCTTCCGGTTTCCATTCCACGATTTTCAGATTTGCGTCGGCATCGTGCGAGGCATAGTAAAGCCCATGCTCCCCGTTGTAGTATGCCATGAACTGCATGGGACAAGCCCCGGGATATACCCCTTCCCAACCCTTTGCGGGAAAAACCGTTCCGTCGTTATAACTCATCAGTTCGTCGCGGAAATGCACATTGTCGATCTCCACGCCCTCCATCGCCGGCCAGAACAGCTTGTATCCGTTCACGCCGAGACGATCCTTGAGCAACACGTTGGGAAAGCGCACGCTCTCCGCTTTCATACCCGTGCGGTTTTCATATGCAAGTCTTGCCCGTACAAACGTATCGTCTGTGCAATCAAACGTCGCCGTGATGCCGAGATCCTTTCCCCCGACCTTTTCGTACCGCACGGTGATTACGCCGTTTTTCTCCGTCACCGCAGCCGCGCCGGTCGTCAGCCATACCCGTTCCCCGTCCGCGGCAATCAGAGTGCTGTCCGCAAGCGGAACGGGTTTTTCAAGGTAGTTTACTCCCGTTTTTCCGTAAAATTCCGCAATATTACCCGTTTTATCGTCTATGGTTATCGCATAATTTTTCCTTGTAACGATCATTTCAGCTCTCCTTCCACAGCGCGCACGATGCGCTCCGCAATGCACTCCATGCCGTAATCGTTCGGATGCTTTGCCACGCCCCCGTGCCAGAATTCGCCAAGCGCCTTACATTCGTCTCTTTCTCCGAGATCGTCAATGGGGATAAATGTAAATCCCCTTTTTTTCGCAACTTCCTCGATCGGAACGTCAAACGGATCGTATCTCCAGAACAGACTCGTCACAAACGTCTTGCAATGGTCGTTTCTGAAATAATCGATCATCTTCTCGAAACAAGGCGCATACGCGACGGTTTTGACCTTCTCCGTATCGGAATTCTCTCCGATCCGGATGATCAGTACGTCGGCATCAAAGGTTTTGGCTTCTTTGAACAAGTCGAGTACGTCCGGATTGTAAAACTGCCTTTCCCAATCGGCAGCGTGCACGACGCACGAACTGATCGGTCCGTACTTTTCTTCCAGCATCTGTAACGTCCGGTGTACATAATCCTTTTCCAGACAAGACGCCGCCATGCCGCACTCCCGATTCCAGCCGATCTCTTCCTTCACTCCGTGAATGGTGATGGAATTTCCCACAAACAGAATTTTCAGTACGGCATCCTTCTTCTCCGTTATCCTCACCAGGCGAAATACCTGGTTTTCCGAAGAAACGGTGTTTTTTTCAAAATCCGAATTATTCATGCTTGCTCCTCTCCGAAATATTTCTCGTAAATCCTTTTTCTCAAACCCGCGTGCCAGACGGCGTCGCGGGGATATTCGCAGAACCCTTTCTTTACGCCTTCTTTCTCCAAAAATTCCATAACGGCGTTTTTGCCGATCTTTTCTTCCAGCAGCTGCAGCGCACGCAGATCCTGGATCGCGTCATAAAACACCTCGTGTCTCAACGAATCCAACGCCCCCTTTTCTCCCGGATAAACGATGAAACTGTCGCCGCTCTGGAACGGACCGCCCGCATCGGTACAGATATACGGATTGATGTGCCGTTTGGACAGAAAACTTTCGTAAAAATTATATCCCCAGTGCAGAAAACCCGCAATCCCGTTCCGATACAACTGTACGCCGAGAATCCGGTTGCGCTGCGAGGGCATTCCCATCAGACGGTTGGAAAGATAATGATTATACTGTCCCGAACAATAGTACACCCACAGACCGGGAATATTGTACGGCAGAAACTCCTCCGCCTCCGACGTGGCAGGAATGGGGTGCGGCGAGATGCCGTCGAGATAGGATTGCAGATTGCTGTTGGCGTCGATACAGGGAATTGCTCCCGCAAAGGAGCGGACAAGTTCGCTTGCCTTTGCAAAATGTTCAAAATCCGAGGCAGGCGGCTCGTCGGAAATATGCATAAAGACGTTTTTATCGATGGAAAGTTCACGCATTTTTTCTACAAGCTGCGGCAGAAACGCCGTTAAAAACGCGACGTATTCTTCGCCGTCCGACGGCGTATCCCAGCCGAAAATACGCTTCTGCTCTCCGTCGACTTCCGCCAGAATCTTCGGCGCGGCTTTCGCCCCCCATTGCGTGAAGAGATGCGACATTTCAAAATGCGTGAAGCCGATCTTTTTACACAGCGCGATGAATTTTTCGAATTCGGAAAAATCAAAGGAATATCCCTGCGCCGTTTTTCTGACTCCGATCAACTGTATTGTCGTCCGTTCGCCGCCGACCGCCGTATCGAGAGGCGGCGTGAAAAGCGGCACATATACGACGTTCATGCCGTGTTCCGCCGCCTTGCGCAGAAACGATTCCGTCAGCGCATAAAATTTCGCGGAAAACGGCTTTACGCGGTAATATTCGCAAATGCCGTCATAATGCACCCAATTGGTGTAAAGAAGTTTCTGCGGCGGAAGCAACGCGTCAAGCACCGTTACCGTATAACTTACCTCGCCCAAGGCTTCGCCGGCTTCCCCCGTAAATACGAATTTCAGCCGGTGCTTCCCCGCCGGAATATCCCCGTTGCCGCGCACCGTGATCCATAACGCGCGCCATTGTTTATAATAGATGTTGAATCCGTCTTTCGTAAGCGGCAAAAGCACGTCGGGCAGCATGGTCGGATCATACGCGATATAATAATCGTCGCATTCGTATTTCGCAGGCATGGATACCGGCACGAGTTCAGCATACCGCACCGTCACAAATTTCGCGATCTTTCCTTTGACTTTCACATGGCAAAACCGCCTGTCCCATTCTTTGCTCATCATGGCGATCTGAAAGGAAAACACTTCGTTTTTAAGCATTACGTTTTCCGATTCCGCCAGCTGCGGACGGACGGACGAACCGACCTTTTCCAGACTGCTTACCGTTAAAAATTCACAAACTTCCATTTTCTTCTCCTCGCTCCGATCTTCCTGCGCGACGCGCCGGAAGGAATTGACGCCCATGCGCCGATGGTTTTGCCCGACAAAATACGCGCCTGATGGGATTATTATATCATACCGCTTGTCCGTCGTCTATCTTTTTCATCACAAAAATAAACGCTTTTTTAACAGATACGCCTTTTAAAAATCGACATTATTTTAAAAAATCGCAAATTTTATCCGCTTACTTGACGATACGCCGTCTTCATGGTATACTGTAGGCGGAGGGCAAAATATGCTTACCTTAAAATCATACGATCAGCTCGAATACAGAGACGACAATATCGGTTATAACTGTAATTACGAATTCCCTTATCTTCATACCCACGATTATTGGGAATTCGTTTATGTCAAATACGACATCGAACACGTGATCAACGGCGAAACAAGAGCCGTTCCCGCGAACTCCGTACTCATCATCCGCCCTGCGGACAAACATCTCATACGCGGCGTTCCCAACAAACTGAATCCCAATAAAAGTCCTACGCATATGAACGTGAAGATCACGACGCCCGCGCTGACGGAACTTCTTTCCCATTTCTCTCCGAACATGACAGACATTCTCGCCGCACAGCCGATTTTAGAAAAACACGTCACGCCGGAAGTCGGGCAGCTCTGCGATAATTTTCTTTCCAACCTGATGTGGAGTTCCGATAAAGAAAAGAATATGCTTATGTTGCATACGCATATTCTTTACATTACGAGTTTATTTGTGGAATCGCTTTGTTTTCCGCCTACGGAATCCAACGTTCAGGTACCGGAAGAAATCGCCGCAATCGTTAAAAAAATGAATTCGCAGGATTATCTCGGCTGCACCATCGCGCAGATCGTAGCAGGAGCAAATTACAGCCATATGCAGCTTTCCCGCCTGTTCAAGCAATATACGGGACTGACCATGCACGAATATTTTCTCAATATCAAACTGAACGCCGCCGCGACCATGCTGCGGAATACCAATCGTCTGATTTTGGATATCAGCAACGATATCGGCATCACGAGTCTGAGTCATTTTAACCATATTTTCAAGGAAAAATACGGCATTTCGCCAAACCGCTACCGTAAAGAACGCTTTTAAGACTTATTCCTCATTCCGCAGCGTCAGCCCGGCGCGGCGGGCGATCTCTGCCGCAAACCCGTACGCGATTTTTCGATGTCCGAGAAGATCGGGATGTACGCCGTCTGCGGAAAGATGTTTTTCGCCCGGGAGAAGTTTTTCCCCGTCGATATAAAAACACCGCTTCCCGCCGCACTGTTCCACCGCTTCCCGCACCGCGTTTTTGAAAGCGCGGTATTTTTTTTCGGATATTCCGGACTGTCCGTATGCAAACGGAAAACAATCGGTGCAGATCACCGGCGTTTGCGGCGCGCCGGCGCACACCGCGCCGATCAGCGCGCGCACGCGACGGGTGAATTCCTCTTCGCTCATCCGATACATCACGTTTACGCCGAGTTCCATCACGATAAAATCATAGCTGCCCCGCGCGACGATCCTCCGCCCGATCCATTCTTCCACCAGGCAAACGCCCGGGAAACCCAAATTTTCGATCTGCGCGTCGAGAACTCGTTCCAACACGCGCACGTAGGAGCAATACGGCAGACAACAACTGCTGTACCCCGCGGTGATCGACGAACCGTATACGATGCCTCTCCTCTCCGGAAGATCTTTTTCCTCCGGAACCGAAAGGTCGCCCGTGAGCGACTTGAATAAAAAGAAACCGCCGTCAAAGACGAAACGGAAAATTTTTTCGCCGTACGGCGAACGTTTTTCCCGCTCGATACGCCGCACGGTCTCCTCGACGGGCATTTCCGCGACAAGCACCGTTTCCTTTTCCGTCACCGTATATTCCGCAAGAAGCGTCTGCCCGATCATCGCGTAACATTTCCCGATCCCTTCCGCCATACGGCAAGTAAGACGCGCCGCCCCCGTATGCAGGCAAAACCGCAGTTCCACGCCGTATGTCGCTTTATTCTGGATCGAAATATCGTCCGCTTCATAAGAGCGCTCCGGATCTTTCAGACGATACGGCGCAAAATAGCCGTCCTCCTGCATGATCAACGTATCCGTATTGAAAAGTTCTGCGTTGTTCCAGATCATAATTTCCTTCTCTCCGTGTTAAAAAGCGTCCGCTACGGACGCTTTTTATAAATTTTTTCGGCACACTCAGCAGCCTTTTTCGGTGAGCCCGTCGGCTTAATCGGCGCGCTCAGTTGCCTTTTTCGGTGAACTAGCCTATTCGGCGCGCTCAGCAATCGAGCATGATGCCGAGGATCTCCTTATCGGTCTGCGCCATGCCGTCGTGTGCAAGACGGCAGACGTTCCTGATGGTATTTTCTACGCCTTTGGTGACGATCCCGTCACCGCCGTAAAACTCATTTCCCTGTTCGTACATTTCGTAGCCGAGGATTCCCGCTTCCACCGCCTGCGAGATCTTCGCCGCACAAGACGCCTTCGCGCCGTCGCAGATAATCCCCGAAGCGATCGCCACCGCGTTGACCACCGTGTGCGCAATTGCCTTTTCCTTTCCGCCGCGGAGATATTCGATTCCCGCCCCCGCGCCGACGCCCGCCGAAACCGCGCCGCAATAAGCGGAAAGCCGTCCGATTCCCGTTTTCAGGTGAATGGTGATCAGATCGGAAAGCGCAAGAGCTCGCAGGAGTTTTTCCCGCTTTGCCCCCGTTTCCCGCGCGTACACAATGATCGGAACGGAGGCAGTCATCCCCTGATTGCCGCTCCCGGAAACGATCACTACGGGCATTTCGCATCCGTTCATGCGCGCGTCGGATCCCGCCGCGGCATACGCCCGCATCCGGATACGGATATCGTCTCCCGCATTTTTCAAAAGTACCTTTCCGATATTCGCCCCGTACGGATTTTTCAAGCCCTCTTCCGCGATCGCCATGTTATATTCGATCTGCCTTTCCAGAAGCTCTTCTATGTCGGCAATTTCCACTTCGTCGGCAAAACGGCAGATATTTTCCACCGTAAGACAGGTTCTGTCCGTCAACGATTCTTTGATCTCCTGCGTCAATTCCTTTGCGAAAAGAACTTCGCCGTTTCGCGCTTTCTCCACGATATTCGTGTGAAAATCCGCAATGCGGACCACGGCGCTCTCCTTCCCCGCATATACGGTTATTTTAATATCAAAAATCCGCCCCGTGTCCGACAAAACCACCGAAATATCCGTCTTTTTCAGATACGCGGCGATCGCTTCGACGTCCGATTCCTGCACGCACGAAAGGACTTCCAGCTCCTTGTCCGCACATCCCGCGACGATCCCCGCCGCCGCTGCTGCGGCAATCCCCTTTAATCCGCCGGTATGCGGCACGACAACGCTCTTTACGTTCTTCACGATGTTGCCGCTCGCTTCCACAACCGCTCTTTCCGGAATTTTGCCGAGAATCTCCCGCGCACACGCCGCGGCATAGGCGATCGCGATGGGTTCGGTACATCCCATCGCCGGCAACAGTTCCTCTTTGAGGATCTCGATGTAATTACGATATAATTTCCCGTCCATTTTCCGTTTTTTTTCTCTCTTGCGCTTCACCGCCGCGGAGATATATTCCACGCCGAAACAAATTCCCGCCGTCGTCAGCGCACCGCCTAAACCCGTATAAAACATCGCGGTGCAACGATCGGGAATCACATGAAACGTTCTCAGCAAAATTCCGCCCGTCATCATCACGCCCATCAGGATATACGCTTTCACGTCGAAAAACTTCAATATGCAGTGCTTTTTATCCCCGTATCCGTAGATGCGTTTCAGATGTTTTTTCACAATGCGGAAAAACATGGTGAAGAACATCGCGTAAACCGCTATGGCGGAAAGGATCATCCACCATACCCACGTCACCGACAGTGCCGCGACGATGCCGATGCGGACAATATTCACTCCCGCCGCCGTCCAGACCAACGCCGCGACAAGGACAAGCGTTTGTTTCCTGACCACTATTTCTTCAACGCCTCCGCATGACGGATACATGCCACAAAGTGATCGTCCTCCACTTCCACCAGCGGCGGTTCTCCCGCAGAACACGCTTCGCATTCTTCGGGACATCTTCCGCAAAAACGGCAGCCTTCCGGCGGATTGATGGGACTCGGCACCTCTCCTTTCAGATGAATACGTTCGCGGGTACAGTCGATATCGGTGTCGAAAATCGCGCTCATCAGCGCCTGTGTATACGGATGCACGGGGTTTTTGAAAATCTTATCGACACTCCCGTACTCCATCACTTTTCCCAGATACATCACCACGACTCTGTCGCAAATGCGCTTTACCACCGCGAGATTGTGCGAAATAAAAAGATAGGTGATGTGATATTTTGCCTGCAGATCCATCAGCAGATTCAGAATCTGCGCATGGACGGAAACGTCCAGGGCGGAAACGGGCTCGTCGCAGACCAGATACTCCGGCTTCAGAATCAACGCGCGCGCAATGCCGATCCGCTGTTTCTGTCCGCCGGAAAAATCCGAAGGATACCGGTCCAGATCCGCTTCCGAAAGTCCCACTTCCCGCAACATCGCCGCCGCTTCTTCCCGCATCTCTTCCCGCGTATAGCCGCCTTTGATGCGGAGCGGTTCGGATATGATATCGAATACGCTGAACCGCGGATTCAATGACGAAAAAGGATCCTGAAAGATCATCTGCATATGGCGCCGTACTTCCTTGAGCTGCTTTTTGTTCATCGCCGTCAGCTCTTCGTCGCCGAAATAGATTTTTCCCGAATCGACCGCCTGCATCCCCAGCGTCGTGTTTGCCAGCGTGCTTTTTCCGCATCCGGATTCCCCGACCACGCCGAACGTTTCTCCGGGATAGATTTCCAAAGAAACATCGGTGACCGCTTTTACGAATCTTCTCTGCTGAAAGGGAAAATCCTTCTTCACCGGAAAGGATACCGTCACATTCTCCAGTTTCAATAACGGTTTATCCGTTCTTGCCATTTTTGATCTCCTTATAATTCCAGCAACGTACGCATCTGCCGCCTTTTAACGTTTCAAGCGGCGGCATCTGCTCCTTACACTTTTCCGTGGCATACTGACACCGCGGATGAAAATAACACCCCGACGGCTTCCTGATGGGGCTAGGCAACGAAGACGGAATCTGTACAAACCGTCCTCGCTCGTCATCGATCCTCGCGATCGCGCCGAGCAGGCCCATCGTGTACGGATGCAGCGGATTTTTGAACAGTTCGCGCGTCTTTGCCCGTTCCACGATCTTGCCGCAGTACATGACGTAAATTTCGTCCGCCATATGCATCACGATGGAAAGATCGTGCGTAATCAGCATCAGCGCCGTGTTGCGTTTTCTCTGCAGTTCCTTCAGCACGTCCAGCACCTGCGCCTGAATGGTTACGTCCAGCGCCGTCGTGGGTTCGTCCGCAATGATCAGATTCGGATTGCACGCAAACGCCATCGCGATCAGCACCCTCTGGCGCATCCCCCCGGAAAGCTGATGCGGATACGCTTTATAACGCACTTCCGCGTCGCTGATTCCGACCAGCTTCAACGCCTCGATCGTACGGCGCTTCGCTTCCTTCTTTCGGTTCAGCCTCTTTCCGCGTTCGTCCGTCGCCCGATCGTCAAGATTGTGCGCAAGAAAAATTTCGTCGATCTGCTTGCCGATCGTCATGACGGGATTCAACGCCGTAAGCGCATCCTGAAAGATCATCGCCATATCCTTTCCGCGCACCTTCTGCATCTGTTTGTCGTTCAGATCGCGGATGTCTATGCCGCCCAGCATCAGCTTGTCGCATCTGACAACGGCCGGCGGCGTGGAAAGCAGCTTCATCACGGCTAACGACGTCACGCTCTTTCCGCACCCCGATTCCCCCACGATCGCCGCGCATTTGCCTTCTTCAATTTCGATATCGATCCCCTCTACCGCGCGGACGATTCCCATCTCCGTCGGAAAGATCACCTTCAAATTTTTAACTTCCAGTGCGTTCATCGTTCATCCCCCGCGTCCTGCTCTTTTTCCGCGTTTTCTCCGGACAGTTCGCTCTCTTCCGCAACCGAAGGCTCCACATAGACCGCCTCCGCAGGGACCAACGCGGGAACGCCCGTCGTCTGCTGCACGTCGGTATCCAGAATGACCGCAGGTTCTCCCGCATATTCTCCCTTCAGCTTGCTCTCTTCATCCATGGAAGAAAATACTTCGTCAAGATAGGTATTGTTCAGATGTTTGAATACCTTGATCATGCTGCTGCCTTTGCGCATTCTCGGATTGAGAATTTCTTCCAGCGCCAGCCCGATCCGCATAAAGGAATAAACCGAAAGGAAAATCCCCACGCCCGGGGCGAGAATACTCCACCAGTGTCCGAAAAGCATACTTCCGCCGCTCTGTGCGTCCGCCAGCATCTTGCCCCAGCTGATCGCCGTCGGATTGCCGAGCCCCAGAAAGGAAAGTCCCGCTTCCGCGACCATGATCCCCGCGCTGGTCAGTGCCGTGCTCATGATCAGAAGATTCGATACCGCCGGCAGAATGTGCCGCCACATGATATACCATTTGCTTGCGCCGGAAAGTTCCGCCGCTTTAACGTAATTCGCATTCTTGATGAGCATAACCTGCGAACGGATGACCCGCGCAAGTCCCGTCCAGCCGAACGCCGCAAAAACCAGCACGATCACGGCGTAACTCGTTCCCAACACGTTTGTCATCACGATGACGAGAGGCAAGGTGGGAATGACGAGCAGTACGTCCACGATCCGCATGATGACCGTATCCACCCAGCCGCCGAGATATCCCGCCGCTACGCCCAGCAACGATCCGAGTACGGCGATCACGATTCCCGTAATCAACCCGATACTCAGTGAAGAACGCGTGCCGTAGATCAACATGGAAAAGATATCCTGTCCCGTAGTGATCGACGTGCCGAGCAGATGCTCCCACGAAGGCGTAAGTCCCTTTTCCGCCCTTTGGGTAACGTCATAGGGATCGTAAGGCGCAATGAGCGGAGCGAAAATCGCCAGAATTGCCAGAATCGCCACGATGATCAGTCCCACTCTGCCCTGTTTATGCTTCCACAGTTTTTTGAGAAATCCGCCGATTCCGAACGCCGCTCTTTTGAAAAACAATCCGATTTTCTTCAATACTTTCATCTGCGTTCCCCCAAGGTCACCCGCGGATCGAGCAGGCTGTACACAAAGTCGGTGAGCAGGTTCGCCACCAGCGCAAACGCCGACATAAAGATCATGATCCCCATCATCAGAGGATAATCGTTATTGCTGTTTGCCGTCAGAAACAGCGTTCCCATGCCGTTCCAGTTGAAAATCTGTTCGATGACCACCGATCCGCCGATCAGTCCGCTCACATTCATACCGAATTGCGTCACGATGGGCAGCATGGCGTTGCGGAGCGTATGTCCGTAAATGACTTTATTGTTGGAAAGACCTTTCGCCTTTGCCGTCAGAATGAAATCGTCGCCCGAAACGGCGATGACGCTGTTTCTCGTGGACTGTGCGTAGGAAACGATGCCGCCGATCGCCATGGCGAAGATGGGCAGCGCCGCATTATACAGCACCGTGGAAATCGCGCCCCAGCTCCAATCGAAACCGGAAACCATGTTCTGATCGGTGTACGCCGGGAAGATCTCCCATTCAAAGCCGAGATAAAACGACAAAATCAGCGCGATAAAGAACGCGGGCAGCGCCGTCGTGATGGTGGAAGCGTTCAAAAGCGCTTTATCCTGCCATCGTCCCCGCTTCCACGCCGCCATCGTTCCGATCAGAATACCGATGATCAGCGAGATCAGAAGATTGCTGACCGACAACACCAACGTCCACGGCAGACATTCCGCGATGCAATCGATGACCGCGGGTTTGCCCGTCTGATACGAATTGCCGAGATCGCCCTTGAAAAGATTCCCCATATAGCGGATATACTGTTCAAACGTGGAACCGTCCAGCCCGTACTCGATGCGGATCTGCTCTTTTACGTATTCATATTCCGCGTCGGACATCCCCGCGCTGCGCGCGGGATAAAACCGTTCCGCAGGGTCGGTGACGCCGATCCTCGGAATAAAAAAGCACAGCGTGACGACGATGAAAAATATCAGAATCGTCAGTAAAATCCGTTTGATAACGTAAGATGCTTTCATATTACACCACCTTTTGGATTTGTTTCAGCGTGTCCTCGTTGAACACGGTCTCACCGGCAGACGCGGTGTAATTTGTGAATCTGTCGTCCCGCGCGACGGAAATCACGTTGGACGAATACACGGGTATCTTATAATACAGCTGTGCGATCATCACCTGCAGTTCGCGGATCAGACTGTATTTTTCATTCTCGTTGAGCGTTCCCTCCATTTCTCCGATTTTCTCGGTGAGCGCCGCGTCTGCAAGTCTGCCGTAATTGGAGGACCGCGACGTGGAAATAAAGTGCGAATCGTACATCGTATCCACATTCGCCGCATTGAAGATCGTCGCCTGGAACGTCATATCGAAGTTCCCGGCAAACAGATATGTGTCTTCCGCCATGGAGCCTTCCGCCTTGTATTCCACCTCGATCCCGATTTTCTGGAATTGCTGCTGGAGATACGATACCAGCTCCAACTCGCCCGGATTCGCCAGAATTTCATAGGAAATCCTGGTTCCGTTCAATAAACGGTACCCGTCGCCGTCCTTTTCCGGATACAAGCCGTCCAAAATGCGGTTTGCCTCTTCCAGACGGTTTTCATATCCGCTTTTACCGTCGCTTTCCCAAAGCGCGTCGGCAAAGATGTCGGACGCCGGATTATACATGGGATCGTTTTCCGATTGCGGCAGCATCAACCCCGCGGACGCGGTAGTCCCCGCACCGTTCAGAACGTTTCGGATGATATCCGACTGGTTGATCGCCAACGCGATCGCCTTTCTGAAATCGATATTTTTGAAAAGATCCCGCATCGGCGTGCGATACTGCTCCTGCGGATTGACGTTCAGCACCAACGTCTGGGACGCCGTGCCGCCTACGTTGGAAACATAGATGTCTTCCTCTTTTTCGAACAATTTCAGATAGTTGGAACTCATCGACGCATCCAGAATATCGATATGCCCTTTGAGCAACGCGTAAATCGC
This sequence comes from uncultured Clostridia bacterium, assembly GCA_944367565.1. GTDB lineage: Bacteria > Bacillota > Clostridia > Christensenellales > Borkfalkiaceae > UMGS775. Next base: position 93,804 of record CALVWR010000001.1, read on the forward strand.
CGTGTTCTGTTCCAGATACAACATGAACTTCAGCGTATCCACCTGATAAAGCGCGGAACCGTCCGCGGCTTTGAGATGATAGTCCGTGCCGCGGTTCTTCAGGACGATCATCTGACGACTGCTCTCTTCCAGCGTCCACGCCCCGCATCCGATCGGATTTTCGTACTGTTTCAGCACTTCGCCCGTCGCGTTGTCCTGCACCAGCTTCCCGTTTTCCGTAAGCGGCGCCCAAATGTGCTCCGGCAATATCAGAATCGTCGTAAACAGCATCGCAATCGCGCCCAACGCCTTCTTGACGTGAAGATATAGCACGGTATCCTTTTCCGCTTCGGAAATTTGATATTTTCCTCCGCCGTTGTGATCGTATGTAAAAATACCCTGCCCGTACGTCTTGCCGTCCACCGTCTTGTTATGCAGAAAATCCGCCGTCCATGCCAGCGCGCCGGCATGCCCCGACCGCGTGTTGTCCGTGGCAATGTCAAACGTATAATAGACGTCCTCCACCGTCACCGGCTCGCCGTCGCTCCATGTCGCGTTGTCGTGAAGCGTTACCTTTACGACCATATAGTCTTTCTTATCGTCGGAATAATATCTTTCCACCTCGTCATAATCGATTTCCCCGTTGACTCTCATTTCGTTTCCTTCAAGATCGGTATAACACCAATCTTTCGCAAGGGATGGGAGATATTCGTTTGTTTCCGTATCCAGAGAAAATAACGTATTATAAATAAAACTCGCCACCGTCGGTGCAATGCCGTCCCTCGAACTCCACGGGAAAAACGTAGTCGGAAAGGCAGACGATACATACCCCACGTACAGCGTGGAGCTCGTATCGTTGCGCCGTTCCGCAATGGAAGTTTTGCACCCCGTCGCCATGACCGTCGTCGCCGCAATGGTCGCCGTCAGAATCAGCAGGGTGATTTTTTTCATGATCTGTTTCATTCTGTATTTTTCCTTAAGGCCGGCAAAGTCCGTCTGCAACCCCGAATGCGTTCCGCATACAAAGCCGCATCCCTCCCCGCCGGCCATGAAAACGATTTTGTGTTATTACTTTTCTTCCGGCATCGGATATTCCAATTTTACGCCGAATCCTTCCTTCGTCGCGCTGTTGTCGTAGATCTCTTCGATATCCATGACATACGCGGGATATTTGAGCCATCTCGTCATGTCCGGCGTGTGATACATATCGTGCTGCGCGTTGATGAACTGCTGATAAATTTCCCTCTTTCCCGATTCCGTTTCATCGTAAATATGCATCTTTCCGCGCACTTCGAAGGAAACCATCGGCGGCTGATAAAACATCAGCGTGGCTTCGGGATTTACTTTATAATTCGCATAAGAATGTTTCTTCGCCATTTCCAGCGATCCGATATGCGTGAAATCCACCCTGTCCTGTACGTCCTCACCGTACATATACTTGATGAGAACGCCCAGACCGCGTTTGGAATATGTCTTGTCCTCCGGATCATACGACTTGATGTGCTTGATGTATGCTTCCAGCGTTTCTTCCAGATATTCCGGCTTCGGCATGAATCCGATCCCCTTGATGCTTCCGTTCAATCCCGCCGGACCGTTCGAAATAAACGTCGGATCATGCGAACAGAAGCTCAGAAACATCTTTTCAGGTGTAATCGGTTCGTCGTTGTAAATCTTCATAACCGCTTTTGCGCGGGTATTGAATGCCCAGTTAAAAAATGCTTTTGCTGATCTCATAAATCAAATCTCCTTATTTTTTTATACGCATCGTTTTGCCGCATATCGTAATGTATTGCGCCAAAACGCAGTGCGCTTTCGCACGCGATCGCGGATTGCGATCGCGTGCGGCGCAGATTGCCCTTGCTTTAAGATTTATCCCTGCGGCGTCTCCTCGGCACTGCCGTTGCCGCCGAAAGATACGGTGATCTCCGTCGGCGCCGTGTCGCCGTCTACGATGAAGAATTCGGCAGTGATCGTGATCGGAAGGGACGTTATGCCGAACGCGCCGGACTTTGTGCCGGCATACGCACCTTCCGCTACGGTGAAGAAGGCGATCGTATTGCTGTCCGCGGAGATCTGAACGGCGTAAAATCCGCTCTCTTCATATCCGGTCCTTTCGCCCATAGCCCCCATGGCAAAGGTCGTCTTATAATCATAAGCGCCGTTCTGATACAGGCTCAGCGTAACGGTAAATTCCACAACACCGGGACCTGCCTCTTGTTCAACGGTAGTCGTAAGTGTCAAAGGATCGCCGGAAACGTCGGCTTTTACCATTTCCAGTTCTTTAGGCTCGCCGAACACCTTGATCTCAGCCGAAATAATCCCGTCGCCCGTAGCCGTAACGGTTCCGAAAACATTGTTTTCTCCATCGGTGAGCGTCTTGACGCCGTCCTGATCGGCAACCGTTCCCTTTACGCTTTCAAAATTGCCCGTTTCAAATCCGTCGGCAAAATAATAGAAATTCCGTCGGCAACCGTAAGGAACACCGACTGATTCTGACTTTCATGCGAGACAATCGCCGAATATGCGCCGTTTTCCACCTCTAACGTCACAGGGGTGGCGACCAGCCACGTTTCCGTACCCGCGTCTTCGTCTACAACGGGGCTGGGCAGCGTCATCATCGCGCTGACCGTCAAATTATCGGTAAATCTCAATGCGCCGTTTTCCATCACAAACGGAGAATTTTCCTTATCCGCAGGTGTTTCGTATACCAGCGCGCCGCCCGTTAACGACGCGATTACGCTGCCGGTGCAAGCCGCGGTATCCGTACCCGCTTTATAGATTTCGAATTTGATCCCGTCGCTGTCCGTAATAATCAGATCGTAGGACAACGGCATTCCCATTCCGGAAAGATCAACCAGATAGCTGCCTACGAAAATATCAGCGGAAAGATTCATCGATACATCCACACGTTCGGCTTCCGCTCCCTCTTCCGGTTCGGAAACGATCATCTGACCGGAGAAAGTATTATTCGTATAATCGACCGAAGCCGTCACGCTTGTGCCTGCGGAAGAAATCAACGTAACGTTATCCGTCGCCGCAGCGAAATCCACTTTATATGTGCCGTTTTCCGTATACACGAAATTCATCGGTCCCATGACGAATGCCGATTCGTAAGCATAGCTTCCGTTTGCATAAACATCCAGCGTAAGCGTGTAATTCATTCCGGGTCTGCCAGTCGGTGCTTCTCCCTCAAACTTCATCGTCGGTTTGCTTACGTCCGCTTTTTCCATCTCGGTGCCTTCCGTCGTGAAGGCATCTTCTTCCACCGTCAGTTTGATTGTGCCGTTTTCTCCGCCCTGCACGCTGCCGTAATTATCGTTCCCTTCTATGGAAAGTGCCGTCATGCCCATTACCGAGCTCGCAGCGCCGCTCTGCAGGAACGTGAAGCCCGTTGCGAGATCCGTTTCCGGCATATACATCGCAAACAGCGTGAACGAGTCTTCCTCCAGCGTCAGATACAGATCCGCCATGACCTCGGTCTCGTTCACCATAAAGTTCACTTCGGTAACGTAAACGTCGCTCTCCACGGGGATCACCTGCGGTTCTTCATAGTCCGCGATGGGTATCGCATAAATCGGCGCATCTTCCGACGCCGCGATGCCCGACGAACCGTATGTGATCCTGTCGGTAAATTTCAGTCTTCCGTCGCTTTCCTTCGTGAAGTGCGTATTCGGCGTGCTGCCCGCCGTCACCGCCGCGCCGTCGACCGACGTATACATCATCAGATACGACGTATCGGGCTTGCCGACCGTTCCCTGCGCTTTGTCGGAGGTAAATTCCTCTTCCGCGGAAAATTTAAACTTTCCGTCTTCCGTAATACGCAGATAAACGCTCATGTTCATATCGGATACGTAAATGCCGTAATCGCCCTTGACCGCATCGATATCCGCGTTTCCGCCACCCGGCGTGTTCGGATCGTTACACGCCGCCAGCCCGAAGGCAAGCACCGCCGCCATCACGACGGCAAGGATCGCTTTCCATGCTCTCTTCATACTTTTTCTCCTTTTCTTTTTTTTTATAAAATGCCGTTCCTTCGCCGGCTTTTTACCCGAGTTGCCGCATAAACGGGATTGTTTTGCCTTGCAAAACAAAGGGGCGCGCCCCTTTTCGACGTGAAAACATCGTTCTTTCCGCCGGACCCGTATGTTGATTTTTTTGTTTCGTCTGCCATTTGAGCAACCGCGAAGATTTCCGCGTTATTCGAATTCGGCGGAAAGCTCCGCCATATGCAGAATCTCCCGTTCTCTGCACGCCGCAAGCCGCCGCATTTCCTCCGCCCGCGCCGTAACGTCCGCAACGAATTTTTCGTCCTTGATGCCGCCGAGATTGATTTTTACGTTGAGCAACGCGCCGTATACCGCCGCCTTTGCCAAAATGGCGGAAACCAATCCGTCGCTCAGCGCGTTTTTATTTCCGCGCCTGACGACCGCTTCGGATAAACCGAAGATTTCCAGCGCGAGTTCCGCCGTTTCCAGCGGCACCGTCGCCGCCGTCTTCAAGCCTTTCTGCATGGCTTCCCGACGTACCGCACGCTCCTCTTCGCTCTCCTTCGGCAGCCGGAGCGCCGCCATATACTGCGAAAAACTGTCGGTATCTTTCCGGATACACGCGCAAAGTCCGTCTTTCAGTTTTTCCGCGCGTTGGGCGATCTCTTTCATTTCCGCGCTTACGTCGGCATATTTTTCGCCGTCCGTCAGCTTCGCCACCATCGAGGCGAGCGCCGCCGACAACGCGCCTGCCAGCGCCGCTACGCTTCCGCCTCCCGGCGCGGGCGACGACGACGCCGTTTCCGCAAGAAATTCCTCTATACTGAGTTCGGTCAGATTCATAACAGCCGATTCTCCAAAACCTGATCGGCGGAAAAATTTTCAATCTGCAGATAATATTCCGCACAGTCCACCAGCGCCTGCATCGGCACGAGTCCGACCACTTCGCTCCCGATCACGTTTACGCCGTAACGCTTCGCTTCAATTTTGATCGCTTCAAACACGCGGTAGATCGCCGTCTTCGTAAAATCCGTCAGATTCATCGATACCTGCACGATCCCGCGGTCTTCCAGCTTCACGGGCATCGCCTTGCAATAGCGGAAACCGCCGTTGATATAACGCACCGTTTTCACGATGTTCTTCGCGATCTCCTCGTTGTCCGTGGCGAGATTGACGTTGAACGCCACGAGAGGCGGCCGCGCGCCGATCGCCGTCACGCCGCCCGTCGGATGAATCGTATCCGGTCCGAAATCGGGTTTCCAAAGCGGGTCCTTCATCTTCTCCGCCATGCCCTCAAACTGCCCTTTCCTTATATCCGCCAGATTGACGCGGTGCGGCGCGCTTGCCGACTGCTCGTACAGAAAAAACGGCTGCCCGTATTTCTCGCTCGCTTCCTTCGCGACCGCTTTCGCCGCCGCATCCGCGTCCTCGACGGTCGCATTCTTCACGGGGATAAACGGAATCACGTCCACAGCGCCCATACGGGGATGCTGTCCTTGGTGCTTGGTCATGTCGATGAGTTCCAGCGCTTTCCCGACGGACTCCGTCACCGCCGCTTTTAACGGTTCGATCTCCCCGATCACGGTAACAACCGTGCGGTTATGATCCTTGTCCGAAGAATAATCCAGCAGTTTCACGCCCTCTTTCCCGCGAAAACAATCCACGATCTTCTCCACCTTGCTCAAATCCCTGCCCTCGCTGTAATTGGGCACGCATTCCAGCAGCTTAACCATATACCCTCTCTCCTTTTTTGAAAACGGTCTTTACCTGATTCATCCCCGTCATATACGGAAGAAATTCCTTCCGTTCACAGGAAAAAATCACAAAATCCGCCTGTTTTCCCGCTTCGATGCTTCCGACGCGATTCTCCCTTCCGCACGCCGCCGCTCCGTTGATCGTCAGCGCGCTGATCGCTTCCTCCACGCTCATCTTCATATAAATACAGCATAACGCGATCAGCAGCGGTATCGAATACGTACTGCAGCTGCCCGGGTTGAAATCGCTCGCCGCTGCCACCGCGGCGCCCGCGTCGATCAGTTCCCGCGCGGGAGCGTATTCCTCCCCCAGACAAAACGCCGTCAGCGGCAGAATCGTGGCGACGGTCTCCGAATCCGCCAACGCCCCGATGTCTTCTTTTCTGATTTTCAGCAGATGATCGGCGGATGCCGCCCCCAGCCTTGCGGCAAGTCCCGCTCCGCCGAGCGGCGCCATCTCGTCCGCGTGCACTTTTAATTTCAATCCGAGTTCTTTTGCTCTGCGCAGATACCTTTCGCTCTGCTCCAAAGAAAATACGCCTTTTTCGCAGAAAATATCGGCAAATTCCGCCAGATTTTCCGCCGCGATCGCAGGCAGGATGTTTTCCGTACATTCCGCGATATACCGATCCGCTTCACCGCCCTCCGGAACCGCGTGCGCGCCCATGTAAGTGGCGACGATCTCCACCGGCTGTCTTTCGCCCAGCTTCCCGACGGCTCTGAGTTGCTTCCGCTCCGTTTCAAAATCGAGTCCGTACCCGCTTTTGATCTCCGCCGTCGTCACGCCGTAAGACAGCATCCGCGCGAGGTGTTTTTCCGCCGCCGCAATCAGTTGCTCTTCCGTCGCAGAACGCGTCGCCCGCACCGTGGACACGATCCCGCCGCCGCTTCTCATGATTGTCATATACGATTCGCCCCTCAGTCGCATGGCGAATTCATCCGCTCTGTTCCCGCCGAATACGGTATGCGTGTGACTGTCCACAAAACCCGGCGTCACCAGCCTCCCGCCGCAGGAAATTCTCTCCTCCCCGCGGTACGTCCGTTCCAGCTCTTCCGCTTTCCCGACGCGCTCGATTACGCCGTCCGCCACAAAAAACGCCCCGTCTTCGATCGCGCCGACGTCCCGCATCGCTTTGCCGCGCTTCTTCCCCCCGGCGCACGTCACAAGTTCCCCGATTTCCGTCACGAGGTACCGTTTCATCGCATCACCTTCTCCACGAGTTCGTCGCTCGCAACGACGGGAATCGTGATGCAGTCCGTCGTCTTTTCATTGTATTCCTTCGCCACTTCCATCGCGTGCCCGTTCCGCGCCCAACTCCGACGCGCTACGCCCGCCATGGTATCCCATACCACCGCTTTCTTTATGATCTCGTCCACCCGCGCACTGCCGTCCAGCACCAGCCCGAATCCGCCGTTGATCGCTTTCCCGATCCCGACGCCTCCGCCGTTATGCAACGCGACGAGGCTCATGCCCCGCGCCGCATTCCCCGCAAAACACTGCACCGCCATGTCTGCCGTTATATTGCTTCCGTCATAAATGTTGCTCGTTTCACGGAACGGCGAGTCGGTCCCGCCGGTGTCGTGATGATCCCGTCCGAGCATCACCGGACCGATCTCTCCCGCGCGGACCATGGCGTTGAACTTCAACGCGATGTCCCGTCTGCCCGTCGCGTCCTGATACAGAATCCGACACTTCGTTCCCACGACGAGATTGTTTTTTTCCGCGTCCCGGATCCAGATATAATTATCTCTGTCCTGCCCCCTGCGATCGGGGTCGATGACGCTCATCGCCGCCGCATCGGTCTTACGCAGATCCTCCGCCTTTCCCGACAGACAGCACCAACGGAACGGTCCGTATCCGTAATCGAAGAGCATGGGTCCCATGATGTCCTCCACATAAGACGGGAAGATGAATCCCTCGCTCGTATCTTTTTTGTTCTTTGCGATCTCCTTTGCGCCCGCATCGAATACCGCTTTCATGAAGGAATTGCCGTAATCGAAGAAATACGTTCCCTTTCCGACAAGTTCCCGTATCAGATGAAAATGCTTTATCAGCGAGCGATCCACCAGCTTCCGGAACGCGGCGCGGTCTTTTGCCAGCATTTCGGTGCGTTCGTCAAATGTGATTCCCTGCGGACAGTACCCGCCGTCGTACGGAACGTGACAGCTCGTCTGATCGGATAACAGATCGATACGGATATCGTGTTCCACGGCATATTCGAGCAGATCCACCACGTTCCCGTGATAGGCAATCGATTCGCTCCGTCCCTCTTCGCACGCTTTCCGCGCCAACGCAAAGGCTTCCTCCGCGCTGTCCGTAACGCAATGCACCCAGCCCTGCGAACGCCGCGTCTCGATACGCGACGCGTCCACTTCCGCGACGATCGCCGCGGCGTGCGCGATCTCCGCCGCCTTCGGCTGCGCGCCGCTCATGCCGCCGAGCCCGGACGTCACGAACAGTTTGCCCCGTAAATCTCCGTCCTGCGGAATCCCGAGGGCCTTTCTCCCCGCATTCAGCAACGTATTGAACGTTCCGTGCACGATGCCCTGCGGTCCGATATACATCCAGCCGCCCGCGGTCATCTGACCGTAACTCGAAACGCCCATCGCCACCGCTTTCGCCCAGTTTTCGGGATCGTCGAACATCCCGATCATCAGCCCGTTCGTGATGACGACCCGCGGCGACGTCTTATGCGACGCAAACAGTCCCGCCGGATGTCCGCTCGCCATCACGAGCGTCTGTTCGTCGGTCAGTTCTTCAAGATATCTGCAGATAAGCCGGTATTGCATCCAGTTCTGACAGACCTGTCCCGTTTCCCCGTACGTCACCAGTTCGTACGGATATAGCGCCACGTCGAAATCGAGGTTATTGTCGATCATCACGCGAAAAGCCTTTCCTTCCACGCATTTTCCCCGATAGGCGTCGATCGGTTTTCCCCAGATCCTGCCCGCCGGACGGAAACGGTATCCGTAGATCCGCCCGCGTTCTTCCAGCTCCTTTCGGAATTCCGGCGCGATCTCGGCATGCCATTCCTCGGGAATATAGCGAAGCGCGTTTTTCAATGCGAGCCGTTTCTGCGCTTCGCTCAGTTCCGCCGTGCGCCGCGGCGCACGGCGGATATTTTTTTCAAAAACGGGCATCTTCGGCAGCTTGCCGTTATCTCCCATTACCGCTTTCAGATCGATGTTCATCTCAAAACTCCATTTTCCCCGCGGCGTTTTCCACCGCCTCCACGAGCGAACCGTTTACGATCAGCTCTTCCGAAAGATTGATATCCCCGTACAGCGGACGGTCTTCCGTCAGATACGGCACGACGTTTCTCACGCAATCGTACGCCGCCTGCGTTCCCACGCCGAGTCCCTTGTTGCCCCGAAGATCGATCGCCTGACAGGCACACATCAGCTCGATCGCCAGAACACGCCGCACGTTTCCGAGAATCTCCCGCGCTTTGCGCGCCGCGATCGTTCCCATCGAAACGTGATCTTCCTGATTCGCACTCGACGGAATGGAATCGACGCTTGCCGGATGCGCCAGCACTTTGTTTTCCGAAACCAATGCCGCCGCCGTATACTGTACGATCATGAATCCGCTGTTCACCCCGCCGTGTTCCACCAGAAAAGACGGCAGACCCGAAAGCGAAGAATTGACCATCCGCTCGATCCTCCGTTCCGCAACGTCCGCGATTTCCGCAAGCGCTATGCCGAGAAAATCAAACGCCAGCGCCACCGGCTGACCGTGGAAATTTCCGCCGGATACCGCTTCCCCACAATCGGAAAAAATCACGGGATTGTCGGTCACCGAATTGATCTCGATATCCACTTTGCTTTTGACGTAATTGACGGCATCCTTGCTCGCGCCATGTACCTGCGGCGTACACCGCAGAGAATAGGCGTCCTGCACGCGGACTTCGCCCTGCCGCGTGACGTTCCTGCTGCCCTGCAAAAGCCGCGAAACGAGGCGCGCCGAATCGATCTGGCCCTGATGCGGACGGATAAGGTGCATCCGTTCGTCCAGCGCGTCGACGATGCCGTTCTGCGCTTCAAAGCTCATCGCCGCGCAAATATCCGCAACTTTCAAAAGCGCCAGCGCGTCATAAACCGTAAGCGCGCCGACCGCCGTCATGAACTGCGTACCGTTGATCAGGGCAAGCCCTTCCTTCTGCGTCAGTTCCTGCGTGGCAATTCCCGCCGCCTTCATCGCATCGGCGCCGGGCAGAATCTTTCCGTTGTATCGCGCTTGTCCCAGCCCCAGAATCGGAAGCACCATATGCGCGAGCGGCACCAGATCCCCGCTTGCGCCCAAAGATCCCTTTTCCGGAACGACGGGCGTGACGTTTTTATTGAGCATATCGATGAGCGTCTGCACCGTTTCATAACGGATGCCCGAATATCTGTTTGCAAAATTATTCACGCGAAGAAGCATTGCCGTCCGGACAACTTCGTCGGGAAAATTATCGCCCGCCCCGACCGCATGCGATACGATCAGATTTTTTTGCAGGCTGTTTGTGAATTGTTTTTCGATAAACGTCTCGCTGAACATCCCGAATCCCGTCGTAACGCCGTAAACGACTTTGGAATCTCGTACCAGATCGTCCACCACGCGGCGCGAACTTCTGATCCGCTCTTCCGCTTCCGGCGAAAGGGAAACCTTTGCACCCATCCTTGCCACATTGACAATCTGTTGCAGCGTTATATCCTTTCCCGTCAGCAAAATCTCCATAATCCGTCCTCTTTTTTCTTTCCGCCGGCGTATCCGCGTCAGCGCAGAATCCGTAAACTATCGTAAACTATATTTATTATTTTACTATTTGTTATAACATAAAGAATCGCCGCTTGTAAACAACGAAAAGGAAAAATATTTACGAAATTTTTCTTTTTTCCCGATCTTTTGACAAATTTTTTTCCGTTTGATTTTTCGCTTTTCGGCATCTGCACACTTTCACAATTCTGCACATGCCGAAATGAATCCGCTTTTTTTGCTCCGTTTTCGGCAATTTTTGTTATAAAAAAGACGGCAATGCGCCGTCTTTTTTATAATCATTATTCGTTTATGCGACAAAATTCGACATTCGTCGTTTATTCGTCGGTTTTTTCTCCCAAACAGATCCTGTCGATCGCCGCAAGTTCTTCTTTTGCAAAAGAGGTATTGAGTTTCAGATTTTCTTCGATCTGTTCGCTCCGCGACGCGCCGATGATCACGCTCGAAACGACATCTTCCTTCATCACCCATGAAAGCGCCATCTGCGAAAGCGTCTGGCCGCGCTCTTCCGCAATTTCCTTCAGAGCGCGCACTTTTTTTAAGGTGTCTTCCGTTATCGCGCTTCTTTTTAAGAAACCGCCCTTTCCCGCGCGGCTGTCTTCCGGAATCCCGTTCAGATAGCGGTCGGTCAAAATGCCCTGTTCCAAAGGCGAAAAAATCGTCAGCCCTACGCCTTCCTGCTTTGCCGCGGCAAGAAGACCGTCTTTTTCCACCCGACGATCGAACATGGAATAACGCACCTGATCCAAGATGATCGGAATACGATATTCCGAAAGAATTTTCACCGCAGCTTCCATATCTTCGCTGAAATAATTCGATATGCCGATATATAAAGCCTTGCCGCTGTCTATGATCCGTTTGAGCGCCATACACGTTTCTTCCAGCGGCGTTTCGCTCGCCGGACGGTGATGGTAAAACACGTCCACATAATCCACCCCGATATTTTTCAGACTTCTGTCCAAACTCGCAATCAGGTATTTCCGGCTTCCGTCGTCGCCGTACGGTCCGTCCCATCCGTAATATCCCGCTTTCGTCGTGATCACCATCTCGTCCCTGTATGCCGCAAGATCGTTTTTGAGGATTCTGCCGAAATTCTTTTCCGCGCTCCACGGCACGGGTCCGTAATTGTTCGCAATGTCGAAGAGCGTCACGCCCGCGTCAAACGCCGTGAAGATCATGTCGCGCATATTTTCAAAACAGTCCACCGATCCGAAATTATGCCAGAGCCCCAACGATACTTCCGGTATTTTCAGCCCGCTCGTTCCCGCACGACGGTATCGCATCGAAGCGTATCTGTTCCGATTCGGCATATAATTCTTATTCTTTTCCGTCATCGTTTTGATCTTTTCCGCATCCATAAATTTCCCTCTCTTTTCTTTTTTTCTCCGATGCGATTTTCGCACGAGCACGACACGTTCTTCCGATCTTTTCCGTTCCGACATGGTCCTGCGCCTGCGTCCGTTTTCCTGCAACATCGCAACCATGCTTGTATTATAAAACATTTCATTCGTTTTGTAAACCTTTTTTCTTTTTTGCAAATGCGTTTTTCATCCCGAAATCCGTTCGGTTTTTCCGTTTTTTACGGTTTTGCGGTACGGCACGGATCTCCGTAAAAAAAGATATTGACAAAATGAAAATCTTCCGTTATAATAAAATTAAATTTAGGATACACTTTAATTGAAAACCGTTTCAGCAAAAGGAGAAGATCCGGCATGCAGGAACTTCAGGATAAATTGAACGAAAAAAACCAATTTTCGCGTTTTCTCATCAGACTCGGCAAAATTTCCTTTAATCTTTCCATCGTATTTTTGCTGTTCTGTCTTTGCGGGATCATTTCGGGCATAACTACCGGTTTTATTCTGATTTTAGGATTGTTTGCCATTCCTATATCGTTCGGCGTGATTTTCGTTTTGATTCCCGATTATTGGAACCGGCTGACGTCCGCATCGGGTTTTTTCGCCGGTCTGACAAATTTTTTATTGAAAAACGCGCTTTATTTTGTCGCTTTTTCCATCGTTTTTTCGATACTCAGCATCATTTTGCTTTCGCTGGACAAATCGGAAAAGCATACGGCGCGGCTTGTGATATCTTCCGTCGTTACGGCGATTGCGCTCTTCGGTTGCGTCTATCTTCTGATCCGAGGGAATCTCTGATATGAAAGAACTTCGTCTTAAATTAACCGGGCTCAATTTTGTATCCAATCCGATCGTCCGCATTGACGGAGAGTCGGTCCGTTATAAACGAAACGCTTTCGGATCCTATGAAATTGTCCATCGCTGTGAAAGCGATCTTGCCGAGATTCTGATTTTTTCCCGTCCGGAACTGAGCAGCAGATTCTGGTGGCTTTACGCGCTGATCTCTTACCTTTTCAGCTTTTTCGGCATTTTTGAACCGCCTTACGGCAGAAAGCAATACGGAATGATTCTGAAAACAAACGTCCGGCTTACCGGATCGGACGAATTTAAGATTGCCTTTCATCCACCGGCGGACGGCAAACAGGCGGCAATCGTCAACGGCGAAGCGGAACACGACGATGCGGAAAACCGTTATTTTATCGATAACAGCGCAAAGAGAAGAAAATCGATTGTGCTTATCCTGAAAATCGTTTCGTGGATCGCGCTCATCATCGCGGCGATCTATTTTATAAAACAAGGAGTTGATATGGGATGAAAGTTTACATTAAAAACAAAATTTTTTCGTGGGGCGGCGGTTCTTCCGTCTTAGACGAAAACAAGAACCCGATTTTTCAGGTTAAAGGCAAAGTTTTCAGCATAACCAGGAAAAAATTTCTCTGCGATGCGGAGGGCAACAGACTGTATACCATCCGCAACAAATGGCTGAATTTTTTCGTGCATAAAGCGTACATTTACGATCGGGAGAAAAACAAGATCGCCACGGTAAAAGATAAGTTTTTTACCGCCCGCCAGCAATATTTCGTCACGGGATATCCCGAAGAAATCAAAATTGACGGGAAATTCTTTTCTCTTACCGCGCAGATTCTGAGAAACGGCGAACCCGTCGGCACGATCCGCAGACAGATTACATTCATTGCCGATGCCTTTGAACTGGAAGCCGCCGAAGAAGATCTGCCGTTCCTGATCGCGTTGGTCATCGCAATCGACAATATCTGCGACAAACGTCGGAAATAAAGAATCAAAATCCGCTCCCCGGTCAATCGGGGAGCGGATTTTTTTATGCGCGGCTTTTTATATGCGGAACCTTGCTTCCCGTCAAAGACCACGTCGTCCATTTTCCACGAATCCTTCGCAAACGACAAGCCGCTCCGCTTGCCGACAGAAATCGCAAATAAAAAACGCGGAAGATTTTCCGCGTTGACAATCGATTTCATCGAAGTTGTAGTTTTTCAGAACGGCAACACGCCGAGATGTTCCAGCAGAATCTTCAGACCGATCAAAATCAGCACGACGCCGCCGAAAATTTCGGCTTTTCCCGAAAAGCGGTTTCCGACTTTATTGCCGATCAGTACGCCGACGGCGCAGATCGCAAACGTGATCGCGCCGATCACGCCGCAGCCGAGCCAGATATTTGTTTCCGTGGCGACAAACGTGATGCCGACGACCAGTGCGTCGATACTCGTGGCGACCGCCATCAGCAACAGCATCTTGATATGTAAGCCTTCTTCCGCCTGTTCTTCTCCGCCTTTCACCGCCTCCACGATCATTTTGATCCCGAGAAAACTTAGTAAAGCAAAGGCGATCCAGTGATCGACCGGTTCTATGACCGTCTTCAGCCAGAAACTTACGCCGTACCCGATCAGCGGCATCAATGCCTGAAACAGTCCGAAGGTAAACGCGATCAGAAACAGATGCCTGATATTCAGTTTTTTCATTTCCAGCCCGCGGCACATCGACACCGCAAACGCATCCATTGCCAATGCGACCGCCGTGGATAAAAGTTCGATCCAGTTCATGCAGTTATCACTTTATTTTACGATTTGTTTTTCCGATTATTCTGCCAAAACGTTTTTTTTACAAAATTTGCGCCGCAATTCTGCGGCGCAATGCGCTTTTTTATAATTTCGGTTTTTCCGACATAATCTCATTGATCGCCTTTCCCGGTGCCACCATCGGCAAAACGAAATCATCGATATCGATCTCCGCGTCGATGACGGCGGGCGCGTTCTTTTGGAGCGCCGCTTTCAATGCGGCGTCGAACTCCTCTTTGTTCTTCGCCCGATACCCGTCCACGCCGTACGCTTCGGCAAGTTTCACAAAATCCGGACCGCGGTCCGTCAGCGTCGTTTCGGAATACCGCTTTCCGTAGAACATCGTCTGCCATTGCCGCACATTCCCCAGCACATGGTTGTCCATGATGACGATGATCACCGGAATATGATAATACTGTAACGTGCAAAGTTCGTTGCAGTTCATGCGGAAGCTGCCGTCGCCCGCGATGGAAATCACGGGATACCGATCGCCGAGCCCCACTTTGGCGCCCATCGCCGCTCCCGTGCCGAACCCCATCGTTCCGAGTCCTCCGGAGGTGATCAGCGTACGCGGCCGCAGATACTTGCCGAATTGCGCCGTCCATAACTGATTCTGCCCGACTTCCGTGGCAAGCACCGCTTTATCTTCCGTAAATTCATAAATCTTCTTCAGAATATATTCGGGATTCAACGGCGCATCCGCGCTGTCTTTATGCGGAAAATCCGCTTTGTACGCCGAAATCTCCTGCAAGAAAGCCCCGTCGCCGATCGGATTGATCCTCTCGTTCAGCGCTTTCAAGACCTCTTTCGCATCCCCGACGAGTTCCTGCGTGATCCTGACGTTTTTGCAGATCTCCGCCGCGTCGATATCGATGTGAATGATCTTCGCGTTCTTCACGAACTTCGCCGTGTTGGACGTCACCCTGTCGGAAAAGCGCATCCCGATCGCCACGACCACGTCCGCGCTGTTGATGCCGATATTCGACGCCTTCGTTCCGTGCATACCGATCATGCCCATGAATTTTTCGTCGTCTGTCGGATAGGAGCCGAGTCCCATCATCGTGGACGATACCGGACAGTTGAGCTTTTCGACAAACGTTTTCAGTTCTTTCTCCGCTCCCGAAGAGATCACGCCGCCGCCGCTGACCACAAACGGTCTCTTTGCCCCGTTCAGCAAGGCAACCGCCTTTTCCAGACTTTCGCTTTCCTTATACGGCGCGGGACGGTACTCTTTCGGTTTTTCCGGCACATATTCCGTTTCCTGCGCCGTCGCGTCCTTCGTGATGTCGATGAGCACCGGTCCGGGTCTTCCCGACTTTGCAATATAAAACGCTTCCCGTACGGTATCTGCCAATTCCGCCGCGTCCGATACGATAAAGTTATGTTTCGTGATCGGCATCGTGATGCCTGTAATATCCACTTCCTGGAAAGTGTCCCTGCCCAGCAGGTTCTTCGCCACGTTACAGGTGATCGCGACCACGGGCGAGGAATCCATATATGCCGTTGCGATCCCCGTGACCAGATTCGTCGCTCCCGGTCCCGACGTCGCAAAACAAACGCCCACCTTGCCGGTAGCGCGCGCGTACCCGTCCGCCGCGTGCGCCGCCCCCTGCTCGTGCGCCGTCAGATAGTGCCGGATCTTGCCGTTCATATTATAGAGTTCGTCGTAAATATTCAGAATCGTTCCCCCCGGATATCCGAATACCGTATCCACACCCTGTTCCAAAAGACAGTGCAGCAGAATCTGTGCGCCGTTCATCATCTTTTTTTCCATGTTTTCCGCGCTCCTTTGCGCTTATTTGAGTACCGCTCCTTCGTCCGCCGACGACACCATCCGCGCATACCGCGCGAGATATCCCGTCGCTTCGTGGACCGTCGGTTGGAATTCCTTTCTTCTCTTTTCCAGCTCTTCCTCGCTCACAAGCAGGTTGATGCTGTAATTCTTCATGTCGATGGCGATCTTGTCCCCGTTCCTGACGAGTCCGATCGGTCCGCCGACCGCCGCTTCCGGCGAAACGTGTCCGATCGCCGCGCCCCGCGTCGCTCCCGAAAAACGCCCGTCGGTGATGAGCGCCACCGTCTTGTCCAGACCCATGCCGCAGATCGTCGCCGTCGGCATCAGCATCTCGCGCATACCGGGACCGCCTTTCGGACCTTCGTAACGAATCACCACCACGTCGCCCGCCTTTACCGCGCCGCCCGTGATGCCCTTGATCGCCTCTTCTTCACTGTCGAACACGACGGCAGTCCCCGTATTGACCAACATCTCCGGCGCTACGGCGCTGCGCTTCACCACGCAGCCGTCCGGCGCGAGATTGCCCTTCAGAATGGCGAGACCGCCCGTCGCCGAATAGGGATTATCCATCGGCCGGATGACCGTTTGATCCGACACCTTTGCCCCCGCGATGTTTTCCGCCACCGTCCTTCCCGTCACGGTCAGAAGATCGGTGTGCAGTAAACCTTTTTCCTCGAGCTCCTTCATGACGGCATACACGCCGCCCGCATGATAGAGATCGACCATAAAATGTTTGCCCGCCGGCGCAAGTTTGCATACGTTGGGCGTGACTTCGCTGACCTTGTTGATGAGCGAAAGATCGATCTTAACCCCCGCTTCCCGCGCGATCGCCGGAATGTGCAACACCGTATTCGTGCTGCACCCCAGCGCCATATCCACGGTGAAAGCGTTTTCAAACGCCTTTTCGGTGAGGATGTCGCGGGGACGGATATTCTTTTTGAGAAGTTCCATCACCTTCATGCCCGAATGTTTTGCAAGTCTCAGCCGTTCGGAATAGACCATGGGAATCGTGCCGTTTCCTTCGAGCGCCATGCCGAGGGCTTCCGTGACGCAGTTCATGGAGTTCGCCGTGAACATTCCCGCGCACGACCCGCAGGTGGGACACGCTTTGCTCTCGTATTCCCCGAGCTCTTCCGCCTTGATCTTGCCGCTCTTCACCGCGCCTGCCGCCTCGAACATTTCGGTAACGCTGATCCTCTCGCCGTGTATATAGCCATTGAGCATGGGTCCGCCCGCACAGACGATCGCGGGGATATTCACCCGCGCCGCCGCCATCAGCATCCCCGGCACGATCTTATCGCAGTTGGGAATCAGTACCATCGCGTCGAAAGCGTGCGCCTTGGCAAGACACTCCACCGAATCCGCGATGAGTTCGCGGGTCACGAGCGAATATTTCATGCCCTCGTGTCCCATGGCGATGCCGTCGCAAACGCCGATCGCGGGAACGGTAACGGGATTTCCGCCCGCCAGACGGACGCCGGCTTTTACCGCTTCCGCGATTTTATTGAGTTCCGTATGTCCCGGAATGATGTCGCTCTGCGCAGATACGACGCCGACCAGCGGAAGGGCAATTTCCTCATCGGTAAACCCCAACGCCTTCATCAGCGAACGGTGCGCCGCTTTATCCAATCCGATTTTCGTTTTATCGCTGTTCATATTTTTCTCCGTTCAGATCCTTTCGGCAATCAGTTTCCCCATTTCCTTCGTGCCGACCTTCTTCATGCCTTCCGACCAGATATCGCCGGTGCGGTAGCCCTCGTCGAGCGTCTTTGTGACGGCTTCTTCGACGGCGCGCGCCTCCTCTTCCAAATCGAAGGAATATCTGAGCATCATCGCCGCCGACAGAATCGTGGCGATGGGGTTTGCGATATCCTTGCCCGCGATATCGGGCGCCGAACCGTGAATGGGTTCGTACATCCCGCGTTTCGTCTCGCCGAGGCTCGCCGACGCCAGCATTCCGATCGACCCTGTGAGCATACTCGCTTCGTCGGACAGGATGTCGCCGAACATATTTTCCGTGACGATGACGTCGAACTGATGGGGATTGCGGATGAGCTGCATCGAGCAGTTGTCTACGTACAAAAAGGACGTTTCCACTTCGGGATAATCCTTCGCCACGCGGGCGGCAACTTCTCTCCACAGGCGGGACGTTTCCAGAATATTCGCTTTATCGACGACGGTGACCTTCTTTCTTCTCTTCATCGCGGCGTCATATCCCACGCGCAGCACGCGCTCGATCTCTTTCACGGAATAATTGAGGGTGTCGTAGGCGCCGTCCTCCGTTCTGCCGCGCTTGCCGAAGTAAAGCCCGCCGGTCAGTTCGCGCACAATGAGGATATCGAGGGAATCCCCGATGATCTCCGCTTTGAGCGGGCAGGCGTCTTTGAGCTGTCTGTGCAGGACCGCCGGGCGCAGGTTGGCGAACAGTCCCAGCGAGCCGCGCAAGCCCAAAAGCGCCTTTTCGGGGCGGTCGTTGCCGCCGAGGTGATCCCACTTCGGTCCGCCGACTGCGCCGAGCAGAACGGAATCGGACGCTTTGCAAGCGTCGATAGTGTCCTGCGGCAACGGGCAACCGCAAGTGTCGATGGCGATGCCGCCCGCCGGTTTTTCCGTAAAGGTAAATGTATGATTGAATTTTTTTCCGATGACGTTCAGAACGTTCTTCGCTTCCGCGACGACGTCGGGACCGATGCCGTCCCCCGATACCGTAACAATGTTAAAGTTCATTTGTTTCTCCTTATTTTTTAAGTGTGGGAATCGATTTTAAATATTTCCGCAAAATATCCTGTTTAAATGCCTTGTTTTCGATGATTTCTTTATAAAAATACGCCGAGGGTTTGGGTGTGCGCGCAAATGTTTGTCTATCCACCCCGACCATTCCGAACCGCGGCGCATAAGAACTCCATTCATAATTATCCATAAACGACCAATACAAATAGCCGCGTACGTCCACCCCCGTTTGCCGCGCGGCGTTCAGCGCGGATAAAAACTCGGCGATGTAGATGATGCGAAAATCGTCGTTATCGCAACAACAACCGTTTTCGGTGATATAAACGGGTTTGTCCATACAGCGCGTTAATCCGTTAAACATCGTTTCCGGCCAAAATTCTTCCAAGTAAAAGGGCTCGGAAATCATTTGCATGTGCGTGTACGGCATACTACGCGTTTTGCATTTGGCTTTGCGCGCGTCTACCATTTGCCGCACATATAAATTGATCGACCAAAAATCACAAGTGCCTTTGATCTCTTTGTCGTAAATGCCGTCTTTTCCCGGAACAACCAACTCGCCCGTGCGAATCGCGTGGAAGAAAAACTCGTTATCCACCGCGTCCAAATACCCTTGCAACGCCGTGTCGAACGGGTCGGACTGCCTTGCGCCGTAATACTGCAAAAGCGCGTGCGCACTGCTTACGGGCGCGGAAGAATATTCTTTGATGATTCGATATGCCCGCGCGTGGCAGATGGTTTTGTTAAATTTACGGTTCAAAAAACGTTCGGTCGTGCCTAAATTAAACTCGTTAAAAACATTCCAAAAATCAACATAAGGGCTGATAATCGGCAAAATGTAACGCAAATACCGCTCAAAATAGGCGAAGTTATCCAAATCGAAAAAGCCGTTTTTTTCTTCGAACCACAGCGGCATCGAAAAGTGCACGAGCGTTACAAACGTTTTAATCCCGTTCTTTTTGAGAAGTTCGAGTTCGTGCACGTAATGCGCCGTAGCCGCCTTATCGAATACGCCTTCTTGCGGCTCGATGCGCGCCCACTCTACGCCCATACGATACGCTTTATGACCGAGCGCGGCAAGCAGTTTCACGTCTTCGTCAACCATATTGTAATGGTTGCACGCCTTGCCCGATACTTGAAATTTCGGGTTACGCAAAACTTCTTCTTGCTCGTACTTCCAATGCCCCGAATGTACATTATCCCCTTCGATTTGATGCGGCGCGGTTGCGCTGCCTAACAAAAAATCTTCGGGCAACGTAAAATCGGGCAAATTAAATATGTCAAACATTTTCCCCGTTTCCCCTTATTTTGCGTTTTTGGCGTTGATATAGGGAATCAACCCGCCCGCTTGAATGATGTTTTGCATAAATTCGGGGTACGGTTCGCCTTTATAGGACTTGCCCGTCGTTTCGTCGGTGATGACGCCGGTATCGAAATCGACGGAAACCTTATCCCCCGCGGAGATCCCCTTGACCGCCTCTTCGCATTCGATAATCGGCAAGCCGATATTGATGGAATTGCGGTAAAAAATACGCGCGAACGTGGAAGCGATAACACAGCTTATGCCCGACGCCTTGATGGCGATGGGCGCGTGTTCTCTCGAAGAGCCGCAACCGAAGTTCTTATCGGCGACGATAATGTCGCCTTCCTTGACGTTTTTGACGAAATCCTTATCGATGTCTTCCATGCAGTGCTTCGCGAGCTCCGCGGGTACCGACGTGTTCAAATACCGCGCGGGAATGATGACGTCCGTATCGACGTTGTCTTTATATCTGAAAACTTTTCCGCAAACTTTCATTGTAAATTCCTCCTCTTACAGTCCGAGTTCTTCCGGAGCGGAGATCTTGCCCGTCACGGCGCTTGCCGCCGCCACCGCGGGGCTTGCAAGATACACTTCCGAATCGACGTGTCCCATTCTCCCCACGAAGTTGCGGTTCGTGGTGGAAACGGCGCGTTCGCCCGCGGCGAGAATGCCGAGGTGACCGCCGAGACACGGTCCGCAGGTCGGGAACGAGAAGATCGCGCCGGCGTCGATGAAAATATCGACGAGCCCTTCCTTGATCGCCTGCTTATAGATCTTCTGCGTGCCGGGAATGATGATGGTACGCACGCCCTTTTTCACGCGTCTGCCCTTTAAGATCTGCGCCGCAATGCGAAGATCGGAGATTCTCCCGTTGGTGCAGGACCCGATCACGACCTGATCGATCTTCACATCGCCCACTTCGTCGATGGTGCGGGTGTTTTCCGGAAGATGCGGAAACGCAACCGTTTCCTTGATCTCGGAAAGATCGATGTCGTAAACCTTTTCGTATTCCGCGTCGGCATCCGCCTGATAGACGGTATACGGTTTAGATGAATGTTCTTTGATATATTCGATTGTCTTTTCGTCCACTTCGAAGATGCCGTTCTTCGCGCCCGCCTCGATCGCCATGTTCGCCATGCAGAGCCGATCGTCCATCGAAAGCGAATGCATTCCTTCTCCGCCGAATTCCATGCTCTTATACAGCGCGCCGTCCACGCCGATCATCCCGATGATATGCAGGATCACGTCCTTGCCGCTCACCCAGCCGTTCAGCTTTCCTTTCAGATTGAACCGCAATGCGCCGGGAACCTTGAACCACGCTTTTCCCGTAGCCATGCCCGCCGCCATATCCGTGCTTCCGACGCCCGTCGAAAACGCGCCGAGCGCACCGTAAGTACAGGTGTGAGAATCCGCCCCGATGACGAGATCGCCCGCGACTACAAGCCCCTTTTCGGGAATCAGCGCGTGTTCGATGCCCACTTCCCCGATTTCGAAATAATTCGTAATATCCATCTTTTTGGCGAATTCGCGGATATATTTACACTGCTCCGCCGCTTTGATATCCTTGTTCGGCGTAAAGTGATCGGGGACGATTGCCACCTTGTCCTTGTCAAAAACCTTGTCCGCACCGAATTTCCCGAATTCCGTGACCGCCACCGGCGTCGTGATATCGTTGCCCAGCACCAGATCGAGATCGGCTTCGATCAACTGTCCCGCCTTCACCGAATCGAGGTGCGCGTGATGCGCCAGAATTTTCTGCGTCATTGTCATTCCCATTTTTACTCTGTATCCTCCCGTTGAACTTTCCTTTCTTCATCTTTAATCAGTTTATATTCCAGCGCGTCCGTCAAAGCGATGAGACTCGCTTCGATGATGTCGCGCGAAACGCCTACCGTCGTCCAGACGTCTTCCTTATCGCTGCTTTCGATCAGCACTCTCGTCACCGCGGAACTCGTTTCCCTGCTGTCGAGAATCCGCACCTTATAGTCTGTAAGTTTGAATTCTTTCAAGGACGGATAGAACCGTTCGAGCGCTTTTCGGAGCGCTACGTCCAGCGCGTTGACCGGACCGTTTCCTTCCGCACCCGTGATCTCCGCGTTTCCGTTCACCAGAACTTTCACGATCGCCGCCGCGGGAGCGAAATCCTCCCCGACGCGCTGTTCCCCGATGGTTTTGAACTTTTCCAGCGAGAAAAACGGCTTGTAGGTTCCGAGCTGCTTGCGGATCAGCAGTTCGAACGACGCCTCCGCCCCTTCGAACTGATATCCTCTGAACTCCATTTCCTTGATGCGTTCGATGACCTTTGCCGTCACCGGATCGTTCTTTTTCACCGACGGATCGACGCGGCGGATCTTTTCCAGCACCGTGCTGCGCCCCGCCACTTCGCTCATTAAAAACCGCCGTTCGTTGCCCACCGATTCGGGGGGGACGTGCTCGAAGGAACGGCTCGATTTGTTTACGCCGTCGATGTGCATCCCCGCCTTATGCGCAAACGCCGATTTGCCGACATACGGCATCCCGCGGCTTAAACGCACGTTGGAAATCTCCGCCACCCTGCGGCTGATCTCCGTCAGGCGCTTCAGATCCCCCGCGACGCACTGTACGCCGCGCTTCAACTGCAGATCCGCGACGATCGTGGAAAGATTGGCATTGCCGCATCTCTCCCCGTACCCGACCAGCGTGCCCTGCACATGCCCCGCGCCGGCTGAAACCGCCGCGATGGAATTTGCCACCCCGCAGCCCGTATCGTCATGCGCGTGTATGCCGACCTCGCAACCGAGTTCCGCCTTCACCGCGCGTACGATCCCGGCAATCTCGTCGGGAAAACAGCCGCCGTTGGTATCGCATAGCACCACGATGTCCGCGCCGGCGCGTTCCGCCGCCTTCACCGTTTCCATCGCGTATGTCGGATTGTTCTTGTATCCGTCGAAAAAATGCTCCGCGTCGAAGATCACTTTCTTTCTGTTCGCTTTCAGATACGCCACCGTATCGGCGATCATCGCGAGGTTCTCTTCCTTTGTCGCTTTGAGAATTTCCGTCACGTGAAAATCCCACGATTTTCCGAAAATGCTCACCGCCTCCGTCCCCGCGCCGACCAATGCCGCTAAATTGGCGTCCTCCTCGCAGGAAACACCTTTGCGCCGCGTCGAACCGAACGCCGTCAGAACGGCGTTTTGAAAAGACACCGCCGCCACTTCCTTGAAAAATTCGATATCTTTCGGGTTGGACGCGGGATTTCCCGCTTCGATGTACGCCACGCCCAGTTCGTCGAGCGCGCGACAGATATTGATCTTGTCGGTCACGGAAAAGGAGATTCCCTCGGCCTGCGCGCCGTCGCGCAGCGTGGAATCCAGAACGGTTATCTTTTCCATCTTATCCCTGCTCCACGAGT
Source organism: uncultured Clostridia bacterium (assembly GCA_944367565.1). GTDB lineage: Bacteria > Bacillota > Clostridia > Christensenellales > Borkfalkiaceae > UMGS775. The sequence continues at coordinate 117,444 of CALVWR010000001.1, forward strand.
TTCTTGTCGTTGATCATGTTGTTGATCGCCGCGACATATGCGCGCACCGCCGCTTCCACGATGTCGAGACAAACCGCATGCCCGTTATAGACCTTATCGCCCGACTTGATCTTGACGGTCACTTTTCCCTGTGCGTCCGTCCCGCCGGTGACCGCGTCGATAAGGAAGTCCACCAACTCGAAATCTTCCCCGCCGACGATCTGCTTGATCGCCGAATAAGACGCGTCGATCGGTCCGAACTTCGAGGACGTGACGGCTTCCATCTCCTTTCCGTCCTCGTCGATCAGCCTGACGGCGCTCGTCGTCGTGATGGTGTTCCCCACGTTGATCACAAACCGATCGAGGCGGAAACTTTCGTGGATCTTCATGATCTTTCTGTGCACCAGCGCTTCCAGATCGAGATCGGAAACACTCTTCTGCCTGTCGGCAAGCACCTTGAATTCTTCAAACAGCTCCTGCAACTCTTCCTTGCTCACCGTGAAGCCCATCTGCTTCAATTTGTCCTCGATGGCGTGCTTGCCGCTGTGTTTGCCGAGTACCATCTTGTTTTCCGTCAGTCCGACGGACTCCGGCGTCATGATCTCGTACGTCTCGCGGTTGGCGAGAACGCCGTGCTGATGGATGCCCGCCTCGTGCGCGAAGGCATTCTCCCCCACGATCGCCTTGTTGGGCTGTACCTTTACGCCCGTGATCGCCGTAAGAAGTTTGCTCGTCTTGAAGATCTGCGTCGTCTCTATATCCGTATACGCGTCGAAATAATCCCGGCGGGTCTTTAATGTCATCACCACTTCTTCCAAAGCCGTATTCCCCGCGCGTTCCCCGATTCCGTTGATCGTACATTCGACCTGATCCGCGCCGTTTAATACCGCCATCAGCGAATTTGCCGTCGCCATACCGAGGTCGTTATGGCAATGCACCGATACCGTCACCTTGTCGATCCCCTTCGCATCCCTGCGCACCGCGGCGATGAAATTGCCGTATTCCACCGGCGTCGCGTATCCCACCGTGTCGGGAAGATTGATGGTGCTCGCACCCGCCTCGATGGCGGTTTCCACCACGCGGCATAAAAACGGCACGTCGCTGCGGAACGCGTCCTCCGCGGAAAACTCCACATCCTCGCAAAGACTCTTCGCGTAAGCGACCATCTCCTTACAGGTATCGATCACCTGTTCTCGGGTCATTTTGAGTTTATACTGCATATGCACGTCGCTCGTGGCGAGAAAGACGTGAATGCGCGGATGCGCCGCCTCCTTCACCGCCTCGTACGCCGCGTCGATATCCTTTTTCACCGCCCGCGCCAGCGATGCCACGACCGCGCGCTTCACCACCGACGCGATTCCCTTCACCGCCGCAAAATCGCCCGGCGACGAAATGGCAAAGCCCGCTTCGATGACGTCCACGCCCAGCGCGTCGAGCTGTGCCGCCATCTTCAGTTTTTCACTTAAATTCATGCTGCATCCCGGCGATTGTTCCCCGTCGCGCAGCGTCGTATCGAATATTTTGATCTTACGCATCTTCTTCTCTCCTTTCTTCGCTGAATATCTTGTCACCTCTCTGCAACGCCGCCAGCCCCGTCCGCACGATCTCCAGGATCGTGAAAGGTTCGAGCATCCTTAAAAACGCCGTCAGTTTGTTCGCGTCCCCCGTCGCTTCCAGCACAAGCGATTCCGCCGACACGTCCACCACGTGCGAACGGAAAATGTTGGAAATTTCGAGGATCTCCGCACGCGTATCCTTTGTCGTCCTAACCTTGACAAGGAGAAGTTCCCGATACACGGCGCTTTCCTGCTTTAAGATTTCCACCTTGATCACTTCCACGAGTTTGCTCACCTGCTTCGTGATCTGATCCACGATATATTCGTCGCCGCAGACCACCACCGTCATGCGCGAAACTTTCGGGTTTTCCGTTACCCCCACCGTCAGACTTTCGATGTTGTATCCTCTTCTCGCAAACAGTCCGCTCACGCGGCGCAAAACGCCAGAATGATTCCTGACCAGTACGGACAATACGTATTTTTTCATTTCCGCTCCTCCCCGGTTCTTTCTTAAAGTATAAAAAAATCTCCGCCGCAAAATAATAAATATTTTGGGACGAAGATGTTTCCGCGCGTTACCACCCAAATTGACCGCATCCGCAGCCCACTCAGCAGGGGTTGAACCCTCGGTCTGTAACGGGACCTTTCCCCGGACGTCCATACTTTCCGAAGCGTTCCGGACGTCTGCTCCGAAGGGAGTCGGATTTTTTCGCACTGTCCGCTCGCACCGACCGCGGACTCTCTGAAAGCTGCCGTTTCAAAACCCTTTTTCTTCATCGTCGCATTTAAAATTCAGATTGATTAGATTTTAACAAAACACCTGCGTTTTGTCAACGGATTTTAGGCAGAATTCGCGTTTTTTTTCAGCTGTAGCGATTCACTGGAACTTGACGCGCTCGCCCGTTCCTTCGTATTTTGTCCACTCGCACACGTTCACCGCGTGATCCCCGATCCGTTCAAAATACTTTGCAATCATCATCAGAACCAGCGCGTCGTCGGCATTTTCGGGGTCTTTTTTCATGAATTCGATCAGACCGTTTTTGACCTCGATGAACAGTTCGTCCATCCTGTCATCCTTCTTTGCCGTTTCGTCGGCAAGCCTTTCGTCGGCAAAGATAAAACTGTCCACGCTGTTTTTCACCATGTCTTTCGCTAAAATCCCCATCATTTTCAGCCGCACCGCGTCGGCTTTCAGTACCACCCCGCCGTTTGCCGCGATCAGCTCTCCGATGTCCCCCGCCTGATCGCCGATCCTCTCGATGTCCGTGATCACTTTCAGCGTTGTGGATACCGCACGGAAGTCCGCCGCCACCGGCTGTTCCCTCAGAAGAAGCCGCATACACATCCGCTCGATCTCCATTTCGTATTCGTCCACTTTCTTGTCCCGTCCGTGAATCTCCGCCGCAAGTTCCGTGTCGTTTTCCGTGAGAGCCGTGACCGTCTGATCGATCATATCCTCCACCAGAACGCACATCTCTTTCAGGCGCATATTCATTTCCGCAAGTCCTTCTTCCAGATACTTTCTCGCACTCATTTCGATTCCTCCCTCAGCCGAATCTGCCCGTAATATAATTTTCCGTCTGCTTTTGTGCAGGCGACGTAAATACTTGCTCCGTGTCACCATATTCTATCAGATCTCCCAACAAAAAGAACGCCGTTCTGTCCGATATCCGCACCGCCTGCTGCATATTGTGCGTCACGATCACCACCGTTACTTCCTTTTTCAGTTCCATGCAGAGTTCCTCGATCTTTCCCGTCGAAATGGGATCGAGCGCGCTCGTCGGTTCGTCCATCAAAATGATCTGCGGACCTACCGCAAGCGCGCGGGCGATGCAAAGCCGCTGCTGCTGTCCGCCGGAAAGTCCCAGCGCCGACTTGTTCAGCCGGTCCTTGAGTTCGTCCCACATCGCCGCCTCTTTCAGCGATTTTTCCACGATCTCGTCGAGATCGGCGCGCTTACGAATCCCGAACGTCCTCGGTCCGTACGCGATATTGTCGTATACGCTCATCGGAAACGGATTAGGCTTCTGAAAAACCATCCCCACGTTCTTTCTCAGTTCGTTCACGTCGACGTCGCCGTAAATATCCACGTCACCTATCTTGAACTCGCCCGTGATCCTGCATCCCGCTACCAGATCGTTCATGCGGTTGAAACATTTCAAAAACGTGCTCTTACCGCAGCCCGAAGGACCGATGAACGCCGTGATCTGTTTTTCGGGAATGTCGATGGATATATTTTTAAGCGCCTGAAAATCTCCGTAATAAAGATCGGCGTTTTTTACCTGTATTCTTCCGCCGTAGCGGGCGATCTCCCCGCCGTCAGCTTTGCTTTTTTCCTTTCTTTTTGCAAACAACTTTCGTATCTCCTTGTAATTTCGATAACTTCTTCCCGACAAAATCCGCCGCCAGATTCAGAATCAGCACCAGCACGATAAGCACGCACGCCGTGGCGTACGCTTCGTTGATATACCGGTTTTCCCCCGCGAATCTGTAAAGCGCGACGGCAAGCGTCGTTCCGCCGCTCAGAAATCCCGCAGGCATCGCCGCGACCACGCTTCCCGTCGTATAAAGGAAGGGCGCGGATTCGCTGATCACGCGGCTCATGGCGAGAATGATCGCCGAGAAAATGCCGGGAAGCGCGCTAGGAAGAACGACCTTGAAAATCGTGCGCACCTTGCCTGCGCCGAGAGCAAACGAACCTTCCCTGAGTCCGTCGGAAACCGATTTCAGGCTTTCTTCCGTGGAACGGATGATCGTGGGGAGCAGCATCAGCGTGATGGTCAGTCCCCCTGCCAAGATGGACGGATAACCGCCGAACCAGACGACGAAGGTCACCGTGCCGAACAGCGCGTACACGATGGAAGGGATGCCGCTTAAAATGTCGATACACGAGCGGATGAGCCGCACGAGAAGATTCCCCTTTTTCGTGTATTCGTTGAGATAGATCGCCGTAGCGATACCCAGCGGTACGGAGACGATCAGGCTCAGGAACACCACCGCGAGGGTGGTGACGATACTCGACGCAAGCGTATAGACGATATGTCCCGACGAATCGATCTCCGTGGTATATTCCCCGAAGAGGAAATGCCAATCGATATGTCCCACGCCCTTGACGAGGACAAAACCGACGACGAAGACCAGCGCGACCGCCGCCACACAGCTGCAGATCCAGCAGAGAATTTTGCCGAATTTTTCGATCTTCAGTTTATAAGCGAACTTATCCAGCCAGCCGACGGAAATTTTTCTGCCGTTTTTCTGTTTTTTCTTTTCGCCGGAAACCAACCCGAAAAGCAGGTTGATGATGAGGATAAAGATCAGCAGCACGACGCCCGTGGCGATGAGCGCGCCGCGGTGCAATTCGTTGGCGTAGCCCATTTCCAGAACGATGTTCGCCGTCAGCGTGCGGAAGCTCAGAAACAGTCCCGAAGGGTAATTGACGGCGTTGCCCGCGATCATGACCACCGCCATGGTCTCGCCGACGGCGCGCCCCACGCCGAGGATCAGCGACGCGACAATCCCGCTTTTCGCGGCGGGAACGACGGTTCTGAATACCGCCTGTTCGTGCGTGGCGCCCAGTGCCCGCGCGCCCTCGTAATAACTCGCCGGAACGGCGTCCAGACTCGTTTTCGAGAGGGCGACGACGGTGGGCAGAATCATGAGTCCTAAAATAACGGAGACCGATAAGATTCCGCTGCCGCTGCCGTTGGAGGAAAAATTTCCGAGGAGCGGCAGAAGCACCGACATTCCGAAAAAGCCGTAGATGACGGACGGAATCCCCGCCAGCAGATTGACGATTGCGGAAAATACGCCTCTGATCGGTTTCGGACAGAAGCGGGAAATGAATACCGCCGTAAAAAATCCGAAAACCCCGCCGACGATGAGCGCGCCCACCGTCCCGACGACGGAGCCGACGATCATCTTGAACACGCCGTAACTTCCGTTCACGACGCCGGTATAATTATCGGTCGTATCGGGCGCCCACGTCGTTCCGAACAGAAACCGGAAAAATCCGATCTGCCGGAACGCCGGAATGCTTTCCGCAATGAGAAACACAAATATGGTGATAACGGCAATTATGCAGATAATCGCCGTTATCATGAACAAGCCTTTGCTTGCCGCTTCGCCTGTACTGATTCTTTTCATTTGATTTCGCTGAACTTTTTGATCGCTCCCGTATAGATGTCGAAAAGCTGTTCGAGAGTGAGATTGTCGATGTCGTTGGCGGGATTGACCACTACGGCAACCGCGTCGAGACAAAGCGTATTTTCCACATATGCCGCGTTGGGACTGGACGAACTCGCAAGACCGATGGTGTTGCCCGTCGCGTCGTTCTGTACGCCCGTTCTTCCGCCGCCCGAACCGGGATATTGCTGCGCAACGGTCACGTTGGGCTGTACCGTCTTATAGGCGGCGACCAGTTTCTCCATGACTTCCGTCATCGACGTGGACCCGATAATCGTGATGGTCGTCGCCTCACTGATCGTCGCCGGCGTGTACGTCCCGGGCGTCCTGTCGGGATCCTGAATCAGACCGGACGTCAGCACGGTATCGTTCATCGCGGTCGCGCTCATACAGAAGTTATAAAAATCCTGCGCGGCGGGCGTGATCACGTTATCCGCACGCGTCAGCATCAGAAACGGACGCTGAATCGCATACGATCCGTTCTGGACGTTTGCCGCAGTCGCCTCCACGCCGTTTACTTTGACGCTCTTCACTTCGTCCGTCACGGACGCAAGAGAAACATAGCCGATGGCGTTTTCGGCGGCGGAGACCGACGCGATGACGTTGGACGTCGCAGACAGTTCCTGACGGTTCTGCACGAAAGAATATTCGCTCGTATCCCCTCCGGTGATGTCGTCGAGCGTCACGCCGTCCTTTTCGACGACTTTCTCGAACGCTTCGCGCGTGCCGCTTCCGTTTTCTCTTATGACGACGAGAATGTCTTTTTCACCCTGATTGCAGCCGGTTGCCGCAATACCCGTAACGGCCAGCATCGCCGCTACTGCCAAAACCAATAGTTTTTTCATTTTTCTACTCCTTTTTTTCCTTTGTTGCCATCATTGTAGCAGACAAATGTAATAAATTTACGCCGAAAGTTGTAAAGAAAATGTAAAAAAATTGTATTTGAAAAAACTTCTCGCGCCGACGGCATTTTTCAAACCGCAAGGTTCCGAAACGACCGCCGGTTTTTTTGACGTCAGCATACCTTCCTTCTTTGACAGACGCATCCCGTCAAAAAGGACGCCGCGTAAAAAACGAGGCGTCCCGATCATACCATATAGAATTCAGATCCGTTTTGCTTTTGTTTCCGTAAGGCAGATTTATCCGCATTTTCCGAAAAATCTTTCCGTCGGCGATAAACTGCGTTTCTACAAGGAAGCCTTGGGCAAAAATCCTTTATTTGCGGACATATACCGCCGTTTCAAACGGCAAATACCTTCCGCCCGCATCCCGTGCGGTATGCCCGTAATTGGACAGAACAAGACGGAATTCTCCCGCGGGAACGCAAATTTCGTTTTCCCGACCGAAGTTGCAGACGACGAGAACCTTTTCCTCCTCATAGGCGCGCAGATAGACAAAACAGCCTTTCTGCCCGTCGGTGAGATCGGCAAAACTTCCGTACCTGACCGCACGACTCTGCTTTCTGAATGTCAACAGCATTTTGTAAAACCTGCGCACGGACTTTTCCGACCGCGCGTCCTTTTCCGCATTGACTTCCGCCCCGCGCGAATGCAGAGGAATCCACGGTTTGCCCGTTCCGAACCCGAAGTTTTCCCCGCCCGTCCAGGCAACGGGTCGTCGAACGTTGTCACGGCTGCCGGAATTGATCTTTTCCATCAGCTCTTCTTCCGGCATTTTTCCGTGATTTTCACGATAGTAATTCCATGTTTCCACATCGTTGAAATCGGTTATTTTCTCATAATGCGGATCCGGCGTGCCGAACTCCTGTCCCTGATAAATGAACGGAATTCCCCTGAGCAGATAAAACATGGCGGCATACATGGCGGCGCATTCGCAGCGCAACGTCGTATCGTTTCCCAGCCTCGAAATATAATGCGCCTGATCGAGATTATCCGTAAATAACGTATACAAAAGATTATGCCTCGCCGTAAAATTCTGCCATTTTACGAGAATATCGCGCACTTCGTCGATCTCATAGGGACAACGGTCGAATTTTCTTCCGCGCCCGACGCCGATATGCTCGAACTGAAAAATGCAGGTCAGTTCGCGTCTGCCCTCTCCGCAGATATCGATGATGTCCTTTTCGCCGGACTGACATTCCCCCACCGTAAAGATATGGCGAGTCTTTTCTCTGTCAAACAATTCGCGGATATATTCATGCAGGCGCGGACCGTTCAACATTTTTCCCTGCCGAAAATCTTTGGAAATATAATCCAGTACGTCGCAACGAAAACCGTCCACGCCTCTGTCTACCCAGAAATCCACCACCGCACGCATTTCTTCCCGTACGCGCGGATTTTCCCAGTTGAGGTCGGGCTGTTGCACGGCAAAAGAATGAAGATAGTATTCTCCCGTCGGCTCGTTATATTCCCATGCGGAACCGCCGAAGCATGCTTTCCAGTCGTTGAAAGGCTTTTCCGCCCAATAATAGTCGTGATAGGGATTGTCCCGCGATTTGCGCGCTTGTTGAAACCAGAAATGTCTGTCGGAAGTATGGTTCGCCACCAGATCCATGATCAGTTTATTCGGACATTTTGACGACAAGCGCAAAGAATATGTGATTGAAACGCCTTTTGCTCCTTTACCGTGGATCAATTACCTCGGCGACGAAGATTTTTTCGGGCTGATTTCCAATACGGGAGGAGGGTATGATTTTTACAAGGATGCGAAACTCAGGCGGATCACGCGCTACCGTTATAACAATGTACCGACAGACAACGGCGGAAGATGTTTTTATATCGCGGACGGAAAAACGGTATTTTCGCCCGCCTTTCTTCCCGCAAAAACGGAACTTGACCGCTACGAATGTCGACACGGACTGGGGTATACCCTCTTTCCCGCATAAAAGAACGGCGTTTGCGCGGATCTTCTCTGCTTTGTGCCGCGGGGCGATTGGTGCGAAATCCAGCAGCTGACGCTGACAAACGCTTCGCGCGAAAAAAAATCGCTGAAAGTTTTTGCCGCAACCGAATGGTGTCTTTGGAATGCCGTGAACGACAATACGAATTTCCAGCGCAATTACTCGACGGGTGAGGTGGAAATTGAACCTTCCGTCCTTTATCACAAGACGGAATATCGCGAAAGGCGCAACCATTTTGCCTTTTATTCCGTCAACGAAAAAGCCTGCGGTTTTGATACCGACCGCGACACCTTCCTCGGAAAATTCAACGGATTCGATTCTCCCGCCGCGGTGACGGGCGGGCACTGTTTCAATTCCGTTGCCAGCGGATGGGCGCCCGTCGCCTGTCACGAGCTTATTGCAGAACTTGCCCCCGGCGAGAAAAAAACACTGATCTTTTTGCTCGGTTATATCGAAAACGCCGAATCGGAAAAATGGGAGGCTCCCGGCATTATCAACAAGCGGAAGGCACACGCGCTCATCGCAAAATATTGCAGCAGGATCACCGTGGAAAACGCTTTGTATCATCTGAAAAAGTACTGGAAGAAACTGCTTTCCGTTTACTCCGTCGTCTCCCCGGATGAAAAGCTGAACAGAATGGTGAATATCTGGAATCAGTACCAGTGTATGGTGACTTTCAACATGAGCCGTTCCGCCTCCTATTACGAAAGCGGGACCGGCCGCGGCATGGGCTTTCGCGACAGCTGTCAGGATCTGCTGGGGTTTGTTCACATGATTCCCGACCGCGCACGCGGTGCGAAAAGCGATCTCCGCACAGTTGATTCCGCAGGCTTTCAGCGCCTTTAAAATTTTGTCCGTTTCATCGACCCTGCGAATCACTACGACGGGTATTTTTTTCTCCATTGCTCTTCTCTCCGTGTTATATTCTTTTCAATTATAAAATATTTTATTGAACGTTGATAGGAGCATTTTTATCTATTTATTTAGAAAAATTATCTTTATCTTTTTCCTTGATCCGGCACCAAATTGCACGACCGCATCGGCATTTTTTTCTGATTTAAAAAACACAATCAAGTTTTTATCTCCTACAAATGGTTTTATATAGATAAAGGCGGGCGATTCCGTTGCAACGGAATCGCCCGCCTTTATCTGCTTTCAACCCGTTATAAAAACACAAAATCTAACGGATTTTGCCCGTACAAGGCATTTTCCCTTGCCGGACAGGCGCCACTACCGGAGCGGATCGTTTTTGTTCCGGCGGAAGTTTCCGTTTACGCCGGAAACTTCCCCATAACAGACAAACACTTCCGGATACTTTTTCATGATGCCGATAAACTCCCCGATCTGCCGTGTATTGATCACGGTAAAAACAATGGCGTTTTCTTCCCCGGTGTATACGCCGCGGCTTTCTACGATCGTAGCCCCGTGCTTCAGTGTACGCAGCAGGTCCTCCGCAATGATTTCCGGCGTTTTGGTAATGATCCGACACTCCACGGCATTGCGGTTGGAGCGCAGCACGAAGGCTATCGTCCTTTCATAAACAAAGGTCTGCATAACGGAAAGCAGAACGGAATCCAGTTCCCGATAGACAAAATAGGAAAAAGCGATCGTGATATAACAGATGATGCCGATAATCCTTTCCACATAAGGATAGGAACTTTTTTCCCGAACGATACAGGCGATGATATCCGCACCGCCTGTGGAACCGTTGATCTTCAGCATATACCCCGCCCGCACACCCAGCAGCAATCCCGAAAATACGGCTGCCAGAATCGAGCCCCTTCCTGCTCGTAACGGTAAAAATTGATGTACTGAAAAAGGATGACGAACAGCGATGTCAGCAAAACCGCCAGCAGCGTATACAGCACATATCTGCGCTTTAAGATAAACCATGCCGCAAGCAGAAGGGGAAAATTCAAAGCGAGACTGAAATAGCCGGCATTGATCCCCGTAACTTCATAAAGCATCGCCGCTATTCCGTCAAACCCGCTCGGCGCAAAATCGAAAGAATACACAAAGACGTGCAGACCGATCGCCGCCAGAAAGGATACGGCGACGGTCCCGCAAATTTCAAATACCGTTTTCGAACGCCGCGGCGATCTGACTTTATTCTCTTTTCCGCCCATTATTCAAGTTCCCGATACCCGTCTTCTTTGATGGCACGATGTAAATCCGCCCGCATTTTCATCACTTTTCCGTAATCCTCCTTCCCGTCGCGTCGGATCACGGATACATTGGCATCCGAAAGGATTATCACATAGAATCCGCTCTGCACATCCACGAAAAGCGACTGTCCCGTGTGTCCGCAATGCCCGATGCTTCCTATCGGAAACAAGCCGCCCGATTGCGGGTAACATTTGTCCACAAATACGAATCCAAGGCCCCGGGCTTCGCTCATGCCCGCCGTATAGTTGCGCGTCGCCTTTGCAAAAATCTTTTCCCCATACAGCGGCGCACCGCGGGCAGCTAAATGCCGGGCAAACTTTGTCAGATCGCTCATATCCGCAAAAATTCCCGCATTTCCGCTGACGCCGCCAAGAAATCGGGCGTTGTAATCATTGACCAGCCCCCGTTCTTCTTCGGACAAATTGGCATTGACGAACTCCTTCGATCGGTCGGGGCAAAATGCGGTATTCTCCATGCCGAGCGGCTCCGCAACATATTTTTCAAAGGCCGCATCCAAGCGCATTCCGAAGATTTTTTCCAGAATTTTGCCAAGCAGAATAAATCCGGGGCAACTGTACAAAACATCTAACCCTGCCGGTATATCCGTCGGGATTCCCAAAATATATTCCGCGACGTTTTCATAAGTAACCCCGGGAACATTCAGACTTTTATGCCCGATTCCGATCGTGTGCGTCATAAGATTTCTGATGGTGAGCGCCCTGCCTCGCCCGGGATAAAATTTTTCCACAGGATCGTTTGGAGAAAGCGCCCGGCGATCCATCGCGATCAGGGCAAGCGTCGTCGGCGCAAGCATTTTGGTAACCGACGCCATATCAAACAGCGTTTTGTCTGTGATCTCATGTTCAGAAAAGCGCTTTTCTTCGCCTAAAATGCGTTCTTTTTTCCCGATACGGACGTAAATATTGCCGACCGTCCTCTCGCTGACAAGTCTATCCAAAAAATTTTTAAGATATTCCATGATTTTGTACCGGTTTTCCCCTTACGCGCGTTACAAAGATCCGCGCGCCCGATGTCTTTGCAAATTGCCCGTAACGCCCGTGTCCTTGCGAACGAAAGCGGATTTGATGTTAAAAACATTCTAATTCCCGCGCGGCAATCCCTTCGTCTTCATACCGTTTCACCCGCATGGTGCACCGGAGATAACGGGCAATCTGCGCACGCATTCCGTCATCGAAATCCGTCTCAGACGCCTTCCGACTGCCGTTCCACGCATAAATCGCCCCTGCGGGAAGCAGATAAAAGTCACTGTAGATCGTGTGCCAGGTTGTCTGCATAAACCCGAAATAATGATATTTTTCCGTGTTTTTCAGACAGATCATCGAAGTCTCCCGATCATCATAGGGAACCGTGATTACGCGAAATCCTTTCTCGCTCAGAAAACGGGACGTCGGCAGGGACTCGTCCTTTGTCCAGTACTGCCAATCGGCGAGAATGATATTTTTATCCAAACCGGACAGAAGCCTTTCGCAGATTTCCCGACTCGCCCCGTTTGCGGTACACCCCGTAAAGCAATCTCTGCCGAGCAGCATATCCGCCCACATGATCGGAGTTCTGCCCTCGGATTTCAGAAAACGCGCAATCGCATTGATATGATCGATCAGAATTTGCGTTTCATCCTTCCCTGCATACGCCCTGTCCGCGGCATAATTGTAAGCTTCATCACAACCGATGGCAAAATACCGCCCCTCTCCGCAAGCATCAAGCAACTCGACAATCAGTTTTTTCTGTAAAACTTCCGTATCGGGATTTGCCAGGTTCCAGTTCCAGCCGTTGGTTTCAAAATAAGGAGCCAGGCGCGGATTCTGTTCGAGAACGGCGTGTTTCCCGTTTTTTATCCGACACTGTGAAGCATGACCGTAAATGTTAAGCATGGGAATAATTTCCGTTCCGAAAGCCGCCGCGTCCTGCGTAAGCTGGCGGATCCAACGCGGGGAATAGGCATTTTTTCTGCCGAAAGCCTTATTGGTTTTATATGGAAACATTCCCCAAAATTCCAGCACGATGTGAGAATATCCCAACAGACCCGCAAGCCGTACGAACTTCCGTGTTCTTATGAATCCGCTTTCCGGAAACACACAAAGATGTAATCCGCGGAAGCGGATTGCCGGAATATCTTCTATCCGACCGATCGGAAGGGTAAACGCCTCTTTGCCTCGCTTCGTTGACCTGACCTGTAAAAATTTCAGCAAAGTGCTGAATGCGTGTGCAAAAGACGGTTTGTCATGAAACGACAATTCCGCCTTTTCGTTCTCAATGCGGATCGTATACTCCCATTCTCCCGCTGTTACGGAATCGGGAAGGCGACAATCCGCGGAAAGCACCGCCGCGGGAACATCGGTGACAATGCGATTTATTTTCAGTTTGCCAGTGCCGCCCGTAAAGTTCGCATACAGTTCGGCAAATAATTTCATTTGCTTGCAATCCGAATATTTCGCCGGCACGTTCAAAATCATGTTGCGGGAAAAAACCCATTCTTTCCCGGTCATTTCCATATGTTCCGGCTCCGGATATATGCCCGAAAATTTCATATTTTTTTCTCCTTTTCTTTCATTTACAGTCTTGTCGCACGTCCGGAGGAAATGCTTTCATATACGGCATTCATCGCCTTGACGGTATTTTTATGCCATGCAAGATTGATTTTGGGCAGGCGTTTTTCTTCTATGTTTTTCACAAATTCGTCAATCAGTCCGACCCACTCGTCAAAATAAGTATATTGTACGGTATATCGATTATCGGGCGCTCCGTTATGATAATCGTTGGGACCGAAACAATCGGTAAACAGACTCCCGTTCGTCCCGTGAATCACAATATTCACCTCCATCCTCTTGGGAAATATTTCCCAACCGGGACCGGGCACTTTCAACTTGTTTTCCGAACGCGACCAACTCGGATCCAACGAAAAAATCACGCCGTTTTTCATCCTTCCGACGACCGAAAGCATATCCTCTTCTTCAATATCATGTCGCATATTCGGCGCTGTTTTTGCAAAGATCAGATCGAATTCGCTGTCCGTCACCTCCCGTATCAGATCAAAAATATGAGGGTGATCGCAAAGCGCCCCGCCGCGGAATTTATCGCTGCCCGCTTTGATGGGAACGCGTTTTCCGTAACTTTTTTCGGGAATTCCCTGCCAGGGAAACGCCCAGACGGGAGAAAGCGTGATATTCGTCGCGTTGAACGCATCCGTTTCCCCGATCGTTTTCTCTTTCATCAGTTCTTTCATGCGCATGACGACCGGATTATAATGGAGCTCCAATTCGATCTGAAAAACAATTCCGCTTTCAGAAACCAGTTTTTCCATCTGCGCATATTCATCCATATCGAAGGTGGGAATTTTCATGGAAAGGACATGGATTTTTCTTTCCGCACACAGACGAACCTGCCGAAGATGCTCGCTGTTCTCGCTTGCCAGAACAACCGCCTCTATTTCCGGATGCGCATACAGCATTTCTTCCTCGCTGTCGTAGCACGGAACCCCCTTCACGCTATGCAGAAATATTTCCTTTACTTCTTCATTCGCGGCAGAAACGGCGATCCAGTCGAGTTTCGGATTGTTTTTGAGTACGTCATAATATTTTCTTGTATGTCCGTGCGTCATCCCCATCATCGCTATTTTTAATTTTTTCATGATTACGACCCCACTTTTATATTTTCCAAGGTTTTCAATGATCTTTTCGCACATTTTATCACTTCCGCAAGGTGTCTGCATTTTTCGAGATTCACCTCACGGACCGCCGTATCCCTGACCGCGGCAAAGGCGTTGCGGATCACGTTGATCTGTCTTTCCGAATAACCGTATAATTCCGCGTCCGTATCGCGATAAGCGCTTTTGTGTTTGCCGAACACATACAACGATTTCTGCGGCAATTGCGTATCCACGACCATATCGCACGCCACTCCGTTGTCCGCAATAATTTCATGCTTGTCGATTTCTTCTTCCTCGGCGGGAAGCGTCGCTCCCAGCTCGATCGTACAGACGCACCCGTTCGCGGTCTCCGCGATGCAGTTCAGCGTCCGCTTCCCGCCGATCGCGAAGATCTCTTTGACTTCGGAACCGATCGTGAATTCCAAAATCCCGATCTCTCTTTCCAGCACGCCGAACAGATCGCTTCCCTCCCGCACGGTGTGCCCGATGCGGTATGTACAGATTTTCCCGATTCTGCCGCTCAGGAAAACAGCTCTCAGCTCCGAAATTTTGCGTTCGCTTTCCCACGGCAATACGGGAATTTCCCGTCCGCCGATCTGCACCGTTTTTCCGTCCGCCGACAGGATTCCCGAATCCTGTACGGAATATTTTTCAACTAAAAAATCCAAACCTTTCTGCATGTACGATCCTCCTTCATATTTGAAAAAATTTTTCCGTTTCCTCTTTCGTCGGAATGGAGGAAACGGCATACTTACGCGTAACTTCCAACGCCGCCGCTTGATTTGCGGCGGCAGCCGCCGATTCCGCCGTCGCCCCCGAAGCAAGCAGCGCCGCAAGCACGCCGTTAAAGGTATCTCCCGCCCCGGTCGTATCCGTCGCTGCAACTGCGGGCGAAGGCAGAACTTTCCTTTCCTTTTTCAGCAAGCACCCTTTTTCCCCGAGCGTAACGATGACGTTTTCCCGCGATTCCACGCAAAAGGCTTCGTGTTCGTTCGGCGTGAACAAATCAACGCTGTTCAGAATTTCATCGCAGATCTTTCTTGCGGGAGCCGGATTCAAAAGAATGCGCGTCTTGTATTTTTTAGCGATTTTTACGGCTTCGGTATTCACCGCTTCATCCGTCTCGTTCGTGAGAAGCAATATATCCGCCTCCGCAATCCGTGTTTCAAAGGCCTTTACGTCCGAAAGCGTAAGCTGCGCCCCCCGGCAGACGGTAACGGTATTTTTTCCTGCATCATCGGTGACAATTGCGGCAAACGCCGTTTCTTCGGCTTTGGGCATGAGCACTGTCCGAATGCCTTCATTTTCCAAAAAGGTCCGTAACGCAAGACAATCCGCTTTTCCGACCGCCGCCAGAAAGTCCACCTGAGCCCCGTATCTCGCCGCGGCGACCGCCTGATTGAATCCCTTTCCTCCCGGTTCGAAATGTACCAAAGCCGCCTCTACGGTCTCGCCTTCCCGGGCTAACCGTTTGACGGGCAAAAATACCGAATTCCCGGCAATCCCGATCACAGCCACTTTGTTCATAAATTTTTTATTCTCCCGAAATATTTTTCTTCGAGTTTGCTGTTATGTTCTCTTCCGCCGTCAATGTTTCCGCTCAGATAGATCGGCGGCCGCACGCCTTTCCGCGCGGCAAGCGCGGCGCCCCTGATCAGACAGGAATTGAGAATAAAGCATGACGCCGCCGTGGAGAGCCCTCCCATTTTTGCCTCACCGACAGAAATACAGGCGTCCCCGTAGGGAACTTTGCAGTCGATGGCGATATCCACATTCTCGTGCAGCCGCCCGCCGCAGCCGAAGTACGCCGATGAGGAAATTCCCACACAACAGATCTTCCGCGCCCGCGCCGTCTCCGCCATTTCCACGGAAACCGCATTTTTCCCCGAAGCGGAAATGATGAACAGCATATCCCGTTCGGTGGGACGGTATCTTCTGAAAATCTCCGGCGCTATTGCGTGCATTTTCTCCATTCGACTGGATTTCGCCGCTCCGTCATGCAACATCAGATCGGTATCGAGCATCGGCGAAACGTTTGCCAGCCCGCCGGCGCGGTAAAACGCGTCCAGCCCCGGCAAATGCGAATGTCCGCAGCCGAACACGAAAATCAAGCCGTCCCCTGCGATGACCTTCGCAACCAGTCCGGATGCGGCTTGCAGATTTTTCTCTTCCTCCCTTTCGATCCGATGAAGAATTTCCGTTATTTTATTCAGATATTCACTCACTTTTTTTATATTCTCCCCTGTTTTTGCCGACCGTAACGAAATTTTCCCGTAACTTAGACGGCAAGATCGTCTTTCGCCTGAAACAAATCGCGGCAGATGGAATAACGCTTTCCGTAATGGTCACGCTTATTTATTTTTTCAATACTCTTTTGTAATTTTCCCCGATCGCGTTCCAAAGTCTGATCGGCTCCGGAGCCGCAACGCTCGTACCCAGACCGCCGCGATAGGTCCAGGTTGCCAGACGATCCACCCCCATAGATTCATACATATCCACCACTTTGTCAATTTGTCCGAAATCCTCGGGCTGCGCGTTATATCCCATCAGCCAACGCTCGGATTCCTTATTGTATTTTCGGGCGATCCGAACCGTTCGTTCGGTAATTTCCCGAAAAAAACTCATGGGAAGAGTCCAGTTAATAATCGTCGTTGAAAACACGTCAAAATACGGACACGCCGCCACCATATCCCAATTGTCGTATCCCCGCAATTCCGTAACGTAATAGCTGTTTTTCGTCGCGTGAACGCAACAAGTGATTTCCAGCCCGGGATTCACCTCCTTCAGCGCCTTGGAGCAATCGGAAAGCGTTTTCAAAGCCTCACGCCAACGAAATTGCCTGACGTCATCATTCATGAACCTTGGCATTTCGTAACCGTAATACTCTTCAAATTTCTTCATACATTCGGGACAGCGGCAAGACCAGTCGTCCCCCGCTCCGCCTGTGATCGAAGCGTAAGATTTGGGATATGCATAATGCGGTTCATCCCAGAAAAAACCGTCTATCTCCGTTTCTTTCGCCAATTTCAGGCAGAGCCCCGTAAAATAATCTCTGAAAGAACGGGTATTGAAACATGCCGCATTCAGAACTTCCCCCGTATACGCCGAAACCTGCCTGTGGTGTATATGATTCTGCAAAAACAAGCTGACCTGTTCTCCTCCGAAATATTTTCCGATTCCCCAGGGATCCGCTATACAACGCAACCCGACTTTATGGGCAGCCCTGATGATAGGATCGATGTTCGGAAACCAGAAATCCATGTCGAATTCCGTGATTGCAAGAATCACCGTATCGCAGCCATGCTCTTTCATTTCCATGAAATCCTTTTCCGCATGTTCGACATAATTTAATCCGTAATAACTTACCGCTGTATGTTTGATTGCCATCTTTTTTTCCTTTTTTTTGCATTATTGTAGCATACGGACTTATTTCAAACAACCTGTAAAACGATAATATAAGGTTTAAATTTCGAAACTTACTTTTTCTTTCTTGACAACGGTTTCGGCATCTGCTATAATGCGCATATGTTTATCAGTTCTGAAAATTTTTCATTGACGGTCGATTGCGCGCTTCCGTTTTCCTGGAAAGTGAGCAACGCCTACGCACACCCCCGCGCTTTCGATGCAATATCCTTTCGCGTCAGAGGAAATGCGGATTATACCTATGGCGGGAAGCACCTTCATGCCGATACGAACGACATTCTTTTCGTTCCCGCGCATCAGGATTATCTCCTGTCCGCAAACGTCGACGAATCGGTATTGGTGATCCATTTTTTCCTTTATCCCAAAGCGCCGCGGGACATACAGGTCTTTCACCCTTCCAATCCCGATGTGTTTTATCGGCTTTTTACCGAAGCATGCGCAATCTGGCGGACCAAAGAACTGGGATATCGACACAAAATAACCTCTCTTCTTTACAAAATTTTCGAGCAGATAGAAATTCAGCAATATAAAGCCGAACTGCCCGTCAAAACCGAAAAATTGCAGGAAGCCGTCACCTATCTGCACGAAAACTTCTTTTCTTCGGACACGACCGTGGAATCCACCGCCGCTTATATCGGCACCAGTACCGTATATCTCAGAAAACTTTTTCATGCCGCACTGAACGAATCACCCTTGCATTATCTTACAAAATTACGCATTGCGCACGCTCAGGCTCTTTTAAAGACGGGATATTATTCCGTCGAAGAAGTAACCACGCTTTCCGGATTCAACGATTCAAAGTATTTTTCTACCCTTTACAAAAAATATACGGGTTATTCTCCCTCCCGAAATTATGCCAAAACCCTTTTTGTCAGCAATAAAAAATAACATATCAAAACGGAAATTGATTTTTTTTATAATAATTTTACAGCGCTTTCGATTCCGATGTTGTACAGACAGATTGCGCGTATCTGCAGACGGATTAAAAGAAATTCTGCGTTCGGTATACTCCCGTCCGCGCGCCGGGCATTTCCGAAAATGCGGGAACGGTGGATTATACCGCCGCGGCGGAAACGGGACGCAAGAATTTTCCGTTGGGATAAAAAAGCAGGGCGGACCGCGTTAAAAACGCGGTCCGCCCTGCTTTTTTCTTACGTTGTTATCTTTTGATTTCCGTTACGGTATATCCCGCGGCGGAAACGGCATTCCTGATCTGTTCGTCGGTCACGGAATCGTTCGCCGTAAAGTATGCCGTCTTTTTCTTCAGGTCCACCGACGCGTCCAGCCCCAGTTCCTTCAGCGCGCTCTCCACGCGCGCACTGCAGTGCGCGCACGACATTCCTTCGATTTTTACTTCGCTTTTTTCTTTCTTCTTTCCGAATAACATTTTGTCTCCTCCTTTTTCTTTCGGTTTGAAAAATTTTAACCGCAACGCGTTGAGCACCACGCATATGCTCGAAAGGCTCATGCAGATCGATCCGATCATCGGACTGAGCCGCCATCCGAAAAACGGATACAGCACCCCCGCCGCAAACGGAATTCCCAACGTGTTGTAGAAAAATGCCCAGAATAAGTTTTCTTTGATGTTCCGCACCGCCGCCTTGCTCAGCCTGAACGCGGTAACGACGTCGTTCAAATCGTTTTTCATCAAAACCGCGTCGGCGCTTTCAATGGCAACGTCCGTACCCGCACCCAGCGCCACGCCTACGTCCGCCGCCGCCAAAGCCGGAGCGTCGTTCACGCCGTCACCCACAAAGACGACTTTTCCTTCTTTCTTCAGCGCGGAAATCGCCGCCGCTTTATCTTCCGGCAACACCTCCGCTCTGACTTCGTCGATCCCCACCGCCTTCGCAACGGCCTCCGCCGTAACGCGGTTGTCTCCCGTGATCATGATCACGCGCTTTCCCATTGCCTTCAGTTGTCCGATCGCCGCGGCGCTCTCTTCCTTGACCGTATCCGCGATCGCAAACATCCCCGCGATCTTTCCCTCCGCGGCAAGGTATACCGGCGTCTTGCCCTGCGCCGCATAGATCTGCGCTTCTTCACGATGGCTGTCCGCGTCTGCGGCATATGCGGAAATAAAACTCTGACTCCCGATATAATACGTTACGCCTTCCTTTTCTCCCGAAACCCCCTTGCCGGAATACGTACGGAAATTTTCCGCTTTCTCATACACGATTCCTTTTTCCTCGGCATAACGGACGATTGCCTCCGCAAGCGGATGCTCGCTGTAACTTTCCACCGCCGCCGCGGCGGCAAGACAGGCGGAAGCGTCTTTGAAAAAGCGCGCGTCCGTCACGGCAGGTCGTCCCGACGTGATCGTTCCCGTTTTGTCGAACGCGACGATCTTCGCCCCGCTCAAAATCTCCAGCGCTTCGCCCGACTTGATCAGCACGCCCCGTTCCGCGCCCTTGCCCGTAGCCACCATAATCGCCACCGGCGTGGCAAGTCCCAACGCGCACGGGCAGGAAATCACCAACACCGCAACGCCGATATTGAAGGCAAATTCAAATCCGTATCCCGCAATCAGCCAGATCGCAAATGCCAGCGCGGCGATCGCCATGACGACGGGTACGAATATGCCCGCCACCTTGTCGGCAAGTTTCGCAATGGGCGCTTTTGAATTGGCGGCCTCTTCCACCAATGCGATGATCCTCGAAAGGGCGGTGTCCTCCCCCGTCTTTTCCACGCGCACGGTCATCGCGCCGTTCTTGTTGATCGCCCCCGCTACAACCTGATCCCCCTCCGCTTTCCGGACGGGCATACTTTCCCCCGTCAGCAACGATTCGTCCACGTAACTCTCTCCGCGCAGAACCGTTCCGTCCGCGCCGATCTTTTCTCCGGGCCGCACGAGGATCTCGTCTCCGATCCGCAACGACCCGACCGGGACTTCCTTTTCTTCCCCGTTCTCGATCCGTCGCGCGGTTTCCGGCGCAAGCGCCACAAGTTTGCCGATCGCTTCCGTCGTGCGCTTTTTCGACTTTCCTTCCAGAAATTTTCCGATCGAAATAAAGGTCAGAATCATCGCCGCGCTTTCAAAATATAACTGATGACGATATTCTTCCACCCCCTCAAGATTGCCGGCTCCCAGCCGATAACTCATGATAAAAATCGCCGCGATGCCGTATAAAAGCGAAGCCGTCGCGCTGACCGCAATCAGCGTATCCATGTTCGGCGCTCGCTGAAACAGTCTTTTATATCCGATGATAAAATATTTCCGGTAAATCACCACCACCGGCAATGTGAGCAGAAACTGTATAAAAGCAAAACTCACGGCATTGTTTGTTCCGTTCAGCACCGACGGCAACGGCAATCCGATCATATGCCCCATTCCTATATACATCAGAAGAATCAGTAAAACCACCGATACGATCAAAGCCGCGGCGCTTTCCCCGCCGCTTTTTTCCGAAGACTTCCCCGAAACGACCTTTTTTTCCTCTGCGCCCGCCTTGCTCGCCCCGTATCCCGCTTTTTCCACCGCGCGGATGATTTTTTCTTCCGTTTCCCCTCCTTCAAACTCGGCGACCATCGAATTGGTAAGCAAATTCACCTGACACGATGTCACGCCTTCCACTTCCCGTACCGCCTTTTCCACATGTGCGGAACACGCCGAACACGTCATACCGCTTACATCGAATTTTTCCTTCATTTCCGAAAATTCCAACCGTTTTTTAATTGCAACCTTTTTAGTTGCAATTTCATTATAATACGCTTTCGCCGATCTGTCAACGGTTTTTTTATCCGTTATTTTCCCCTTTCAGCAAATTCCCTATACTCAGCCGCCCCCGGTTTGCGGCGCGCCGCTTTTCCCACTCCTTCCCGATTTCGCGGCGGGAGGGCGATTTCTCCGCGGCAAAAGCAAAGGCGCGGAAAAACCGCGCCCTTACTTCATACAAATTTATTTGTTCGGATTTTCGGATGGTTCTTTTTTCTCTTTTTTCTTTGCGGCGGGGCAGCACGCGCAGGAAGAACAGTCGCAGCCGCAGCAGCTGCCTTTTCCCTTTTTCTTCTTCCAAAGACCCGCGATGATCACCCCCGCCACGACGGCGATCGCCCCGATCAGAATCAAGATTTCTACCGCTTTCATTTTTTATACCTTCTGCAATTTTATTTTCGCTTTCTTATTATACAGCACCACGCCCGCGATAAGCGCCGCCGCTGCCGCCGCGAAGAAGAAGCAGGTCCACCACCAGCTCCCGATCACGTAAATCGCCGCGGATACCACGTAAGACGTAACGATCCAGAAAACCAGCGTCCAGCGGAAGGTCTTTTTATCGGGCAGTTCGGCTTTTGCCGTCGCCACCGCCGCAAAGCACGGAATGGTGAGCATATTGAACGCGATGAACGCGATCAGCGCGGGCACCGTGATCCCCGTTCCCGAGATCATCGCCTGCACGGCGGCAAGCCCGCCGTCCGCTTCGGTATCGATCACCGCGCCCACGAACACGGCCGCCAGCGTGCCGAACGTGCCGATCACGTCCTCTTTCGCGAGCAGGCCCGTTACCGCCGCCACCGCGAACACCCAGCCGTATTCGTTCAGCTGAGAACCAAACCCGAGCGGCGTGAACAGCGGCTGCACAAACTGCCCCAGCGACGCCAGAATGGATTCGCTCATATATTCTTCGCCCGCGATCATCGTCCAGTTCCATGTGAAGTTGGAGAGGAACCAGATCACGATCACCGAGGCGAGGATGATGGTGAAGGCTTTCTTCACGAAATGTTTCGTTTTATCCCAAAGGTGTATCATCAGCGCGGAAAAGCGCGGCGCGTGATACGCGGGAAGTTCCATGATGAAGGGCGGCACTTCGCCTTTCATGGTGGTGTTGCGCATAAGCAGCACCGAGCAGATCGCCACCACGATGCCCAGAAGGTACATCGAATAGGTGATGATATCCGCACTGCCGAGGTTGGCAGAAACGGCTATCGCCCCCGCGATGGCGGTGAGGATGGGCAGTTTCGCGCCGCAGCTGAAAAACGGAATCACCCGTATCGTGGCGGTGCGTTCCTTGTCGTCTGCAAGCGTTCTCGTGTTGATCATCGCAGGAACCGAACAGCCGAAGCCCATGATCATCGGCATAAACGCCCTGCCCGAAAGCCCGAATTTCCTGAAAAGCCTGTCGAGAATAAACGCCACGCGCGCCATATAGCCGCTGTCTTCCAGAATGGAGAAGAACAGGAACAAAATCAAAATCTGCGGCAGGAAGGAAAGCACCGCGGAAAGCCCGCCTAAAATGCCGTCGTTCAACAGTCCGAGCGCCCAGTCCGCCATACCGGTTGCCGCAAGCCCGTCGCCGATCAGCCCGAAAAGCTGCGCGAGGATCACGTCGTTCCACGTGTTGAAGATCATCACGCCGGGCGAATAGATGCCACCGCCGAAGAGCACGCCTTCAAACAGCGTTCCCGCAAGGGGGTCCCAGTCTTCGGGGAACAGCCCGCCTAAAAACAGGAAGTTTTCCGAAAACGTAACGTGGAAAACGGCAAACAAAATGACCAGAAAGATGGGAATGCTCCAGATGCGGTGCGTGAGCACCCTGTCCGCCTTATCCGAACGCGAAAGCGCGTTCTTTTCCCCCTTCTTCGTGTAAACCGAAGAAAAATTCGCCGCTATGTATTTATACCGCGCGTCCGCCACCAGCGCCTCGAAATCGCCGCCGAATGTCTTATCCGAAAAGGTGTTTTTGAAATCGTCCACCATCTTCACGGCGTCGGCGTGCATCTTCACTTCGATCTCGTCCTTTTCCACGAGTTTCACCGCGTGGAAGAGCGGGTCGCTCACGTTTTTGGCAGCGAGGGCGATTTTTACGTCGCCTATCAGGTGCGCGAGCGGCGTATCTTTGAGCACGCTCACCCCTTCCCTGCCGCGCTTGCTCGCCTCGTAGGCGCGCTTCATCAGTTCCGCGATGCCTTCGCCTTTGAGCGCGGAGATCTCCGCCACGGGCACGCCGAGTTTCTTTTCCAGCGTTTTCGCGTCCAGTTTGTCGCCCGCCTTTTCCACCGCGTCCATCATATTGAGAGCCACCACCACGGGGATATCGATCTCCATCAGCTGGGTGGTGAGATAGAGATTCCTTTCGAGGTTGGTCGCGTCCACGATGTTGATCACGCAGTCGGGTTTTTCTTCGAGGAGAAAGTTCCGCGAAATCACCTCTTCGGGCGTGTAGGGCGAAAGCGAATAAATGCCGGGCAGATCGACGATCTTCACGGGCTCGCTCAGTTTTTTATACGTGCCCTCCCGCTTATCCACCGTTACACCCGGCCAGTTGCCCACATACGCCGTGGCGCCCGTGAGCGCGTTGAACAGCGTGGTCTTGCCGCTGTTCGGGTTTCCTGCCAGTGCGAATTTTTTCATTCGGATACCTCCATCAACACGCACGCCGCCTCGGTTTTGCGCAGCGTGAGTTCGTAGCCGCGGATGTTCACCTCTATGGGGTCACCCAGCGGCGCCTTTTTGCGCATAAGCACCGCCGCGCCCGGCGTTACGCCCATATCGAACAGCCTGCGCCTGATCCTGCCCTCGCCCTTTACCTGCCTGATCTTCCCCGTTTCTCCGACGGAAAAATCACTTAAATGCTTTTCCATGTCATCCTCCTTTATTCTACGATAATTTTTTCAGCCAGTTTCCTGTCAAAAGCAAGACGGCTTCCCTTTACGACGCAAATTACGTTTCCCTGATCGCAGCTCAGTACGCGCAACGTCTCCCCCGCCGTTACCCCCAGGCTTTCCAGATAACGCCTGATTCCGCCTTCCGCCAGATTCTTCACAATTCTTACTTCCCTGCTTTTCGGCGCCATAGTCAAAAACATTTTTCTCCCTCCGATTTTGCCAATTTACTCAGATTTTCGCCTGAAAGCGCACATACGATCCGCAACGCGTCCTCATACGCCACCGCATCGCGACAACCGAAACGGATCGCGAGTTCCTCTTTCACTCTGCGGATGCAACTTTCGTAAACTCCGATCACTTCCCGCCCGCGGTCAGTAAGCACATATCCGTTTTTCTCCGTCCGCATCAGCAGTTTTTTTGCACATAGCTTATTTAATGCGCGACTTGTGCTCGCTCTGGAAAGATTTCGCTTTTCCGCAACGCTTTTTCCCATTGCTTCCCCCGTTTTGCAATTTTTCGCCGTTTCATCAATCGCAATCATGTATGCGATCTCCGATGCGCTCATGCGCATATGCTCGAAATTTGTTTCCATTCCTTATCCGCCTGTTTTGTTTTTTACCGCATCGAAAAAAACGCCGCGGCGTAATTTCTTTAGTTCGCATATCCGAACTCGCAACAGTATTATAGGAAAAAAAATAATCGTTGTCAAGAGTTAGCCTATGCTAACCAAAATATTTTTACAAAAAATTTCCTATGCTTGAAGTAAAGAGACATAAAAAAGTGTTGTGCACACAAGGGTAAAAAATTGTCAATGCGCGCGCAAAATACGGTGTATCACTGTACGCGGGACGGCTTCTCTCCGCAAATACGGGTTTTTTATTTATGTTTCCATAGAATAGCACAGAAACTGTGCGCGGGGCGGCTTCCCTCCGCAAATACGGGTTTTTTATTTATGTTTCCATAGAATAGCACAGAAACTGTACGCGGGGCGGCTTCCCCGCAAATACTTTTTTTACTTGCGTTTCTATAGAATGGCGGCGCAGAAACTGTACGCGGGGCGGTTTTCCCGCAAATACTTTTTTACTCGCGTTTCTATAGAATAGCAACGCAGAAACTGTGCGCAGAGCGGTTTTACCGCAAACACGCGTTCATTCTTTATGTTTTTATAAAATAGCGGCGCGGCGGAATAAAATCCGCCGCGCCGCTAAGTAAAGAATCTCCGTAAAGTATATAAATTTAAAATCTGTTTTCAGGCTATGAACGTTTTTCTTTTACAAAATCTCCGTTTTTCAAGGCGTTCATAATAATTGCCGCGGTCGCAATATTGGTGGCAAGCGGAACGCAGTACACATCGCAAAGACGAAGCAGAGCAGATATGTCGGGTTCATGGGGTTGCGCCGTGAGCGGATCGCGCAGAAACACGATCAGATCGAGTTTTCCGTCCGCGAGCATGGAACCGATCTGCTGATCGCCGCCGAGCGGCCCGCTTTTCATGCGTGTGATATTCAGTCCCGTTTCACCCATGACGAGAGTTCCCGTCGTTCCCGTCGCATAAAGTTCGTGCTCGTTTAATACATCGCGGTACTTCACCGCAAAATCGATCATTTCATTCTTTTTCTTGTCGTGTGCTATCAGTGCAATTTTCATACTTTTTCTCCGTATTTATATTCTGAGTATATCAGTCGTAAAGTTTTGCGGACAAATACCGCTCGCCCGTATCCGGTAAAATAACCGCGATATTTTTCCCGGCACTGACTTCGCGCGCAGCCACCGTCGCCGCCGCAAACAGCGCCGCTCCGGACGAAATCCCCGCAAGAACGCCCTCTTTCCGCGCCAGTTCTTTCGCCCAGAAAAAGGCGTCTTTCTCCGTTACGGGAATAATTTCATCCACAATATTTCGATCGTAATTTGCCGGAACAAATCCCGCGCCGATCCCCTGTAATCCGTGCGGACCTTTCTTTCCGCCGCTGAGAACGGGTGAGCCTGACGGTTCCACCGCAATGACTTTTACGGCGGCATTTTTCTCCTTCAGAAACCGACCGCAACCGCTCAGCGTTCCGCCGGTTCCCACGCCCGCGATCAAATAATCGACTTTTCCGTCCAGATCTTCGTAAATTTCCCTGCCCGTAGTCAGATAATGCGCTCTCGGATTTGCGGGATTTTCAAATTGTCCGGCGAGGAACGCTTTCCGCTCCCTTGCGATTTCGTTCGCCCGCGCAATCGCGCCCGCCATTCCCTCCGCCGCCGGCGTAAGTTCCAGTTCCGCCCCGTATGCGCGCAGTAACTTCTTGCGTTCTTCGCTCATATTCTCCGGCATGGTCAGCACGAGTTTATATCCACGCACGGCGCACAGCATGGCAAGCCCCACTCCCGTGTTGCCGCTCGTAGGTTCCACAACCGTTCCGCCGGGAAATAATACGCCGCGTTCTTCCGCGTCGTTCAGCATGGATAACGCAACTCTGTCCTTCGCGCTCCCTGCCGGATTGAAAGATTCCAGCTTGGCAAAAACCCTGCCTTTCAGTCCGTACGCCTTTTCAACTTTTCTTAATTCCAGGATCGGCGTTTTACCGATCAGTTCTTCAACGGATGCGTATGCTTTCATCGGATCTGTCCGTTCCCCCGGCAATAAAATTTCGTCGTCGTCAGCGCACGCAGTCCCATCGGTCCGCGCGCGTGCAGTTTTTGCGTGCTGATCCCTATCTCCGCACCCATTCCGAACTCAAACCCGTCCGTGAACCGCGTGGAAGCATTCACATAAACCGCCGCCGCATCCACTTCGTTTAAGAACTTTTCGGCGTTTTCCGCGTTTTGCGTGATGATGCTTTCGCTGTGACCCGTGTTGTATCGGTTGATATGCGCAATCGCTTCCTCCACGTTCGCCACCGTCTTGACGGAGATGATCGCATCGAGATATTCTTTCCCGAAATCTTCTTCCGTTGCGGGTTTGAATTCGTCCGAAATCCGCGCGCGTTCGTCGGCACGCACTTCCACGTTCTTTTCCTTCAGTTTTTTATAGATCGCCGGCAACGCTTTATCGACGATCTTTTCATGAATTACGAGCGATTCACAGGCATTACATACCCCGTATCGCTGCGTTTTCGCATTGAATATAATCTTCGCCGCCATGTCGATATCCGCCGAATCGTCCACATAAATATGACAATTCCCCGTTCCCGTTTCGATGACGGGGACCGTTGCGTTTTCCATGACGTTGCGTATCAGTCCCGCGCCGCCGCGAGGAATCAGCAGATCGAGATATCGCTTCATTTTCATCAGTTCCACAACGGTTTCCCGCGACGTGTCCTCGACAAGCTGAACGGCATTTTCGTCTATGTTGCAACCTTTCAGCGCGCGCCTCAGCGCGTTGACGATCGCCGTATTGGAACTGATCGCGTCCGATCCGCCCCGCAAAATCACCGCGTTTGCCGTTTTAAAGCAAAGACCGAACGCGTCCGCCGCCACGTTGGGACGCGATTCGAAGATAATCCCGATCACGCCGAACGGAACGCGCTTTTCCTCGATTTTCAATCCGTTTTCCTTCACATACGAATAAACCGTTTCGCCCAACGGAGAAGGCAACGCGGCGACCTGCCTCAATCCCTCCGCAATATCCTCAATCCGCTTTTCGCTCAGCCGCAACCGATCGACCAGAGGCGCGCTTACTCCTTTTTTTTCCGCACGGGCAACATCTTCCGCGTTTGCCGCAAGGATTTCCGCCGCCGATCTTTTCAGTTCCTGCGCCGCCGCAAGCAGCGCGGCGTTTCTCTCTTCTTTGCTCTCTTGATTGAGATTTACGGCAGCCGCTTTCGCGCGAATGCCCAGTTTTTCAAGATATTCGTTCATCGATAAAGACCTCCCTGTTCTTTATGGTGATCACCGCATCCGCCAGCGTCTCCGCCGCCTGCTTATGCGTAATTAGAATTACCGTTTTCTCCCCCAATGCACGCAGATTTTTCAATAGTCTCAACTCCGTATCGGCATCCAGCGCGCTGGTCGCTTCGTCCAGAAGAAGAATCGGCGCATCCGCCAGCAAAGCGCGGGCAATCGATAATCTTTGCACCTGTCCTTCGCTCAATCCGAACCCGTTCTCCCCCACCGTCGTTTCCAATCCTTCGGGAAGTGTATAGACATATTCCGCACAGGCACTTTCCAGCGCGCGGCGAATCTCTTCTTCTCCCGCGTCTTCGTTGATCAAGCACAAATTTTCCCGTACCGTTCCCGAAAACAGCATATTCCCTTGCGGCACATAAGCAAACAATCCGGAAACGGCTTCTTCCTTTCCCCGTTCCGTTTTGAGAAAAACTTCCCCGAAAATCGGTTTGTAAACCCCCAGAAGCAGCTTCAGTAATGTACTTTTGCCGATTCCGGACTGTCCTTTGATCACGGCAAAATTACCTTTTTTCAAGCACAGATTCACCCGTTCCAGCACGCTTTCCCTGCCGTAGTCGAAGGTCACGTTATCAAATACGATGGATTGCAATTTTTCGTAAAACGTTTTCGCGTCTTCCCCGCCGCGACGCTGCGCCTGTTTTTTTTCGATCTCCGTAAGCCGCTCGGCGGAAGCAATCATCATATAATATCGCGGCGCGATCCCCGAAAGCGATATGACGGGCGATTGTATCTGGCTGACGAGCTGCAACATCGCCGTCAATGTTCCGTAATCGGTATCTCCCCTGAATATCGCAAAAACGCCGACGATGAGCGCCGCCACATAAAAAATGCGGAACGCCAGCCATACGGAATCCATGGTCAGGATGGTAACGCAGTTCTGCCGCGCCGCCGCGCGATAGAACCCGTCGAGTAACTTTTCGGCTTTCTTTGAAAAATTCCCCTGCGCCTCAAAAACCTGCACCGCAAGGAGATTTTCCACCGATTCCTGCATGAATTCCCGCGATTTGCCGTCCGCTTCCCGCGTTTTTTTATGCAATTTCTTGATGATCTTCCGAAATGAGATTGCAAGAAAAAACGCCGCGATACAAGCCGCAAGCAAAACTGCCGTATACGTGGGATGCAAAATAAAAAGCGTGATCGCGCTGAAAATAAGCTGACTTGCCGCGCTGATCAGATTCGGCAGAATCCGCGCCGCCCCGTCGGCAACGATTGCCGAATCGGAAAAGATTCTGTTCTGAATGTCGCCCGTATGGTAAGCGGTGATCTCGGCGTAATCGCTGTTCAGCACCGCGTCGAACGCACGTTTGCGGAACTGCGTTTCCGCCCGCGCCCTGATGTTTTCCCGAATCAGTCCGGCAAACAGCGTAAGACAGCACTGCAACAACACCGCACCCCCTACGGCTACGGCATAAATTACGATCTTTTCCGCAGATCCGACGGCCGATGTCGCCTCGTTTACGATGTTTTTCACCAGCAACGCATACAGCACCGTGATCGCCGCGTTCACAACCGTTGCAAAAATGATAAAGGCAAGTTTCAGACCCTGTCCGCTCATCCCGTTTCTGATCCATTTCAACGCGAGCTTGTCCTTCATTTCGCCTTCCTCTTAAACGTAAAATATAACTTGACGGCTATTTTCTTCAGCAAACGGTGCTTTCTCAGAAACAACGCCGTCCGACGGCTTTTCTTTGCCGCGGCGGAAACGTATGTTTTTCCCCTGTAAAAACCGTCCATGACCCCCAGAACCTGGTCTTCTTTGATTCTTTCTTCCGTAAACTGCGAATCGCCGCACACCACATATCCGTCCGGCGCGAATCCTACCACGCGATGAAGTACGTACTGCCCGTTTTCCCGTTTATACAGCGGCACGTCGTATAATTTCAGCTTGTCCTTCTTCGGCAATATGACAACCGCCTGCTTTTCATGCTTTAAAGTCGGCCACATACTGTTGCCGCCCGGCACGAAAACCAGCATCCCGTCACGCCGCAAAGCGCTTTCATAATCGTTTTGCATATTTTTATTATACCGCCAAAACGATGATTTGTCTATACTTTGTCAAACTTTTTCAGTTGTTTTGTCATTTCATCGTATAAATCTCCCGCGCCGAGAATATAAATTTCCGAAAATTTTCCCGCGTTTTCCTTCAGCTTTTCGAGCAGTCGTCCCGTATTTTCCGCATATGCGGTATCCGCCCCGCCCTTCTTCAGTGCGGTATAAAGCGCGTACGCACTGCCTGCAAAATCATACTTTTCCCGCGCCGCATAGGTAGGATAAATCACCGTCGCATATTCCCGTAACACGCGCACGAAATCTCCCATCAGAATCTTCGTGCGGGTATAGGTATGCGGCTGAAACACCACCAGCGGATTCTTCGCCGAGGTCAGCGTCTCTTCAATTTCCTTCGGATGATGCGCGTAATCCGCGATCACCTTGACGCCGCCGACCGTCCCGATCGGTTCATTCCTCCGTTTTACGCCCTTGAACGCCTCCGCCCCGCGCACGCATTCTTCCATGGAAAGCCCGCTGTTGCGCCCGGCGGCGATCGCCGCCAACGCGCTTGTCACGTTGTGCTTTCCCGCTACGTTCAGCTGTAACCGCGCCTTTTTTATTCCGTATTCCGTCACCGTGAACGCATATCTGTTTTCTTCGTCTTTTTCCAAATCTACCGCGCCGTACATGGCTTTGTTCTTAATGCCGAAACTTACGCTGTTTGCGCCCGCCGCTTTCAGGGCGTTTGCGTCGTCCGCATTGATGATTCCGATCCCGTGCGCCGCAAATTCACGGTATGCTTCCGTTAATTCTTCCATGTCTTTATAACAGTCAAGATGATCGTTGTCTATATTCAGAACGATCGCCAGATCCGGCGTGAGATAGAGAAAATTTTTCTTGTATTCGCACGCTTCCGTAAGAAACAGATCCTTTCCGTATGTAAAATTTCCCAGCGTTGCGTCCTCTCCGCCGATCATACAGGTGGCACTCTTCTTTGCGCATAGATACATATGCGCAAGCATGGCCGTCGTCGTCGTTTTTCCGTGACATCCGCTGACCGCCGCAGAAAATTTATGCGCCTGTTCAACGCATCGCAGAAATTCCGCCCGCTTTAAAATAATTTTTTTGTTGTCGCGCGCAAACTGTAATTCCGGATTGTCTTCCGGTATCGCGGAAGAATAGATCACGACGTCCGCCCCGCGCGCATTCTGCCGCGTATGTCCCGTTGCAACCCTGATCCCCATCGCCGTAAGTTTTTTTACCTGATCGTTAAACACGCTGTCCGATCCGCTTACTTTTTTGCCGCAGGCATATGCATATTGCGCAAGCGCACTCATCCCGATCCCGCCGATCCCGATAAAATGCAGTTTTTCCGTTTCCGATAAAATTCGACAATATTTCATATGGTATCTTATGATTTTATCGTAAAAAATTTGCCTGAATTCCTAAAAATTTACAAAAACCTATTGAAAGTATGAAAAAGATGTGCTAAAATATATGTATATATTATGGTAAGAGGTAATAAAACGATGAAAATAACCGACGTTCGCGTACGCATCGTCAAAAAAGACGACAGCAAATTGAAAGCCGTAGCATCTGTAACCTTTGACGATTGCTTTGTGATCCACGACATCAAGATTATTTCCGGAAACGAGGGAACGTTTATCGCGATGCCTTCCAGAAAAACCAATGAAGGCGAATATAAAGATATTGCGCACCCCATCCGGCAGGATATGCGGCAGGAACTCATTACAGCCGTAACAAACGCTTACGAAGAAGAACTCGCAAAAGAAGAGTAATTGCAATTTTGCGCCCGTACCGGCGCAAAATTCATATACGCTCCGCAATGCGGTTTGATCTCTGCAAAAAACAACCACGGCAAAGGAAACCTTTGTCCGTTCTACAAACGCATAAGGACGACACAGAATGAATGCAAACGTAACCGTATTCGACCACCCGCTCATCACGCATAAAATTTCTTTAATGCGGGACGAAAACACCTCTTCAAAGCAATTCCGCGAACTTGTGGAGGAAATCTCCATGCTGATGGCTTACGAAGTTTTCCGGGATCTTCCGCTGAAAACCGTAAAGATCCGAACGCCGATTGCGGAAGCGGATGTGAAAGTGCTTTCCTGCAAAGACGTTGCAATCGTTCCCATTCTTCGTGCCGGGCTCGGCATGACAAGCGGAATCATGAATCTTTTCCCGACGGCAAAAGTCGGACACATAGGATTATACCGCGATCACGAGACCTTGCAACCGCACGAATATTACTGCAAACTGCCGGACGATATCGAACACCGCCAGGTGATCGTGGTCGATCCCATGCTGGCGACGGGCGGCAGCGCGGTGGCGGCGGTGAATTTCCTCAAAGAGCGGCATTGCAAAGACGTGAAGTTTATGTGTATGATCGCCGCGCCCGAAGGCATAAAGGTGTTTACCGAAGCCCATCCGGACGTGCCGCTTTACTGTGCCGCGCTCGACGAGGAATTAAACGAAATCGGCTACATCGTGCCGGGTCTGGGCGACGCGGGCGACCGCATTTTCGGCACGAAATAAGAAAAGCGAAAGCATATTCTCCGCCCCCTTGCAGGGGGCGGGGTTTTTTGCGCCCCGAAAACCTTTACGGGAGAAAATTCATGAATATTCTCGAAACCGAACGCCTGCTCCTCCGCGAGTTTGAAAAAGACGATTTTAACGACCTTTGCCTGATGTTATGCGATCGGGAGGTTATGTACGCATATGAGCACGCTTTTTCGTTGCAGGAGGCGCGCGCGTGGCTGGAAAAACAGTTCGCACGCTATCAAAACGACGGCATCGGCCTGTGGGCGGTGATCCTGAAAGAAACGGGAGAGCTGATCGGGCAGTGCGGGCTGACCTTGCAGGAGATCCCGGGAAAGACGGTAACCGAAGTGGGCTATCTGTTCCGCAAGAAATTCTGGCACAAAGGCTTTGCGACGGAGGCCGCCGTCGCCTGCAAGCAATACGCTTTTCAATCGCTCGGCCTTTCGGAAGTTTATTCCATTATCCGCGAAAACAATCTGCCCTCGCAGAACGTGGCGAAGCGCAACGGCATGCGGGAAACGGGCAGATTTACCAAACATTATTACGGAATGGATATGCCGCACATCGTTTTTCGCGCGCGGAAAGACGGCGTGGCAAACGCGGAACCGAACGGCTGAACGCGGCGGACTTTCCCGCCGCCCCGCGGGCAACGCTTTGCCCTGCAAACCTTTTAAAAAAAAAGCGCTGCGCCGAATTTTCGGCGCAGCGCTTTCGTTTTTTCGTTTTTTATTTTGCATATTCCGTGGCGCGCCATTCTCGGATGACGTTCACCTTGATCTGACCGGGATATTCGAGTTCGCTTTCGATCTTCTTTGCAATTTCCTTAGCAAGGAACAGCGTTTTCGCGTCGTCCACCTGGTCGGGTTTCACCATCACGCGGATCTCTCTGCCCGCCTGAATGGCATAGCATTTATCCACGCCCTTGAATTCGCCCGCGATCTCTTCCAGCCTTTGCAGACGCTTGACGTAATTGGTCGTCGTTTCGCGCCGCGCGCCCGGGCGCGCGCCCGAAATGGCATCCGCCGCCGCCACGAGAACGGCCTCGATCGTTTTGGGTTCCACGTCTCCGTGATGCGATAAAATGGCGTTCACGACCACGTGGTTTTCCCTGTATTTCTTCGCGAGATCCGCGCCGATCTGCATATGCGTGCCTTCGATTTCGAAGTCCACCGCTTTGCCCAGATCGTGCAACAATCCCGCACGTTTCGCCATATTAACGTCGCAGCCGAGTTCCGCCGCCATTGTACCGGCAAGGTGCGCGACTTCCAGAGAATGACGGAGCACATTCTGACCGTAACTCGTTCTGAATTTCAATCTGCCGAGCAGTTTGATGATTTCCGGATGCAAACCGAACAGTCCGCACTCGAACATCGCGTTTTCACCGTACTGTTTGATCTCCGCATCCAGTTCTTTTCTGACCTTTTCAACCGTTTCTTCGATTCTGGCAGGATGAATTCTTCCGTCGGCGATGAGTTTTTCCAGCGCAATGCGCGCCACTTCCCTCCGCACCGGATCGAATCCCGAAAGGATGACCACTTCCGGCGTATCGTCGATGATCAGTTCGATCCCCGTCGCGTTTTCCAGCGTACGGATGTTTCTGCCTTCCCGTCCGATGATGCGCGCTTTCATGTCGTCATTCGGCAGGGGAACGACGGACACCGTAATTTCCGTCGCCTGCTCGGTACTGCACTTCTGAATCGCCAGCGAAATAATTTCTTTTGCCTTTTTATCGGCTTCTTCCTTTGCGTCGCTCTCGATCTGACGTACCAGACCGGCGGCATCCTTTTTCGCCTCGTCTTCCATCGCCGCGACGAGTTCCGCTTTCGCTTCGTCCCGCGACATCTGCGCAATCTTTTCAAACTCGGCAAGCATCTGCTCGTGCCGACCGCTGATTTCGGCCAGCTTTTTATCCACTTCCGCTTCCTTGTTTTTCAGATTTTGTTGCTGTCTGTTGATCTCTTCGTTCCGCTTCAGTAAATTTTCCTCTTTTTTGTCCAGAATATCTTCTTTCTGCACAAGACGATTTTCGATTTTCTGAAGTTCCGCGCGCTTTTCTTTCGATTCGCGCTCGAATTCGTTGCGAAGTTTAAGCTCCTGTTCTTTCGCTTCTAAAATTGCTTCTTTTTTGATGGATTTACTTTCAACCCGGGCGTCGTCAAGCATTTTGCTGACAACGGAATCGATTTCTCCCAACCGTTTATCGGTTTTCTTTTTGCGGAAATAATTCCCTGAAAAGAATCCTAAAACACCAAACACAACCACTGCACCGGCGAGAATGGCAATCCAGCCGCCCGCCGGTAAACCAGCCAAGAACAGGAAGTTTGCAAAATCTGCCATAATTATGCCCTCCTGTTTTCCACGTGCGGCAATTCGCCGCCTTTCCGTGTTAATTTAATTTTATCGTATTTATCCGTTTTTGTCAAATAAATCCGTTTTGCAATCGGAAATAAACAAAAGTTTCCCGGCAAAACTTTATTTTTCGTCCGCCGCCGACAACGTTTCCGCTTTCTGTTTCGTCGGATTAGCCGCCGCACGGATCTTTTCTTCGATTTCCGCCGCAAGAGCGGGATTGTTTTTAAGCATTTCTCTGGTTTTATCGCGTCCCTGGCCGATCTTGTCGCCGTTATAGGAAAACCAGGCGCCGCTCTTTTCCAGCACGCCGTATGTTACGCCGAGGTCGATCAGACAGCCTTCATGACTGATGCCTTCACCGTAAATGATATCGAATTCCGCCGTTTTAAACGGCGGGGCGAGCTTGTTCTTCACAATCTTCGCTTTCGTATGATTCCCGAACTGTCCTTCCGTATCCTTGAGCGCGTCGGCTTTTCTCACGTCGATCCGCACGCTCGCATAGAATTTGAGCGCTTTCCCGCCCGGCGTAGTTTCCGGATTGCCGAACATTACCCCGACTTTTTCTCTGAGCTGATTGATGAAGATCACACAGGTCTTGCTCTTGTTCGTGATCCCTGCAAGTTTTCTCAGCGCCTGCGACATCAGCCTCGCCTGCAATCCGACGTGCGATTCGCCCATTTCCCCTTCGATTTCCGCCTTCGGCGTGAGCGCCGCGACCGAGTCGACGACGATGATATCCACCGCGCCGCTGCGAATCAGCGAATCGGTGATGTCCAGCGCCTGTTCTCCCGTATCCGGCTGCGATACATAAAGATCGTCGAGTCTCACCCCGAGATTCTTCGCGTAAACCGGATCGAGCGCGTGTTCCGCGTCGATGAACGCGGCGATGCCTCCCGCCTTCTGCGCTTCCGCCACCGCGTGCAATGCTACCGTCGTTTTTCCCGACGACTCCGGTCCGTAGATCTCGATGATCCTGCCGCGCGGCATTCCGCCGATTCCGAGTGCGATATCGAGAGAAAGACATCCCGACGGGATCACCTCGATGGTCGTATCCCCCGCGCTGTCTCCGAGCCGCATGATCGCGCCCTTTCCGTATTGTTTTTCAATCTGCACGAGAACGCTTTCCAGCGCCTTCGCCTTTCCGTCGTCCGTCTTTTTCTTTTCTTCCATGTTTTCTCCTTGTTTCCTTTTCTCAGAGTCCGCCTTCGCGGATGTAGGCTATCGCATAAAGCAACGCCGTGTTTTTCGCCGTCTCGGTGATCTCTTCCCTGTTCCCCGAAAAATTCATCTTATGCACGTGGATCCCGCTCCGACCGCCTACGGCGATATACGCCAAACCCACGGGTTTTTTGCTGTCGTCCGATTTCGGTCCCGCAAGCCCCGTCGTGGAAACGGCGATATCGGTCTCCGGATCTTCCAAAAGCCCCGCCGCCATCTGAAACGCCGTCTGCGAACTCACCGCACCGAATTCCTTTAACGTTTCTTCCTTCACGTTCAGCCTCCGCACTTTCGCGCGGTTGCTGTACGCCGTTACGCCTTCGTTCAGCACTTCGCTCGCGCCCGGCACCGTGATCAGCGCCGCAGCCAGCCGTCCGCCCGTAAACGATTCCGCAAAGGAGATCTTCTTCCTGTGCATGGAAAGCAGATCGAACAGACACTTTTCCAAAGAAAAATCCTCTTCCGCATAGATGCGTTCGCGGAATGTCGACACGATGTGCCGCACCGCATCGTCCGCAAGCATTTTCGGCGTATTGTTGTCGTAAACGAGATTCAGCCGCACGTCTCCGTATCGATATTCCGTATTGTAGCCGATCTTGTTTTTTGCGATCTTCTGCGCTTCCCGCAAAACCGGCTCCAACTCCCCTTTTTTCACGCCGAATAATTTCAATGTGATTCTGTCGTAACGGATTTTGTATTTCTTCTCGAAATACGGCAGAATATAATTGACGCACATCGCACCGAATGCGGCGGGTTCGTTCGGCAAAAGCGTGACCGTATAATCGCCTTCCGCCAAAAAGCCCTGAAATATCCCCGAAAAATTCGGAATCACCGTGCTTCCTTCGGGCAAGAGCGCGTATTCCGACCCGCCGGTTCCGCCGGTTTTTTCGTTATATTCTTCGATAAATTTACGGGCATTGACGTTCTCTTTCAACCCCACGCCCAATTTCTTCGCGATGAACCCCTTTACGTCGAACGTCGTTTCGTTTGAACAAAGAATGACGATGTTGTCGTAGATCGGCTCCAGTTCCGCAAAACGCTTACTGAAACCGAGATCGTCCTTCACCGAAAGCACGGTGATATCGTCGATATGAATCCCCCCCGCGTTGAACGCCCATACAAGGCTTTCTTCCGCTTCGGAATCGTAATTTAACCGGATGTCCCGGAAACTGATTAACGCGGTCTTCATTTTTCCTCTTTCAATACCGCGAAATTCTTCACGATATAATGGACGCCGGAAACGATGGTGAGGATCGTTGCGACGGCAAGCAGGCCGACGCCCGTAAGGAGCAACGGATCCGAACTCAGATCGAAAAACCG
Source organism: uncultured Clostridia bacterium (assembly GCA_944367565.1). Taxonomy (GTDB): domain Bacteria; phylum Bacillota; class Clostridia; order Christensenellales; family Borkfalkiaceae; genus UMGS775. The sequence goes on from CALVWR010000001.1 coordinate 155,215, forward strand.
CTCGCCTCCGACCAGCAGCACGGCGATCGCCGTATCCTGAAACACCGTTTTGATCTTGCCGATCTTATCGGCGGCAAGGACGAGATTTCTCGACGCAGCGACGGTGCGGAATCCGCTGATGATCAGCTCCCGCGCCAGAATCACCGAGACGATCACGCCCCAGACCGGCAGCCAGAACGCGCCTTCCGACGGGTAAAGTATGGCGCTGTCCGTCAGCATGACGATAAACGCCGTACTCACAAGCACTTTATCCGCGATGGGATCGAGAAATTTTCCGAGATTCGTGACCAGATTGTATTTGCGCGCGATATGCCCGTCGATAAAATCGGTGGACGCCGCAATGACGAATACCGCCGCCGCGGCAATGTGATGATACGGAAAATTTACATAAAACAAAACGACAAAAACCGGGATCAGACAAATCCGCGCCAACGAAAGTTTATTCGGTAAATTCATATTACGCCTTGTACTTCCTTTCATAAACGACGATGAGCGCACCGCTCGGCTCTTCCAGATGCGTCTGATGAACGCGCCAGCCGTCTTCCGCAAGTTTGTTCATATCCCGCTCCGCCTTGATCAACTTTTTGTAGATCGCAACCTTGTATTCGTATTCCTGCATATGATTCCCCTTTAATTTATTCGCTCAAAATCCCGTAAAGATCGTAGTCCCGGAAGCCCGTGATCTTTACGTTGACCGTATCTCCCAAGCCGAATTCTCCGATGCCCGTAAAATACACCTTGCCGTCCACCGCCGGCGCGTTGCAATATGCTCTTCCCGACCAGCAGACATCCTCAAACGCGTCCACGCACACCTGCAGTACCTTGCCTTCCATCTTTTTCAGCTGCATTGCGGCAACCTCTTTCTGTACGGCATAGAGCTTTTTTACCCGCGCCTTCTTCACCCGCGCAGGAATCTGCTCCTTCATCCGCGCTGCCGCCGTATCCTCTTCACGGGAATACGCAAAAAATCCCGCGTTGAAAAGTTCGGCTTCCTTCAGAAATGCCGTCAGCCTCGAAAACGCTTCTTCGCTCTCTCCCGGGAACCCCGCAATAAACGTGCTGCGGATCGCGATTCCCGGAATGCGCTCTTTCAGCTTTCTGACCAGCGCGAGGTAACTTTCGTACGTCCCCTTGCGGTTCATGCGTTTCAAAACCCCGTCGTCGGCATGTTGCAGAGGGATATCGATATATTTCACGAGCTTGTCGTTGGACGCGATTTCCCCGATCAGCGCTTCGCTCACGCTTTCGGGATAACAATACAGCAAACGGATCTTTTCCACGTTATCGAGAGCGGAAAGTTTTTTGATCAGCCGTACGATGTTTTCCCCGTCCGGAAGATCCGTCCCGTATTTGGTGACGTCCTGCGCAACGAGGATCAGCTCCTTCACGCGCCCCAGCGCACGCGCTTCGTTAAGCAGTTGCGCTTCCCTGACCGAACGGTACGCGCCGCGTATTTTCGGAATCAGACAATATGTACAGAAATTGGAACAGCCGTCCGCAATTTTCAGATAAGCATAATTTTCCGTCGTGCGCACCCGCCCGCAATCGGGTTCTGCGCCCGGCGTTCCCACGATATTTACCCGCGTACCCGCATAGCTTTTTTCAATGGCGTCGACCAGCTCCCCGTAATCGGATATTCCCGCAAAAACGTCCACTTCCGGTAACCCGTCCCACAGGTCCTTTACGAATTTCTGCGGCAGACAGCCCGTCACCACCAGTTTTTCCAGTCTGCCGCACGTTTTCAACCGCGCGCAGTCGAGGATCTCCCCGATTGCCTCCTTCCGCGCCTCATTGAGAAACGCGCAGGTGTTGATAACGAGGATCTCCGCCGCTTCCGGATCGGATGTCAGGTCGTATTTTTCCCGTAAACGCGCAAGCATTTTTTCGGTATCGACGCGATTTTTATCGCATCCCAGCGAAATGACGCCCGCTTTCTTTCTCGTGTCTGTCATAAGGCGCCGTATTTTTCCTCAAACTGCTCTTTGGTGATCAGTACCTGCCGCGCGCGGGCGCCGTCAAACGGGGAGATATACCCCATTCTGTCCATCTGGTCGACCAGAGAACCCGCCTTGGAATATCCCACGGAAAACCGCCGCTGCAACATGGAAATTGAAGCGCTTCCCGCCGTAATCACATACCGGAGCGCGTCGATAAAGAGCTTGTCTTCGCTGATGCCGCGTTCGGAAACGGTTTCTTCTTCCGCCGCTTCGTTTTCCTTCGGACGGATGGATTCTTCGATGGCTTTTGCCGCCGCCGTATTGAAATAACACTCGTTGTGCTCTTTGATATATGCTACCACGCCTTTGACTTCCGAAGAAGAAATATAGCTGCCCTGCACGCGTTCGCATTTCGGCATCTGCGCATTTTTATAGAGCATATCGCCGTTGCCGAGCAGTTTTTCGGCGCCGCTTTCGCTCAGAATCGTCGCCGAATCGGCGGCGTTGGAAACGCGGAATGCAATCCTCGACGGCAGATTCGCCTTGATGACGCCGGTGATGACGTCCACGGAAGGACGCTGCGTGGCAAGCACGAGGTGGATCCCCGCCGCGCGCGCTTTCTGCGAAAGGGAAAGGATTTTGGCTTCCAGATCTCTGCGGTTGTATTGCATCAGGTCGGAAACCTCGTCGACGATAATGACGACTTTCGGAACCTTCGGAATGGTTTCGTTGGCAACCGATTCGTTATATTCGTTGATGTCCCTTACGCCGTTTTCGCGGAATATCGCATACCGCGATTCCATTTCGTCCACCGCCCACTGCAGCGTGGCGATGGCTTTCTGCGCATTGGTGATGATTTCGTCGATCATCAGATGGGGCAGATGCTCGTAATCGTTGAACTCCACCTGTTTCGGGTCGACGAGAATGAGCCGCAGCTCCTCCGGCGAATATTTGGTGATCAGACTGATGATCATGGAATTGAGACATACGCTCTTTCCCATACCCGTCGAACCGGCGACAAGATAATGCGGACCTTTCGCAAGATTTTCCGTGACCGCTTCGCCGACGAGGTTCTTTCCCAGCGCAAACGTAAGAGCGCCGGGCTTATCCTTCCGGAAGGAATCCGATTCCAGAATATCGCGCAGCCCGACCGTCGTTTTGACCTTGTTGGGCACTTCTACCCCCACGAGATTTTTCCCGGGGATCGGCGCTTCGATGCGGATGCCCGTGGCGGATTCCAGACGCATCGCAATGTCGTCCGCATGGTTCGGGACCTTCTTGACGGGAACGCCCGCCGGCAGAGAAAGCTCGTAACGCGTCACGGTGGGTCCGTGTACATAATTGACCACCTGCGCGTCGATGCCGAATTCCGACAGCGTCCGTTCGATGATCCGGCTTCTTTCTTCATAATCCTCCTGCGGCGCATTCGGATCCTGTCTGTACGTCTTGAATAAATCCAGAGGCGGACGATTATACTTCACGCCGACAGGCGGATTAAAGCCTTCCTCTTCCGCTTTCTCCTCTTCTTTCTGCGGTGTAAACGCGTGTGCCGTCGCGCGGGAAGTCGGCAAAACGTCGTCTCCCGCGGAGATTGCGTTTTCCGTCCGTCCCCGCTCCGCGATCTTCCTTTCCCCCATCGGCTCCCGTTCTTCCGCCAGCGAGCGCCGTCCGCCCCGCACGGAAAAAGATTCCGCCGGCGCCGCGCTCTCCTCATCCCGCCGCGTATCCCCGAATTCCGGAACGTTCGTTTCGGCAAGTTTCTCTTCTCCGAAGATGGAACGCGTTCTTCCCGCATCCCTTGCGGGCGCTTCCTTCTCCTCCGGCGCGTTCTCCGCCGCACGTCTTCCGAAAACCTCGATCGGTCGCGCCGCAACTTCTTCCGTTTCCACTTCGGAAATCTCGCTGTACCGCTCGTACTGCGCACCCCGTTTGCCCGATTCGTCTTCCGTATAGGACGTATCGTCGTGTTCAAACATGGGCGGAAGTTCCGCCGCTTTCTTCTCCGTCGGCTTCACCGGCTCCGAAATGCGCGTATATCCGCCGTCGTCCTTGCCCGCAGATTTTGCCGATGTCGTAAACGGATAGGCCTTGAGATCGATGGTCGTCGGCGTCTTGATGTATTCGATCTTCTTTTTATAATCGTCCTCTGCGGAAATCGGCGTATTCACCGAATAACCCAGCGAAGGCGTATTCGCCATCGATTCTTCCTTCGCCTTGTCGGGATAAAGAATCTTGAACGCGTCCGGCTTTCTCTCCGCCGCCGCCTGCTGCTTTTTCGTCTTCAGCTCGAAATTATCCACGCCTACATACAGTTCCGGCTTCTTCGGCTCGGGATCCGGTACGGCGTCCTCCACGGGATAATCCTTGTATTCCAATCCGTATTCCTTACGGGCGCCCGCGCTCTCCCGCTTCGCCGCTTTCTTCGTATCCGGCAAAAACGCGCGCACCGTAAAATAAAGCGCCAACGCCGTGAAGATCCCCTCTACGGCATACGCACCGGCATTTCCGAGAAGTCCCGCAAACAGATATCCCGCCAGCGCAAAAAGCGCGCCGCCCGCCGTCGCTCCCGCAATGCCGTTTGCGCCGGCTTCGTAAGCTCCCGCCAGATAACCGCCGTATCCTTCTCCCGCATAAGCGCGCAGCATGATCGTATTGATCAGCAGCAAGATCAGCGCCGCCGATACCAGACATAGCGCACTCTTTTTCCCCGCTCTGTAAATTTTCTTCCCCGTGACAAGACGAATCCCGCCCGTATACATTCCCGCAATGACGGCGAAAGCCGCGTATCCGAACGTTCCGAACATGAACGCGCATACATACTGCCCCGGCGTGGAAAAAACCGCCTCCCCCGTAAGCATACACACCAGAAGCAATGTGGCAAATAATATGAGGACCATTCCCGCAAATTCTTTGGTAAAGATCGCGTTTTGTTTTTTATCTTCCCGTTTGTCCATTTCCTTTCCTGTTTTACTGCGTTCTTCCCGACGCGTCGCGACGCGCCGACAAAGCAATAGATTCCATTAAATTATACCAAACATCGGGCAAATTTACAATGTTTTTATAAAACTTTCGGCAAAATTTTTTATCGACATTTTCCCGTAAAAAAAGAGCGTTTCCGCTCTTTTTTCTCTTCTATGTCCGTTTTTCGAGAAAATATCCTCTCAAAATGCCCGACGCTTCTTTTCCGTCGCCGATTTTTATATCCTGAACGATCTTGCCTTTTTCCAGCACGATTGCCCGCTGCGCAAGACAAACCGCTTCTTCCACATCGTGCGTCACGAACAGCGCGGTCACATCGCGCTCTAATCTGAGTTGTCTGAAAAAATCCATCAGCGTGTATTTCAGCGTCAGATCGAGATTCCGAAAGGGCTCGTCCATCAATAACAGAGGCGCGTCATATAAAAACGCCCTTAAAATCGCCACCCGCCGCTTCATGCCCGCCGAAAGACGCGCCGGATATTCTTTCGCAAAGTCCGCAAGCCCCGCTTTCCGCAATGCAGATGTTGCGCTCTCTTCCGTCGCCACCAGCTTCAGGTTTTCCAGTACGGTAAAATGCGGGACAAGACGGTCTTCCTGAAAAATATAGCCTGTCCTTTCCGGCAGATTCCGAATCGTCCCTTCAAAATCGGTCAATCCCGCAATCAGATTCAGAAGCGTCGTCTTTCCCGCACCGCTGTCTCCGAGGATCGCCAGCGTTTCTCCCTCTTCCACCGACAGGGAAAAATCTTCAAAAACCGTAAGTTCCCCGTATTTTTTTCCGATCTTCTCAAGAATCAGCATATTTTTTTACCATTGCGCGCGAAATCATCCTCGCCGCAAGTTCGACGACGATCCCCGTCAGAACCACCGCCAGCACCAGGGCAAGCATATGCGCCGTTTCAAAATTGATCTTGTCGCGGTTCAGCTCTCTGCCCAGCCCCTGCGATACCGCGGCAATGACCTCCGCCGCAACCATCAGCTTGACATTCAGCGAAAGTCCCGCCCCCGCGGCGCTGACCGCAGAGGGCGCAACGATCGGCAAGTATATCGCAAAAAACCGCTTCTTTTTCGGGATCCGGTAAACGCGGCACATTTGCTTAAGTTCCTCCGGCACCGCACCTAACGCGTTCTCCGCGTTCGTGTAAAGCGTGGGCAGAACGACGAGCATCGTCACGATCACCGCCGCCGCACGGCTCGTGGTCCACAGCACTAAAAGAAGCGCCACCGCCACCGTCGGCAATGCGCGGATCAACGGCAGAAGCGTCGTCACCGCCCTGTTGAAAACCGCGTTCGATCTCGCGCCCGCCGCCGCTAAAAACGCCAGCACGAACGATACCGCAAACGCTATCAGACTGCGCCCCAATGTCGCAAAATAAGCGCGATAAAACGCTCCGTCCGCAAAAAGAAGGAAAAATTCCCGCAATACGGACAGCGGACGGGGCAGAATCAGATCCTCTCCGGCGATCGCCGCCGCGATCGCCCAGATTGCCAGAATACATCCGATTGTTCCGATCGGAACTGCAATTTTCGTGATTTTATCGCCTTTTTTCATGCCGATTTACGAAAGCGTACAGAAAAACGCGTCGGAAACGGGATTTGCCACATCGTTATCCACGGCTTTCATCGCCGCAAGATACGCGATGACGGCAGATTTCGCATCGGCGGATTTTTGCAGATAAATATTACAGTTTTCCACAACCGTTTTCGTGATCGCCGTCTTATCCAAAGACGCCGTCACGCCTTGAGCCAATCTGGAATTGATGGCGTCCACCGCGGACGCGGCGTTCTCATCGTCCGCGACGATCCATGCCGCGTTCTCCTCGATCGCCGTCATCAGCGCGTTCAGAAAAGCCGCGTCGCTTTCAACAAGCGATTTCTTCGCCACCAGCACCGCCTGCGGATAATCCCCGCCGTACGCCTGCTGCACGTCGATCTTCATGGAAACGGAGGCGTTCATCGTGGTAATCTTCGTTGCGGCGGGCTCGGGAAGTAATCCGTTGACAAGCTGACCCGTTTTCATCGCCGGCAGCATTGCGGACGCGTCCGCAAAATAACGGATGCCCACTTTGTCCGCAGCCGGACTCTGATTGTTGTCCACGACCTCGTAGCCGATCTCTTCTTGCGCCAACAGCGAACGGAACGTGACGTCCGGCACCTGCCCTTCCCCGATCACGCCGATCACCTGTCCTTTCAGATCGGCAAGCGTTCCGATCTCGCTGCTGCTCATCACATAGATGTTCCCGTGCGTCACTACGCCCAGCATCCCGTAATTTTCTCCGTTCCCGATGGTTTTGGAAGCCGCCGTGACGGGCATGATGGCGACGTCCGCTTTCTTCTGCACCACTGCCGGCCCGATATCCGCCGCCGCCACGACGGTATAATTCACGCGTTTTCCGAACTGTTCGTTGCCCTTGATGAGCTTTGCCATCGCAAGCGCGGGTGCCCCGTCCGGCATATAAACTTCGACTGCCGGTTCTTCGTTCTTTCCTTTTTCGGAATTTTCATTGCATCCCGCAAAACTGAAAATCAGCAATGCGGATAAAAGTAATGCAATCAATTTTTTCATAAAAACACCTCTTTAACAAAAATTTCCCGCGGAAAGCGCGGGAATAAGGCATACCGGCCGCAACAAACGGACGTATAAACGGTACTTGCCCTTTACCGTCAGGCGCACCTTCCGATTCAGGTGATAACATTGTATACCCCTCAGGGCGGTTTTGTCAAACGATTTTGCGGTGCCGTCCTCTTTTTGACGCGGCGGCGACAAAGCTCCGCTTTCCGCCCTTTCGCGGAATGAACAAATCCGGTTTCTCTGTTTTACCCTGCCGTTCTCCTGTCCGAAACGGCATTTCCTTTCCGGCTTCGCATAGAAAAAAAACGGCGCAAAGAACCGCGCCGTTTTTAGTGAACTTATTTCGTTTCGCTGTATTTGTCTTCGTTGTTCCAAGAATAGAGTTTGCGCAGTTCCGCACCCACCTCTTCGAGCTGATGGCTCGCTTCCATCGCGCGGCACGCGTTGAAATGCGCCCTTCCGCCGCTCTTGTTTTCCGAAATCCACTTCGACGCAAACGTGCCGTCCTGAATCTCGTGCAGAATCTTCTTCATTTCCTTTTTGGTTTCGTCGGTGATCAGACGCTTTCCCGTTTCATAATCGCCGAATTCCGCCGTGTCGGAAATGGAGTAACGCATTTTGGAAAATCCGCCGTTGTAGATCAGATCGACGATGAGCTTCATTTCGTGAATACATTCGAAATATGCGTTTCTCGGATCGTACCCCGCTTCGACAAGCGTTTCAAAGCCCGCTTTCATCAGTGCCGTAACGCCGCCGCAAAGCACAGCCTGTTCGCCGAAAAGGTCGGTTTCCGTTTCGCATTTGAAGGTCGTTTCCAGAACCCCCGCGCGGGCGCCGCCGATCCCGAGCGCATACGCCAACGCAACGTCCAGCGTGTTGCCGGTGTAGTCCTGATGTACCGCAACCAGATCGGGAACCCCGTGCCCTTCCACATATTCGCTGCGCACCGTGTGACCGGGGCCCTTGGGCGCAATCATGAACACGTTCACCGTCTTTGCGGGAACGATCTGTTTGAAATGAATGTTAAAGCCGTGTGCAAACGCAAGATACTTCCCTTCCGTAAGATACGGTTCCACCGATTCTTTATAGATATCCGCCTGCTTTTCATCGGGAACGAGCATCATCACGACGTCCGCTTTTTTGACCGCTTCCGCAACGGGAAGCACTTCAAAACCGGCTTTTTCCGCAATGGGCCACGTTCTTCCGCCCTTATTCAGTCCGACGACGACTTTGATCCCGCTGTCGCGAAGATTAAGCGCGTGCGCGTGTCCCTGCGAACCGTATCCGATGATCGCAACGGTCTTTTTCTTTAAAAGATTCAAATCGCAATCGCTTTCATGATAAATTTTAGCGCTGCTTTCCGTAACCATATTTCTGTTCCTCCGTTTTTCTTCCATTTGATGTTTCTATTATATTCCGATTTATCCGCAATGTCAAATTATCTCGTTTATTTTTCGGTATTTCTTCCATTTCGTTTGATTTTGCCACCTAAATGGTTTATACTGTATTCAAAATGATCGAAGAACAAGGATCGCTGCTATGACGCAACTCAAAATTCTGAAAAATTTTCACACTGTGCCCCTTACGGAAAAGCTCCTCGCCTTTTACGACGAGCCCATCAATTCCCGCGCGGACGAATTTTTTGCCGCCCTTTACGAATACGGCGGAGAAAATTCCCTTCTGCAGGCGCTGACCGATCTGATTCTTTACGACGAAAATCCCTTTTCCCGTGCGGCGGCGGAGGGCAGATGCAATTCCTATTTGAAATCGGCATTCCTGGAGGACGTTAAAATTCTCTTTGCCGCGGCGGAAAAAGCCGAGGAAAAGAGCGGAGGCAGATTTTTCCGTTTGGGAGAACCCAACGATCGTTTTTCCGCGCCCGTTGAAGAAAGCGTAAACCGCCTCGAAGGTTTTTACAGACAGTACGGCTACGGCGATTATGTCCGTTACGGTGCATTCCTTTTTAAAAACGGACAGATTACGCCCATCGTCAACGCGCCGGAGATCAAACTTTCCGACCTGAAAGATTACGAGGAAGAGAAAAAACTCATTGCGGCGAATATCGAAAATCTTCTCGGCGGACTTCCCGCGCTCGATATGCTTTTATACGGCGAACGCGGCACGGGAAAATCCTCCACCATACACGCCATGGCGAACCGATATTTCAAAAACGGCTTGCGCATCGTGGAATTGCACAAAGAACAACTGCTTTCGCTTCCGCTGCTCAAGGAAAAGCTCAGCGCGGTGCCTTTGAAATTCATCATATATATCGACGATCTATCTTTGACGGAAGGGGACGAACGGTTTACCTCTCTCAAGGCCGCACTGGAAGGCAGTTTCGGCGTGAAAGGCAAAAACACCATCGTGTGCGCCACGTCCAACCGCCGACACATCGTCAAGGAAAGTTTTTCCGACCGCAAGGACAGTATTCACGAAAACGAATGTATGCAGGAACAGCTTTCCTTATCCGACCGATTCGGTCTTACCGTGCTTTTCGCCACCACGACAAAACCGCAATATCTTTCCATCGTAAGCCAGCTTGCCGACGATTGCCGTCTGGTCACGCCGAAAGACGAGATCCTGCGGCTTGCGGAACAGTGGGCGATTTCCAAAGGCGGCAGAAGTCCGCGTCGGGCAAGGCAGTTTATCGACGCGCTCTTTTCGGCGGAACAGCGCGGCATCCCCCTGGAATTTTAAAGCACTTGGGAGGCAGACATGAACGTACTCGTCACGGGCGCGAACAGCGGCATCGGCGCTTCGGTTGCGAAGGTCTTTGCGGAAAACGGACACAGCGTATACGCGCTGGACATTCGAACGACGCCGCTTCGTACGAATCTTTTTTCGTATACGGCGGACATCACCGACGCATCCGCGTTGCTTGCCGTCCGTGAGGACCTCGATACTCGCGGGGTAAAACTCGATTGTATCATCAACGTCGCGGGAATGTTTTTAATGGATAACTTTCTGGAAGTTTCACAGGAAAAACTGTGCAGAATTTTCCGCGTAAACGTTCTCGGCGCCATGCTCGTAAACAAGATTTTTTTCCCGCTTCTTCGGAAAAACGGAAAAATTTTCATCACGACAAGCGAGGTTGCAACGCTGGATCCCCTTCCCTTTAACGGCATCTATGCCGTGTCCAAAACCGCGCTCGACGCCTACGCCCAGGCGCTCAGACACGAAGCGGGTATGCTGGGCGCAAAGGTCATCACCGTGCGCCCGGGCGCGGTAAAAACGCCGCTTGCCGAAAGCAGCATCCCTGCCATGCGGCAGATGAGCGAAAAAAGTTTGCTTTTCGGCGGACAAGCCGACAAGTTCCAGAAAATCATGGAAAAATTTACGGGCAAAATGCTCTCCCCCGACGTCATTGCAGTCAAAATTTACAAACTCGCTTTGAAAAAACATCCGAAATCCATCTGTTCCGTCCACAACAACGTTTTGTTAAAACTTCTCTCCGCATTGCCGATCGGCTGGCAAATCGCCCTCATCCGTCGCCTTGTCAGACCCGACGACAAGCGCGCCGTCGGATAAGACGGGATCCCGCGGGCGAAACGCAAGGCAGACCGACGGAAACAACAAAGAATTTTCTGGTTTATTCAATACGAGGGGCGCGTCCGGAAAAATCCGGACGCGCCCCTCTGCGTTCCTTGCCGTTCATGATGAAATTTTACATGAATATATAAGAATAAAAAAATCGCAACAATACGCGCCGTTTCCCGGCATTATTTTTTCTTTTTCAGTTTACAAGACGCACACCCCTCTCCCGAACAGCCGATACATTTACCCTGCCGTTTTTTTCTGACGACATACACGATATCGAGCACGACAGCGAGTGCGATGACGGAGATAAGTACGATATCCGCCGCTCCGAATCCGCGCGCGGCCGTGATTAAAGAGCCGACGGTGTAAACCGCAAACGCCGCCACATAGGCGAGAACACATTGCAAGAGCGCCACGAAAGCCGCGGCCCAGCCGGAATTGAATTCCCGTTTGATTGCCGCGATCGCCGCAACGCACGGCGTATACAGAAGCACAAAAACAAGAAAACTGACGGCTGTGAGCGGCGAAAAAAGGGAAGAAAGCACGGCAGTCAGATCGCCGCTTCCCACGCCGAGAAGAACGCCGAGCGTGCTGACGACCGATTCTTTAGCCGTAAAGCCGGCGATCAGCGCGGTGGAAGCCCGCCAGTCCCCGAATCCCAGCGGCGTAAAAATCGGCGCGATCAGACGGCCGATCAGTTCGAGAATACTGCTTTCTCCGCTCGTCGCCACAACGTTGAGCCGATAATCGAAGGTCTGCAGAAACCAGATGATGATGGTCGCAAGAAAAATCACGGTAAAGGCGCGGACGAGAAAGTCCTTCGCCTTATCCCACAGCAGAAGCCCGACCGATTTTGCCGAAGGAAAACGGTAGTTCGGCAATTCCATGACGAACGGAACGGGATTCCCTTTGAATTTTGTACGCTTGAACGCCAGGGCAATAAGAACGCCCATGATCATGCCGAACACGTAAAGTCCCAGCATGACGAGAGCGCGGTACTTCGGAAAAAACGCCGCCGTGAACACGGTATAGATGGGAATCTTCGCCGAACAACTCATGTACGGCGTTAAAAGCACCGTCATCTTTCTGTCCCGCTCGGAAGAAAGGGTACGCGTAGCCATTACGGCGGGCACGGTACATCCGAAACCGATCAGCATCGGCACAAAACTCCTGCCCGATAAGCCGATCTTTCTCAAAAGTTTATCCATCACGAAGGCAACGCGCGCCATGTATCCCGTATCTTCCAGAATGGAAAGAAAGAAAAACAGCACCACGATCAGCGGCAAAAAAGAAAGCACGCTTCCCACGCCCGCAAAGATCCCGTCGATCACCAGACTGCGGATCACGGGATTTACGCCCCATGCGTCCAGCCCCCGCGCCGTGAGCCCGCTCAGCGCGTCGATCCCCATTGCCAGAAGATCGCTCAGCCATTTTCCGATCACGTCAAACGTCAGGAAAAAGATCAGCAGCATCCCTGCGATGAAAATCGGAATTGCAAGGTATTTGTTCGTCAGAATACGGTCGATCTTCTCGCTCCGCTTGTGCTCCTTGCTTTCCTCCGGCTTTTTGACTGCGTCCGCCACGACTTTTTCGATAAATTCATACCGCATCGCGGCGATCGCCGCGTTCCTGTCTGTACCGCTTTCCGCCTCCATTTCTATGACGGAGTGTTCGATCATCTCCCGCTCGTTCTCGTTGATCTCCAACCGAGATACGATGTCGTTATCCCCTTCCACCGTTTTGACCGCGGCAAACCGCGCGGCTATTCCCGCTGCCTCCGCATGATCCTCGATCAGGTGCGTCACCGCATGAATACAACGGTGCACCGCCCCTTGCTCGCAAAAATCCACCCGTTTCGGCAGCACCTTGTTCTTCGCCGTTTCATATGCCACGGAAACAAGTTCGTCTATTCCTTCGTTTTTCGCCGCGCTGATCGGTACGACCGGCACCCCGATCTCGTCGGACAGCTTCTTAATATCCACCGTCCCCCCGTTCGCGCGGACTTCGTCCATCATGTTAAGCGCGATCACCGTCGGGACACGCATTTCCAGAATCTGCAACGTCAGATACAGATTGCGCTCGATATTCATCGCGTCGACGATATTGATGATCCCTTCCGGCTTTTCGTTGATAATGAAATCCCGCGTGACGATCTCTTCCCCCGTAAACGGCCGCAACGAATAAATGCCCGGCAGATCGACCGCTTCGCAATTCTTCAAGCCGCGGATCTCCCCCGTCTTGCTCGATACGGTCACGCCCGGGAAGTTCCCGACATGCTGGTTCGATCCCGTCAGCTGGTTGAACAAAGTCGTTTTGCCGCAATTCTGATTTCCCACCAACGCAAACTTCATTCTTTTTCCGCCTCCGTTTCGATCTTCGCGGCGTCCTCCTTCCGCAACGTCAGCTCATAACCGCGCAGACGAATCTCCATCGGATCCCCCATCGGCGCGATCTTGACGACCTTCACCGCCGTTCCCGGGATCAATCCCATATCCAGCAGCCGACAACGAAGTTCTCCTTCTCCGCCGACTTTCGTGATCTTTCCGCTCTGACCGATCTTTAATTCATGTAATTTCATTTTTTCCGCACTCCCGGACCGAACTTCCTCTCTCTTAGATTAACACGGAACGGACTTTCAAGTCAAGCGATCCCCCGCAATGTAACGTTTTCCGCGAGGGGCGATTCCGGCTTCTTTTTTCCCGAATCCTTTACGTTGATTATCCCGATCTTCCGTCTTCTTTCCTTATTCGCTGAAATCCGTCGGCGTCAGCTCCAATCCTACAACGCCGTATTTCTTTTCCTTATCCCCGTAAATTCTGCGAAGAAATTTAATCAGCTTTTTCGTTTCTTTCTTCGTAAAACCGAATTTCTCAACGCCGTTTTCCCGGATCAGTTTTTTAAATGTATCGGCAAATAAAAGCGATCTGATTTCATCGTAATGTTTTTCTTCGGAATTTACATTGACAAACCGTATGATATCGCTTGCCGCAAATCCCTGCGCGGTTTCATCGTATACCGTAGGATAAACCGTACATTCCTTCAGCACGACGGCGCGGAAAAACACTTCGTCCGCTCTGACTTCGTGCACGATTTTCCTGTTGGGGTTTTTTACCAACGTACCGCAATGTTCGCACACGCCGTCCGCCCCGTATACGTTGACGTTCGATCCGCAATTCGGACAATGTACGCTTGCCGTACGCTGCTGCAGTTTCATGACGAATCGGTTGTTGTTGAAAACGTATCCCTGAATATACTGATGCGCGATCAACGCGCGCACCATATTGCACATTTCGTTCGGCTTTACCTGAAAACGTTGGGACAACATATCGATATAGTAAACATGTTCGTCGGTAATGCTCCGCGCAATCCGCTGCATCTTTTTATATTCACCGAATTTCACCCATAAGATCGGCATAACGTAAAATCCGCTCAATCCCAGCAATATCCCGATCGCCAGCATAATCCAACCGTACCATGTTGCGAGAATCGCCCCGAAAACAATTCCCACTACGCCGACGGGAAACAATAACGACAGCGCAAGCGCCGCCTTAAAATATTTTTGCGTATCCTGAATCAGTTTCTCCATATCCCTTCCGCACAACCGGTATTTTTTCATATTGTATCAAATTACGGTTCCGTTTTCAAGTAAAATCCTCCAAAAAAGAAAAATTTCAGGAACTTAGGTAAAACACTTGCAAAATAATCCGAAATTTTATATAATGTATTAGCGTTGAAAACGCCGAGGTGTAGCGCAGTTGGTAGCGCGCTTGGTTCGGGACCAAGAGGTCGTGAGTTCGAGTCTCGTCACCTCGACCATCAAAACAGCGGAAATTATCCGCTGTTTTTGTTTTATCCTCGACAAAAAGTTAAGGCGGGCGGCAACCTTTCGGTTGCCGCCCGCTTTGTTTTTGCGCGCCACTCCGCGGAACAGGCGCGCCTTCATCCTTATAAAACGATTGTTCCCCTTAAATAACGGATAAGCTGAACGATAAATACAAGCCAGCCGAATGCCGTTATGAACACAAATGCCAAAATCGGTAGCAATATATAATTCCATAGCCCCATTAAAAGCTGCGCAACGGAAAAACTGCTGCTTTCCGAAACGGTTACTTTGAGTTTATCTTTGTACAGTTCCACGATGTCGTATGTAATCGTGGTATCCTCCGGCTCCCCTATCAGAAATTTAAAATTTCCCAGATATACAAGCCCCGCATATACGCAATAAATTGCGATCAGGATCATTAAAATAAGAACGACCAACGGCAGCACGCTGTCCGAACCGGCGCTGTCCAGCCAGTCGGTTAAACGGCAGATAAAGGGGATCGTTTCCCGCCCCATGATCGTATATTGAAGGCTGAATACCGTAAATAAAACCAGAAATACGCCCAAAACACACGGCACGATCGTGCAAAAAATCAACCCGACCATAAACTTTTACCTCCGCATCCGCATTTTTCTTTTATTATATGATACAAATATGTATTTGTCAAGCAGAAAAGATACATAAATGTATAATAAACTTTATGGAATACACGTTCAAAAACAATAAAATCGCCGTATTACGGAAGGAAGCGGGGCTGTCGCAAAGGCAGGTCGCGAAAGACGTGGGCACCAGTCAGGCGAATTTATCGAGATGGGAACAGGGGCTGAACCAACCGAGCGTGATCGAGTGCTGGCGGCTTGCCGATTATTTCGGCGTGAGCATCGATTATCTCTGCGGAAGATCGGAAATATAGCCGAAATCCGTAAAAAAGCGTCTTTCGGCGCGCATTTCTTTCTTTTTTCTCGAAAAAGGCGACGATACGGGCGGAAATCCGTTGCAAGGCGGCGCGCCGTCATGTTATAATAAATTTATGAATTACGCGGTAGAGATCGAAGATCTGAAAAAACATTTCGGAGAAGTGAAAGCCGTGGACGGCATAACCTTTCAGGTAAAGCAAGGCCAGCTTTTCGCTTTTCTCGGCGTGAACGGGGCGGGCAAATCCACCACCATAAACGTGATGTGTTCGCTTTTGAAAAAAGATGCGGGCACCGTGAAGATCTGCGGGTTCGATCTCGATTCGCAGAGCGCTTTTATCCGCGCGTCCATCGGCATTGTTTTTCAGGATTCCATTCTCGACCGCGCCCTCACCGTACGGGAAAACCTCGCCGTGCGCGCGGGGTTTTACAACCTGTTCGGGAAAGAACGGGAAAAGCGCCTTGCGGAGGTGAGCGACCTCCTCTCTTTGAACGACCTGCTCGACCGGCCTTACGGAAAACTCTCCGGCGGACAGAGGCGGCGGACAGACGTGGCGCGCAGCATCCTTCACCGCCCCGGGCTTCTCATTCTCGACGAACCGACCACCGGGTTGGATCCGCAAACGCGCATGACGGTATGGAAAGTCATCGAAGAACTGCGAAGAAGCACGGGCATGACGGTTTTTCTGACCACCCATTATATGGAAGAGGCCAACCGCGCGGACGACGTTGTGATCATAGACGCCGGGAAGATTTCCGCAAAGGGTTCCCCCGTCAGCCTGAAAAACAGGTTTTCCTGCGATTATATCCGCCTGTACGAACCGAAGAGCCGGGAAACGGAAGAAAAACTCGCCGGGCTGGATTTTGAATTCACGGGCAACTGCTATTCCATCCGCGTGAAGGACAGCGCCCACGCAAAACGCGTCATCGCCGGGTACGGGGAGGTTTTAACGGATTTCGAGGTCGTAAAGGGCGACATGGACGATGTGTTTCTCAACGTTACGGGCAAAAAACTCATCGGAGGGCCTGCATGAAAAACGATATACGCACCGTGTTTCTCCTGGTCAGAAGGGGGCTGAAAATATTTTTGAAAGACAAAATGTCCGTCTTTTTCTCCCTGCTCGCTCCCCTGATCGTTCTCGTTCTGTTCATCCTGTTCCTGCGGGAAATGCAGCTCGATTCCCTTCGCGCAGCCATGGAAGGCGTGCCCGTCGATGAAAAGCTGCTCGGCGCGTTTATAGACGGCTGGATGCTTGCCGGCGTGATGGGCGTTTCGTGCATCACCGTTTCCTTTTCCGCAAACAACATCATGGTGCAGGATAAACAGCGCGGCGTGATCGCGGACGCGCTCGCCTCGCCCGTGAAACGGGGCGTGCTCACCGCTTCCTATTTCGTATATAATTTCGTCGTTACCGTTGTCATCTGCGCGGCGGTTCTCGCTGCGGGGCTGATCTATCTCGCTTGCAGCGGGTGGTACCTGTCCTTTGCGGATACGGCGAATATCCTTGCTCTGCTCGTCGTTTCCGCGCTTTCCGCCACCGTTATCAGCGTGTTTATCTGTTCCTTTATCAAATCGGAGTCCGCGCTCGGCGGCCTTGTCGGGATCATGAGCGCGGCGATCGGCTTTTTGTGCGGGGCTTATTTCCCGCTTTCCATGCTTCCGCAATGGATCGGCTATATCATTCTGTTTATCCCCGGAACCTATTCCGCGGGGCTGTTCCGGAACTTTTTCATGCGCGGCGCACTGGAAGAGATTTCCGCCGCGCTGCCGGGTGCAGAGGTCTTTTTGCGGGAAAGCTACTCCCTTTCTCTCGACTTTTTCGGGGTGGAAATCGGCGCGGGAACGATGTATCTCGTCTTTGCGGTGGTCACCGTGCTCTTTATCGTTCTCAATTTCCTCGTCGCGTTCCTGAAAAACAAAAGGAAATAAACCGGTCACAACAAACTGCAAAAAGCCGCCTGCAGGCGGCTTTTTTATGTAAAATCTTCGGAAATTTCTGCCGAAAAACAAATGCGCATACGTTACATCTGCGCATCTATCCGAAAAACAGGCATAAAATCATACGTATGCGCAGATGAAACAGAACTTTCGCCGTTCATATCTGCGCATACGTTCGTTGCAAGACTCCGTCAGCGCGCGCTGTCGCAATTTTTTCCGCCGCGCGGATCCCGTGCAGCTCTTCCGCATTCCGAACGGCGGCGCGTACGTGCGGCAAAAAAGGCGCGCCGCGCCGACGGCAAAGAAAGCGAATAACAAAAAACGGTCCGAATCCGTTGAGATTCAAACCGTTTTGTTCAATGGAAGCGGCAGCTACCTATCTTCCCGTGCGGTCGCCCGCAAAGTATTGTCGGCGCAAGTGAGCTTAACTTCTGTGTTCGGAATGAGAACAGGTGGATCCTCACCGCCATCGCCACCGCTATGGTATATTTCCCGGGACTTGCTTCTCTTCTTCCTTCCTGCCCTTCTTCGCCCCGCTAAATATCTTCTTTCCAGTCATGCCAGACTGACAACCGCATAGTTAAACTACTTC
>CALVWR010000002.1 GCA_944367565.1 uncultured Clostridia bacterium
TTGCAACTCTATTTTACCACAGATTTGTATGAACTCCTTTTTTCCCTCAACTGTTGCACTTAATAGTATAATTCACCTGCAAAACAAAAACTCCGCAAAGCGTTACGCTTTGCGGAGTTTCCGATTAACCCGTCTAAGGATCTTTGTGCGTTATAACGCGGTAGCGTACGTTCGCCTCTTCCGCTTTTACGCTCACCTTCAGATCGCCGTACAGATGCAGTACCACGTCGGCGCCGTCTTCAGAATATTGCGCGTCCATCGAAAGAGCGCGGCCGCCGAAATCGATCTTCCATTTCAGAAATTTCAGCTTTTTCAGATTCCTGAGTCTCACGCGCACGGTTCGGTACCCCGCGTCCCCGCTGATGCCCGGCAAAGAGAGGATCAGATGCTTCACACAGCCGCCGAACATCGGATGATCGTGCGAGGCGTCTCCCTCCCAGGTTTCCCAGAGCGTCGTGGCGCCGCGGCTTTTCATATATTCAAACGACGGATAGCCCGTCGCCGTCAGCAGGTCGATCAGCAAGCCGATCTCTCCGATCTTTGCAAGATAAGAACACAACACGTCGGTTCTGAATATGCCCGTGTCGAAGCGGCGCAATCTGCCGTACTTTTCCGTCAGCGCCTTTTTCGTTCTTTCGTCGCCCAGCCCGACGGACAGCATAAACGCGTCCGCGCCCTGTACGCCGCCGCAAAACGAGCCGCTCTCGCGGTCAAAATACGCGGCGACAAGCCCCGCCTTACTCTCCTTAATCTCCCGTTCGTAGCTGAGCGGTTCGCCGATTTCCGCGCTCATCTTCTCCACCGCCTGCATACACCGGATATAATAATACGTATTGACCAGCGGCTCCGGAATCCGCACGGGATCGGGCGTACACCAGTCGCCCAGACACCAGCCCTTTTCCCGCTCCCGCACCACGAGTCCGTTTTCCGTAAATCCCTTCACGCAATCGAGAAATTTTTTCATGCTTTCGATGTGCGCGCGGAGGATGCTTTTATCGCCGTACGTTTTGTAATGCACATACGGCACGATCACCATCGCGCCGCCCCAGCCGCACGGGCCGCCCCCGCCGCCGCAAAACGGCGCCGTATGCTGCACGTGTCCGCTGTGGATATCCTGACAATCCGCAATGTCGCGGATCCATTTTTCATAAAATCGCTTCGCAGAAAAACACAGCATCGCGCTTTCCGCCGTCAGTTGCCCGTCTCCCGTATATCCCAGGCGCTCCCGATGCGGACAATCGGATGGCACGCCTCCGTGCATATTGTTCAGCTGCGTGCGCAGGTATGCGTCGAACAGCCATTGAAGGATCTCGTTTCCGCATTGGAAAAACACCCGCTGTTTAAGGGGCGTATGCACGACGCATACCTCGGGATGTGCGATCTCGCCGCTTACTTCAAAATACCGGAAGCCGCCCCACGAAAAATACGGGTGCAATTTCATGCCGTACGGCGCGTGACGGTAACACGTCGTATAGATCTGCCCTTCTCCCGCCGTGGAAAAGTCCGGCTTTCCGTCTTTTAAAATCTCCGCATGGACGATTCCGACTTCTTCGTCGACGGAAGAAAACGAAACGAATCCGCTCACGTTTTCACCCGCGTCGTACAGCGTTTTTCCGTCTTTTTTCCCGATCAGTTTCGGCGTGATTCTGCGCACGATCCGATCGTTCGCGCATCTCTGTTTCCGATAGACAATCTCTTTAAAACAATATTCCCCGACGGGCCAGGTTCTGCGTCCCGCAGCGCCTTCCGTCAGCAAAGCAGAATCAAAATCGGCAAAATCCTGCGTTTCTCCGAAAAACAGGTTGTTTTCCCGAATAAATCCTTCCGCACAGCGTTCGCTTCCGTCGGTTTCGTATTCCGCCCTGCACCCGCCGTCCGTTACGCTCACACGGTAAATCAGCGGCAACACGTCGTCAAATTCCGTATTGCCTTCCGCCTTTCGCATCGTCTGTCGGAAAAACCCGTTTCCCAGCATCACCGCGATCACGTTTTTTCCGCGTTTCCATTGCGCCGTTATGTCGTATTCGTTAAAATAAACCGAGTGCGACGTTTCCTCGTGCAGGGGATACAGCCATTTAGAAAAATCGCGCGACTTGTAATCGGAAAATACCGGTTTGAAAAAGTCTTTCGAAATCCGCCGCCCGTTGATAAAAAGCTCGTAATATCCCAACCCACAGATCCGGATGCGTACGCGCGAAAAATTTTCCGACGCGATCTCCTTGACGATCACGGGGGAGGAGAACTCTTTTTTTGCGACAATCCATTTTGCCGTTTCAGAAAATGCCTTTTCCTTTTTCATGCCTGTCCCTTTGCCGCTTCGGGCGGTTGTTCTTTGCGGTTGTGCTTTCCGCGCCGGATTTTGTCCCTGCGCAAAAAAGAAAACGCGGGCGCTGACCTTCGATTTGCGCCCGCGTACGTTTTTTCTGTCCGTCATTCACCTTTAAGCGTATTTTCTATGATTTCTTTTGCCTGCGTGCGGTTTGCCGCGCCCAGCTTGATATAAATTCCGCTGATATAATTGCGCACCGTCCCTTCTCCGATCTCCAATGCGGAGGCGATCTGGCGATTGTTGAAATTTTCCGAAACCATCATGGCGACTTCCGTTTCCCTGTCGGAAAGCTGAAACGCTTTTTTCAATTTCAGTTCTTTCCCCGCGGAAACCATTTTCGCCGCCGCGGTGATCTTCTTTGCGATGTTGGTGGGAAGAATCAGCTCCCCGCGGTAAGCGTTCACGACGGCGTCGATCAGCGACGAAGCGTTGATGTCTTTCAGCAAATATCCGCTCGCGCCGTAGTTGATGGCGTCGAGAATATAATCGCTGTCGTCGAAGGTCGTCAGGATCACCACCTTGACCTGCGGATAAATGCGTTTGATCTCCCGCGTGGCGATTACGCCGTTCATGTTGGGCATACGGATATCCAGCAGCGCCACGTCCGGCAGGTTCTGCGCGATTTTCTTCAGACAGTCCTCTCCGTCGCACGCGATGTCCGTAACGCGGATCTCCTTCGAGGTCTCCAGAACGGTTTTGATGCCTTCCGCCAGAATTTTCTGATCGTCGGCAATGATGACTTTAATCATGACTTTCTCCTTTTTCCCTGACCGGCAATTCGATGCGGATCTCCATCCCTTCGCCTTCGGCGGTGATAAACGACGCCGTTCCTCCCAATTTTTCCGCGCCCTCTCTCATCGTACGCAATCCGAACCCTTCCTTGAAATCCTTTGCGCCTTTTCCGTTGTCGGAAAGCAGAAAAAAGATCTTTCCGTCCTTTTTTTTCAGTTCAAAGAGGAACGCCGTGGAATTTCCGTGACGGATTCCGTTATTGAGTCCTTCTTTTAAGGAAGAATACAAAAAGAACGCGGTATTTTCGTCGACGTCGAGATTCTCGGTTTTTGCGCGGATGGCGATATCGGTACCCTCGACGGTTTCGTTGATGGCTTTTTCCAAAGACGCCGACAGATCAAAGGGCGTATATTCCCCGGAGAGGACGCGCACCGACTTTCTGAGTTCTTCCAGCGCGGAGATCGCCTGCAGATTTGCCGAAACAATCTTGCGTTTTGCCTCCGGGGGATCGGAATCGAAGAGGAGTTTGGCGGCTTCCGTCTGCATGATGATCGTGGTGATGGAATGCCCCGTGGTATCGTGAATCTGCTTTGCGATCCGGTTTCTCTCCTCGAGTTTTGCCGCCTGTTTGAGATATTCGTTCGCTTCCTGCAGCTTTTTTTCCCGCGCATACACCGCTTCGAGGTTTTTTTCGGCCTCGGCGGTTTTTTTCACGATGGCGTTCAGCATATTCGCGATGGTGAATACGAGGGAAAAAATGATAAGCTCGTTGACCGCCACCGCAAGCGACGCCGCCACGGACGCCCAGCCGGGATCGAAGAGAACTGCCCGCGCAACGATGCTCAAAACGTAAGAAAGATAGGAAAGTCCGCCGAACACCACATTGGATTTCAAGGAATTGTTGAGGTAAAAATCCACCAGAATCAACGAATAGATGGTGGAGAGCATTCCGGCTTCAAAGAGGACGGAATAGATCATTAAAAGGATATATTCCAGCGCGTATATGGCGGATTTGACGGCAAGTTTCCTGACGAAAAAATTGATGCAGAGCGCCGCCAGCAGTCCCAGAGAGAGGGCGAGGGCGATATACCAGTGGCTCTGTCCCTGGATCGTAAGAATGACGAGCATGAGAAAGAGCCCGACGATACACCCCACGCGGATGATCGAAGAGAGGGAATATTTTTTCAGTTTTTCCAGAAAAGCGGGGGTTTTCATAACCCGAGCAGTTTCATGGAAAAATCCAGCCGTTTCAGGCTTTCTTCTTTTCCGAGAAGTTCGGCGAGCTCCATCACGCCGCCCGGGGTGGATTCTCTGCCGCTCAGCGCCACGCGCACGCACCAGAATACCTGTCCGTTTTTCATGCCGAGTTTGCCGACAAGACCCATCATTGCTTCATGCAGGGTGTTGAAATCGAAGGAAGAAAGCGACGCAAACAGCTCCCGCGCCGCGGGCAGTACGATCCGGGCGATGTTTTCATCGGTTTTCATCTTTTTATGCGTGAAGAGCGCAACGTCATATTCGCCGAATTCTTCCAGAAAATCGATCTTTTCGGGGATCTCTCCGAAGGTTTCCACCCGCGTTTTGAGCAGGGCGGCGATCTTCTTCAGGTCGTATTTGCCGTAAACCTTGCTCTTGCGGAAAAACGCGTCGCCGCGGGCGACGAATTCCTCGTCGCTCATCTCCTTGATATATTCGCCGGAAAGCCAGCGCATTTTCGCTTCGTCGAAGATGGAGGGCGATTTTGAAATGCCGTCGAGGGAAAAGCGTTCGATCATTTCGGAAAGCGACATTTTTTCCACGTTTTCCTTCGGACTCCAGCCGAGCAGGGCGATGTAATTGACGATGGCTTCCTTTACGAAACCTTTCTCCACGAAATCGGCATAGCTGGCGTCGCCGTTGCGTTTGGAAAGCTTATGCCGCTCGTCCTTCATGATGGGGGGCAGGTGGATATAAACCGGCCGCTGCCAGCCGAACGCGTCGTACATCAGATTATACTTCGGCGTGGAGGAAAGATATTCGCTGCCGCGGATCACGTGCGTGATTCCCATCAGGTGATCGTCGACGACGTTGGCAAAATTATACGTCGGCATCCCGTCGCTCTTGATCAGGATCCCGTCTTCCATATCCTTGAAATCCACCGAGATATCGCCGTAGACGAGATCGTGATAGCTTCCCGTGCCTTCTTCGGGAATATTCTGGCGGATCACATAAGGCGCGCCGCTTTCCAGTTTCGCCTTGATCTCTTCTTCGGAAAGGTGCAGGCAGTGTTTGTCGTAACGGCAGTTTCCGTTTTCGTCTCTGAGACTTTCCATGCGTTCCTTATCGCAAAAGCAATAGTACGCCCCGCCGCGGCGAATGAGTTCTTCGGCGTATTGATGATAGATCTCCCGCCGTTCGCTCTGCACATACGGTCCGTAATTTCCGCCGACGTCGGGACCTTCGTCATAGACGATGCCCGCGTCCTTCAACGTGTCGTATATGATCTCCACGCTGCCTTCCACATACCGCTGTAAGTCGGTGTCTTCTATGCGCAGAATAAAATCTCCGCCGTATTTTTTCGCGTAAAGATACCCGTACAGCGCGGTCCTCAATCCGCCGATGTGCAGATACCCCGTAGGACTCGGCGCAAATCTCGTTCTTACTTTTTCGTTCATGTCCTTCTCCTTGATTTCACTCGTTTTCCAACGCGGACAGCCTGCCCGCATAATGATAGCTGTATGTTTTTCTGTCTGCCACGATGATATGATCGTACAGGTGTATGCCGTGTAATGAAAACATCGCTTTGATCTTCTTCGTGGTCTTATCGTCGTTCTTCGTCGGCGCGGGATTCCCGCTCAGATGATTGTGTGCCAACGCCGCGCCCGCCGGTTTATAAAGCGCTACGATCTCCACAAGCTCGCTCACGGGAAGATCGATGACGTCTTCCTTTCCTTCATACGGAATCTCCGCAAGGATGTATCCTTTCGCGTCGATGAGAAAGAGCCACATCGTTTCGTCCGGTTCTTGCTCGTATCGTTCGATCAGCCTGTATTTTACGGAATTATATTCGAATTTCTGCCGTTTTGTCTTTTCGTTGTTGACGCGTTTTGCAAAAATTCCCGCCAGACGGATCAGACGCGCCGCCTCGTCCCCGACGCCTTCGATGGATTTGAGAACGGTTTCATCGGTTTCGGCAAGTTTTTTCAGCGAACCTCCGCTGAGCCGCAACAGTTTATGCGCCGTCGCGTTGGTATCCCTGCGCGGTATGACGTGATATAACAGCATTTCCAAAAGCTCGTGATCGCTCAGCGATTCGGGATAAACCGAAAAGCGCGCTTTCATCCGCTTTCTGTGTCCGCTGTGAAGATTTGTACTGTTCATACGTTTAATTTTACCATATTTTTATAAAAAATCAACGATTTATTTTGCATTTTTCTTTAAAATAGAATACAATAGTTGTATCGGGAGCGGATTTGCTCCGAAAGAAAGAATATGAAAGACAAAACATCGTTTTTAAAAGATCTGAAAGAGCTTATCGCCATTCGGAGCGTACAGGGTGTACGGGAAGAAGACGCGCCCTTCGGAAAGGAAGTCAAACGCGCGCTGGAAACCTTTCTCGACATCGCGCGCCGTATGGGTTTTACCGCGATCAACCATGAAAATTATCTCGGAGAGATCGTATGCGGAGAGGGGGAGGAATACGGCGTAATCGGGCATCTGGACGTTGTTCCCGCGGGGGACGGCTGGAGCAGCGATCCTTTTGTTCTGACCTTCCGGGACGGCAATTATTACGGCAGGGGCACCACCGACGATAAAGCGCCGACGCTGCTTTGCCTGTATGCGCTAAACGAACTTCGGAATGCGGGACCGTTTCGGCGCAAGGTGCGTTTTTTTGTCGGCTGTAACGAAGAATCGGGCTGGGGAGAGATCGAATATTATCGGAAAAAAGGCGGAACTTTCCCCAAACACGGTTTTTCGCCCGACGGAGATTTTCCCGTGGTGTATGCCGAAAAAGGTCCCTGCCGCGTGATCTTTGAGATTCCGTACCGCGGCGCGTTCCGTTCGGTACGGGGCGGGGTCGCGGTCAACGCCGTCTGCGCCTACGCGAGCGCGGAAGGCCCGCTGGACGCCTCGCTTCTCAAAAAGCACGGGCTTACGCAGACGGGATCGGTCTTGGAAAGTTTCGGGAAATCGGCGCACGGCTCGTATCCCGAACTCGGCGAAAACGCCATTCTTCCTTTATTGCGGTACATGAAGGACCGCGGGGAAGCGGTGGACGGACTGCTGCGCGTCTTTGAAGACAGATCAATATCGAATACGGGCAACGAAACGGGCTCCGCGACGCTTAGCCCGAATCTCATTTCGCAGACGGAAGACCGTCTGGTGCTGACGGCGGATTTCCGCGTTCCCGCAAAGATGCGAGCGGAAGACTTTCTGCCGCTGTTCGACGCCATGGGCGTAAACTATACGCTGATCAAGGGCAGAGATCCGCTCTATGTGCCGAAGGACAGCGAATACGTGCAAAAACTCGCCGCGGCATATAACGCGGTCACGGGGGAAAATTTACAGCCGATCAGCCAGCGCGGCGCGACGTTCGCGTCGGTCTTTGAAAACGGCACGGCGTTCGGACCGGAATTCCCGGGCGAAGACAATCACATCCATGCGCCCGATGAATTCATTTCGGAAAAAAACATCGAAAAGATGTATGCCGTATACCTGGCGGGACTGAGATCCGTCATACTTTAAAAGAGAGGAAAAACAAATGAAATTCGACGTGGAACTCGTTGGCAAAATCGGTTCGATGGCGCTCATCGACATAGAAGCACAGCTTCCCGACTATACGCGCATCGCGCGGCTTTCCGCCGAACTGAAACCGGGATATATCTGGGTCACGAGCGGCGCGACGGAAATCGGCAGGCTCGATTATCTGCGTCGTCACGGCAGGGAGCTGGAAGGCGCCGCGGAAGACGTGAAAGCCGACTACGCCGCGGAAGGGCAGTCGGTTCTGATGTCGATCTACCGCCAGTTTGTCGATCCGAACTATTCCATCCGCCAGGTGCTGATCGAACACCAGCATTTTAACGACCCCTTAAAGCGCGATTTTCTGAAAGCGCTGTTGCTGCGATGCAAAGCGCAAAACGCCATACCCATCGTGAACTATAATGACGCCG
Organism: uncultured Clostridia bacterium; assembly: GCA_944367565.1. GTDB lineage: Bacteria > Bacillota > Clostridia > Christensenellales > Borkfalkiaceae > UMGS775. The sequence goes on from CALVWR010000002.1 coordinate 8,212, forward strand.
TCTGCGCGGAAGAAAACCGGAAAATGGAAATTCAGGCGCTGCTCAGCCGCAACAAAAAAGTGGTGGAAGGCGTGGATAACGACGAGACCGCCGCACAGATCGCCTGTCTCGTCAAAGCGCAAACGCTGCTTATTCTGACGAGTACCGACGGCATCTATAAAGATATCAAAACGGGAGAACTTATCGAAGAGATCGGGGGAAAGAACACCGCGGAACTGTTGGAAAACATCGAATATTACAAAAAATTCTGTTCGGGCGCGTCGCGCGCAGGCGCGAACGGCGCAAAGGCAAAGCTCGAATACATCAAGGACGCGGCGGCAAACGGTACGAAGGTCATCATCGCCAACGGAAAATATTCCATTCGCGATATCCTTGCCGGGAATGTTCCCGCCACGCGCATCGGAATCCGTTAAAAAAATTAACCCCGCGGCGTTTCAACGCCGCGGGGTGATTTTTTACCGTTCCGCAACCCGAAAAAATAATTTTTTTGCGTATAAAGACGAAAAAGGGGCACATACTACTTTCGGTTAGGAAATGAGCGGAGCTTCTTTTGAAAAATTCCGAAAAAAAATTCGTAAAAACGAATAAACGCGGAATATTCGGAGGAAAAACGCACATACTGATCGCAAGGAGGAAAGAGATGGAGAACTCTGAAACCTTAACAAATCTCGCAAGAGCTTTCGCAGGCGAATCGCAAGCGGGACTTCGATATCAGATTATCGCTCAATTATGCACACAGCAAGGTTACGACACGTTGGCGAATGAAATCAAAACCATTGCAAAAAACGAAGTAAACCATGCAAAGACTTATTACGATCTGTTGACAAAGGAGAACGGAACGGCAAGAAACATAGAAATATGCGCCGGTTATCCGTTTGAAAAGATCACGATCGAAGACGGTCTGAAATTTGCCATGACGGCAGAGCATGAAGAAGCGGAAAGGATTTATCCCGAATTTGCGAAAATCGCGGAAAAAGAAGGCTATAAAGAGATTGCGAAAAAATTTGAATTAACCGCAAAAGTCGAAAGAAAGCACGAACTCACCTTTAAGTTTTTATATGAAAACTTCAAAAACGGCACGTTATTCAGGAACGAAAAACCCACATTCTGGGTATGTTCTCAATGCGGCCACACGGAAGCGCTGAAAGAGGCATGGAACATCTGCCCGTTATGCGGTTCTTCCCAGGGATTTGTGCAGTTAAAGTTAAATTAAAGGAGTAAATTTTCGATGAAAGACACGAAGAACGTTAAGAATGCTGCCAAGAAAGCTGAAAAAAGCAAGAAAACTACGCAAGAAAAGAATTGCAGATAATCAAAGCGGATTCGACGTATCCGGCTCTTACACGGGAATCGATTTATACGATATGTTCGACGATCCCGTTCAGGATGCCGACGACTTATAAAAAATTTTTTTCTTAATTGACATTTCGATAATAAAGTTAAAAATTTTTTCCGCAAACAAAAAAAACCCTTTCCGGTTTTCCGGAAAGGGTTTTTTATCAGTCGTCGTTTTTCATGCTGTTTCCGAGATACGTACCGAACGTGGTGGGTTTTCTCTTCGGTTCTCTCGGCGCGGAAGAAAAGCCGGAGCTTCTTCTGTCGTTTTTCCTGTCCTTCTCGTTTCTGCCTCGTCCGCCGAACGAACGGTTTCCCTTTTTGTCAAAGTCCCGTTTTGCATACGGCTTTTTTTCATTCGGAACGATCACCACATGGCGGTTGGGTTCTTTGCCTTCGCTCACGGTGGTCACTTTTTCGTGCGACGCCAACGTGGAATGAATCACCCGTCTTTCATAAGGGTTCATCGGTTCGAGGGAAACGTCCCTGCCGAGGCGTACCGCCTTATCGGCGAGTTTGTTTGCCAGATTTACAAGCGTTTCTTCCCGTTTGCCGCGATAGCCTTCGCAATCCACCACGACGCGTTTATACGTCTTATTGCCGATATTCGCCACCGCGCCGGCGAGAGCTTGAAACGCGTCGAGAACTTCTCCGCGGTGTCCGATCACCGATGCGGAAGATTCCGCAATGACGTCGATTTCCACGTTTTCATCTTCCTTTAACAGTTCCGCTTTGGCGTTGATGTTCATTTTTCTGAACAGTTCTTCCAAAAATGCAACCGCTCTCTTTCCGCCGGACAGCTTACATTCCACATTCACCGCCGCTTCCTTTTTGAGCTTGCCGAATAAACCTTTCACTTCTTCGTTGATCACCGTGATTTCGGCGTCCTCTTTTGCAATGCCGAAATGTTGCAAGCCCGCCTCGATGGCTTCCGCCACCGTTTTACCTTTAAATTCCATAGTTTTCCTCCGTTGCGGTCTTTACCGCTATTTACAAAACGCATTCCGCGTTTTTTTACTCATGATCCTTTTTGTCCTGATCGAGTCCCTTTTCGGTACGTTCCAAAACAACTTTTTTCACGATTCTGTTTTCTTTGGTCTGTTCCGTCTTTCCCCTTCCTTTCACCTTGCCGACGGAGGAGACGTTTGCCCGCTTCTCCTTTTCGCGCCGACCGGGTTTCGCCGTTCCGTTCGCTTCGGCTTCCATCTGTTTTTTGAAGCGGATATCCACCACTTTGTTGATGAGCAGCGTAGTCAGCATACTGATGAGGGAGCTCATGATGATGTAAACCGAAAACGCCGCCGTATACATAAATGCGAAAAACGCCATCATGATCGGCATCATCCACATCATGACTTTCTGCGTCATCATCCCCTGACCGTCCACGCTCTGCAATTCCATCTGCGCTTTCTGCCCGCGCGACATCACCCACTGCATCAGGAAGGAAATGCCCGCCGTCAGCGCCACCAGAATGAAATATCCGTTGGCTTCCGATTTTTCCGTAACGAGTTTCGCCGTCAGATCGTCGTACTGTCCGGGATCGGGCGCATACTGTTCCAGCTTGTATTTCTGATTGAACGTCGTATAATTCGCATAGACCGGATGTTCAAACGGCGTATCGGGCATCCAGATATTCTTGATCCACAAAAAACTTTCCTCTTCTTCGCGGTATTTCTCCGCCGAACGCGTCTGCTGTACGTCCTTGAAAAACAATTCCGCCGCCGCTGCTTCCGTAAGATCCGCATTTTCCGCCTTTGCCGCATCGTAATATTCGGGGAAGGTTTGTCCCGCTTCGTTTTTCAGTCCGGAATTTTGAAAGCCTTCCATTACGAGCGTCGGATTTTTGCTCAGCAGATAATAATAGCTTCCTTCTTCGTTCTGACGGATAAACCGCGGAAATTCGATATATCCGCCTTCGGTATAATACGTAACTTTCCCCACGTTTCCGTCTTCCGGTTCGGGGTAAAACTCATACGTCACGTGCAGGGCGGGGGAGGTGGTGAGAATTACGGTTTCGGAACCGATCTCGCCGCCGCTCTGCGTCTTTACCGCTTCATAGATCGCCGCGTCGTCGATAATCACCTTTCCGTTTTCATGGGAAATATATCCTTCCACATCCAGAAGTCCGTCGTCCACGACGGAATTGAACGCCGTATTCATATTGTAAAGATACATGACGTTCTGATGGATGGAATAGGCGTTGAAGGCATTCAGTACGATGATGAAAAATACCAGCGTGATGATCGACGGCAAACAGGCGCCGAACATGGAATAGCCTTCTTTTTTATAAAGCGCCGCCATCTTCATCTGATAGGTCTGTTTATCGTCGGCATACTGTTTTTGCAGTTTTTCCAGTTCCGGCCGCATCTGTTCCATTTTAAGGGAATTTCTTCTCATGGACGCGCGGGAATAAAAATCCAGCGGAAACGTCACAAGTTTCAAAGCGAGCGTAAACATCACGACGCCGAGAACAATGGTGGGAAACAGATTGATAAACGCCGCGATCCAGCTGTTCAGACCGGAAATCGTCGGTTCTATAAAAGAATAATATGCGATCAAAAGATTGTTCATTTCGCGTTCCTTAAAAATGATCTTGTCAAAAAATCCAACGTAAAAAAACGTTTAATAGACCCATTTCACGATGCTTTTTTTATCCGGTACCTTATCAAAACCGCCTTTGGAAAAGGGATTGCAGCGCAAAATACGCCATGCCGCCAGCAAACAGCCTTTGATCAGCCCGTGTTTCAGAACGGCTTCCAAAGCGTACTGAGAGCAGGTGGGCGTATACCGGCAATTGCTGCCGAGCATGGGGGATATGCATTTCTGATAAAATTTAATGAGAAGAATTCCTGCTTTTTTCATCCTCAAACAACCCCGCTTTTTTAAAAAGATATCCCATATCGGTCCGGAACGTTTTCAGAGAATACTCTTCTTTGACTTTCGGTACAAAAACAAAAAAGAAGCCTCCTTTCAATCGGGGAAGGTAACTTCTGAATGACTCTCTCAGCAGACGTTTTACTCTGTTTCTTTTTACGCTGCCGCCGTGTTTTTTTCCAACGGCAAACCCCGCTTTTAAAGAATCTGCGGGAAAGTATACAAGCGTAATACTGCCTGAAAACACTCTCGTCCCTTTTTTGAAAACCCTGTCGAAATCCTCGCTTCTTTTTAACCTGTATTCCAAAGTATTACCTTTTCATCAAGCGGAAATATGATGACGGCCCTTATTGCGTCTTCTTTTCAAAACGTTTCTGCCGCTTTTCGTCTTCATTCTTTTTCTGAAACCGTGTACCTTGCTTCTCTGTCTTTTTTTGGGCTGGTATGTTCTTTTCATGATTCTGTCCTCTTTTCGATATTTTATTTCAGCGTTTTATAATTATATTAAAAATTCACGTCTTTGTCAACGTTTTTTACGCGTTTATTCTCACGGGAAGCACCAAATAAAGGTACTGATCGCCGGAAACGGGTTTGATCACGCAGGGAGCGATGGGGGAATTGAGATGGATTGCAATGAATTCATCCTCGTTGATCTTAAGAAACTCCGTGATATATTTGGAATTGAAGGCGATGAGCATATCTTTGCCGTCCATGTTGACCGGAACGGGTTCGTTGACGTTTCCGATCTCGCTCTTTGCAATGACATACATCACATTTTCCTTGATATCGAATTTGACGATACTGATCCTGTCGGAACGGGCGAGAACGGATGCTCTTTCCACGCTGGCTTCAAGCGTTTTTGCATTGACGCGCACGTTGCTTACAAATTCCGAAGGGATGATTTGTTTATAATTGATAAAATCGCCTTCAAACAGACGGGAAACGAGCGTCGTTCCCGCGTTTTCCACCATTAAAGTATTTTTATTGAGGGTGATTCTGATCTCGTCATCGTCCTTATCCAAAAGCCGTGCAATTTCTCCGAGCGTCCTTGCGGGGATAATCGCCTTCATCGCCGCGGAAAAAGCGCTGACGTCCGCACGGGCGAGAGAAAGACGGAATCCGTCCAGCGCGACCGCCGTAACGCGTGCGTCGGCAATCTCGAACAAAACGCCCTTCAAGATGGGACGGCTGTCATCCTGCGAACAGGCAAAAACCGTCATATTGATGATCCGCTTGAAATCGCTCTGCTTCATCACAAAATAATTTTCATCGATCTTTTTATCCGTCTTCGGAAATTCTTCCGCCGAAAAACACTGCATTTCGCTTTCCGAATCGGAATATTTGATTTTCAGAAGATTTTCTTCCGTCAAAGAAAGTTCTACCTGTTCGTTTTCGAGCTTTTTCACGAATTCGGAAAAATATTTTCCGGTCACGACCGTTTCGCCTTCCATCATCACGTCCGCCCGGATCGTTTTTTCAATGGTAAGCTCCGTATCGGTGGCAATTAAGGTGAGATTATCCCCCTTCGCCTTCAGAAATATCCCTTCCAAAACGGGATTTGTCTTTTTTACTCCCAACGCTTTTCCGACTTTCAGGACCGCATCCGATAAATCGAGACCATCGCAAATAACTTTCATACTTTTCTCCGAAGAACCGTTTTTCTCTTTTTATATCATTATATAGGAAAATGCGGAAAAAATCAATAAAAAACCGCATTGCTTTTCATCTTTTTTACGTTGTCTTTCAAGAATAAATTCTTTTTTAAAATAGGAAACAGTATTCTTAATAGGGATTGTGGAATTATGGATAAATCGGGATAACAAAGGAAAAATCTGGCGAATCGATATGGACAAGATGTGCTTGTAAAACGGGGATAAGATGTGGATAACGAGAAAGAAAAGAAAGAGCGCAAACAAAAAGAAAAAAAAGACCGGCAAAAAAGTATATAAAAGGGAGTAAGGGGAAAAAATTGTGGATAATATCATGAAAAGTTTGTATAATTTCATAAAGTATGTTAAAATTTCGGTATGGAACAGCTGTTTGAAAAATACAACATTTCGATGACGGAAGAAAAGAAACAAAAATTTTTCAAGTTTTTTTGTTTTTTAACGGAAGAAAACGCAAAATACAACCTGACGGCCGTGACCGGGGAAAGGGATGTTTATCTTAAACATTTTGTGGACAGCGTATGGATTGTGGATATGTTGAAAGGTGGAAAACTTCTGGACGTGGGCAGCGGAGGAGGGATGCCGGGGATTCCGCTTGCCATTCTGCGGGGGGATATCGAGTTCACACTGCTGGAAGCGACGGGAAAGAAATGCAGGTTTTTAGAAAGCGCGGCAAGACTTTTGGAACTGAAAAACGTAAGGGTGATCAACGGCAGAGCGGAGGAGCTTGCAAAAACGGAACTCAGAGAAAGTTTCGATACGGTGACCGCCCGCGGCGTGGCGAGACTGAACACGCTGGCGGAATATTGTCTGCCGTTTGTGAAAACAGGGGGAATTTTTGCCGCATATAAAGGAGACGCCGAAGAGGAGATCGAAGAAGCGAAAAACGCCGTGAATCTCTTAGGCGGAAAATTTCGGAAAACGGAAAAAATTCTTCTGGAAGGAGCAAAACGGGAGATTGTCCTGATCGAAAAAGTCAAAAAAACGCCTGCGGAATATCCGCGCGGAAGGGGAAAGGAGAGAAAAGATCCGTTATGACGACGAACGATATATTCCGTGCCGCCGCGGTGACGGGACACAGAAAACTGATATACGGTCTGGACGAAGCCGATTTGGAAGAAACGTTCAGAACGTTGATTCAAAAGAAAATCGACACCTTTTATTTAGGGCTTGCCACGGGATTCGACACGGTGTGTTTTAAGATCCTGTATAGGTTAAAAAAAGAATATCCCATCCGCCTGATCGGCTGCGCGCCGTATCGGGGACAGAGCGATCATTGGCAGGAAGAAGACAGAAAATTTTATGATTTTATGTGCCGGCAACTCGACGAACTGGTGATTTTGAGCGAAAGATATACGCCGGAATGTATGTTTGAAAGAAACAGATATATGATCGATCGCGCGGGAACGGTGGTCGCGTATCTGAAACGCCGTTCGGGGGGAACGTATTATACCGTGCACTATGCGCGGGAAAAGGAAAGAAAGATCGTTTACGTATAAAAAAACCGTTCGCAGTCATTTGACTGCGAACGGTTTTTGCATGAACGATATTAAATTGAAACAAACGGTCACCGGGAAAAAAACCCACATAAAAAATTTGATTGTTTTTAATATCGTATTCGTAAACGTATACGGGGGTTGTTCGTCCCATCGAGTATTTCGCGTCGAAACGGACGAACAGTTTTTCTTTCAGTACTTCAAAATAAAACAATTCGTATTTATCGTGTTTTTCCACCCACAAATCGTATAAATCGTTAAAAACAGGGCTGTTTTTTCTCATGAAATTTTCGTCTATCGTTACGATTAAATTTTGATTTTCATCGTAGATTTTAAGAAAATCGGATAAATGTTCGAAATAATACATTTTTCCGTCAACGATATGTTTTTCTTTTTCGTTATATACGTGGCTTTTATCCCATTCCTCTTGCAACCTGTCGATTAAAACGGAAAGCTCTATCTCGTTACCGTTTGTCAAATCGTAACATTCGAAAAATTCGTACCGTTCGGATATTAAGGAAGAGCCGCTCCCAGATTTCAAATGAAACGTATAAATATAATTTCCCGTTCGAGAGATTAAGCAATCCGGCGTGATGGTATAAAGATGTTTTTTTATCGAATATCCGTCGATTTCATAATATTCGAGAACGGCTCCGTTCGGACGATAGAAATTATGAGAAAAATCCGTTTGAAAAGGAATCGATTGATAATTTACGTAATCCTCCTTTTCGTATAATTCGGCGGAATAAACGATTTGTCCGCTTTGTAAATCTAAAATCTGATAAATCCCGTTATAATGGAGCAGCATTCTGTTTTCATCGAGTACATCTCCTATATCGGGTTGACTGCCCTTATAACCTATCGGATATACGTTTTTAAAATCATAAACGAGTTTGCAGGAAATATTTTCCATATCGACGCAAAACAAAGCGACGTCGGAAGTAATGAAATTGATTCGTTTTCCGTCTGAGTTTTTCAAATAGTTTTTATGAGAACCGTATTCATAAAAGAAATATTTATAATTTTCTGTAAATCCTCCGTCGTAGATATAATTTTTGCATTTTTTTCCGATGATTTTATAAGCTAATTCTTGAAAATAGTAGATTTCCCCGTCTTTCATAAAGCTATTTCCGTCGTATGCCGTATAACCGTATGAAACTTCCGATTGCACTTGCTTTATTCTATTCAATTTTTCCGTATTGTCATTGCAGGATTCTAAATAAGAGAACAGCAATACAAAGCAAACGATTAAAAGTATAAATAATATAACGACAAGCGAAAAGACAATCGGAATTATTTTTTTAAAAGTTTTCATGTGATTTTTTACCGTGAAACGTAATGAAACGGATAAATCAGCTATACAATTCCGAACGGATCGCCGTTTCCACGATGGTTTTGAATTCTGCTTTCAGTTCGTCCGCGGCGAGATATTCGCTCAGCCCTTCGAGGCGCGTGAGAACGCTTTGCAGATTTGCGTTTCCCTTATATTCCGAATTGCGCAGAACGAGGGCAAATTCCGCCACGCAGGAAATAAAAGAAGTGTCGTCCGTCGGATTGGGCAGGAAGTTTATAAAGTTCGTTTCCGTTTTGTCTGTGTTTTGAGCGTCGGCGTCTTTGTAACGGATCTCCACGTCCGCAAGACGCGTTTCCGGTTCAACGCCTTCGTATAATTCGATTTCGTAAAGCGCGTTCACGCAGAGGTTCGAACCGATCTCGCCCGCGTCGGTATCGGGATCGTTGAACTGTTCTTCGGAGATCAGTTTGGTGTCGTAACCGACGGGACGGTAGGATTTTACCGTTTCGCTGTTGAAAGTCACGCCCGCTTTGGCGTCCTTCGCAACGGTGATCAGCATACCCGCAATATCCTTTTCAAAGACCTTTTTCGCTTCCGTTTCGTTGTCGATATAGGCGTAATTGCCGTTGCCGTGGCGCGCGAGTTTTTCCAAAATAGTATCCCGCGTGTTGCCCATGCCGAAACCGAAAACGGAAAGGTAAATGCCCGATTGCGCTTTTTCGGAAATAACGGAAGAGAGTTCTCCGCCGTCGGTGACGCCCACGTTGAAATCGCCGTCGCTCATCAGGATAACGCGGTTGTTTCCGTTGACGATGCGGTGATCGTAGGCGATGGAGTATGCCCGGTCGATGCCGCCGCTGCCGAAGGTAGAACCGCCCGCTTTCAGATCGTCGATTTTATCGAGAATCTTTTGTTTACCCTTTTCGTCCGCAGGGGTGGAATCGAGCACCGTTTTTACGCCGGAAGCATAGGTGACGATGGCGATCCTGTCGTTTTCGGAAAGATTTTCTACAAGCGTTTTTAAAGAAGTTTTGACAAGATCGATGCGGTCTGTTCCCTGCATAGAGCCGGAAACGTCGATGAGAAACACGTAGTTTGCGGCTTGCGCGTCGATTTTAATGTTTTCCGTTCTGATCCCGATGTTGAGAAGATAATGTTCTTCATTCCACGGGCAGGGAAATAAAAAAGTGGAGGTTTTGATGTTTTCCCCTGTTTCGGGTGCGGCGTAATCGTAATCGAAATAGTTGATGAGTTCTTCCGCCCGCACGGAATCGGGGCTTACTTTCATGTTTTGATTGATCTGATACCTGATCATCGAATAGTTCGCGGTGTTGCGATCGAGCATGAAAAAGTGTTTGCTCTGCTTCGCCGTTTCGTAAAAAGGCTGTTCGATAACCTGTTCGTAATCGTAATTCGCGTCGCCGTTTTCTTCAAACATTTCGTTATAACCGGGATAATAGTTACCGCCGTACTTTCCGGAACAACCCGCGAAAAGAACGAACAAAGCCGTCAGCGCTGCCAAAATTGCCGTAAATTTTTTCATTTTTTTTCCCTCCTCTCGGCATTTTCACCATTACAACGCATGAAAGCCGTCGTTTGTCCCGAAAATAAGAAAAATTTTTACAATTTTTACCGACGGAAAAAACTGAGCAGTAATTTTTGCAGACTTTCCTCGTCGGGAGAGGTGACGTCGATAAAATAGCGCACGCCGTAGCTTTGGAAAAATCCGGAAGAGACCCATTCCGCGTCGACGGAGTGCGTTTCGTAAAACACGTCGATAGATCCCAAAGATTCTTCGTTTTCCAGCTCGTAATAGCCGTCGAATCCCTCGTAGGTTGCGTTTTCGGCAAATTCTATGCGGATCACGACGTCCTGCATCCCTTCGGAAGAAAGGATTTTCGCGCGGATCTCCGCGTACATCAACGTGCCGTCGGTTTTATCGGTATACGCGTAATATTCCGCCTGCGCGTTGGAAGAGGTTTCCAGAACGGAAAACCTGTCGAATACCGAAGGATACAACGTATTTAACGAGGTAAAATCCGTAAGATCGGTATTGAGCGATTCTGCGGTATAAACGGCGGCGGGGCGGAAATCGGACGCAACGTTTTCGCTCGGTTTTTCGCTTATGTTCAGGTTTTGCATGAAAATGACGGCAAAAACCAAAAGAACACACGCGAAGACAACCGCCGCTCCCAAACGGAGAAACAGCGGCCGCTTTGCCGTCTTTTTTTGCACAAGGAGCTGTTTCGCGGGAATGAGCAGCGATGAATCCGCTCTCGTGCCGTCGAAATAGTTCTGCATTAAATTTTCCAGATATGCGTCTTTTTTCATCTTCATATAGTAAACGTCTGCCAAAGCCGTTTTGTCCCGTTAAACGAGGTATTCTTTAAGAAGTTTTTCCGTTTCTTCCAGATCGCGCTGGATCTGCGATTTGCTTTTTCCCGTCGTCTTTGCGATCTCGCGGATCGTCATATCCATGTAATATCGGTAATAAATGAGTTTTTTTCCGTATACCGGCAATTTTGCAATCGCCTGTTCCAGCGTAAGGGAAGAGGTCATGCGCTCTTCGTCGTAACCGCCAAAAGAAGTCAGAGAAAAACAGTCGTCGATACAGATCTCCGCCCTTCTTCCCTTCCCGCGCAGAAAATCCAGCGCGGCGTTCTGTGTGATCTTCATGATAAAGCCGTAACCGTTCCCGCCGTGGAATTGACCGGCGTTCTGCACCAGCTTTATAAACGCCGTCTGCACCACGTCTTCGGCGTCTGCGCGGTTTTTGGTCACGCCGAGGGCAAGGGACATCATTCTGCCGCCGATCAGGCGCAGAATCTCGTCGAGGGCGTAAGAATCGCCCTTTTGTAAGCGGAGAATCAGTTCCGCTATCCTTGCCGAAAGTTCGCTCATACTATCTCCTGTTTTTTATTGTGAAATAAAATAAAGGATTTGTCAATAGGAAAATCGAAAAATCCGTATATAAACAGATAAAAAACCGTTTTAAACAAAAAAGTGTAAATTCAAAATAAACGTTATAAACCGTTGATTTTTAATTTTAAATATGATACACTGATTATGCGAAACAAACTTTATGTCTTAATTTAGGAATACGGACTTATTTATTTTAAATTGGTAAAGGTATATTTCTTTTACTGTGCAAACAATCTGAATTTGGCAAAAATGCAGATTCCATTTATGTTTGTACAGTAATTCGTATATGCGTAAAGTTTGTTTCGCGACAGGCGGGGTTTGCGTTTTTCGTGCGTTGGCTTCGGCTGGCGCACTTTTTTATTTATAGAGGAAAATAAAAATGATAAGAAATTATGAAAATCAAAAAATTTATAAAAATTTCAGAATTGCAACCGTTTTATCGGCGATTGCTTTATTTATGGCTGTTGTAACGATCTTTTTATATTTGTCAGGTGATGGTTCGGAACAAATTGAACGGAACAGAGAGTATTTTTATATCTTTTTGATTTATATTCCTGTTGTCTCATTCTTTACCTCATTAAATGGGTCTAAAAAATCAAAGGCGTCACTTGCTATGAAGAAGAAATTTGCTTTTCGTGAAACGGAATGGAATAATGATTTGAGTAATATATTAGCGATAGTGGTTATGAGTTTTGCACCTTATATACTGCTAATTTTTAAGTTGATTTTATATATTTTATTAGTACCATCTTTAAATAGCTCCTTGGATTATGCATACTGTGCCGGATATATGTTCCTCTCACATATATTTGTTTATATAGCGGATGGCTTTTTCATATATTCTTATATTTTAATAAAACGTGAATGGGATAAAAATCCCCCTGAATTTAAAAAAGCGGAAAAACTCAGAAAAGAAATTATGCGGGCAGAAGAAGAAAAATTACGGGCAAAAGAAGAATATAATAAAAATTTGATAACTTATGAAAAACTGATTCAACGCTGTGGAGTTAAATTTTTTATAAAATATTATGTGCAAATTAAGCGCTTGCCTTTAAAAGACGTAAATATAACGGAAAATTATCCTTATGAAGAAAAAACGGAACGTTTAACAACAGTAAAAAAAATTATAGATTCACATTTGACAGAATTTACCGTAAAACAAATATTAAAAGACTATGAAGAAATACTTACGGAAAATGAAAAAACAGAGGCAGAAAACATTTTGAAAAATTATTGCAGCGAGGATGAATTATGAAAAAAATAGCAGATAAAGAGTTAAGGATAAAAATAATAAATAAAAATGTAACGATAAATCGTAAAAGCGGCTATTTAACTTTTGATGAAAGGGGAAGAAATATAGGTATCGTTTTTATGTCCGACGATAAGAGAACCGCCCGCTACGGAGGGGCAGAAATCATGTTTTTTGACAAATATGAAAAGGAATTCGGACAATGGAGAATTATCAAACAAAACGGTCAATATCTGCCTTTTGCGCGCTTAGAGAAAATATTGAGTATGGAAAATCAATACAGTTGTATTACCGATAGCAGATTGCGATAAAATCCGAGTTTTCCTTATTATAATTTCGCAGAAAAATTAAATTTTACGAAAACGGACGTGCTTAAAAGCATAACCGAATTTATATAAAAACCCCGCCGACGGATTTCCGTCGGCGGGGTTTTTGTAAAACCTTTCTTCAAAACAAGGCATTATTCCTTATTTGCGAGTTTCTTATAGGTTTCCAGACGCTCTTTGCTGTCCTCTTCGGTCTTTTTGAAGAGTTCCGCGGCGAGAGCGGGCTGCGCTTTCATGAGGGAAGCGTAACGGGTTTCGCCCGTGATGAACGCCTGATAATCGCCCGTCGGTTCCTTGCTGTCGAGGGAGAAGGGATTTTTGCCTTCCAGCGCGAGAGCGGGGTTGTAACGGTAAAGCTGCCAGTATCCGCAATCCACCGCTTTCTTTTCTTCTTCCTGCGACTTCGTCATGTTGATGCCGTGGTTGATGCAGGGAGCGTACGCGATGATCAGGGAAGGTCCGTCGTATTTTTCCGCTTCTACGAGGGCTTTCATCAGCTGGTTCTTATCCGAGCCCATCGCAACCTGCGCGACATAGACGTAGCCGTAACTCATCGCCATCATGCCGAGATCCTTTTTCTTCACGCGTTTGCCCGCCGCGGCGAACTTCGCAACCGAACCCGTCGGGGTGGCTTTGCTTGCCTGACCGCCGGTGTTGGAGTAAACTTCGGTATCGAGAACGAGGATGTTGACGTCTTCGCCCTGCGCGATCACGTGATCGAGGCCGCCGTAGCCGATGTCGTAAGCCCAGCCGTCGCCGCCGAAGATCCAGATGGATTTCTTCACGAAGCAGTCCTTGTCTTTGAGCAGGTCTTCCACCATAGCGTCCGCTTCACAGCCGCATCCCGCACATTTGGAAAGAACTTCCACGAGTTTCGCGCTTGCCGCTTTGCTCGCTTCGGCGTCCTTCTTATTGGCGATCCAGTTTTCACCCGCTTCTTTGAGTTCCTTCCAATCGGGGCACTTTTCGATAAGGGCGTTGATCTTGTCTTCCACCTTCGCGCGGCGCTGCGCATAGGCGAGGTTCATGCCGTAACCGAATTCGGCGTTGTCCTCGAACAAGCTGTTCGCCCAGGCGGGGCCGTGGCCTTCCTTGTTCTTCGTATAAGGGCACGTCGGGGCGCTGCCGCCGTAGATGGAGGAGCAGCCCGTCGCGTTGGCGACGATCATGCGGTCGCCGAAGAGCTGCGTGACGATCTTCACATACGGCGTTTCGCCGCAGCCGGCGCACGCGCCGGAGAATTCAAACAGCGGCTGGCAGAACTGCGAACCTTTCACCGTTTCTTTCTTGAACTTGGAAAGATCGACTTCCGGAAGTTTCTTGGAATATTCGTAGTTTACGTTTTCTTCCGCAACGAGGGACGCAAACGGTACCATTTCAAGGGCTTTATCCTTGGCGGGGCAGATGTTCGCGCAGACGCCGCAGCCCATACAGTCGAGGGGCGAAACCTGCATTCTGAATTCGTATCCTGCAAGACCGGTCATCGGTTTCGTTTCGTAAGAAGCGGGTTTTTCCGCGCCGACAGCGTTCACTGCAGGACGGATCGCCGCGTGCGGGCAGACGAAGGAGCACTGATTGCACTGAATGCACTTGTCCGCGATCCACTTGGGGATCTTGACGGCAACGCCGCGTTTTTCGTACTGCGTCGTACCGGTGGGGACGGTGCCGTCCGCGGAGAATTTGGAAGCGGGCAGTTTGTCGCCTTCGAGAACGAGGATGGGGTGAACGACTTCCTTATAATATTCGGTGCCGCGCACTTCCATCATGGGAGCGCCTTCTTTCACGGTCGCCCAGCTTGCGGGGTAATCCACTTTCACGAGGTTTGCCTCGGCGGAATCGATGGCGGCGTAGTTCATGTTGACGACGGCGTCGCCCTTCTTCGCAAAGGATTTATACGCCATTTTCTTCATATAGTCGCGGGCGTCGGCATAGGGCATGATATCCTCGTTGATGAGGAAGAACGCCGATTGCAAAATGGTGTTCGTTCTGCCGCCGAGACCGAGTTTTCCCGCGATGGAGATGGCGTCGATCACGTAGAGTTCCGCGTGCTTTTTGGCAAGCGCGTTTTTCACTTTGGCGGGCAGGTTCTTATCGAGTTCCTCCACCGTCGTCCAGGGCGCGTTCAGAAGGAACTTGCCGCCCTCTTTCAGATCGCTCACCATGTCGTAACGGGTGACGTAAGAGGGGTTATGGCAGGCGATGAAGTCCGCCGCGTCGATGAGATAGGAAGACTGAATGGGGGTTTTCCCGAAACGCAGATGCGAAACGGTGATGCCGCCGCTCTTCTTGGAATCGTAGAAGAAATACCCCTGCGCGAACATATCGGTGTGATCGCCGATGATCTTGATGGAGTTCTTGTTCGCGCCCACCGTGCCGTCCGAACCGAGGCCGTAGAATTTACAGCTGATCGTCCCCGCCGGAGCGGCGTTGTACTGCTCGGAGAAATCGAGGGAAGAATTCGTGATATCGTCGTAAATGCCCACGGTGAAGTGATTTTTGGGCTGCGCCTGTTCGAGGTTCTTATACACCGCGTACACCATGGAAGGATTGAACTCTTTGGAGCCGAGTCCGTATCTGCCGCCGACGACTTTGATGTTCGTCTTGCCCTGTTCGAGGAGCGCGGAGCATACGTCGAGGTAGAGGGGTTCGCCGAGCGAGCCGGGTTCCTTCGTTCTGTCGAGAACGGCGATCTTCTTCACCGATTTCGGCAGCGCCGCAACGAAGGCGTCCGCCGCGAACGGACGGTACAGACGGACTTTGAGAACGCCGACCTTATGCCCTTCCTTATTCATGCGGTTGATGGTTTCCTCGATGGCTTCCGCGCCGCTGCCCATAATGACGGCAACGTTTTCCGCGTCCGGCGCGCCGACGTAATCGAAGAGGTGATACTGTCTGCCGGTCAGAGCGGCGACCTTGTCCATCATTTCCTGCACGATGGCGGGCGTCGCGTTATAGTATTTGTTTGCGGTTTCGCGGTTCTGGAAGTAGATATCCGCGTTCTGCGCCGTACCTTTCTGAACGGGGTGTTCCGGATTGAGCGCGCGGGTTCTGAATTCTTCGATGTCCTTCATGTCCACGAGGGATTTCATTTCGTCATAGTCGATCACGTCGATCTTGCTGACTTCGTGGCTCGTTCTGAATCCGTCGAAGAAATGCAGGAAAGGCACTTTCGACTTCAGCGTGGAAAGATGCGCCACAAGGGAGAGGTCCATCACTTCCTGAACGGAATTGCTCGCGAGCATCGCAAAACCCGTCTGACGGCACGCCATTACGTCGGAATGGTCGCCGAAGATGTTCAAAGCGTGCGCCGCAAGCGCCCGTGCGCTGACGTGGAAAACCGTGGGCAGCAGTTCGCCCGCGATCTTATACATATTGGGAATCATCAGCAAAAGTCCCTGGCTGGCGGTGTAGGTGGTGGTCAGCGCGCCCGCACAGAGCGAGCCGTGCACCGCGCCCGCCGCACCCGCTTCCGACTGCATTTCCGCAAGGCGCAGTTTCTGTCCGAACATATTCACTCTTCCCGCAGCCGACCATTCGTCCGCAACTTCCGCCATGGGCGAAGAAGGGGTGATCGGATAAATCGCCGCCACTTCGGAAAACGCGTAAGCGACATGGCTTGCCGCGGTATTTCCGTCGATGGTCATTTTTTTGCTCATTAACGTATCCTCCAAAAATTATTTATGATTGAATGCGCCCGTAAAAGGGCATATATATTGTACTATTAAAAGCGCAAAGTGTCAATTGAAAAAGAAAAATTGCGCAAAAAATCCCGCAATTTACGAAATGCCGAAAAAATCATTGTGTATTTCGGCGCGATATGATAAAATAAACAAAACAAAAACACGGAAAAAAGACATGAGTTTTATCGAAGCGAAAGACATATATTACAGATATCCGCAGGCGGAAAAGGACGCCCTCGGCGGGGTGACGTTCGCGGTGGAAAAAGGGGAATACGTGGCGGTGATCGGGCATAACGGGAGCGGAAAAAGCACCCTTGCCCGGCTGCTGAACGGACTGCTTTTGCCGGAACGGGGCGAGATCGCGGTGGACGGCATTTCCTCAAAAGACAAAAGCCGGCTTTTCGATCTGAGAAAGAAGGTGGGCGTGGTGTTCCAGAATCCGGACAACCAGCTGATCGCGTCGGTCGTCGAGGACGACGTGGCGTTCGGACCGGAGAACATCGGGCTCGATCGGGAAGAGATCGGGCGGCGCATCGATTTTGCGCTGTCCGCCGTCGGCATGGAGGAATACAGGAAAGCGATGCCGTCGCGGTTATCGGGGGGACAGAAACAGCGGATCGCGATCGCCGGGGTGCTGGCGATCCGGCCCGACGTGCTGGTACTCGACGAATCGACGGCGATGCTCGATCCGCGGGGACGGAGGGAAGTGACCGACGTAGTCAGAAAACTCAACCGCGAAAACGGCATGACGGTGCTGGCGGTGACGCACTACATGGACGAAGTGTGCGAAGCCGACCGCGTGTTGGTCTTAAGCGACGGAAATCTGGTGATGGAAGGAACGCCGCGGGAACTTTTTATGCGGGAAGAGGAGCTGAAGAAGTACGAACTCGACGTACCGCCGGCGGCGCAGATCGCGTCGCTTCTGCGCGCGGGAGGGATGAAGATCGGAGAAGCGTTCACGAAGGAAGAGCTCGGGGAGGAACTATGCAGATTGTTGCGGAAAATATAAGTCACGTATATTCCCCGAAATCGGCCTTTGCGGTGGCGGCGTTGAAGGACGTTTCCCTGACGATCGACGAGGGAGAATTTTTCGGGATCATCGGGCATACGGGGAGCGGGAAATCGACGTTTATCCAGCATCTGAACGGGCTTCTGAAAGCGGATAAGGGAAGCCGCCGGCTGACGGTGGGGGAATTTGACCTGCTCGATAAAAAATGCGATTTTAAAAAGCTGCGTTCCAAGGTGGGGATGGTGTTTCAGTATCCCGAATATCAGCTTTTTGCGGACACGGTGGCGGCGGACGTGGCGTTCGGACTGAGGAATTTTGAAAGCCTGTCGGAAGAGGAAACGGCGCTGCGGGTGAAGGAAGCGCTCGAAACGGTGGGACTGGATTACGACGAGGTGAAGGACAAGTCGCCCTTCGATCTTTCGGGAGGGCAGAAACGCCGCGTGGCGATCGCCGGCGTTCTCGTGACGAAGCCGGAAATTCTGGTGCTGGACGAACCCGTGGCGGGACTCGATCCCAAAGGGAAAAAAGAGTTTTTTAAATTGCTGCACGCGTTGCACGGCGGATTTGTAAAGACCGTCATCATCGTTTCGCACGATATGGACAACGTGGCGGAACACTGCACCCGTGCGGCGGTATTCGACCAGGGGAAGATCTTCCGTGTGGCAACGCCGAAGGAGCTGTTTTCCGAAGATGCCGAAGCGCTTGCCGCCATGGGGCTGGACGTACCCGTGACGGGGTATCTTGCGGCGCGGCTGAAAGAGGCGGGCGTGGTGATCGACACCGATTTTACCGTGCGCGATTTTGTGAAAAAAACGCTGGATAAGTGGAGGGAAGAGCAATGAAGGACGTCTCTTTCGGACAGTATTATCCCGCGCAGTCCTTCGTGCACAGAATGGATCCCCGGATAAAGATCCTTTTATCGATCGCATATATCGTGGCGGTTTTTCTCGTGGCGGAATTTCATTTTTTCGGATTTCTGGCGGCGTTTTTATTTCTTCTGATCGCCACGATCGCTTCGCGCGTACCCTTTCTGAAGGTGCTCAGAAGCATCAAAGCGATTTTGTTTTTTATTCTCTTTTCCTCGGTGCTGCAGGTACTGTTCAACCGCGAGGGAACGACGCTTGCAAAATGGTGGGTGATCGTCATCACCGACGTCGGGCTTTTACGCGCGGCGTTCATCACGCTGCGCATCACGATGATCGTAATGGGTACGGCGCTTTTAACGCTGACCACGACGCCCGTCGAGATCGCGGACGGGCTGGAAAGTCTGCTCACGCCGCTCAAATGGATCCGTTTTCCCGTACACGAGTTTGCCCTGATCATGAGTATCGCATTGCGGTTTATCCCCACGCTGATGGATGAGACCGAACGCATCATCAACGCGCAGAAAGCGCGGGGCGCGGATTTTGAAAGCGGAAATATTTTCAAACGGATCCGCGCGCTCGTCCCCATTCTGATCCCCCTGCTGATCAGCTCCTTCCGGCGGGCGGACGAGCTGGGCGACGCCATGGACGCCCGTTGTTATTCGGGCGCGAAAGGGAGAACGAAATATAAGAAGATGATCCCCACGTGGCGGGACCTGATCGGGGTTCTGATGATGGCGGGGCTTATTGCGGGCATAGTGCTTTTGAACGGCGTGCTCGGGGTGGCGGTATGATCGTGAAGCTCCTCGTCGAATACGACGGCACGGCGTATTGCGGCTGGCAGATCCAACCCAACGGCGACACCGTGCAGGAAGAACTTGAAAAAGCGCTCTTTTCGCTGACGGGGAGAAAAATTTCCGTGACGGGGAGCGGCAGGACGGACAGCGGCGTGCACGCGAAAGGACAGGTCGCGTCCTTTGCGGTCGCGGAGGAAAACATTCCCGCGGAGCGATACGCTCCCGCGCTCAACACCCTGTTGCCGCAGGACATACGGGTGCTGAAAAGCGAGAGGGCGGCGGAACATTTCAACGCCCGTTTTTCGGCGAAAAAGAAGACTTATCGTTATACGTTTTACCTTTCGGACGTGGTGCGACCGCTCTTTGATCGGTACGCGGTGCGGAGCGGTCCGCTCGACGTCGGGAAAATGCAGGAAGCGGCGGCGCTGTTTGTGGGAGAAAAGGATTTCAGAAGTTTCTGCGCGGCGAATTCCGCGGTGAAAGATACGGTGCGGACGGTGTATCGCGCCGACGTGGAACGTGCGGGCGAGTTCGTCACGCTGACGGTGTGCGGAAACGGCTTTCTCTACAACATGGTGCGCATCATGGCGGGAACCCTCGCGGAAGTGGGGGAAGGACGTCTGACGGCGGCGGACGTGCAGGGAATTCTGGAAGGGAAAAAACGCGGCGCGGGGCGAACCGCGCCGGCGAAAGGTCTGTGTCTGATGGGCGTGGAATATTCATCCTGAAGTCAAACCGCGTGAAGCGCGATGCCGGCAAGCCGTGTGCGACGGTCCTAAAATTCCCTTTCGAACGGGCGATTCCACAACATATAGTGTATAGCGCCGAAAATTTCACTATTTTGCGGAATTTATCGGAAATTTTATGTAAAAAAAGGAAATTTCGCTTGACAATCGGCGGGGAAAATTATAAAATAATTAAGCGTTTATAATGAAAAGTCTGTAAAAAGTAGGATTAGCCCCCCGAAATATCGTGTGAACAGCTTTTCGGAGAACAGACAGGACAAGGAGAATAAATACGATGAAGACCTATATGGCACACGCCGAAACGGTTGAGAGAAAATGGTATGTAGTCGACGCGGAAGGGATGCCTCTCGGCAGGCTCGCTTCAAAGGTAGCAGCGATTCTTCGCGGAAAGAATAAGCCTACTTTCACACCCAACGTCGATACGGGCGATTTCGTCATCGTTGTGAACTGCGATAAAGTGGTGCTGACGGGCAAAAAACTGGAAGACAAGCTGTACCGTTACCACACCGGACACATCGGCGGTCTCAAAACGATCACGTACAAAAAGTTAATGGAAAACAAATCCGATTTGGCTGTTTACGAAGCGGTGAAAGGAATGTTGCCGAAAAACAGCTTAGGAAGGGCAATGCTGAAGAAGCTGAAGGTTTACAAAGGACCCGATCACAACAACGCGGCGCAGAAACCCGAACCCTTGAAACTTGTATAAGAGGTAGAAGACAATGGCAAAAACAGCGAGTAAGAAAAAAATTCAGTATTGGGGTACGGGCAGAAGAAAGAAAGCCGTCGCACGCGTAAGGCTGATTCCCGGCGGAACCGGCGCGGTGGTGATCAACGGCAAGTCGCTCGATGAATATTTCGGTCTCGAAACGCTGAAATATATCGTCCGTCAGCCTTTGGCGGTTACCGATACCCTCACGAAATACGACGTGTTCGCCAACGTATACGGCGGCGGTTTCACCGGTCAGGCGGGTGCAATCCGTCACGGTCTGGCGCGCGCGCTCATCGTTGCCGAACCCGATCTTCGTCCCGTAGTGAAGAAGGAAGGTTTTTTAACGAGAGATTCGAGAATGAAGGAAAGAAAAAAGTACGGTCTCAAAAAGGCTCGTCGCGCTCCGCAGTTTTCGAAGAGATAATCTTTGCAAAAAACGAAAACCCGCAGTATTTGCGGGTTTTTTTGACTTTCTGTGCAATCTTTGCCGGACAAACGGTTTACGGCTGACGGTCGTCGGAATTGTTTTTTGCGTTGACGCGGCGGATAAATTCCTCATGACTCTGCATTGCGGAAATGAGAGGGTTGACGTCGATTTTCACCCGCGCCGTATTTTTGGCGGGAGCATTGTCGGCAGCCGGAGACGCCGGCGGACGCTGCGTTTTATCGGAAGAATCGGCGGAATTTTTGGAAAGCGCGCCGAGAAGATTGGCAATGCCGAAAGGGGCGGTCTCGGTCTTTTTGGCGGAAGCGGCGCCGTCTTCGGCAGCATTTTTTTTCATTCCCGTCAGCATGGATAAAAGGTTCATGATTGATAAATTTTCCATAAAATCTCCCTGCGTTCTTTCAAAAACGCTCTTTTACGCCGTCAAAACGGCGGTAATTTAAAAAACAATGCGGATTTTATTGCAAATCTCTCAAATTTAATATATAATAGATTAACGTAGCATACTCTGCGGAGTATGATTCGGGCTTTTAAATTATATGTCCGGCGGGGAAATAAAATACCCGGACAAAAATTTCGGCAACGTACAGGAGCAGGAAACTATGGCGAATAAATGGCTTAAAGCCGTCGGCGCGGCGGTATTGACGGGGGTGCTGGTATTCGGCGCCACGGCGTGTAATCAGAGGTGGAACGGAAACGTGACGCTGAAAGTTCCGGGCGAAGTGACGGCGGGGACCAACGGCGGATTCGTGGTGGAAACGGAAAATTACGTTTACTTCATCAACGGAGAAGAAACCTATACGGCAGACAATACCCTCGGCACGCCGGTAAAGGGCGCGTTGATGGCGGCGGAAAAAGCAAAGCTCGGCACGGCGGAAGCGACGGCGGAAGTCATCGTTCCCAAACTGTTTGCGGCGGGAGACACCGATGCGGGCATATATCTTTACGGAGACAGGGTTTATTTTGCCACCCCCTCCACGAAGAAAGATACCTCCGGCAACGTGGCGAACGATCATCTTGAGTTTGCTTCCATGAAGCTGGACGGAACGGATTATCAGGAACACCTTACGGTAAACGGCAATTCGACGGATTACCGGTTTATCCGGGCGCAGGACGGAAACGTACACGTGATTTATTACGATACGACGGAGCAGCAGGTGATCGATTACGACATCGCGGCAAACAGTACTGCGGTGCGGAACGAAAATGCGGCGGCGACGGCGTGCGTGTTTCTTTCCAACGAAGCGATGGAAAAGACGGGGATCGTCGCGCTTTACACGGTGACGCCGAAGAATGCGGGAACGGCAAGCGACGAATCGTATAACGAAGTTTACGCGGTCAAAGCCGGAGAAGCGGCAAAAGCGGTTTTGAGCGGAAAGCGTGCGGAAAACGGCGGGATGCCGGCGGCGACATACGCGATCAGCTTTGCCAAAGGCGAACTTGTATTCCTGACGGAATCGAGAACGTACAGCGACAGTGAAACGGCGAGCAAGACGTACGGCGTGAATTTGGAAGATCTTTACGAAACGGGTTTGCAGAATGCCGTGGAATACAAAAACAGCGCGCTTATCGTATCGACGTCGGTCTTTGCGTCGCTGACGGAAGCGTATGCGGCGGAAGAGTCGTATATCGTAAAATACGTTTTTGCGGAGAAGGACGGGAAATATGCGGAGACGAAGTCGCTGGTATCGAAAGTGAGCGCGACGACGTTGCTCGGCAAAGCAGGCGACGATCTTTATTACACCACGTCGGAATCGAAGCTGGCGAAGACCGATGTGACGGCGGGAACGGACGCGAAGGAAGTCTTAGTTTCTACGGACAAAGTCACAACGGACTGGTTTGCGCCGGAATATGAAGCGGGACAGGTATTCTTTCTGGATAATTCCGAAAGCGGACTGAGTTACGTCAACTATGTGTCGCTGAACGCGGAGGGCGTGGGAGAAGATACCGATGACGACGGCGAAGACGATGTGTGGACAATTCCCGAAGCGGACGTGCATTTCCTCGGAGAAAGAAAGGATTCGGATAAAACCCAGAGCGTAACGTTGAAGATCTCCGCGCTGTCGACGTCGATCACGCGGATCGAATATGACCGTACGGCGGCAGAAGGGGAACGTTGGACGCAGGAAAAACAGATCCGGCAAGCGCGTGCGGCTTACGATGCGCTGAGCGAAGAGCTGAAAAAAGAAATTTCCGAAGACGACCTGAAATTGCTGGAAAAATATGAAAATTATCTTGCAGTCAGCAAAAAGCTGATGGACCTTGCCGAATATGTGGAATACGATGAGGGCGGCTGGAAATTGCAGCCGAAAACCGTAACCGCCGAAAATAAAAACGAGTATCAGGCAAAGGTCGAAGAGATCGAAAAACAGATGGACGATCTGGGCTTTACCGCTTCCGATAAAGGGGCGCTGGTGAACGGCGGACTTTATGTGCTGCAGCAAATGCAGGCGGATATCGACCGGCTGAACGAAAGCAATTAAATAAAAAGGAAAATCAGAGAAACAACCTCAAAGGGGCACGCCGGTTCCGGCGTGCCCCTTTTTTCGGCTTCTTTATAAAATGCGAAAATATACGCGTTTTCCCGCCCGTATGACGCGGCGTATCGAACAGGCGTTTCCCGTCTGACTCCGCACGGTGTGTAAGCGCTTGTGCGCTTAAAAACGGCGACGGCAATTTTTTTCGCGCACGGGACATTGGATTTTCAACGGCACGGCGTGCGCGTATTTTGCGCTCAAGAAAATGGCGCGGCGGGCAAGCGCTTGTGCGCTTAAAAACGGCGCACGGCGATTTTTCTCGCGCACGGGATATTGGATTTTCAACGGCACGGCGTGCGCGTATTTTGCGCTCAAGAAAATGGCACGGCGGGCAAGCGCTTTTGCGCTTAAAAACGGCGACGGCAATTTTTCTCGCGCACGGGACATTGGATTTTCAACGGCACGGCGTGCGCGTATTTTGCGCTCAAGAAAATGGCACGGCGGGCGAGCGCTTTTGCGCTTAAAAACGGCGACGGCAATTTTTCTCGCGCACGGGAGGCTTTCGGAGACTTATCCGTTCGCCTACGAAATTCGTTGTCGCGCCGGACAAACCTTCCTCCGTCGGCTTTACCGACGGCAAAAAGTTTAGCGTTTAACGGATCGATTCAAAAATATTTTTCAAAATTCTCGTGCCGCAAAATGCGATAAAATAAGAAATAATATTACAAAATTACATGAAAAGAACGAAAAAATCATGGTTCGCAACTATTTTTGAACAAATAATTAAAATTTTCCAAAAAGTTCGACAATTTTTGTTCAAAAATGCTTTTATTTTTTAATGAAATATAGTAAAATAAATGATGTTGATTTCATTCGAACCGACATAAGGGGCAGAATGAACGGGATGGGAGAGAATAAGCATAAAAAGGATCGGAGGAGTTTATGGGAAAGAAAAGTGTGGTAATTGTGCAAGATAGCGAGAAGAAGAACGCGGATTTGGCGGCAGCGATCGACAGCACGTCCGATTTTGAAGTAGTCGGAAGGGCGACCGACGGCGCCGGCGGAGTGAAAGAAATTCTGGAAAAAAAGCCGGATGTGGTTGTGACGGAATTATTGCTGGGTGGCGGCGACGGATTTTTCGTACTCGACAAAATGAACGATGCGGGGATCCGGAGCAAGGTGATTATCGTGAGCGCCTTTTCAAGAGAAGAAATTGTGGCAAAGGCATTCGAGCGGGGCGCCGCCTATTATATGGCAAAACCGTTTTCCTACGAGGTACTGATCCAGCGAATGCGGGAGATCGCGGCGCCTGCGGAAGAGGTAAAGCCGCACGGTTTTGCAGAAGGCGTCAAGAGAAGTTCCATGGAGGAGAAGATCAGCAACATTTTCATCAACGTAGGCATTCCGCCGCACATCAAGGGATATTCCTATCTGAGAGAAGGCGTGAAGATGGCGATCAACAATCCCGACATCATCAACAACATCACGAAGAAGCTGTATCCCATGATCGGGGAGAAGTACGACACCTCCGCAAGTAAGGTAGAACGGGCGATCCGCCATGCGATCGAAGTGGCGTGGAACAGAGGCAGGATAGAGAGCCTGAACAATATTCTCGGCGTAAAGGCATATATCGGATCGGAAAAACCGACCAACGGCGAATTTATCGCGCTCGTGGCGGACAAAATGCTTCTGGAGCGTGCGTGAGAGGGGAAAAAAGGTAAAAATACAAAAAAATAAAAAAAATATTTAAAAAACAGTTTACAAATAGGCATTTTATTGCTAAAATCTTATGCGATATCCGAAAGTTGCCGCGAAAAGAGGTTTTTGAGAAAAAAAGGAACATCTTTTCTGCGGGCGGCAATAATAATATATAAAAAACATTATATATGAGAGAGGTCGTATAATGGCAGGCGATTATATAAAATGCCCGAGATGTGAACTCAATTATATTCATAAGAATCAGGGTTATTGCGACGTATGCAAGGCAGAACTTGCCGGCAAGCCGCTGATGTTCGCGGTGGACGAGGACGAGGAGGAATCCATGGAGCTCTGTCCGATCTGCAAGCAGAATTACATTGCGGAAGGGGAAGAGATGTGCGCGAAATGTCGGGAAGAAATGGAATTCAAGAAGGACGAAGTGGATCTCGATAAGGACGAAGAATGGAAAAATTATCTCGAAGACGAAACCGAGGACGATCTGGAAGAAGACGAAGAGATGCTTTCCTTGTCGCGTCTGGCGGAAGAGGAAGCGGAAGAGTTATTTGACGATGAAGAGGAAGAGGACGAGTTGAACGAGCCGGAAGAGGCGGACGATTTTGAGATTCCCGAAATCGACGAAAAGGATTTTGAGGAAGAGGACGACGAGGACGACGAAAACGACGACGAGGACGATTTCGACGAAAAGGAATGATATAACGGCGTATGCCCGCGCGCGGAGAGACCGCGCGCGGGCATTTTTTGCGGACGGGTATAAAAAAGCCGCGGAAGGGGAAAGATCAGCGTATGATAAAAAACACCGTAGGCATAACGGACGCGAAGAAAGCGATCCATGCCTATTTCAATAAAGATGTGGAAGTCAAAGTCAATCTCGGCAGGAACAAGGAGCTGACGTTTTGCGGAAAACTGACGGGAATTTATCCCGCGCTGTTTACCGTCAGCCCGTTTGAAAAGGATTTCAAAGGAAAAACGTCCTATTCGTATTCGGAATATTTATGCGGAACGGTATCACTGAAGGCGCTCGGCTGAATTGCTCGTTTGCCGCGTGACGCAACGCCGTCTTTTTACAAAGTGAGGCATAAAAGAACCTGAAAAGTTTCAAGCAAAAAAAGCGCTCCGAAAGTTTCATGAACTTTCGGAGCGCATATTTTTAAACAGAAATGCCGATCCGAAAGCCGAAAAGCAGGAAGAAATAAGGGAAATTTTGAAATTCGGTCATAACCGACGCGTCTGATCGATATATTGTTACTGTGCAACGCAAACCGAAAAAAGGAGAGGAGCAAATGTTTATAGAACCCAGATATCAGGAGTTCGTCTGTAAAAACCAGATAAAGAAACTGATCAGCGAAACGAATGCGGAATGTAAAACCGCGCTTACGGGGGAGGAAGTGGCGAAAATACTCGGCGTATCGGCGCACGCCGTTCTGACGGGAGAGGAAGTTACGGCGGATCAGTTCCGGTATGGCGGAAGAGTGCTGTTCTGCGTGGCGTATCTGTCGACGGACGGAACGGTAAGAAAAGCCGAATGCGGGGCGGAATTTTCCAATTCCGTCAAAGTGGAGTTTGCGGAAGAAAAAGTATCCTGCCGCACGACGCTGGAAGTTACCCGTGCGACGGCGGAAATTTCGGGGGGGATTCTGATCGTACACGGCGTGATCGGTGCGGAAACGTGTTTCTATGCGGAAAAGAGTGCGAAAGCGCTGGTAGACGGCGAAAATCTGATCGTAAAAAAATGCGGAGTCAAAACCGTAAAAGAAACGAAATGCAAAACTTCCGTTTATCCGCTGGAAGAGGACTTTGAACTGAATTATCCCGTAGGAGACGTTATTCTCCATTCGGCGAAAGCGATCATAACGGCGTCGCAATGCGGCGTGGGAACGGTAATTTGCGACGGAGAACTGATTTTATCGGTTGCGGTGTTGCAAAAAATCGAAAACAGTGATATATTAAAAGAGACGAGAGTTTTTCCCTTCCGCATGGAGACGGAGGCGGAAGACGCGCTTCCCGCGTTTCCGGCGGATTGCGAAGCGTCGGTCAAGGGACTTTCCATAGGGATCAACGTAGACGAATCCACGGGGAAGAGCGCGGTACACGTCAATGCGGAGATCGTCATCGACGGGCGCTATTTTGAGGAAAACGAAGCGGAATTCGCGGCGGATTGTTACAGTCCGCAGTGCGAAGTGAGTTTTGTCCGCAACAGCGTAACGGCGGAGATTCCGTCCGGGGAAAGGATGTTTGAAAAGAGGGTCGGCGGCAGAGGCGCGTTTCTCAACGGGCTGGAAGCAGGGACGAGGCTGATGTGCTGCGCCGACGAAAAAATTACGTTGACTTCGGTGACGGCGACCGACAGCATCGCCGTGGAAGGCGTGCTGGAAGCGACGGCGTTCTGCAAGGATATCGACGGCAAAGTATTTTCCGTCTCATTGGAAGCGCCCTTCTCCTCGACGCTCGAATTCGACGTGGGGGACGACAGCTATCGGGTGGACGCGGCGGTCTGCGAATGTAACGGAAAGATTACGTCTTTGGAAACGTTCGATCTGGAAGCGCTCGTCAAATTCCGCGTGCATACTTATCGGAAAACTTCGCTTTCGGTTGTAGGGGAAGTAGAGGAGGGGGAAGAGAAAAAAATTCCTTCCGCCGCGCTGAGCGTTTATATTCCCATCGAGGGCGAAGAACTTTGGGACGTATCGAAGAGGCTCAACGCCTGTCCCGACGCGGTTTCCGCGATGAATCCCGATCTGACCTATCCTTTGGAAGGGAAGGAAAGGATCGTAATATACAGACAGGAAAAGAAGGAATATTGAAAGCAACGAAAGTTTTTGTCCCTGCGAAGATCAACCTGACGCTCGATCTGCTCGGCGTCTCGGAGGGATATCACGAATTGGAATCACTGGTGGCGTCAATCGATCTGGTTGACGCCGTTACCGTTTTTCCCAAAAAAGATGGGGAGATCGGATTGCATATGACGGGAATTCCCTGCCGCTGTCCGAAAGAAAAAAACAACGCGTATCAGGCGGCAAAGGCTTTTTTCTCCGAGCACGAGGGAAGCGCGGATATCCTTATCGAAAAGAACATTCCGCTGGGAGGCGGACTGGGCGGCTCTTCCGCCGACGCGGCGGGGGTGTTGCGCGCGCTGGGGGGAATGTACGGCGCGACGGAGGAAACCGTTGCGCGGCTGGCGGAAACGGTGGGCAGCGACGTGAACTATATGCTCCGCGGCGGGTACGCCGTCATGCGCGGAAGGGGAGAGCGTGTGGAGAAAGTGGAAAGCGACGCCCGACTTCCTTTGCTGATTTTGCTTTCCGATCTTCCCGTCAATACGGCGGCGTGTTACCGCAAGTGCGACGAGTTGGGGCTGCGTCCCGTCCGCGGCACGGTCTCGGCGGCGGAATGTCTGAAACGGGGGGATCTTGCCGCGCTGAAAGAAAAACTTTTCAACGGCATGACGGAGGCCGCGAAAACGCTCAATCCGCAAATTTCGGAAAACCTTGCGGCGCTCACGGGTGCGGGGGGCGCGGCGTCGATGACGGGCAGCGGCTCCGCCACGTTTGCGCTTTTCGATACCGAAGAGGCACGGGACGGCGCGTACGAACGTCTCCGCCCGACGTACGGGGAAAAACTTCTGAAATGCAAAACGATCTGATACGGAAAGGAATATATTTCCATGTGAAAAGCAATGCGTAACAGAATAATTCGCCTGTTGGACCGTTGCGCTTGATTTTATGCTTTGCCAAAGATCAAAACGGCGCCGCCTTATTGGGCGGCGCCGCCGCTTTTATAGCGCAAAAAAGACCTTTACAGCAGTAATGAAATATGTTATACTTACAATAACAAGCAGGTATTAAAGAAAAACACGTCAATGTAATCTATCCCTTCCGTTACCGCGGGTATTATTACGACGTAGACTTTGTTTGGATTATCTAATTACGCGCTATTACGACCATGAACTCGGCAAATTCATTACAGTACGGTAATATTTTAGGGGCGGTGTTCAGTGTGAAAATATTATGATGCTAAAAGACAGTAAAAAATATCATAAATTTTTCAACAAATATGATAGAAAAACCGTGCATATTCTGTATTCGCCCAAGTACGATTAAGTTATATTTTTAAAGGATGAACTAAATTAAGTTTACAAAAAAGAACGATTAAAAAAATCGTTCTTTTTTTGTATCGTTAAATTTTTTTGTTTTGCTCGCGGTTTTGCAACCTGTCCGCCGTTTGTGCGCGGAAGGCTCGGCAAAAAATTTTTTATAAAGTTCAGCGCAAAAGGCTCTTTGCGGTATTTGCGACGTTTTCCGCCGTGAAGCCGTAGTGTGCAAAGAGGACTTTGGCGGGAGCGGATGCGCCGAAAGAATTCATGGAGATGATCTTTCCGTCAAGACCCGCGTATTTATACCAGGAATCGGGCGAACCTGCCTCCACGCACACACGTGCGCGCACGGAAGAGGGCAGAACGGATTCCCGATAGGCTTTGTCCTGTTTTTCAAAGAGTTCCATGCAGGGCACGGAAACCACGCGCGCCTTGATGTTTTCGGCTTTCAAAAGCGTTTGCGCTTCCATGCAGGACTGAACTTCGCTGCCGCTGGCAAGCAGGATTACGTCGGGCGTTCCTTCGCAATCGGAAAGGATATACGCGCCTTTCAGCGCCGCTTTTCCCGAATGTTCGTAAAGGGGAAGGGTCTGGCGGGAAAGAACGAGACAGGTGGGGCAGGATGCGGAAAGCGCGCTTACCCATGCCGCCGCCGTTTCCTTGCCGTCGGCGGGGCGGAACACCTGTACGTTCGGCGTGGCGCGGAGCGCCGCAAGATGTTCGATCGGTTCATGCGTGGGACCGTCCTCGCCCACGCCGATGGAATCGTGCGTCATGATATAGACGACGGGCAGACCCATGAGGGCAGAGAGGCGGAGCGAACCTTTGAGGTAGTCGCTGAACACGAAGAAGGTCGCGCAGTACGCGATGAATCCGCCGTGAAGGGCGATGCCGTTGGAGATCGCCGCCATCGCCTGTTCGCGGATGCCGAAGTGAACGTTGCCGCCCGTGCGGTTTTCGGGGGAATAGTATCCCGTGTTTTTCATGACGCTTTTATTGGACGGACCGAGATCCGCCGAGCCGCCGAAGAAAGAAGGGATCTTTGCCGAAAGCCGGTTCAGTACCGCCGAACTCGTGGAACGCGTCGCGTCGGGTTTGTCGAACGTATACAGAGATTCGTCGTTCTGATAGTCGTAAACTTCGCCGCGGATCCGCTTTTCAAAGGCTTCCGCTTCTGCGGGGTACGCCTGTTTATAAGCGGCAAACAGTTCGTTCCATGCGGTTTCGGCTTTTTTCCCGCGCGATACGGCACGGCGGGTATGGCGCAGGACGTTCGCGGGAACGTTGAATCCTTTTTCCTCCCAGCCGAGCGCGGCTTTCAGCTGTTTCAGGTTTTCCGCGCCGAGGGGCGCGCCGTGGCAGTCCGCCTTGCCCGCGAGGGGGGAGCCGTAACCGATGACCGATCTGCAGATGATGAGCGAAGGTTTCTGCGTTTCGGCTTTTGCGCGTTTTACGGCGCGGCGGATGGCGGGGATGTCGTTGATGTCCGCCACGTTGATTACCTGCCAGCCGAGTGCTTCGTGCCGTTTTCCCACGTTTTCGGTAAAGCTCGAAGCGGTATCGCCTTCGATGGTGATATTGTTGGAATCGTAAAACACGATCAGTTTTCCGAGTTTGTTGGTACCCGCAAAGGACGCGGCTTCGTTTTCGATGCCTTCCTGCATACAGCCGTCGCCGCAGAGCACGTAGGTGTAGTGATCGGTGAGGGGAAAGCCTTCCTTATTGAATTCCGCAGCCATACGCGTTTCCGCCATTGCCATGCCTACCGCGGTGGCGATGCCCTGTCCGAGCGGCCCGGTGGAAGTCTCCACGCCCGGCGTCACGCCGTATTCGGGATGCCCCGGTGTTCTGGAGCCGAACTGGCGGAAATTTTCCAGATCTTCCGTTTTGAGCCCGAATCCGAAAAGATACAGCAGGGAATAAAGCAGCATGGAACCGTGCCCGGCAGAGAGAACAAAGCGGTCTCTGTCGTAAAAAGCGGGGTTTTTCGGATTAAATTTCATGATGTCGGAATAAAGCGCGTAGCCGAGCGGCGCGGCGCCGAGAGGCAATCCGGGGTGACCCGATTTCGCTTTTTCGATTGCTTCCGCGGAGAGAACGCGGATGGCGTTTACGGTTTGCTGACTGATGGTTTGCATAAATTCTCCTTTCCGGGCGGATCGGGTATAAAAAAGCCCGAAACCCTGTATTATTTTAATTGTAATATATCTTGCGTATTTTTTCAAGTTTATTTTAAGGAAAATTTGTTTTATTATAAGGGACGGAAAATAATCCCGATAAATGCTCGATGATTTTATTGTGTTTTTGTTCCGCATTTGCTATAATAAAATAAAAAACAGAGGATGTTTTCGGGTTATTATGGATAACAGGCAGTATGTGAAAGAAGTTGCGGACATGAACGACGATTT
The DNA here is from genome assembly GCA_944367565.1 of uncultured Clostridia bacterium. Taxonomy (GTDB): domain Bacteria; phylum Bacillota; class Clostridia; order Christensenellales; family Borkfalkiaceae; genus UMGS775. The sequence continues at coordinate 40,318 of CALVWR010000002.1, forward strand.
CGCCAAATGGTATACGGACGTTGTGGTGAAAACGGAGCTTGTCGATTACGGACCGGTGAAAGGGACGATGGTGATTCGTCCGTACGGATATGCGATCTGGGAGAACATTCAGGCGGAGATGAACGCGCGATTTAAAGCGGTCGGAGTCAAGAATGCGTACTTCCCCATGCTGATACCCGAAAGTTATTTAAAAAGAGAAGCGGAACACGTGGAAGGGTTTGCGCCGGAAGTGGCGGTGGTGACGTATGCGGGGGGTGCGGATCTGGCGGAAAAGCTGGTGATCCGTCCGACGAGCGAAACGATCATCTGCGAGATGTACGCGAAGTGGCTGCAAAGTTACCGCGATCTGCCGATTCTGATCAACCAGTGGGCGAACGTCGTGCGTTGGGAAAAGACGACCCGTCCTTTTTTGAGAACGAGCGAGTTTCTGTGGCAGGAAGGGCATACGGTTCACGCCACGGAAGAAGAGGCGATGGAAGAGACCATCAAAATGCTCAACGTGTACAAGGAATTTGCGGAGAACGTGCTGGCGATTCCGGTATTTACGGGGAGAAAGACGGAGAAGGAGAAGTTTGCCGGCGCGGTGGCGACGTACGGCATGGAAGCGATGATGCTCGACGGCAAGAGTCTGCAGGCGGGAACGTCGCATTATCTGGGGCAGAACTTCGCGAAAGCGTTCGATATGCAGTTTCTGGATAAGGACGGAATCAGAAAGTACGGATATTCGACGTCGTGGGGGACGTCGACGCGGATGATCGGCGCGCTGATCATGGCGCACGGCGACGAACGGGGTCTGGTATTGCCGCCGAAAGTGGCGCCGATTCAGGCGGTGATCGTGCCGATCGCGGCGCATAAGGGCGGCGTGACGGAGAAGGCGGCGGAGCTGGAAAAAGCGTTACGCATGAAGGGCATCCGCGTGGAAACGGACAACCGCGAAGCCAGCCCCGGATGGAAATTCAACGAATGGGAGATGAAGGGCGTGCCGGTGCGGATCGAGGTCGGTCCGCGGGACATCGAAAAGAATCAGGCGGCGATTTTCCGCCGCGATACTCTGGAAAAGAGTTTTCTGCCCCTCGACGGGATTGCGGAAGCCGTGGAGAAGCTGCTTGACGGAATCCAGAAAAACATGCTGGAAAAGTCGCGGAAAAACCGCGACGCGCGCATCGTTTACGCAAAAAATCTCGAAGAGCTGCTCGCCGGTGTGGAAGGCAGGAATTTCGTGAAAGCCGGCTGGTGCGGCTGTCGGGAATGTGAGGACAAAGTCAAGGAAAAGACGGCGGCTACGGCGCGCGTGATCGTCGAAGGCGAGGAGAGCGATACCTGCGTCGTCTGCGGAAAAAAAGCAAAACATACGGTGATTTTCGCGCGGGCATATTAACCGCAGGGATCAACGTGATAAGGAAATATGGGAAGCATCATTTTGCAAAAAGGCAACATATTGTTGCAGATCAATACCGAAAGCGGAACGATGGTCGTTTACGCATGGCAGGCGATCGTTTTGTTATGCGTTGCCGCGGCGATCGCGCTGGCGCTTTATCTTCTGATGGGGTTCGGTCTGCTGATCATGGCGAAAAACAACGGCGTGAAGCACGGCTGGCTGGGCTTTCTTCCGTTTCTCCGGTATTTTATTGCCGGCAGGATCGCGGGGGCAACCCGTGTTTTCGGAAAGAAGATGAAAAATCCGGGATTCTGGCTGGCGATCATTTCGCTTATACTGTTCGTTTGCGGCGCGGTGAATCTGTATCTCCGGTATTATCCGCTCGGTTATGCGTTTTTCAAAGGCGACGTCGTGGAATTTATCCCCGTAGAGACCGGCGGATATATCTATACGAGCGCCTGTCTGAAGGATTTTGCGTATTATCCCTACGAACAGACCTATATGCAGGTCTGGACGTGGTTGTCGCTGCCCTTTCAGCTGGCGGAAATTTTCTTTTTCGTGCTGACCTTCATGCAGCTTTTCAGAAAATTCAATCCGCGCAATTATTTCACGTTTATCCTGATCTCGTTTTTCGGGGAAATTCTCGGAATTTCGCTGGTTTCGCTGATCGTCTTTACCCAGCGCAACAAAAAAGCGGTGAATTACAACGATTATCTGAAAGAGCAGTATATGCGGATGCAGGGGATGTATGCCCCCCCGCGCGAAACGCCGCCGGATAATCCGTTCCGGGAGTTCGGCGCAAGAGGCGAGAACGATCCGGGAGATCCGTTTGCGGAGTTCGGAGAACAAAAACAGAACCCGTCGGACGACGGAAGCGAAAAAGACGATAAAAAGGAAAAGAAGAACGATCCGCCCGATCATGGGGACAGTTCTCCTTTCGAAGGTTTCTGAAAAGGGAAAAGCAGAGCTAAAAGCCCTGCTTTTTCTTGCGTTTCGTTTCGTCCGGCGCGCGGAAGAAAGAGCGGCAAGATGAAGTTTGTCCGACGCGCAAAAAAAGCGACGGGATGATGTTGGACCGATGGGCAGCGCACAAAAAGAGCAAGCGGCGGGGTTGTTGCCGCGAACGGCAGAAAAAGAGGCGAAAGGGAGAGAAGAAAAATGAAAAACGACGATATCTGCGCGCTTTCCACGCCTGCGGGAGCGGGAGGCGTGGCGGTCATCCGCATCAGCGGACAAAATCCGTTGACGTATACGGAGAAGATGTTCACGCCGTCGGGAAAGACGGCGGTAAAGGATTTCGAGCCGTACAGGATGTATCCCGGCGAATTCGACGCGGGAGAATTTAAGGATTTCGGCATGGCGGTATATTTCCGCGCGCCGAAGAGTTATACGGGCGAAGACGTGGCGGAGTTTCATGTACACGGGGGCGTGGCGATCGTAAACGGGATTCTGACGCGGCTTGTCGAACTGGGGTGCCGTCCCGCGGAGCGGGGAGAATTTACCCGTCGCGCGTTTCTGAACGGCAAACTGTCCTTATCCTCTGCGGAGGGACTGATCGACATGATCAACAGCGAAAGCGAAGGGGAGATCCGTGCGGGATATTCGCTTTACAGAGAGAAGCTGAAAGAAAAGGTCGACGGGATGCAAGCGGCGCTGAAAGGGGTGCTGGCGGAGATCGGAGCGAATCTCGACTATCCCGACGAAGTGGAAGAAGAGGGCGTGAAAGAGCGTGCCGCGGCGACGTTTGCGGCGGTGCGGACGCAAATGAACGAGCTGATCGGGAGCTATGCCGTGGGCAGGAAGCTGTCGGGCGGCGTGAAGGTCGGGATCGTGGGAAAACCGAACGTCGGAAAGAGTTCGCTTCTGAACGCGTTTCTGCGATACGACAAGGCGATCGTATCGGATATGGCCGGGACGACGCGGGACGTCGTGGAGGGGACGATCGTATATCGCGGCGTAAAATTCGGGCTGCGGGATACGGCGGGGATCCGCGAATCGGAAAATGCGGTGGAAAGAGTCGGCGTGGAACGCTCGAAGCGGGTGTTAGAGGAAGCGGACGTCCTCGTGGTGGTGCTTGACGGAAGCGAAAAGCAAAGCGGGGAAGATCAAGAGATTCTGGCGCTGACGGAAGGGAAGAACCGCATTATCGTAGCGAATAAAAGCGATAAAGGCGGCAATGCGGACGGAAAAGCGGAGCTGGAGATCTCCGCGAAATCGGGAGAAAACATTGACAAACTTACGGAAATGTTGTTTAATAGAACCATAGGGGCGGGCATCGACGTCAACGGAGAATTCATAACGCAGCAGAGACATTATGAAGCGTTGCGGCGTGCGCTTGCCGCGCTCCAACGGGCGGAAGCCGCCCTTGCGGAACCGCTCGACATGGTATTTTCCGAAACGGAGGAATGTTGGCGGATTTTGGGAGAGATCACGGGAGAAACGGCGGCGGAAGAGATTGTCGAGGAGATTTTTTCCAGATTCTGCGTGGGGAAATAAAAGAGAGGAAAATCTATGGTCAATCTGGAATTATACCGCGTGTTTTATACCGTTGCGAAATGCGGAAGTCTGACAAAAGCGGCGGAAGAGCTGTACATATCGCAGCCGGCCGTTTCGCAGGCGGTGAAACAGCTGGAAAATCAGCTGGGCGGGAAGTTGTTCAACAGAACGCATCGGGGTATGGAGCTTTCCGATACGGGGGGAAAGCAGATTTTCGGATCGGTGGAAGCGGCGCTGAAACTGCTTACGGAAGCGGAGACCAAATATTCCGAACTGAAGAATACGGCGACGGGCGTGGTCCGGATCTGCGCAAGCGATACCGTCAGCACGCATTTTCTGCTCAGATACATCAAGGAATATCACGAAAAGTATCCGAACGTGAATCTGATTCTGCAGAACGGGACGTCGGCGGAGACCATCGAACTTCTGAAGAACAAAAAGGGGGATATCGGATTTGTCAATCTGCCGGTGGACGATAAGGATATCAACTTGTCCAACACGGTGATGCGCCTGCACGATACGTTCGTTGCAAACGAGAAATTTGCCGAACTGTTCGGCAAGACGGTGGATCTGCGGCTGTTGCAGGATTATCCGTTGCTGATGCTGGAGCTCACCACCGCCACGCGGCAGGCGATCATCAACTTCGCCCATTCGCAGGGGATTCACCTTCATCCCGAAATCGAGCTTGCCAGCCTGGAACTGATGACGGAACTGGCGAAAAACGGCATCGGCATTGCCTGTATTCCGCGGGAATTCGTGCGGCACGAGCTGGAAACGGGGGAACTGAAAGAAATCAAAACCAATCCGGAACTGCCGACGCGCGCCATCGGGCTGGCGTTGCCGAAAGACGAAGAACTGTCGTTTGCGGTCAGGGAGTTCTTGAATCTGCTCCGGTAACATAAGATAATACGCGGTCTTCCGAAGCGATCTCGGGGGAAATAAGGAGAGGAAAATGGAAATTTGGCAGGCAATCGTGCTGGGATTGGTGCAGGGGTTCACGGAATTTCTGCCGGTCTCGTCCAGCGGGCATCTGGTCTTGTTGCAATCATGGTTCGGGATCGATCCGGAACACAGTATGTTTCTTACGATCATGCTGCACGTCGGTACGCTGATTCCGGTGTGCGCGGTTTTTTTCAGAGAGATTATCGGACTTTTCCGGCGTCCTTCGGGATTGCTGTATCTGATCATCGCCAGCATTCCGGCGGCGCTTGTCGGATTTCTGTTGGGGGATGCGGTTGACGCGGTCTTTTACGGCGGGAAATATCTCGCGCCGTGTTTCATCGTCACGGCGCTCTTATTGCTCCAGGCGGAGCTGACGGCGAAGAGAAAACCGCTGTATCGAGACATCAACGCGGGCAATGCGCTGGCGATGGGCGTCGCGCAGGCGATCGCCGTCGTGCCGGGAATCTCGCGGAGCGGGTCTACCATCGCCGCGGGGTGTTTTTGCGGGGTGGACCGCGATAAAAACGCGAACTTTGCGTTTCTGATGAGCATACCCGTCATTCTGGGGTCGGCGCTTCTGGAAGGCTATCGGTTTGTCAAAGCGCCCGCCGCGGATATCGAAATTCTGCCGTTATTGTTCGGCGTTCTGGCGGCGGCGGTGAGCGGGTATATCGCCATAAGATTTATGCTCCGCGTCGTGAAAAAAGCGGATTTTAAATGGTTTTCGCTGTATCTTGCAATATTGAGTCTGATATTGCTGATACTATAGGGCATGAGAGATTTGAAAGCAGAAGCGGAAGAAACGGAACGTCAGCTTTGCGGCGCGTCTCCGAAAGAAGTTGTACGGCTCGTGAAAAAACTTTTCAGATTGAAAGAAAAACTGTTCAAAGGAAAGAGGAATGACAAATGAAAAAGTTCTTTAAGGAATTCAAGGCATTTATCACGCGCGGAAACGTCATCGACATGGCGGTCGGCGTGATCGTAGGCGGCGCCTTTACCGCGATCGTAACGGCGCTCACGGCGAATGTGTTTCAGCCGCTCGTGAACTGGGCGCTTGCCGATACGGGCGGCGGACTGGAGAGTGCCGTCACCATGCTCAAGGAAGTGAAGGTGGACGGCGTTGTCGATTTATCCCAGTCGATTTACATAGATTGGGGCGCGGTGGTTTCCGCCGTGCTGAACTTCCTGCTCATCGCGCTGATTTTGTTTTCGGTAGTGAAGTTTATCAACAAACTGCACGAGGTGAGTATGCCGAAATACTACGGATACTCGAGGAAGGAATATTTTGCGTTTCGCCGGGCGGGTAAAAGCGAAGAGGAGATAGAAATAATGGCGGCCGCGCGCGACAAGGCGGCGGCGGAAGCCGCTGCCGCCGCCGCGGAGGAGGCGAAAAAACATACGACGGAATATCTGCTGGAAGAGATCAAGAACCTTCTGGAAAAGAACACGGATAATCTGTCGGAAGGGAAGTGAGTCTGTCCGGCAGGTCGCCGATAACCGTACGGACAACGCAGAGAAAAAAATATCATAAACGTACGCCCCGCCGCATTTGCGGCGGGGCGTACATTTTGTCTTTTTCGGAAAAGAACTTAACCCATCTTTATGAAGTCCGTTTTTGCAAAAGAAAGTTCGATTTTTTCGGGAAGAAAACGGTAGTAATTATCCTAAAATAGCGATGGCGATGCTGCAATAGATGACGAGAGAGAGCGCGTCTACGATGGTTGTGATAAAAGGGCTTGCCATCACCGCGGGGTCGAGTTTGCATTTTTTTGCCAATAGCGGCAAAGCGCAACCCACGATTTTGGAAAGAAGGATGGTGATCGCAAGGCACAGCGAAACGACGAAAGATATCTCAAACGTGTAATTGTATTTAAAAAGCAGTCTGTCGATCAGCTGTAATTTGGCAAAACAAACGATGCCCAGCGTGATTGCAAGCATAAGTCCCGCGCAGAATTCCTTCCACATGATTTTGAAAATGTCGCCGAACTTCACTTCGTTTAAGGCAATGCTGCGAACGACCGTCGCGGAAGATTGCGACCCCGCGTTGCCGCCGGAGTCCATCAGCATGGGCACGCAGGCGATGAGAAGCGAACCGATCACGCCGCCGTTGAGGGCGCTGAGTTCTCCTTCGTAAGAATTGAGAATCAGCCCGGTAAACGTTGCCGAGATCATCAGGATCAGCAGCCACGGCGCGCGGTTGGCGAAAATTTTGAAAGGACTGGTCTTGAGATACGGTTTGTCGTCCGGCGTGATCGCCGCCATGATCTGGATATCTTCCGTGGCCTCTTCCTGCATGACGTCCACCGCGTCGTCCACGGTGATGATGCCCACGATGCACCCTTCCTTGTCGATCACGGGCAGCGCGAGATGTGCGTATTTCTGGAACTTCAACGCGACTTCTTCCTTGTCCTCGAGGGTTTCGATCGCCACCGTATTGGTCGTCATGATATCCTCGATCAGGGTTTCCTTTTCGGCAAGGAGCAAATCCTTTACCGTGACCACGCCGATCAGCCGCTTGCGGATATCCGTCACGTAACAGGTGTAGATGGTCTCTTTGTTCACGCCGGTACGGCGTATCTTGTCGAACGCATCCGCAACCGTCATGTTTGCCGAAAGGGAGACGAATTCCGGCGTCATCAGCGATCCCGCGCTGTCGTCGGGATATTCGAGCAGTTCGTTGATGGTCTTTCGCTCTTCCGGATCGGCTGCAAGCAGAATCCGCTTCACCACGTTCGCCGGCATTTCGTCGATGATATCCACCGTGTCGTCGAGAAACATATCGTCGATCACGGCTTTCAGCTCCTTATCGGTAAACGCCTTGATCAGCGATTCCTGCGTGTCGGAATCGAATTCCACGAAAACGTCGGAAGCAAGCTCCTTCGGCAACAGCCGGAAAAAAAAGATCTGTTCCTTTTTGTCGAGCTGTTCTTCCACAAAGGTCGCAATGTCCGCCGCTTCCGTGTCCAGCAAAACCATTCTCAGATCGGCAAACCGTCGGTTTTTGTATAACTCCATCAATTTTTCCGTTGTCAGTTCTTTTTCCATACGGTTTACCTCCTTTTTGAATGATGAAAAAAACCCGCCGCGGCAGGTTTGATTGGAAATGCTTTTAAAAGTGTAGGACTTTTCCCGGCATTTGTCAATCAAATCAGTCCGTTTCGTTGATTTTGTTGTCGTAAAGAATCTTCGGATTTTCTTCCCGCAGGGCGCGGATAAAATCCTCGTGCTTGCTCTCGGCAAGCAAAAGTACGATAAATTTGTCCGTATTCGTATACATCACGAGTTTTCCGTGCGATTTATAATAAATCAGTTCCGTGATGTCGTTCACGTCGTAACTGGTGCGCAATAAGCCCATACGGGAAAAGAGTTTTCCCTTTCCCACAACGTAATACGGATAGAGCAGAACGCCGGCGCAGAGCGCCGTCAGAACGAGCGCGAGGACGATCAGCAAAACGAGCAGAATCGTGACCGGGACGGTCAGAACGCCGTTAAATTTCAGCGCGTTGAACACGACGGCCGCAATGCCGCAAAGCGCGCCCAGGGCGAGAAGAACGACGATATACGGCGGAAGTTTCATGCGGAATTTTTTCATACGCTCACTCCTTCAGAACAGTTCGTATCCGATTGCGGAAAAACAATCGTCTTTCGTTCTTATTGTAGCATATCCCTTTCCGCGAAGCAAGAAAAATGCGCGTTTTTTCCGGATTTCGGCGTGCGGGCGGTCAAAAAGGAAGGACGGGCGCGCGGGAGGGGGCGATATGCTTGCCAAAAAGACGGAAGTGTGTTACAATAAACGCGACATCAAGGAAAGGAAGCGAGGAAGTAAAGCATATGATCAGGCTCATACGGAACGGCTGCGTTTACAGCGGCGGCAATCTGCGCCGCGCGGCGGCGGAAGAGCGGCAGAACCGCAACCGCACAATGGCATATAAAATTCTCACGGCGCACAATACGTCGGACAGCGACGAAAAACTGAAGATCAGATTTGACGAGATCGCGTCGCACGATATCACCTATGTCGGAATCATACAGACGGCGAAGGCGAGCGGGCTGAAAAAATTCCCCTTGCCCTATACGCTGACCAACTGTCACAATTCTCTTTGCGCGGTGGGAGGGACGATCAACGAAGACGATCACGTTTTCGGACTTTCCGCGGCGAGAAAGTACGGCGGAGCGTTCGTGCCGCCGCACATTGCGGTCATTCATCAGTATATGCGCGAAAAGCGCGCGTTTTGCGGCGGGATGATTCTGGGTTCGGATTCGCACACCCGTTACGGTGCGCTGGGAACGCTTGCCGTCGGGGAAGGCGGACCGGAGCTCGTCAAGCAGTTGCTGCAAAAAACATACGATCTGGACATGCCGGAAGTCGTTGCGGTACAACTGAAAGGCAAACCGAAAAAGGGGGTAGGGCCGCACGACGTGGCGATCGCCCTCGTCAAGGCGGTGTTTGCCGACGGTTTTGTAAAGAACAAAGTGCTGGAGTTCGTAGGATCGGGAATCGGACGGCTTTCGATGGATTTCCGCAACGGGATCGACGTCATGACCACGGAAACGACCTGTCTTTCTTCGATCTGGGAAACCGACGGCAAGGTGCGCGATTATTACGCGCTGCACGGCAGGGAAGAGGCGTATCGGGAACTGCATCCCGAAGAGGGGGCGTATTATGACGGCGGCGTCGTCATCGATTTAAGCAAAGTCGAACCGATGATCGCGTTGCCGTTTCATCCGAGTAACGCCTATACCATCCGCGAATTCAAGGAAAACGCATACGAAATTCTTAAAAAAGTCGAGGAAGAGGGCAATAAACTTCTGAACGGCAAGGGGGAATTTCACCTTACGGACAAGATCAGAGACGGAAAAATTTACGTCGATCAGGGCGTGATCGCGGGATGCGCGGGGGGGATGTACGAGAACATCGCCGAAGCGGAAGAGATTCTGAAAGGAACGGCTCTGGGCAACGGGGAATTTTCCCTGAACATTTATCCGTCCAGCCAGCCGGTATACAAGGGACTGACGGATAACGGGTACATCGGCAAACTGATGGAGATGGGCGCGGTTGTCAAGACGGCGTTCTGCGGTCCGTGTTTCGGCGCGGGGGACGTACCGGCGAACAACGGGTTATCCATCCGTCATACCACGCGCAATTTCGAAAGCCGCGAAGGGAGCAAGCCGTCGGGCGGACAGCTTGCGGCGGTAGCGCTGATGGACGCGCGGAGCATCGCCGCAACGGCGAAAAACGGCGGGATACTGACGGCGGCAACGGAGATCGACTACGACGCGAAGATCAAGAAATATCATTACAGCGATGCGATTTATCAAGCGCGGGTATACGACGGGATATCGTCGCCGCATGAAAACGAGGAACTGAAGTACGGACCGAACATTGCGGACTGGCCGAAGATGCCGGCGTTGAAAGAAAATCTGCTTTTAAGGGTCGCAAGCGTGCTGACCGATCCCGTCACCACGACGGACGAACTGATTCCCAGCGGCGAGACGTCCTCCTACCGTTCCAACCCGATGAAGCTGGCGGAATTTGCGCTTTCGAGGAAGGATCCGGGATACGTGGCGCGGGCGAAGGCGATCAAGGCGGAAGCATTTCCGGTTGCGGAAGGGATAAGAGAAGAAGATACGACATACGGCAGCGTGGTCTGCGCTATCCGTCCGGGCGACGGGTCGGCGCGCGAACAGGCGGCTTCGTGTCAGCGCGTTCTGGGCGGTGCGGCGAATTTTGCCGTTTCCTACGCGACGAAACGGTACCGTTCCAACGTCATCAACTGGGGCATGATTCCCTTCCTCGTCGAAAAGAACGATTTCAAAGTGGGGGAACTCATCTTCATTCCCGACGTACGCGCAAAACTTCTTGCGGGGGAAACGAAATTTCCGGCAAAAGTGTTGGGAGAGAATGCGCAGGAGATCACGCTTACCGTCTCGCCGCTGACCGACGATGAAAAGAAGATCATCGCCGCGGGCTGTCTGATCAATTTTTACGCGGAACATCAATAAGAAAACGGCAGGATCGCGGGATCCTGCCGTTTTTCATCGGGAAAAGCGCAACGAAACGGGGAGAAAGAGGATCCGGAATAATATAATCCCGGCTTCCGGCATAAACTAAGGAAGAGAAATGCTGGAGGAAGAAGATGGAATTCATTGCGCCGATATTGAAAAAGATCGGAATCGAAGCCGCCGCGCCGGCGCCGTACCGCGCGGTGATCGCGGGGAACGGGTACGGATATTTCGAGAACGTGCGGGGGATCAAGCGATATTCTTCGCAGGAGGTGTGTCTGTTTCTGAAGCGCGGAGAGCTTCGCATCTGCGGAAGCGATCTTACGATCGAGAGATACGGGCAGGGCGATATCGTGCTCGGCGGGAAGATCACGTTTTTCGAGGCGACGGGGGTATAGCGTGAGAAACGATAAGAGGATGGTTTCGGTCTTTCTGGTCAGGGGATACAACCGGGAACGGCTGCTGAATCTGCTGCACCGTCGCGGCATAACGGTCACGGACGTGAAGGAAAAAGACGAAAGGACGCTGGAGTTTTCCCTTCCGACCGCACAGGAAGAAAATTTTTTTGCAATTACGGCGGATTTGTGTTATACTGTAAAAAAGAAAGGCGAAAAAGGCATTCTGGCGCCGTTCCGGCGGCTGTGGCGCAGAACGGGGGTGCTGATCGGCGCGCTGCTCTTTATCGCCGCGGTATGCGTTGCCGACGGCGCGGTGTTTTCGGTGGACTATTACGGCAACGGAGCGATATACAGTGAACGCGCGCAGGCGGTGCTGGACGATCTCGGCATCAGACCGTTCGTCTATGTGGACGAGGACGAGCTGGACCGCGCGCAGAGAGAGATCGTGGAAAGAGAAAAGGTCTTTTCCTTCGCGTCGGTCGAAAAGCGCGGAACGCGGCTGAAAATCAATCTGATCCTGTCGCCGGAAGCGGAAGGGATCGTCGACACGTCGAGGAAGGAATTGCGCAGTCCCGCGGCGGGACGGGTGGAGAGCGTGACGGTTCTGCGCGGCACGGCGCTGGTTTCGGAAGGAGACCTCGTGAAAGAGGGCGACGTTTTGGTCGCGGGGTATAACGAGATCAAGGAAACCGTATATGAAACGTACGTCCTGGCGAGCGTGAACCTGATCGCGGAAGAGACGTACGAATACAGGGGAAAAGCGGGAGAAGAGAGTGCGGCGCTGGCGTTTGCGGAAGCGCAGACGGCGTATGAGATCGTCCGGGAAGAAGTTTTTGCGCGGCAGGACGGAGACGAAACGGCGTATACCGTGAGCCTGCAATTAAGGATTAAAGTAAAATAAGAGGTAAACGATTGGATAAAGTCAAGATCAGTGTGGATTGCGGCGGTCTGGATCTTTTGCAGAAGGTGATGGGCGTGTTCGACGAGAACATGAACGTGCTTGCGGGAGAGCTGGGGATCGCGTTCGGGGTTTCGGGAACGGCGGTGGAATTCAGCGGCGAATTGCAGAACGTGACGGTCGCGGCGGAAGTGAGCAAGAAACTGCTGGAAATCGCGAAGGCGGGAGAGCCCATCGACAAGAGCCGTCTGATTTACTGTATCGAACTGGTACGGGAAGGCGCGGCGGACGATATTGCGGGGATCATGAGCGGCGTCATTGCGGTGACGTCCAAAGGAAAGCCCGTGAAGTGCAAGACGGTGGGGCAGAAGCGGTACGCGGAAGCCATCAAGAAAAACACCGTGGTCTTCGGAATCGGGCCTGCGGGAACGGGGAAAACGTATCTTGCGGTTGCGCTGGCGGTGGCGGCGTACAAGAGCAAAACGGCGGAAAAGATTATTTTAACGCGTCCCGCGGTGGAAGCGGGGGAAAAGCTCGGTTTTCTGCCGGGAGATTTACAAAACAAGGTCGATCCGTATCTGAGACCGCTTTACGACGCGTTGCAGGAAATGTTCGGGCTGGACAACTATGCCAAGCTGATGGAACGCGGGGTCATCGAGATTGCGCCTTTGGCGTATATGCGCGGAAGAACGCTGAACAATGCGTTCATCATTCTGGACGAGGCGCAGAACACCACGAAAGAGCAGATGAAGATGTTCTTGACAAGATTGGGAGAAAATAGTAAAATGGTAATTACGGGGGACGTGACGCAGATCGATCTTCCCGAAGGGAAAAAATCGGGACTGAAGCACGCGTCGGAGATTCTGAAAGGAATCGAAGGGATCAGCGTCGTTACGCTCACCGCGAGAGACGTCGTGCGGCATCCGTTGGTAAGCGCCATCGTCGCCGCGTACGAAAAAAAAGAGAAAAACGGTTAAAGAAGAAATCGCATGAAAAAGGAAAAGCTGAAAAAATACCGGCGGTGGACCAAAGCGCAGATCGCGCGGTTCATCACGGTTTTTATTCTGAACGTGCTGCTGATGGGCGGGATTCTGGTCGGGTCGATCTTTCTCAACGGGATCGGCTTCAACGCGGTAGAACCCGACTTCGTGGAATATTTCACGACGATGAGCGGACAGTTCATCTATCTGATGATCATTCTCGTACTGATCATGGCGGTTACGTTTGTCTATCTGATCTTTGAAAACCGCGAGAAGATCGGTACGGTAAAGGATGTGGAGATGATCTTTCTGATCATCGAACTCACATTGCTTTGTAACTATTTTGCGGGGAGATATATCAATATTTATTTCCGTCCGCTGGCGCTCGGCGGGTTGCTTACGCTGCTTCTCGTCAACCGCCGTTCGGCGGTGTTCGTCGCCATCGTGACGGCGCTTCTGACCTTTCTGATGGATGTGTTCACCAACGCGAATTACGCGGCAACGGTATCCGCGAACGCGCAGTATTCGTCGCTCGTGATCGGATTTTCCACCGGGATCATCTCGGTATATCTGATCGACGGCATCGGCGCGCGGATCAAGGTGTTCGGCCGCGGGGTGACGACCTGCCTGCCGGTACTGATCTGTCTTGTTCTGCTCGAACAGACCAACCTTCTTTCCCATTGGGAGAGGATTGTGGCGGGGGCGAGTTCCGGGATTCTGTCGGTGGTGCTGTTCATGGCGATCCTGCCTTTATTCGAATGGCTGTTCAAGAAGCTCACGAACTACCGGCTTGCGGAACTGACCGAGCACAGCGCGCCGCTCATTCGCCGTATGATCGAAGAGGCGCCGGGAACGTTCAATCATTCCATCGTCGTATCGAACCTTGCGGAATCGTGCGCGACGGCGATCGGAGAAAACGCGCTGCTGGCGCGTTGCGCGGCATACTATCACGATATGGGAAAACTCCGTCAGCCGGAATTTTTCAAGGAAAACCAGCAGGATTCGCGCAATCCGCACAACGACATCACGCCGGAACTTTCCGCGAACATCGTGCGTGCGCACGCCAAGGACGGATATGAGATCGTCAAGCGGTACGGGTTACCGCTGGAAATCGCGGATATGTGTCTGCAGCATCACGGAACGATGCCGATGATGTATTTTTACGCCAAGGCGAAGCAGTTCAAGGACGGCGGCGACGTCGACGTGGAGAAATATTGCTATACGGGACCTAAGCCGCAGACGAAAATTGCGGCAATCCTGATGATCGCCGACGCGGGAGAAGCGGCGGTACGGTCGCTGAAAGACCGTTCCCGTGAGAAGGTGGACGCGCTCATCGAGAAACTCATCAACGAGAGGATGCAGCTGAGGCAGTTCGAGGATTGCGACATCACGATGAAAGAACTTACCATTATCCGCAACACCATTACCAACAATCTGACGGGGGTATATCACAGCAGAATCGAATACCCGAAAGTCAATCTGGAAGAAATCAAAACGGAAGAATCGGAATAACATGGGAAAACTTGTGATAGAATGTCTGAGCCGGAACGTGAATTACCGCCGGCTTGCGCGGGAAGTATATAAGATTCTGGGGCAGAGAGAAAAACTCCGCGCGGAACTCGTTTTTTTAAACGAGGACGAGATGATGCGGCTCAATTCCATGGCGCGTCACGTGGACAAGGTTACCGACGTATTGAGTTTTCCTTCGCTCGACGGGATCCGCGGCAGAGTGGTCACGGCGGAAGAATTTCCCTATGAAACGGAGGGCAATTACGTCTATCTGGGGTCGATCGCCGTTTGCGGGAAGCGGGCGGCGGAACAGGCGTCGGAATACGGGCACTCGACGGAGCGGGAAACGGCATATCTCGTATTGCACGGACTTTTGCATCTGTTCGGATACGATCACATAACGGACGAAGACAAGGCGGAAATGCGCGCCCTGGAAAAGGCGGTCATCCGCAAACTGTATCCGGAGGAAACGAAATGAAAGCGGGAACGGTAGCGGTGATCGGGCGTGCGAACGCGGGGAAATCCACGTTGGTGAACGTGCTCGTGGGGGAAAAGGTGAGCATCGTGTCTCCCAAGCCGCAGACGACGCGGGACAGGATCCTGGGAGTGCTGACGGAGGAAAACTATCAGATCGTATTCGAGGATACGCCGGGGATCTACAAAGCGGATAACGTGCTGAACGGCGTCATGCAAAAGACGGCGGAACGCACGGCGAAGGAAGTGGACGCGGTGCTTTTGGTCATCGACGCGCACGAGGGGTTAAAGGAATCGGACAAAGCCATTGCGGCGCGGTACTGTAAAGGCGGCGTACCGCTGGCGATCGCGCTGAGCAAGATCGATATTTCCACGGAAGAAACGCTGATTGCCGCCATACGCGATCTCGGCGGGTTGGAGGCGGAGATCGTTCCGGTATCCGCGCGGAAAGGCACCAATCTGAAAGAACTCGTCAAGGTGCTCGTTTCTTTTCTGCCGGAAGGCGAGCCGCTTTTTCACGACGTCGTTTCCGATAAGAGCGAACGGTTCATGCTCGGCGAGATCGTGCGGGAAAAGATTCTCTTAAAATTCGATCAGGAAGTTCCGCACGGCGTGGCGGTGATTATCCATACCTTCAAGGATAAAGGGAACGTCGTGGAAGTGGGGGCGGATATCGTCTGCGAAAAGCCGAATCATAAGTCGATTCTGATCGGGAAACAGGGTTCGGCGCTCAAGGAAGCGAGTTCGCTCGCCCGTGCCGACATGGAAAAATTTCTCGGGAAAAAGGTGTTTCTGACCACATATGTACGCGTCAAGGAAGACTGGAGAAACCGTCCGGGGCTCATACGGGAATACGGGTACGGAGAAAATGAAGATTAGGGAATAAAAATTTTTCTTTGCGCATACTAAGGGAAAAGGAGCGCGATGAAAAAAGACGGATTCGATTTTGATAATCCCGCCGATTCGGCGTGGGCATTGTTTGAGAGTACGGGAAAGATTTCCTATTACATGCTGTACAAGAAACTGACGGAAAAAAAATAACGGGGTTTTATGCTGAAATTCAATGCACTGATGATTAAAAGCGTCGATTATGCCGACAACGACAAAATACTGACGTTATTTTCCTTGGAACAGGGGGTAATTTCGGCAAAAATCCGCGGGGTAAAAAAGGCCGGAGCAAAGTTGAAATTTGCTGCCGAGCCTTTTTGTTTTGCAGAATATATGTTGACGGAAGGGCGGCTGAAGAGCGTTGCGAACGCATCGCTGATCGACAGTTTTTATCCTTTGCGGGAAGATCTTTTTCGTTATTATGCGGCGGGAACCGTGGCGGAATTTATCCGGAAATTCTGTCCGGAAAACGTAGTGCACGCCGCGCTTTTTCTTAAGACGGTCAGGGTATTGAAAGATTTCGCGTACACCGCCGTGCCGGCATATGCCGCGCTTTTACATTATCTTGCGGCGGCGACGAAGGAGGTCGGATATTCGTTGCGTTTCGGGGGGTGCGCCTGTTGCGGAGCGACGCCTTCCCGTCCGTTTTTCGATTTTACGGAAGGCAATGTCTGCTGTGAATCCTGCCGGAAGGAAGGCTCGGCGGAAATGAGCAGAGGTACATACGAACTTTTTCAAGCGCTTTCGGAGACGGAAGAGTTGACGGAAGAGGCATTTTCAAGCTATAATATCGATCGGGTCTATTATGAGAAGGGCTTGCGGCTGATCGGACGGTATCTCAGAACGGTGGCGGAGCCGCTCGATTCGTTGACGCAGCTGCTCGGTTTGTACGGGGCCGCAGATAAATGACCGGGTACATCCGGATATTTATAAATTATCTTTCAGGAGGTTTGAATGAAATACGTTTACTTGTTCAGCGAAGGGAACGGCAAAATGCGCGAATTGTTAGGGGGCAAGGGGGCGAATCTTGCGGAAATGACGGGGCTCGGAATGCCCGTACCGCAAGGATTCACCATCACGACGGAGGCGTGTACGCAGTATTATAAAGACGGGGAAAAGATCAACGATGAGATCGCCGCGCAGGTCATGGAGTATATCGGCAAACTGGAGGAGATCACGGGCAAGAAATTCGGTTCATTGGAAAATCCTCTGCTCGTTTCGGTTCGGTCTGGGGCGAGGGCGTCGATGCCCGGCATGATGGATACCATTCTCAATCTGGGAATGAACGACGACGTGGCGGAACGTTTCGCCCAAAAGACGGGCAACCGTCGGTTCGCATACGATTCTTACCGCCGTTTTATTCAGATGTATTCCGACGTCGTGATGGAAGTCGGAAAGAAATATTTTGAAACGCTCATCGACGAAATGAAGGAAAAAAAGGGCGTGAAGCTCGATACCGAACTCGACGCCGACGATCTGAAAGAGCTTGCCGAGCAGTTCAAGGCGGAATATAAATCGAAAATCGGAAAGGATTTTCCGTCCGATCCCAAAGAACAGCTCATGGGGGCGATCAAAGCGGTGTTCCGTTCGTGGGACAACCCCCGCGCCATCTACTATCGGCGCATGAACGACATTCCCGGCGATTGGGGAACGGCGGTCAACGTGCAGATGATGGTGTTCGGAAATATGGGCAACACGTCGGGGACGGGCGTGGCGTTTTCCCGCAATCCGTCCACGGGGGAAAAGGGACTTTACGGCGAATATCTCATGAACGCGCAGGGTGAAGACGTGGTTGCCGGGGTACGCACGCCGCAGCCCATCGAAATGCTCAGAAAGGACAATCCCGCCGTTTACGAACAGTTCAAAGACATCGTGGAAAAACTGGAAAAGCATTACCGCGATATGCAGGATATGGAATTTACCATCGAGGAAGGAAAACTCTTCATGTTGCAGACGCGGAACGGCAAGCGTACGGCGGAGGCGGCGGTCAAGATCGCGTGCGATCTGGTGGACGAGGGGATGATCACCGAAAAAGAAGCGGTGCTGATGCTCGACGCAAAGCAGCTCGACGCGCTATTGCACCCGCAGTTCGACGCGGCGGCGCTGAAAAAGGCGAAACCGCTTGCGACGGCGCTTCCGGCGTCACCGGGCGCGGCGTGCGGCAAGGTGGTGTTCACGGCGGAGGACGCCGTTTTCCGCGGACGCGATCTGAAGGAAAAAGTGGTGCTTGTCCGTCTGGAAACGTCGCCCGAGGACATCGAGGGGATGCACAGTGCGCAGGGGATCTTGACGGTGCGCGGCGGCATGACGTCGCACGCGGCGGTAGTTGCGCGCGGAATGGGCACCTGTTGCGTATCGGGTTGCGGCGCGATCGCGATCGACGAGGAGAACAAGACCTTCACGCTTGCGGGAAAGACCTTCCGGGAAGGAGATTACATTTCGCTAGACGGATCCACGGGGAATATTTACGCAGGGGAGATTCCCACGGTTGCCGCAACGGTGTCGGGGGATTTCGGCAGGATCATGGAATGGGCGGACAAGTACCGTAAATTGCAGGTGAGGGCGAATGCGGATACTCCCAAGGACGCGAAGCAGGCGCGTGCTTTCGGTGCGGAAGGCATCGGGCTTTGCCGCACGGAGCATATGTTTTTCGAACCGGAACGCATTTTTGCCATGCGGGAAATGATCGTTTCCTCCACGGCAGCCCAGCGGGAAGCGGCGCTGGCGAAGTTACTGCCCATGCAGCAAGGCGATTTTGAAGCGCTTTACGAAGCGATGGAAGGCAGACCCGTCACCATACGGTTTCTGGATCCGCCGCTGCACGAATTTCTGCCCACGGCGGAAGTGGAGATCCACGCCCTTGCCAAGGAAATGGGAATGGAGGTTGCGGATCTCAAACAGATCATCGCCGGATTGCACGAATTCAATCCGATGATGGGACACCGCGGCTGCCGTCTGGCGGTAACGTATCCGGAAATTGCGGCGATGCAGACAAAAGCCGTCATCGGCGCGGCGATCAACGTGAAGAAACGCCATCCCGAATGGGATCTCGTTCCGGAGATCATGATCCCGCTTGTCGGAGAAGTGAAGGAACTCGCATACGTCAAGGGCATCGTCGACGAAACGGCGAAGAAGTGCATCGAAAAAAGCGGCGAAGAAGTGCATTATAAAGTCGGAACGATGATCGAGATTCCGCGCGCGGCGATCACGGCGGACGAGATCGCAAAGGAAGCGGAATTTTTCTCCTTCGGAACGAACGACCTGACGCAGATGACCTTCGGTTTCAGCCGCGACGACGCCGGCAAATTCCTCTCCGCATATTACGAGAAGAAGATCTACGAAAGCGATCCGTTCTCGCGGCTCGACGTTGCGGGGGTGGGCAAATTCGTGAAGCTGGCGGCGGATCTCGGCAGAAAGACCCGGCCCGACATCAAGCTCGGGATTTGCGGCGAACACGGCGGCGATCCGTCGACGATCGCGTTTTGTAACGAAATCGGGCTGACGTATGTATCCTGCTCGCCCTTCCGCGTCCCCGTGGCGCGCCTCGCCGCCGCGCAGGCCAACATCCGTTCGCAGCGCAGCGAAGCGAAGGCAGACGGGGAAAAACGTTAAATCGTTCTAAACGCTTTCCTTGCGGAAGGCGTCAGAATAAAAGGAAAAGAAAAAAAGGAGTAAAGCAGTATGGACCTCAAATTGAAGGACAAAGTAGTTTTGGTAACGGGCGGAACCGGAGGAATCGGGAACGCCATTGTCAAAGGATTTCTCAACGAGGGAGCGAAGGTTGCGTTTTCTTCCACAAGTCAGGCGAAAATCGACGCGTTCCTTCCCACCCTCGGAGCGGGCGCAGATCGCGTAGCCGGTTTCGTTGCCGATATGAACAGGGAAGAGGATATCAGAAATTTCGTCGAAGGCGCAAAAGCGCACTTCGGAACGATCGATATCGTCGTTCCCAACGCCGGGTATGAAGGCAAGGCGCATCCCGTACAGGATATGACGCTGGATCTCTTCGAGCAAACGTATATGCTGAACGTGTTTTCGGTGATGCTTACCATCAAGTATGCCGCGCCGACGCTGATCGATAAAAAATCCGGCGCGGTCGTCGTCGTCGCGTCGGCGGCGGCGTATGAGCCGACTGCCGGCAACAGCGCGTATGTTTCTTCCAAGTATGCGGTGGCGGGGCTCACCAAATGCATCGCTTTGGAACTCGGACCCGTCGGCGTACACGTCAATTATGTCTGCCCGGGACCGGTAGATACCCCGATGATGCTCCGCATCGAAAAGGATTTCTTCGGGGATTCCATGACGCACGAGCAGGCGATGGCGATGCTTGCCGGCACATATGCCATGGACAAGCGGTATGCCAAGCCCGAAGAGGTGGCAAACGCCGTTTTGTATCTTGCGTCGGAAGTTTCCTCTCATACGGCAGGCATGGGGATGCATGTGGATTCCAAAGTCGCCGCACCCAACTGATCGGAAGGGCGTGCGCCGCGGACGGATGTTTTTATCGTAAGCCGGGGCGGCGGTGCGGCAGATCGGAGCGGAAAAAGGCGGGATTGTCCGAATACGGACAATCCCCTTTTTTACGGAAGGGCAAACGGCAAAAAAATCGCCGGAAATGTGACTTTATCACAGAAAAAAACGTTCTTCGGGAGTATAATGGGAACGGAAAAGAAAAGGAGGGCATGAAATATGTCGACGATAAAAATTACGAAAAACAATTTTGCGGATGAAGTTATCAACTCGGAAAAACCCGTATTGCTGGATTTTTGGGCAGCTTGGTGCGGGCCTTGCCGTATGGTAGCGCCCGTTCTGGACGAAATCGCAAGCGAGAGAAGCGACCTCAAGGTCGGAAAGATCAATGTGGACGAAGAAAACGAGCTCGCGGAAAAATTCGGCGTTATGAGCATTCCCACTCTTGTTGCGATCAAGGACGGCAAGATCGTCAGGCAAGCCGTCGGCGTGAGGCCGAAAGAACAGATTCTCGATTTGTTCAGGGAATAAGATCATGAGTATTTTGAATATTTTCAGGACAAAGGACATAAACCGCGGGATCGAAGAATATAAAACGGTAAAAGGCGCGGTGCTGCTGGACGTGAGAACGCCGGGGGAATATGCGGAAGGGCATATAGAAAACAGCGTCAACATTCCCTTGCAGAGCATTGCAGAAGCGGAAAAGCTCATAGCGAGCAAAACGGTGCCGATTTTCGTGTATTGCATGAGCGGCGCGCGCAGTTCGCAGGCCGCGGGGATTCTGAAAAGAATGGGATATACCGATGTCAACGATATCGGCGGGATTCTGTCATATAAAGGAGCGATCGTAAGAGAATGAAAGTAGTCATCGTGGGCGGCGTTGCGGGCGGCGCAACGGCGGCCGCAAGGATCAGAAGATTAAACGAGCAGGCTGAAATTGTCGTTTTCGAACGTTCCGGTTACATTTCCTATGCAAATTGCGGACTGCCGTATTATATCGGCGGCGTTATCGAAGATAAAGAGGAACTGACGTTACAGACGCCCGAAAGTTTTTACAACAGGTTCAGAATCGAGGTGAAGGTATTCCATGAAGTGATCGGCATCGATCCGCCGGACAAGACCGTCACCGTCAGAAACTTAAAAACGGGAGAGGTATTTGAAGAAAAATACGATAAACTTCTCCTTTCTCCCGGCGCCAGACCGTTTATGCCCGATCTGAAAGGTTCAAACAGCGATAAGATCTTTACTCTCCGCACGGTGGAAGATACCTTTCGCATCAGGGATGCCGTCGACGTCCGCAAACCGAAATCGGCGGTCATCGCGGGCGGCGGTTTTATCGGGCTGGAAGTTGCGGAAAATCTGATCGGTCGGGGCATAAAGGTCACGATTTTACAGAGCGCAAAGCAGCTTATGAACCCCTTTGACGCGGATATGGCGTCCTTGATCCATGCGGAAGCGAGAAAACACGGGATCACGCTTCTGCTCGGTCATTCGGTTACGGGGTTTGAGGAGCGGGACGATAAAATTTCGGTCTTTGCGGAAGGAACAAATCCGCTACTGACCGATATGGTGATTCTGGCAATCGGGGTAACGCCGGAAAACGCGCTTGCAAAGGCGGCGGGGTTGAAACTCGGCATCAAGGGAAGCATCGTCGTCAACGAAAAAATGGAAACGTCCGTAAAGGACATTTATGCCGTGGGGGACGCCGTACAGGTAAAACATTTCGTAACGGGAAAGGACAGCCTGATCGCCCTTGCGGGGCCGGCGAACAAACAGGGCAGGATCGCCGCGGACAATATCTGCGGCGGCAACAGCGTTTATAAGGGGAGCCAGGGCAGTTCGATCATCAAAATTTTCGATCTGACGGCTGCAAGCACGGGGATCAGCGAAGCCGCGGCAAGACAAAACGGCATCGACTGCGACAAGGTCGTTCTTTCGCCCATGAATCATGCTGGATACTATCCGGGCGGCAAGACCATGACGATGAAAGTGGTGTTTGAAAAGGGGACGTATAAACTTCTCGGCGCACAGATCATCGGATACGACGGAGTGGATAAACGGATCGACGTGCTCGCAACGGCCATTCGCGCAAATCTGAGCGCAATCGATCTGAAAGATCTCGATCTCGCCTACGCGCCGCCCTATTCTTCGGCAAAAGATCCCGTGAATATGGCGGGATTCATGATAGAAAACATCGCCAACGGTCTGGTGAAGCAATGGTTTGTCGAGGACGAACCCGCGTTGCCCCGCGACGGAAGCGTCAACCTTCTCGATACGAGAACGGCACGGGAATATGCCGGAGGACACGTCGACGGATTCATCAATATCCCCGTGGACGAACTCCGCGAAAGATTGAGCGAACTCGATCAAAGCAAGCCCGTATATGTGATTTGTCAGAGCGGTCTGAGAAGTTACATCGCGACGCGGATTTTATGCGGATACGGGTTTCAATGTTACAATTTTGCGGGCGGATACCGGTTTTTCGAGGCGGTCAGAAAAGATCGCTGTCTGATCGAGAAAACGACGGATTGCGGCATGGACGATCTGAAAACAAAAAAGCGTTGAGAACCTTTCTTCTCAACGTTTTTTTTGTGCGCGGTTTTATTTTTCCGCAATTTTTGCAAGTTTTTGTCTGTCTGTAATCGTGATGGCGCCGCGCGACAAGGAAACCATCCCTTCGCTCTGGAAATATTTCAGCATCCGCGTTACCACCTCTCTCGGACTCCCCAGATGATTGCCGATCGCTTCATGGGTGATCTGCAACGATGCGCTGTTTTCAATATCGCTTTGCTCCAATAAAAAAGCGGAAAGCCTGGCGTCAAAACTTTTCCACATGATCTGGTCAAGCAGCCACATCACATCGGTAAAACGGCTGGAGAGAAGCTCGCTCGTAAAGTTGGAAAGCGGCGCCGATTCCGTCATTACGCCCTTATAAATTTCGGCGGGAATAAATAAGGCGTCGGTGTCCTTCTGCGCTTCGATCGTCAGATCAAACTGAATACTTTTCAAAATGCACGACGCCGATAAAAGGCAGATATCCCTTTCAAACAGTCGGTAAATGGTAATTTCCCTTCCGCCGTCGGAAATGGTGTAAACCCGTATTTCGCCGCTTAATACGACAAACAACCCGTTGCAATCGTCGCTTCCGTTGTGGATGATCGTCCCTTTCCTGATTTTTTTACGGATAACGGAAGATGCAAGCGTATTACGCTGCGTGTCCGTCAGTTTATTCCAGACGGGCAGATAATCTTTTAATTCCATGATCTGATCCCCTGAATCGGTATTTCCATTATAGCAGAGCTTTTCGCGCAAGTCAATCGTTATCGGCTTGCGCAAAAAAGCCGTGTTTGCGATAAAAAAGCGAAGGCGCGCGAAAAATCGGCGCTGCGGTTTTGTGATTTAGTCACGGAAAACATATTTTTTATCTGCTAAAATACAAAAAAAAGGAGGAAATCATGAAAGAATACGTTTGCGGTGTTTGCGGGTATGTGCATAAAGGCGAGATTCCGAACGATTTTATCTGTCCCGTATGCGGGGCAGGAAGAGACGCGTTTCGTTTCAAAGAAGAGTCCGTTCGGAAGGAGCAGACGGAAAAAATGCACTTTGAAAAGGAACTTTCCGCCATGGAAATGAGCGTGATCTGTTCCGATCTTGCAAGGGGGTGCGAAAAACAGTACTTGCCCGAACAAGCCGAGGCATTCGGCAAACTTGCGGAGTTTTTCCGCTCGGAGGCGGAACCCGTGGAGGGCGACGCGAAGACCGTACAGGACCTGATAAAAAACGAATTGTCTTTCGGATATCCGGAGGCGAACCGGCAAGCGGATCTTTTTGCCGACAGGGGAGCGAAGCGCGCGCTCTTATGGAGCGAAAAGGTAACGAGAATGGCGCAATCCCTTCTCGCCAGATATCATGCGGAAGGCGATAAAATGCTGGAAAACACGGGCGTTTACGTATGTACGGTATGCGGATTTATTTCCGTGGGGGATGCGCCCCCGTCGCTCTGTCCCGTATGCAAGGTACCCGCGTGGAAATTTGAGAAGGCGGAAAGGAGGGCGGAATGATGGCGGAAAACTATGCGGTCAGAAATCTGAGGCGCTGCACGAAAGACTGTCTTTGTCTGTACGTTTGTCCCTTAGGGGCGACGGATACGGAAAACAGCATCATCGATGAAAGCAAATGTATCGGATGCGGGAGATGCGCGGAAGCCTGTCCGTCGGGTGCGATCTCCATGATGCCGAAAACGTTGCCGCCCCAGCAACCGAAAAGCGAAGAGGTCGTTCGCGCGATCAGGGCGATTGTGCAAAGCAAAGTGCAGGCGGAAAAGATTGCGGCTTCTCTTCCCGACGCATTGTCGGCGGCGTTGGAAAAATCCTGTCGTCTTACGGCGGAGGATCTGATGCGGGAGGCGGGATATATGCTTCCGCAGAGCGAAAATACAAGGCGGCTTCTGGAACGCGTCAGAAAGAAGAACGGCGTCCCCGCCGAAGCGGTGGAAACATTATTGAATACGCTTAAATTTAATGAAAAATCGGAGGATAAAACGATGGAAAAATGGAAATGTACGGTATGCGGGTATATACACGAAGGGCCCATGACGGCGGATTTTCAATGTCCCGTATGCAAGCAGCCCGCAAGCAAGTTCGTAAAGATCGAAGAAGCTGTACCCGCCGGAAATCCGTACGCGGGGACCAAAACCGAAAAGAACCTTTGGGAAGCGTTTGCGGGCGAATCGCAGGCGAGGAACAAATATACGTATTTTGCGAGCGTGGCAAAAAAAGCGGGGTTCGAGCAGATCGCCGCGCTGTTCCTGCAGACCGCCGCAAACGAATCGGAACACGCGAAACTGTGGTTTAAGGCGCTCGGCGAACTCGGCGACACGGCGGAAAATCTTCTGCACGCGGCGGAAGGTGAAAATGCCGAATGGACGGATATGTATGAGCGCATGGCGAAAGACGCCGACGAAGAAGGATTTCACGACCTGGCGAAGCAGTTCCGCGGAGTTGCCGCGATCGAGAAATCCCATGAAGAACGGTATCGCGCGTTGCTGAAAAACATAGAAACGAAAACCGTCTTTGAAAAGAGAGGCGTAACAATTTGGGAATGCAGAAATTGCGGACATATCGCAGTCGGTACGAATGCGCCCGAAAGCTGCCCCGTATGCAAGCATCCGCAGGCTTATTTCGAAGTGAGAAAGGAAAATTACTGAAAGGCGCGGACAGGGTTTCAAAATTATTGGAGCGTTTTTTCGGCGTTTGCATTGACGAACGGAACGATACGCGTTATACTGTAAAAAAGCCGGGAGAGATCGGATCCGGCAAAACAGAGGTTAAGACGAAAAGCCGCCGCGTATTTTCCGACGCTTCTGCGCTTTCCGATTTTTGAGGAACGGTTGGTTCGGTCAGCGCCGAAACGGAAAATACGCGGCAAAATCTGTCGATGCAGTCAAATAAAACGCAGAGAATCATGCTGAAAACTTTACGGAAAAAACAACCTGAGCGGGGGAAGCTCATCTCCGTTTTCTGTCTTGCCGTGCTGATCTTATACGCGCTTGTACGCATCCCGTGGGTCGCGGAATACGTCTTTGCACGGGGCGTCACGCGGGGGCTGAGTTATGTGCTCAGCCGCATCACAAATCCGATTCCCGCGTCCTTTTACGAGATCGTCGCGGCGGTTCTCGTCGTCGGGGGCGTCATGATTTTCTTCTCTCTTTTCGCATTTCTTTTGAAAAAGCAATTTGCCCGCGCGCTGACGTGGCTGTATTGCCTTACGGTGGCGGCGCTTTCCGTGTTGCTCGCGTTCGGCGTTCTCTATGCGCCGCTGTACTCCCGCGACGGCGCGGACCGGGCGATGGGGCTTGAAACCGCCGTCACGGAGCAGTCGGTCTATGCCGCGGCGGAATATTATGTTTCCGCCCTCAACGAAACGTCGACGCTTTTAGAGCGCGACGAAAACGGAAACGTTGTGCCGACCTGTTCTTTCGACGAACTCGGCGCGCTCATCGACGGCAGTTTTTCTTCTCTTGCCGCAAACGGGTATTTTGCCGGTTATTCGGTGCGCCCGAAAGCGGTGCTCCTCTCCGTGCCCATGAGTTATCTCGGCATCACGGGCATCTATTTCCCGTTTACGGCGGAGGCGAACGTCAACGTGAACATCCCCGCCAGCGAATTGCCCGTCACCGTGGCGCATGAAACGGCGCACGCCAAGGGCGTTTCGCGGGAAAACGACGCAAACCGCACGGCATACGTTTTGTGTATTCTTTCCTCCGACGCCTATCTGCGCTACAGCGGGCTGATGGACGCCGCGGCGATTTTGCTCAATTCCCTGCCGCGGGAGCAATACGAGGAGCTGGCGGGCAGGCTGAACGGGGAAGTTCTTAAGGAGTACGCCAACGTGCGCAGGCATTACGAAAAATACGAGGGCTTTATCGACAGCCTTTCTTCCTTTTTCAACGACCTGTTTCTGAAAGCGAACGGCGTGCCTTCGGGCACGGCGAGCTACGGCGAAACGACGGAGTGTCTCGTCGCGCTGTACGAAAAGATAACCGACGGCGAAGAATAAAGAAAACGCAAAGCGGACCCGGAAGCACGGAAGACTTCCGGGTCCGCTTTGCGATGCGGGCATTATCCGTTTTTCGTCACGGGCAGCTGAATTTCCACGTATTTTCCGTTTTTGCGGTCGGCGTCGTCGGGTCGCCATTTAAAGACGACGACTTCCGCGCCCTCCGCCAGGACAAAGCCGGAGGAGGGCAGCCATTCGGTCATGATCCGTCTGCGGATATCGATGTATTCGCCGATGGGTCTCCGCTGTCTTTCCGTACGGAACACCGCATACGTCTGTTTCGGCACGGCGATGGTTTCAAAGCCCAGCTTGTCCATAAAATCCACTCCCGTTACCGACGGATCATACAGTACCGACCTTGTCCATTCGTCGAGTTCATAGGCAATATAATAATCGTATCCGTCGTCGTCGATATGATCTATAATGCAATAATCAGCGGAATAATCGCACGTAGCACCTAAAAGAAGCCATTGTTTCGCGCGCGTGCTCGTTATAAATTCCTCTTCCTGCCGCGCCCGTTCCTCGCCGTACGGCACGCCGCGGAACCTTTTTTTATAGCCGACGAAAATCCGTTCTTTTATTTCTCTGATCTCGTAATCCAAAGGCGTTCCTCCCGTAAAGTTCTGTTCTATCGTGAGGCGCGGAAAACATTTCAGCGCGCCGCCTTTCTTTGCCGCCGAGGGAAGGATTCCATGAAATTTACGGAACGCTCTGGAAAAACTTTCCGAAGATTCGTAGCCGTATTTCAGCGCAACGTCGATCACTTTGTCGGAAAAAGCGAGCTCTTTTCCCGCGAGGGTCAGCCTGCGCCTGCGGATATATTCACCCACGGTCATTCCGCAGACGACGCCGAAAACCCTCTGAAAATGGAATTTGGAAGAATATGCCGTTTTCGCCAGAACGTCGTAGTCGATTTTTTCCGTCAGATGATCTTCTATGTAATTGACGGCAGATTGCAAACCGCAGAACCAATCCATAACGC
This sequence comes from uncultured Clostridia bacterium, assembly GCA_944367565.1. Taxonomy (GTDB): domain Bacteria; phylum Bacillota; class Clostridia; order Christensenellales; family Borkfalkiaceae; genus UMGS775. Next base: position 68,294 of record CALVWR010000002.1, read on the forward strand.
ACCTCGTATGTATTGTAACATATTGTGCGCGCCGCGTCCTGATTTTCCGTGCGGAATTTTTCACAATATAGTTGTAAAAAAAAAGCAGCTGTGATACAATGAGGCAAAACGCTGATAAAAAGGGAAAACATGAAATATCCTACGGAAGAACTTATCGCTTTTGCGTTGCGGAACGGATTTACCAATGCGGGGGAACTGGATGTCAGGGCGCTCGTATTCATGCCGGAAGTCAGGGAGATGTGCAGTGCGGACAAATGCCGCGCATACGGCAGGAACTGGCGCTGTCCGCCGGCGTGCGGCAGCATAGAACAAGCCGCCGAAACCGCGGCGAAATACTCTTACGGTCTGCTGGTGCAGACGGTGGGGAAATTAGAGGACGATTTCGATTACGAAACGATGCAGAAAACGGGAAAGGCGCATGCGGAAAGTTTTATCCGCATGATGCGGGAATTGAAAAAGAGATATCCCGATATTCTCGGCATGGGGGCGGGGACGTGCGCGCGGTGTGAAACCTGCACGTATCCGGACGCGCCCTGTCGGTTTCCCGACGATTCCTATTCATCGATGGAAGCGTACGGACTTTGGGTGAGCAGGGTGTGCGAGCTTTCGGGCGTAAAGTATAATTACGGACCGCAGACCATCGCGTACACCAGTTGTTATTTATTGAAATAGAAGGATAAACCATGGAAAAAGCGAAATGGATCTGGGCGGCAGACGGCGGAGAAGCGGACGAATACGTGAAGTTTTACGAAACGTTCTCCGCAAGAAGCGCGATTTTAAAAATCTCCGCGGACAGCAATTATGCCGCGTATGTGAACGGGAAACTTGCGGCATTCGGGCAGTATGCCGATTATCCGCATTTCAAGGTATATGATGAAATCGATCTTACGGCGTATCTGAAAGACGGGGAAAATAAACTCGTCGTCGTATGCTGGTATTACGGCGTCGATACGTCAACCTATGTGAAGAATCGCGCGGGACTGATATACGAGGTGACTGCGGAAGGAAAGCCGGTCGCGTATTCCTCCGAGGACACGCTGTCCGCAAAGGCGAAGGACTTTGTTTGTCATCAGAAGAAGATCATCACCGGACAGCTGGGATTTTCGTATCGATACGACAGCCGCTTTTACGACGGTTTCGATCGGGAAGATTATCTTCCGCGGGGATTTCAAAGATCCGTCGTCGTTTCCGGGATGCCGCAGACGCTGCATAAAAGCCGCGTCGAAAAATTAAAATTGCTTCAGCCGGGCGAGGGCGTCCTCGTCAATGAAAAAAAGCGCATATACGATCTCGGATGCGAGCGCGTGGGATTTCTGCTTTGCCGGATCAAAGCGCCGGCGGGAAAGATCGTGCGGGTGGCGTACGGGGAACATCTCGCGGACGGGGAAGTTCGTTACGCGATCGGGGACAGAAATTTTACCGTAGAACTCGTCGGGAACGGAGAATTTTTTACATATTTTCACCCGTTTCGCCGTCTGGGGTGCAGATATCTGCAATTTCTGGATGAATGTGAAGTCGGATTTGCGGGCATACGGGAGACGATGTATCCCGTCGCGGAAGAATCGCGCAATTTTGCCGACGCCGAACTGCAGAAGATCTACGACGTGGGGGTGCGTACCCTGCGGCTTTGTATGCACGAGCATTACGAGGACTGTCCGTGGCGGGAGCAGGCGCTGTACGCCATGGATTCGCGCAATCAGATGCTCTGCGGCTATTATGCGTTCGGGGAATACCGTTTTGCGCGGGCGAATCTGGAGCTGATGAGCAAAGCGCAGAAGGCGGACAAGCTGTTGCCGCTCTGCTTTCCGGCGGGGGTGGACGTGCCCATACCGTTTTTCAGTCTGATCTATATCAAGGCGATGAAGGAATACGCGCAGCATTCCGGCGATCGCACCCTGCTGACGGAAAATTTTCGTCTGCTCGACGATATCGTTCGGGTATTTTTGCAAAAGAGGGAAGAAAACGGACTGATTCCGGCGTTTGAAGGGTACTGGAACTTTTACGAATGGACGGACGGAATGGACGGCACGGTGAACGGCGAGCTGATCCCGGCGGTCTTTGAGAAATCCTACGATCTGCCCTTGAACTGTTTCGTGATTCTCGCGTTGGAAGATCTGAAAGAGATCTGCCGTCTGACGGGCAAAGCGTTTTCTTACGGAGAAGAACTGAGCTCTCTTCGCCGCGCGCTTTCCGCGTTTTACAACGCGGAAAAGGGACTTTATGTCTCCTATCTCGGAAAAAAGGAGCATTACGGCAAACTTTCCAACTATCTCGCGGTGCTTGCCGATCCGCAGAACGAAAAGAACGCCGCGCTCGTCGAACGGCTCAAAGCGGACGAAACGATGTGCGACGTCACGTTATCGATGAAGGTTTTCGAGTTCGACGCGCTGCTCGCCGTCGATCGGGGCAACGCCGGTTATATCGTGCGGAAAATCCGGCAGGATTACGGCTATATGCTTTCCCGCGGGGCGACGAGCTTCTGGGAAACCATCAAAGGGGAAAGCGATTTTCTCGGCGCGGGCAGTCTGTGCCACGGCTGGAGCGCGATCCCCGTGTATTATCTTTCCGTGTTATGCCCCGACACGACAGTGAATCATTGAAGATTTTCCCTGAGCGAGACGAAGATGAGATTACATCGGTATTTTACAGATAGCAGCGTGATCCAGAGAGGGAGACCCTTTACGGTAAAGGGATTTGAAGCCGTCGGCAAGGTGACGGTCTGTTTCGGCGGAAAGGAGTATTCCGCCGTTACGGAAAACGGCGCGTTTGCCGTAGTATGTCCGCCGCAGAGCGGGTCGTTTGAACCCGTTGCCTTCACCGTGCGGGACGGGAGCGGGGAAACGCTGAAGTTTACGGCATTTTTCGGGGACGTTTTTCTCTGTGCGGGGCAGTCGAACATGGAGTACTGTATCGAGGGATTGGACGATCGGGACGACGTGCTTGCCGCCTGCGCGGAAGCGAAAGGGATTTATTTTCTCAATACGTACGGTACGCTGTCCGACGGCGTCGCGCTCGTAAGGAGCGCGACGCCGCTGGCGGATTTTGTCGGGGAAGTGCGGTGGCAACCGATTTTTGACGAGTCGGCAAAATACCTGTCCGCCGTGGCGGCGATCGTCGCACTGAAGCTCATAAAAAGAGCGGACACGCCCATAGGACTTGTGTGTAATCCCGTGGGCGGCGTGCAGATCTGCGCGTATCTGCCGCGGCGGATCTGGAGCGCGGGAAGCATCACGGGCGGCGCGGCGGAGGTCGCCGTCGGGACGGGCGGTCTGCGCGTTGTCGGCACGCCCGCGCAGAGAGAATATTTTTATTTCGGGGCGTCGCCCCTGATCGATCTATGCTGCAATCCGCACGGATTGCAGCAATTCACCTCGTTGAAAGTGTGCATGATCCGACGGTCCGGAGACGCGCATTTTTGCGGGTTTCTGGTGCGCGGCGGCGGGTTCGTGTACCGTTTTGAACCGAAAGAGATCGAATGGGACGGAACGCGTAAGGTGTTTGACGTCGACCTCTTAAACGCCCGTGCGGGAGACGGAAACAGCGCGGAGAACGACAGGGAAATTCTGCGCACGGCGCACGCGGCGGAGCTGTATTTCCGCGGACGGGAAAAGACGGAAATTCTGATCGAATGGATCATGCCCGTTCCGTGACGGAAGCGGTAAGGAGCGCAACGGAAAAGCGCGGCAAAAGCGGAAAACCCTACGGCGGATTGGGAGAAAAATTTTTTTGCAAACGGACAGAAGCACGGCAAGCGCCCCCGAAAGGAAAAACTTTCGGGGGCGCTTGCCGTGCTGTGAAAGAGAGCGGACGTGCTTTGAAAAGGCAACGTTGGCGCGCCCGTGCGGACGTATTTTTCGGCGTGCTCAGCGCCCGATCGGCCGTCGGGGCTCGGTTCCGGGCGGGATCTCGGGGGAGTGCGCTTTTCCGTCTTTATCGTTTTTGGGACAGGAGAAGAGACACGGTGCCGAAGATCCCGGATCTGATTTTGCGATTGTATCGCGTGGGAATGGTCAGATAATGATTGGACAAGGTATTGAAAACCTCGATTTTCAAGCGGTTTTCGCCCCGTTTCAGCAGACCGGTTAAATCGAAGGCGAAAGGCGGATAGCATTTGATCCCTGCAGAAACGCCGTTGACAAACACCTCGGCGGAACTGCTGAGTTCCGAAATAAGAAGCGTCGCACGGAGGTCGGAAGGATTCTCTTCTATACGGAATGTTTTTTCATATACGGCGGCGCCGGAATAAAATTCCATGCCGGGGATATCTTCCCACGCGCCCGTTTGCACCTTTCCGGAGCTGCAATCGCAATCGATATAGGTTTTGAAAATATTTCCGCCGTAAGCGCCGAACCGTCTGCCGGCGAATACGGATATTTTCTGCGGATGATTTTGCCGTCTTGCAAAGGTGACCTTAACGCGGTTTCCGAACGTGCGGACATAAAGCGGGGCGGAAGAGGAAATTTTCAGAGGAAGACCGCTTCGGAATCGGAAGGATTTCGTTCCCGGAGGCGTGTAAAAGAAAAAAGTTTCGCCCGTTTCTTTTTCATCGGATACCGTCCCGTTTTTAAAAGACGCGCCGTCGGCAGCGGGGTTGTTTCCGACGGCTTCGGGTTTTTGGAAAGCTTCGCCGCGGATGTCGAAGGGCAGAATATCCGGATTGTCGTACCACGTCATGGAAAGCGCGCGGGGCGGACGAAGTTTGTTTTTCGGCACGCGGGAAAGGATAAAATACGTCCTTCCGTTTCCGTCGATGCGGAAAACGACGCGGTGGATTCCCTTCCCGAACCAACCGCAATCGCCGTGAATTTCCATCCCGTCCACCCAGATGACGTCGGGCGTTACAGATCCCGTCAGGAAGTAGATTTTCTGCCGCCTGCGGAGGGAAAAATACGTGCAAAAATAGTAGACGCTTCCCCTTTCGTCCGGATCGTAAAGCGTTTCGGTCATAGTCTGCCGCGGCTTGCCGAAGACGAGGAATTCGTCGCTCACGTTGCCTTTCAGTCCGTGATAGCCCTGATGTCCCGGATCGCCTTCTGCTCCGTAACGCATCGAAAGGGAAACGGCGGTCGGCACATCCGTCGCCCTGCCGTTCAGAATCTGCAGCTCCGTCAAACGGTCCGCCGTCTTATACGGACCGTAGCGAAGGAACATTTCCGCAGATCCGATTTTCACGCTTTCGCCCGCTTTTTCGCCGTCCGCGCGCGAAATCGTGCGGATCTGCGGGGGAATCCGCCGCCGCGTCGCGGGCAGAGAAAAATCTCCGAACCTGTTGTCGAGGACGGGACAAATCCGGAATTTCCATTCGCCGTCGAGATCTATGCGCTCGTTTTCCCGTTCGGGGTATTTTGGGAATACCGACGTGCCGGACCGGACGAAAAGCACCGTGACGTTCGTCGCTTCGAGAGGAAGTTTCACCGAGATTCCCGTTTCGTCGGACGAGATCGGGTCAAGGGAATAAAATTTGTTGTTTGCCACGTCGAAAAGCTCCACGATTCCGTGGACCCGCAGGTGTACGATCTCGCCCTTGGCGCAACCGTAAAGGTAGTAAAAATCAGCGTCGGGAACGCGCCTGTGAAGGAAGAAAAACCGACCGTTTCCCGAACGCTCGAGATCGGGAACGAGAATCGTTTTCAGAAGGGAAATGCAAAATTTTTCCTGAAAGAGCGCCCCGTTTTTCCCGATTTCGTCGAAAAGAGAAGAAAGGACGGCGTCGTTTCTTCCCGCGCGGTCGGAACAATCGGGATACCTGCCGACGAAAAGCACTCTGACGCCGGCTTTTGCCAAGGAAAGCAGTTTTTCCGCATTGGAAAAACGCAGGGCGGTCATCGCGGGAAGAACGATCAACGAAAAATTTTCTCCCGATACGGAAAACTTTCCGTTTCCGACCGTCGCTCTGTCTAAACTTTCAAAATCGATGAAGTCAAAGTCGTAACCGTTCGCATAGAGTTCTTCGGCGACGGAAAACGCGGTATTTACGGTAAGATCCGCGTCCGTACCCGCTTCGACGGAAGCCACGGGATAGAAGACGGCTATGTCGCAGACGTGTTTGCCGCGGGAAAGCAGATAGGATAACTGCTTTGTTTCAAAAAGCAGTTTTCCCATGTGTTTCCAATAGGGCATACGGAAATGATTGCACGGCGGCGCCCATTCCCAGAAGCCGCCGTGCGTCGTGTAATAGAGTCCGTGCAGGGTGAGCAGATTGCTTCCCTGTCCGAAATTACGGAAAACCGCGTCTGCAACGTCGCCGGAAGAGGTCTGCCAGCCCGAACCGTAAAATCCTTCGAGCCAGACTCTCGGCCGTTCGTAGAGATGCGCGATGGACGCGGATACTTTGTCTTTGATGAGGTCGGATTGCAAGCCGGGCTGATCGTTTCCCGGACCCTGGTTGTATTTCTGCGTCCGGAAATAGTCCCCGAATTCGGTGAGCAGTCTCCCGCGCCCCCCGTGATCGCAGCCGTAGATCATGTTTCGTTCGCGGTGCCATTCGTAGACGGGCGAGAAATAATTCTCCTCTTCCAACTGCACGATGACATCGTAATAATCCAGCCTGATTTTCGGCGTACGGTCTCCGATGTCGCAGAACAGCGCCGCCAGTTCCGGACGGACGTCATATCCCTTCCGTCCGATAAATTCCTCGGCGAAAAAGTCGTTCCACAGATTTCCGGAGATATTGAAATTCAATTCGTCGGAAAAGAAAAAGTTCAGAGCGGTGCCGCACTTTCCGGGAAAGCGTCTTTCGAATTCGCGGAAAAAATGTCTGATGACCGATTTTCCCGCATCGGGGTGCATCGGGTCCAGAGAACGATCTTTCTTGACGCAGGAGACCGTCCTTATGACGCCGTTCCCGACTCCCCGATCGCCGGGGCGGACGGCAACGGGCGCAGTCCCGTCGGCGGGGAAAAACATACAGGAAACGGTCTCTCCGCGGGACGGAGAGGGGACGGCGTCGCCGTTTCTGACAAAAACTTCTTCATAATGCAGCAGCTTGCCGTTGAGATCCGGGCGTTCCGACAGGATGTCGTCCATGAAATACCCTTGACCGGCGGAAGCCAGCGTGTAGTCGCTCAACGACAGACAGATTCCCAGCCTTTCGCACTTTCTGAGCAGCCAGCCGAAAAGGCTCCACCATTGCTCGGAAAAAAGGGGAGGATCGCTTTGATAGGGCAAGCCGAAGAAATAGCCCCCCTTGTCGGTGTGACAGTAATTGATCTGCAATCCGCACACATGCCTGCCTTTCAATTTGTTCAGCTGATAGCGCAGTCTTTTTTTCGTCAGTTTATCTCCGACAAACCAATAAAATGCGACCTCTCCGTATTCGTCGGGCGGCGCCATCAGATTTTGCATCAGCGAAAGACAAGAATCGTCCCGTCGTGCGGTTTCTCCCTTCCGTTTCGTGCTCATCGCTTTGTTGCCGTTCCTTTTTCCGAAAGGGATTTTTCCGCGGCGCGGCCGATCACATGGTCGCTTGCGCCGTAATACATCGTCCATTTCCCATGAAAATGCGTGATGCCGTTACAGACGAGACAGGGCGTGGGAACGTGTCCTTTTTTCTCCCAGTCGTATTCGGGGAAAAGATGCGGCTCTTCGAGAACGTCGAGAACGGTGCAGAGGTCGTTTTTGTCGACGAGCGCCTGTCCCTGCGTCCAGAACGCGCTGGGATTTTCGCCGGCTGCCGCCGCATTGAAAAAATAAACGATGCCGTCATCCGTTAAAATCGCCGCCGCGCCCGCTTCGCAGGAAGCGTTCGCATAGGGCTTCTTCGCAAAGTCGTCGTCGGAGAAGAGACACTTTTGTTTTCCCGTTCCGTCGAGGACGGGTTCCCAATGCACCAGATCTTCCGACGTCGACATCCAGCCGTTGTGCGCGGCATACATCACGTATTTTCCGCCGATCTTTCTGGCAATCAGCTTATCGCCGACAAGCTCGCTTACGATCACCCCGCTCCGCGTGTGGTTCCGACAGTCTTCGGCAAACGCCGGACCGTGCTTCTTCCAGTGCACGAGATCCTCCGACGACGCCACCATCAGCACGTCCACATACGGAGGGTTGTGCGCGGGATCGTCTCTCGTCTTGTCGTAGCTGCCCACCCATGCCGTATAATTCATGTAAAATCTGCCGTCCTCGCTCTCTACGATGTGCAGATCCTGGCATCCGCCGTCCCATTCGTAGCGCTTATATGCATCCTCGTCGGGATAAACGACGGGTTCGGGATCATTCCTGAAATGGAAGCCGTCTTCGCTGACCGCGTGCCCGATACGGCAGGTCACCATCGGATTGCCCCAGGTGTCGAGAAAGGGGCGCGCCGTGTCGTCCGCGCGGTAAAACAGATGCAGAACGCCGTCTTTTATCGCAAGAGCGGGATTGTATACGTTGGTGTCCTGCCAGCGAACTTTCCGTTTGCTTACGGGACAAAAAAAAGTGAGCGATCCGTCGGGAACGAGGATGGGTTTCTGATCTTTCACAAAGGGGCCGAACGCCCATTTCGGCAACTGCATATCCGTTTTTCCTCCGAAAATTCCGCCGTCGGCAAAAACCGTACGGCATTTTTTCCATTATATCGGAAAAATTTTTTTATTGCAAACGATGAAGCGAAAATTTATGAAAATTACGCAAAAGAAGACATATCAAAATTTTACATATTTTCGCTAAGATTTTCCATTGTAAAAGAAAAATCGGAGTGCTAAAATAAAGACAAAAATCGAAAAAGGTGAGAAAATGAAGTATTTCAACGCGCCGGAGAAAGGATATCTGGACAAGTTATACAAAACGATCGATTATGAAGAGCACAACGCGATGGTGGAAGCGCTCGAAAAGAAGATTGCGGAAGGAAAACCGGATCGGATGAAGATGTGGCTGGGGATCAATTCGCGGTTTCTTTTACTGAACGCGCAATATAACAGGAAGGGAATCAGGTATAAGGAATATACATACGATTCCCGTTTGATGTTCGAGGTGCTTGCGGAGTTTCAGTATTTCTGTAATATGTATGTGCCGTATTTTCATCGGATGGGGCCGGGCGCGCCGTTGGAACTGTTTCCCGATTTTCAGAATTTTTCGGAAGCGCAATGGATGGGTGCGGAGCTGGTGTTTCCCGAGGACGACGTTCCGGGAACGCGTCCGTTTCTCACGGAAGACAATAAGAATATTCTTTTCGACCGCGGGCTGCCCGATCCGTTTTCGGGGATTTTTGCCGTCGGCTGGGAACATTACGAAAAGTTCCGCGAATATGCAAAGGATTACGAGATTGACGGCAGTCGGGTGGTGAACGTATGGCCGGCGGGGATGTCGAGCGACGGACCGTTTACGCTGGCGTGCGAGCTGCTCGGCACGACGGAAGCGTGCGTTTTACTGTACGAAGATCCCGATTATATGAAAAAGCTTCTGGATTTTTTCACGACGGCGATCATCAATCGGGTGAAGGCGTTCCGCAAGCGGTGGGGCGTTGCCGAAAAGCTGCAGGGCTGGTTTATGGCGGATGACAGTATTGCGCTGTTGTCGTGCGAGATGTATCAGGAGGCGGTGCTGCCGTTCCACAAGCGGATGGTGGACGAACTGATCGAAGAAAGCGGAACGCTGAACATTCACCTGTGCGGGGACGCGACGCGGCATTTTCCGATTATACAGAAGGAACTGCGTTGTCGGAATTTCGATACGGGTTTTCCGGTGAAGCACGGGGAGCTTTGTAAAACGCTGGGACCGGATACGACAATCATGGGCGGACCGTCGGTGGCGTTTTTGGAAAGCCACAACGAGGAGGAAATCGAAGCGGAGGTAAAGCGCATCATCGAAGAGGTGACTCCCTATACGCGGCGATTCGTCATGCGGGAGGGAAATAACGTGCCTCCGAAGATGGATCTCGGAAAAATTCTCGCGATGTACCGCGCAACGGTAAAATACGGGAAATATGGTGCGGATTTTGTAACTTAATGTATGATAAGTGTATTGATAAGACGATGTGAATATTGTATACTGAATATACCGAATCCGGAAGGAGAAGAAAAATGACGAACAGAGAACGCGTAAAGATCGCGATGCAGGGGGGAATGCCGGACAGAGTGCCGGTATTTCCCGTGATTACGGATATGCACACAACGTACCGATGCGGAATTCCCATGTGGCAGACGGGCGCATTTCCGCGTCTGAAATACGATTTACTGGAGATGGCGGTACGGGAGTACGGATTTGACGGCTTTGAAGCGCCGATCGGTCCGCCGCTGCTGTACGGGCGGGCGTTTTGCGTGAAGGACGAAGGCGGGAAAAAATATCTCTACGACAACGGCGTAAAGACGTTGGAGCTGCTGGACGATAACTATCCCATCCCCGTTACGCCGCCGGCGCTTCCGCTGGTAAACAGCGTGGAAGAGGTCAAAAAACTGACGTATGAAACGGTAAAGGACTATAAGGACAACGGCTGGCTGTACGAACTTGAACGGCTGAAGAAGCGTTTCGGCGACGACGCTTATATTTCCAGTCAGGCGGCGGGATTCACCATGAACGGACTGGTAAGTATGCGCGGGTCCACGCAGGCGATGCTGGATATCTACGACGATCCCGATTTCGTACACGAGATTCTGCATTATCTGACCGATCAGGCGATCGAGATCGGAAAGGCGATCGTAGAAGCGGGTGCGGACGGCATTTACATCGGGGACGCATGGAGCAGCTGTTCGGTGATCTCTCCGGATATTTTCCGCGAATTCTGTCTGCCGTGCTATCAGCGCGCGACGAAAGAATTTCATCGCATGGGGACGGACGTATATCTGCATATCTGCGGCAATTCCGCGCCGCTTTTCGAAATGATGGCGGATACGGGCGTCAACGCCATCGAACCGCTCGACCCGCTCGGCGGGGTGTCGGTCGCAGACGCAAAAAAACGCGTGGGCGACAGAGTCTGCCTGAAAGGGGGCGTGAATACCCTTACCTTTATGAACGGAACGACGGAGGACGTCGAACGGGAAACGCGCGCCGTTCTGGAACAGGGCATGGCGGGCGGCGGATTCCTGCTCGGTTCGGGAGATGATTTCCCGCGGGAAAGCAAGCCGGAAAACATCAAAACTTTCGTGGAAACGGCGCATAAATACGGCAAATACCCCGTAAAAAAGTAATTAGATCACAAAAAAAGAAAAATATTTACAAAATTTTTGAAAAGGGTATTGACAAAGCCGGGAAAATCGGTTATAATACAGGCGAACATAGGAAAACGGCAAAAGCCGTCAACGGGGAGGGCAGACCGATGAATCAGACCGAAACGGAGCGGGCAGGCTCAATCTCGTGAATTTTTCGGGTGCTTAAAACGTAAGGAAGAATTCAGCCCGGTTGTTCGCTCGGGAAAGAAAAAAAGACGTTCGGAAAAACGGGCGGAAGAAAAATGCGGATATTTTTCGTTTCGTCTTTGCGCAGGGCGTAATCCGCTATGGGATTGTGCGAAAAAGGTTTCGGACGCAGAAAAGCAGGACAGGATATGCGCCGCAGGGTAAAAGGGTCAATTCCGGAAAAGAGGAGCCGGAAAACGCAATCGATTTGCGGGAATACGTTGCGGGAGTACGCATACAGGTCGTTGCTTTTGACAGCCGCGGGAAGACCCCGTAAGGCAGTGAAAAACTGAATACCAGCAGAAATTTAACGGCGGAAGTGTTTTACTTCCGCCGTTTGTATTTTAAATGTCGGTCAACAACGCGCTCCGAGCAGACAATCTGCATTAAAGCGGCAAATTTTCAGTTTGAGCAGACAATCCGCATTAAAGCGTCGGTCAGTCTTCTAGTCCGAGCAGATAGTCCGCAGATATGTCCAACGCGCGGCAAATCAAAAACAGCGTGTCGATCGAAGGTTCGCTTTTCCCGGATTTATAATCAGAAATACATTGTTTAGATACATTTGCCGCCTTTGCCAAATCGGTTTGTTTGATTTGCGTGTATTGAAGGCATTCAATAAAACGCTCTTGAAATTTCGTTATTTTTTCCATATAAGAATTATAACCAAAAAGTACGCTAATACTTGACAAGTACGTTAATAACGTATCATAATTATGCAATACGCTATTAGCGTGCTTTTTAGAGGAAAGGAAATGACGGCACGGGAATACAGGGGATTTGCACGGGAAAAGATACGGGAAAAGATACGGGGAAAGTGGGGGCTTTTGGCGCTCATAAGTTTTATTTACGGCGTGTTGCTCGGCGTTGTGAGCGCGATTTCGCCATGGATAGGATCGGTTGTCGCGGTGGCGGTCGGCGGCGCGTTTTCATTAAGTTTTTCCATGATCGCTCTCCGCGTGATAAAAGACGAAACGGTGAAAGTCGAAATGCTGTTCGACGGATTTCGTTTATACGTCAAATCGCTTTTGCTTTATCTGATTATCGGCATTTTTGTCTTTTTATGGTCATTGCTCCTGATTGTTCCGGGGATCGTAAAGGCTTATTCGTACAGTCTTTCATATTATATTTTGGCGGAAAACAAGGAAATTTCCGCAAACGACGCGCGGAAGCGTTCGGAAGAACTCATGTACGGCAACAGGTGGCGGCTTTTCTGTCTGGATTTCAGTTTTATCGGTTGGATATTGCTGAGTTTGCTGACGCTCGGCATTCTGCTGTTTTGGATTATTCCGTATATGGAGGCGGCGCACGCGGCGTTTTACCGGGATCTGGTTTTTCAAACGCCAACCGACGGAGAGAAAGACGTACCGGAAGAAAATTTCGGAGACGGCGGGGATACGGAATAGAAGAAGAGAAGCGCGTATCGGCGGGGAGCGAAAACATCCCCGCCGTTTTTTGTTAACACGCGCTTTTTTTCTTTTTCCGGCATATATTGAGAATATGCGAAACAAAGCCGTGATTGATTTAAGAATTTTGCGGGAAAACGCGCTTGCGGTAAAAGCGGGGCTGAAGGACGGGGCGCAGCTGAACGCGGTAGTGAAGGCGAATGCATACGGGCATGGCGACGCGGAGTGTGCGAACGCGTTGTACGACATAGCCGATTCTTATTCGGTGGCGTTGGCGGAAGAGGGGGTACGCCTGCGCCGTGCGGGAATCGATAAGCCGATCCTTGTGCTGATCGAACCGTTCGAGAGCGACGCGCGGCTTTTTGCGCGTTACGGTTTAACGGCGAGCGTATCGTCCGTTGAAACGCTGAAAATTCTGCATATAGCGGCAGCGGAGCAAAACGCCGTGATTCCCTTTCATATCAAGGTCAATACCGGCATGAACCGGTTGGGAACCGACGCGGAGGGTGCGGAACGTATTGCGGCGGAAGCGGAAAGATTCAAAGGCGTCCGTTGTACGGGAATTTACTCTCATTTGGCGGTTCCGGAAGAAAAAGCGGTGCTTTCGGAGCAACGCAAGGCGTTTTTGCTTGCATATAATCGGGTGAAAGGGTATAATAAAGATATTAAAGCGCATCTATCCGCGAGCGGCGGATATTTACAGGGCGAATATTTCGATCTGTGCCGCATCGGGATTTTGCTTTACGGATACAAGCCGTTTGAGAGCGACGCCGTACAAGTGCGGCCGGTGATGTCGGTGCGTGCGCCGACGCTTACGGTGCGCAAACTGAAGGCGGGGGAACGGATTTTGTACGGGAACACGCCTTTGGAGCGGGATTGTACGGCGAGTATTTACCGATACGGATATGCGGACGGGCTGGCGCGGAAGCAAAGCGGGAATCTGCTCAACAACCGTTGCATGGATCTTTCGGCGGCGGAAGGGGCATATGAAGAAATCGACGTTCTGCGCGATCTGGAGCGGAAAGCGAAGGAAAGCGGCACGATCACATACGAAATGCTTTGCGGCGCGGCGAACCGTTGCGAAAGGGTGTATTTAAGATGAAGAAAGACCGTGCACGGCGGATTTTTTCCGCCAGGAGGGACAGGCTGTCGCCGGCGGCGAGGGAGAGGGCGGAGCGCAGGATCGAAGAAAATCTTTTTGCGCTGGACGGATTCAGAGAGCACGCGCATTATTTTGTATATCTGAGTTTTAAGAGCGAAGTGTCCACGGCGAACATCATTTCTCGGCTGATCAACGAAGGGAAGAAGGTCTATGTGCCGAAGATCGTAAACGGAAAGATGATCGCGGCGGAAATTTCCGGGGGGATGGAGAACAATGCGTACGGGATAGCGGAGCCGCGGGATACGATCGAAGCAGGGAAGGTGGACGTATGCATCACGCCCCTGCTTGCGGCGGACAAGTCGTTGTACCGCGTGGGATACGGAAAGGGATATTATGACAGATTTTTTGCGGAACATGACTGCGTAAAGATCGGCATTTTATATTCCGTACAGAAATACGGAAAGAATTTCAAAACGGAAAGCACGGATATTCCGCTGGATTATGCGGTTTCGGAAAAAGGAACGGAGAAGAAGGAACATTGAAAACGGTCAAGTATTTTTTGAAAGAGACATGGGTCGTATGGGTGTATACGATTCTGACGATGGTCACGGCGATCGCCATCACGATGATCGGGGCAGAAGAAGCGGAAAGGACGGGCGTAAACAAGCTGTTATGGTTGCAGGGCATTCTGTTCGTACTCAATCTCGGCTTATACGGGGTGGTGGTGTACATGATGCTTTACAAGACGGGGGAAACGGCGGCGAAGCTGAAACACTCCAACGACATCAAGCGTCGCGTGATCGCGGAGACGGGGGATTATTACGATTTTGACCGCGTTTCGGAATACGGAAAGTATAAGGGGCTGTATATCGGGCTTTTCGCTTCTGCGCCGCTGATTCTGCTGTTGCTGATACAGGGAATTTTGGATATATGCGGTTCGGAGAGCACGACGGTGACGGCAATCATCGGATTTGCATACGGGGCGTTTTTTCTGCCGATCAGGAGCGTGATTTCGGCGAGCGCAAGCGTTTACTGGTCCTTTTACGCGGTGGCGATCAACGTGATTCTGATCGCCGTGGCGTATCGGATGGGCGCATACAAGATCAAGAAGCAGAACGATCGGATCAAAAAGACCAATGCGGTGATATACGGCGACGGACAGCGCAAGATGGGCGAAAAGCCGATCGAAGAAGTCGTAAGGGAGAATGCGAAGTACAACAAGCGGCGCAGGAACAGGAAGGCGAAGAGAAGATGAGGGTGATCGGCGGGAAATTCCGGTCGAGGAAACTTGTCGGATTTGAAGGGGAGAGCATACGCCCGACGGCGGACAGAACGAGGGAGAGTCTGTTCAATATTCTGCGGATCGGCGAGGGTGTACGGTTTCTGGACGCATTTTGCGGCAGCGGCGCGGTGGGGATCGAAGCGATCTCGCGGGGCGCGACGAGTACCTTTTTGGATTGCGACGGGAAAAGCGCGGCGATTGCGGAGCGGAATTTTGCATTGCTCGGAATCGACGCGAAGGTCAGAAGGACGCGGGCGGAGGATTTTTTGTCCGCGACGGCAGAAAAATACGATGTGATCTTTCTGGATCCGCCGTATGCGTCGGAGAGCGGACGGAGGGCTTTGGAGATCATCGGGGAGAGGCGGATCCTTGCGGAAAACGGCGTTGCGGTGTATGAACACGAAGGAACGTTTGCGGAAGAGATTCCGTTTCTGACGCGTACCGACGAGCGTCGGTACGGCAGGGCGGTGCTTACGTTTTTCAGGGCGGAGGGAGAAAAAACATGAGAGAATGCGTATTTGCCGGAACGTTCGACCCTTTTACCATCGGGCATAAGGACGTTGTGGAAAAATGTCTGAAGATGTTCGACAGGGTGCACATCGCGGTGCTGAACAATCACGATAAAACGCCGCTGTTCGACGGGGAGACGCGCGTCGGATTCATCGGGAAAATCTTTTCGGGAGACGAACGGGTGGTCGTGGAACATTCCGACGGATTGCTGGTCGATTTCATGCGGGAAAAAAACATCTTCGTCAACGTGCGGGGCATCCGCAACGCGGAAGATTTTAAATACGAAACGAATATGTTTTATTACAATCAGGAAATGTTTCCCGAACTGATCACGGTATATCTGCCGTCTTCGCTGAATAAAACACATATTTCCTCCACGTCGATCCGGATGCTGATCAACGCGGGTGCGGATATAACGCCCTATGTGCCCGAGGAGATCGCCGAAGACATCAAAGAGGCGTTACGGTCGTTAAAAAAAGTAAAATAAGAAAGGTAAAAACCGCGTGCAGAAATTTGGAAAGAAAGAACCGCGCGGTTTTTATTTTTGCTTTTTTGAGGAAAACAAGCGATTGCGTCATGACGGAAATCCCGCCGAAGGAAATCAGAAATCCGACGGCGGGTATTTTTAACGGCGAAAGAGAAGAGGCGGCATACCCGATCCCCGTCGTACATTCCACCAGCCCGTACGCAAATCCGCGCGCGAGCGTTTCGTCGCCGAAAAGGAGGGTAAACAGTCGGACGGGCAACAGAAAGAAGCCGCATTGTTCCAGCATACGGATCAGAACGAAATATAAAGTGACCAGTCCGCCCAGAACGAGAAGGGAGATCACGCTGTCGTAAACCGCTTCATAGAGAAGATTGTCGGCGCCCGTTTTTTTCGGAACAAAAACGGCGTTTTCGGCTTTGTCGCGTTTACCGCGCAGCAGAAATGCGGTAAAAAGTACCGATAAAAAATGCGCGGCAAAAATCGCAAACCCCGCCGCGCGGTTTTTCAGGAGCATCGCGCCCGCCGTTCCCAGAATAAAAAGAGGGGACGACATCGAACAGAATCCGCTCATCCTGTACGCGTCGGAATAGGAAACCAGGTTTTTCGCATACAGTTCGGCGGTGATTTTGCTGCCGCCGGGATATCCCGATACCGCCGCGATAAAAAACGCGTAACCGCTCATGCCGTCGCATCCGAACAGCCGCCGCGTCAGCGCGGAACAGCGGGAAGCGATGCGCGCCGCGCTGTCGAGGGAAGTGAGAAGGGCGGTAAACACAAAATAAGGAAAGACGCTCGGTACGATGTTGAACGCCCATAATTTTATGCCGTCGAGCGTGGCTGCGGCGTAAGTATCCGACGAAAGCGCAAAAACGATCATGGCAGCCGCGATCAGCGCGGAAAAAACGGCGTTTTTATACCGGAGCAGAATATTTTTTACAAAAACAGCTTGTTTCACGGTAAAGTATATGCCGCGCCGCGGGAAAAATGCAGAAATCGGGGGAATGCGGATCCTTCTTCCCGATCAATGCATCTTTTTATAATTGCCGGGCGAAACGGAAAAATATTTTTTGAAGATCTTGGAAAAGTTGAACACGTCGCGATATCCGCAAAGAAGCGCGGTTTGCGTGACGGAATAACCGCTTTTTAAAAATTCCGCCGCATTGCCGAGCCGCACGGAGATCAGATAATGCTGGATGGTCCGGCCCTCTCTTTCTTTGAATTTTCTGCCGATGTAGCGTCTGTCCAGATAGACGAGTTTTGCGAGCTGTTCCACCGTAAGATCCTTCATATAATTGTTGCGGATATAACTTTTGATCGTTTCCACGGCGTCGACGCGTTTTTGTTCTTCGCGAAAAAGCTCTTCCGTCAGGGTGTAGAGCAAAACGAGCGTCGAATCCGCCTGCGCGGAGCCGTTTTCCGAAAATTCCTTCAGTTTATTGAAATAATATTCCGATACGGCGTTTACACGGCTTGTCAGAAGATCGAACCGCCGGGCATATTTGCCGTCAAACGCAATCCAGCTGTATTCCCAGGGATCGTTCGCGTCGGCGGCATATACGGTGATTTCGCCCGGTCGGATGAGAAACATTTCCCCCGTATGTACGTTGAGCGACCGGCCGTCGACGTAAAAAGTTCCCGCGCCTTTTCCGACAAAATGAATCAGATAATATCCCCGTATCGACGGGCCGAAGCGATGTCCCTTAGCGCACGCTTCATGTCCTATAAACAGCGGATTCAGGTCCTGAAAAGCGGTATAATTTTCCGTTCCCGGCACCTTGGGATAGGGGGAAGAAACGATAATTTCCATAAACGGTATCCTTTTGCGATCGTTATTAAGTTACATTTTAACATATTTTGCGTACATAAGTCAATGGCTTGACGCGAAAGGAAATGGTAAAATAAAAGCAGAAAAAAGTGCGGAGGAAAGCAATGAAAAAAATTTGTTTTATCGGAGCGGGAAGCACGGTATTTTGCAAAAACGTGCTGGGAGATACGCTGCTTTGCGAAAGTCTGAGCGATGCAAATATTGCGCTTTACGATATCGACGAGCAGAGGCTGGAAGAATCGTTTTTGCTCATTGACAAGCTGAATCACGAGCTGAACGGGGGAAGAGCGGTTATAGAGAAATATCTCGGCGTAAAAAATCGCAGAACGGCGCTGAAAGACGCCGATTTTATCGTAAACGCCATTCAGGTCGGGGGATACGAACCGTGTACCGTCATCGATTTCGAGATCCCGAAGAAATACGGCTTAAATCAGACGATTGCGGATACGCTGGGCGTCGGGGGCATCATGCGGGGACTGAGGACCATCAAGGTGCTCAAGGAGATTGCGGAGGATATCGAGGCGGTTTGTCCGGATGCATGGCTGCTCAATTACACCAACCCCATGGCGATATTGACGGGGTATATGTTGCGGTATACAAAGGTAAAGACCGTCGGTCTTTGCCACAGCGTGCAGGTCTGTTCGGAAACGCTTTTGAAGGAATTGGGCATGGAAGCGTATCTCGAAGGGAGAACGGAAAAGATCGCGGGAATCAATCATATGGCGTGGCTGTTGGAACTGAAGGATAAAGACGGAAACGATCTTTATCCGGAGATCCGAAAGCGGGCGAAGGAAAAGAATAAAGAAAAGCACAATGACATGGTGCGGTTTGATTATATCGACAAGTTGGGGTATTACTGCACCGAAAGCAGCGAGCACAATGCGGAATATTCCGCGCTGTATATCAAGAAAAACAGACCCGATCTGATCGAAAAATTCAATATTCCTCTCGACGAATATCCGCGCCGTTGTATCAACCAGATCAAGGGCTGGAAGGAACAGAAGGAAAAGCTGTTGCATCACGAAGCGATCGCGCACGTCCGTTCCAACGAATACGGATCGAGAATCATGGAAGCGATTACAACGGGAATTCCCTATGAGATCAACGGAAACGTGATCAACAACGGCGTTATCGAGAACCTGCCGAAGGACGCGTGCGTGGAGGTCAAATGTCTCGTCGACAGGGAAGGAATCCATCCGACGTATGTCGGCGCTTTGCCGTTGCAGCTTGCGGCGATGAATGCAAGCAACATTTATCCGCAGATGCTGACGATCGAGGCGGCGCGGCTGGGAACGAGAGAGGCAATCTGGCGGGCGGTGATGGCGGATCCGCACGCGGCGGCGGAGCTTTCCACCGACGAGATCGTTCAAATGTGCAACGAACTCATCGAAGCGCACGAAAAAGCGGGATATCCCGTCCTGTAAAAAATGCATAAGACGCGCGGAGCAAATCGTTGCTCCGCGCGTCTTTTCGTATCGGACAGGTTGTTTCATAAAAAACGCGTTCCGCCGCTCACCGAAAAAGAGTACAGAAAAACAAATATCGCAAAACGTTTGCGGCAAGCAGAGCAAAGGCAATGCATTTCGCCCCTTTGTTTCTGACGTAAAAAAGCGTCCATACCGCCGCGGCGACGGGCAATGCAAAGGAATTTGCGGCAAAATAATTTTTCGCATCTCCGCAAAAAAGCGCAATCATCGCCCGCGTCATGTCGCAGGTCGGACAGGCGTGTCCCGTCAGCAGCCGGATCGGACAGGTCGCTCCGAGCAAAGCCAGAAAACAAAAATACAACGCCGCCGCAAGCAGTGCGACGGCGTGCGTTCGCAGGATCCGTAAAAATTCGGCTTTACGCCAGAAACAGTTTAACTTTTTCAAAGTTGATCGCGCGGATCCGTTTTGAAATCAGAAAAAGATCGATAAGCCACCAGATGCCGCATGCGCCTCCCGTCAGCAGTTTTCCGATTCCGAGTCCGATGTCTCCCGCATAAAACCGGTCAACCCCGATTCCTCCCAGCAAAATCGATAAAATCAGCCCCGTCGTCGGATTTTTCAGCTCCACCATCTCCAGATCGCGCAGTTTGTCGTCGCTTGCCGCATGCAGTGACGAACGCAGATTCGCTAAATATTCCTGCCCGAAATATTTCCCCTTGAACTGCAAAAACGCGTTGATCTTGTTTTCCCTTTCCTTTTCTTCCATATGTACCTCCTCTTTCTCACTATAGTAAGATAATGTAATTATAATCTTACAAAAGTAAGAAGTCAAGTATTTTTCTTACAAAAGTGAGAAAAATAAACATATGGAGACAGAATTCGGAAAAAGATTGAAGGAATTGAGGGAAGAAAAGGGGGTGAGTCAGCCTGCGCTTGCCGCGGCATTGGGCGTCAGCAAGGCAATTGTCAGTTTCTGGGAAAACGGTCGGCGGGAACCTACGCTGTCCAATCTGATCGCAATTGCGGATTATTTCGGCGAAAGTCTCGATTATCTTGCGGGGCGGAAGGAGTGACTGTCGCGTAAGGCGCGCCGGCGGGAGATCTGCGATCGGCTCGGCGGCAGAAGCGGGTCTGCGGCGCTTGCGTTGAGAAAAAAACGGTGCAGTTTAGCGGCGGAAAAGCGGAGGGAACGATCATTCTGCGCGGCACGGCGACGGGTTCGGAAAGAGTGACTTTTGTGCAAGGTTCACCGGCGGGAGATCTGCGATCGGCTCGGCGGCAGAAGCGGGTCTGCGGCGCGAGCGGCGGAAAGTCGGGAAAACCCTTGTCAACGGAACGCGGATGTGATACACTGTAGTTATGGATCTTTTCGATTATCGTTTACAACAGGAACAGAGGTCGGTGCAGCCGCTTGCGGAGAGGATGCGGGCGCGGACGCTGAAGGAATTTATCGGGCAGGAGCATATCGTATCGGAGACGAGTCTGCTGTTTCGGGCGATACGGACGGACAGGCTGGGGAGTTGTATTTTCTGGGGGCCTCCGGGGACGGGGAAGACGACGCTTGCGAATATTGTGGCGAATTCCACGGGCGGGAACGCGATCAGGCTGAACGCGGTGAATGCCGGCATTGCGGATGTAAAGGCGGCGGTGGAGAAGGCGCGCAGCGATCTGAAATTGTACGGCAGGCGCACCTATCTTTTACTCGACGAATGTCATCGGTTCAACAAAGCGCAATCCGACTCGTTATTGCCGGCGATAGAGTGCGGGGATATTCTTTTTATCGGATCCACGACGGAGAACCCGTATGCCGCGATGACGCCGGCGATCGTATCGCGGTGTCGGGTATTTGAATTCCGCGCGCTCAGCGAGAAAAACATTTACGGGGCGCTGAAGAAAGCGGCGACCGATCGGGAACGGGGGCTCGGGAATATGCTGCTGGAGGTAGACGAGGCGGCTTACGCGCATTTTGCGTCCATGGCGGCGGGCGATCTTCGGGTGGCGTATAACGCGCTGGAGCTTGCGGCGCTGACGACGGCGGCGAACGCGGACGGCGTGGTGCATATCACGTTGCGGGATGCAGAGGAATCCATCCAGCGCAAGGCGCTTTCCTACGACGAAAATCTCTATTACGATCTGCTTTCGGCGTTTTGTAAGAGTCTCAGGGGGAGCGATTCCGATGCCGCGCTTTACTATATGCAGCGGTTGATCAACGGGGGATGCGATCCGCTGATCATCGCGCGGCGGCTGATCGCCCATGCCAGCGAAGACGTGGGCATGGCGGATTCCGAAGCGCTCGTCGTGGCGGTTTCCGCGATGACGGCTTACGAACGCATGGGAAAGCCGGAAGGACTGATTCCGCTCACGCACGCCGTGATCTACGTTTGCGAAGCGCCGAAATCCAATTCGGTGATTCTCGCCATGGAAGGGGCGATGGACGACGCGCTGCATCATAAGGACGACGCCGTCCCGCCGCATCTGAAGAATGCCGTTTACGGGAGTGAAGAAGATCAGAAGAAATCGTCGGAATATAAATATGTGCACGATTACGGCGGTTATGTGAAGCAGCAATATCTGCCGGACGGGCTTGTCGGACGCGTTTATTATCGTCCCAAGGACGTCGGCGAGGAAAAAAAGGTGAAAGAGCGCCGTCGGGAAAAGGGAATGGAAGATCGATAAACCGCCGGAAAACGAGCGTTCGGAGAGCGGGAAAACAGTAAGATTTTCTCGGGAAACGCGAGCCGCCCGCAACATTTGTTGCGGGCGGCTCGCGTTTTTGTCCGTTTATTTTTTTGTTTCGTCGGAAACGATCAAAGTGAAATATTCGTTTTGTTTTCCGCGGGAAACGAGGTTGTAAAGATCGTTTGCGAGCGCGTCTTTCAAAAAGCAGTCGAGCGCTGTCTTTTCGAGAACGCGATAGTCGGATTTCCGCATCAGGAGCGGGACGGAGGCAGCCGCTTTTATTTCGGAAAGCAACGGGGAATTTTCCCTGACGGCAAGCACCTTGATGTAAAGATCGCTCTTCAGACAGCGGAAAATAAAATCTTCCGAAATACGCAGAAAGTTTGCAAGAAAAATTCGCCTTACGCGCGCTTGGGTATATCGTTTTGTCACCACTTTTCCGAGGAGGTCGTCATAATCGGGATTGTCTTTCAGCAGCGCCTTGATCCGGTTTTCAAGCCCTTCCGAACAGTCTAAAATTTCCGAAAGCTCCTTTGCCGTGGCGCTCATCAGCGCCGAAACCACGGGAATCCGGAAATCGGGCGGGAATTCCGGAAGATCGGCATAAACGTATTTCGGCAGAAATTTTCTGATCTTTTTTTTCTTTCCTTCCGCGAGTTGCAAACGGATGCTCCTTGCGCTGGTAACGCTTTTTTTGAGCCGAACGTCATTGTGGATATTTTCTCTGAGAAAAGGATAAAGCTCCGTGTTCATGCCGAGCTTGATCGCCGCTTTTGCGTATTCGAGCGCAAGGATGTTGTTGGGCGAGGAAACAAGATTTTCGTCCAGATCGGGGAGATTGAGCTGTTTTACGGTGTTGAATTTCGCCTTTGCAAGGGAAATTCCCGTTTCCAGCTCGCGTTTGAGGACCTGTTTGAATTCCTTGGTTTCATTGAGCATCGCTTTTGCGGCGGTGCGATAGGTTTGGGCGTCGCCCGATTCCACGCCGAAGCAAAGTGCGTCGATACAGCCGAGGCTCCTGACGATCTTCATCGCGCCGGTCGCAAAAATTTCCGCATTTGCCGTGGCAAAAACCGTCGGCAGCTCGATGACGATGTCCGCGCCCGCAAGGATGGCGTGTTTTGCACGGGTATACTTATCCATCACGGCGCTTTCGCCCCGTTCGCAGAAATCGCCCGATAAAATAACCGTAAGCGTTTTTGCCCCGAGATCGTTTTTGATGTGGGAAATCAGTTTCAGATGTCCCGAATGGAGGGGGTTATATTCGGCGATACAGGCGCAATTTTTCATAAAAGAATCTCCCTAAATCGTTTACAATTCAGACGTTATGTTGTATAATTAAAAGGTAATATCGGTACAGTAAACGGGCGGCGAAAGACCGTCCGCCCGCCGTGCGACAGAAAAATCGGGGCGTGCGGGGAATCCTGTCCGGTTATAGTATACTCTATTTTCCCGAAAAAAGAAAGGGATAAAGTAAAAATATTACAGAGGAGAGAATGGAAATGACGAATATTCTGGACGAAATTCTGGAAAAATCGGCGGTTCTCGGCAAAACCATCGTTTTGCCTGAGGGGGAAGATCCCCGCGTTGTGGCGGCGGCGTCGTCGGCGGTAGCGCGCGGAATCGCGAAGATCGTGCTTCTCGGCGACGGGGAAGAGATTATGAAAAAGAATCCCGGCGTGAATCTGAACGGGGTGCAGATCGTGAATCCGAAAACGAGCGATAAGCGCGAAGGGTATGCGAATTTGCTCTATGAACTGAGAAAGAACAAGGGAATGACGCAAGAGGATGCGGAAAAACTTTCTTTCGACAATACGTATTTCGGTGTGCTGATGCTGAAGGCGGGGGATGCGGACGGTCTCGTATCGGGAGCGTGCCATTCCACGGCGAACACGTTGCGTCCGGGGCTGCAGATCGTGAAAACGCAGCAGGGCGTACCGCTGGTTTCGAGTTATTTTCTGATGCTGCCGCCGAAAACGGGCAACCGTTACGTCCCGGACGGCGCGCTGATTTTTGCCGACTGCGGAATCAATCAGAACCCGTCGCCGGAAGAGCTGGCGTATATCGCCGTCGCTTCCGCGAACAGTGCGCGGACCATTGCGGGGCTGGAGCCGCGGGTGGCGTTTTTGTCCCATTCCACCAAGGGAAGCGCAAAGCATCCGGATGTGGATAAAGTACGGACGGCGGCGGAAAAGATGAAGGAGATCGCGCCCGACGTGATGAGCGACGGCGAATTGCAGCTCGACGCGGCGCTCGATGCGTCGGTGGCGAAACTGAAAGCGCCCGGCTCGGATGTGGCGGGAAAAGCCAACGTGCTGATATTCCCCGATCTCGACGCGGGCAACATCGGGTACAAGCTGGTGGAACGTCTCGGCGGATATATGGCGATCGGTCCGGTATGTCAGGGCTTTGCAAAGCCCATCAACGATCTCTCCCGCGGGTGCAAGGTAGAGGATATCGTGGCGGCGATCGCGATCACCGCATTGCAGGCGCATCATTGAGAGGAAACGGATATGAAAATTCTGGTTATCAACGCGGGCAGTTCATCGCTGAAATATCAGTTGATCGACATGAAGGACGAGAGCGTTCTTCTCAAAGGTCTTTGCGAACGCATCACGTTCAGCGGCGGCAGACTCGTTCAGAAAACGGCGGACGGCAGGGAACTGATTGTGGAAAAGGATATGCCTACGCATAAAGAGGCGATGGAGCTGGTGCTGAAAGCCATGCTCGATCCCGAAAAAGGCGCGCTGAAAAGCATCTCGGAGATCGGTGCGGCGGGACACCGCGTACTGCATTCGGGAGAGGATTTCAAACATTCCGTCGTCATCGACGACGAGGTTATCCGCATCTGTGAAAAGAACGTCGATCTCGGACCGCTGCATATGCCGGGGAACATCGCGTGCATCAAAAGCTGCCGTGAGGTCATGCCCGGCGTTCCGATGGTGGCGGTGTTCGACACCACGTTCCATTCCACAATGCCGCCTAAAGCGTATATGTACGGGATTCCTTACGAGGTTTATGAAGAATATAAAGTCCGCAAGTACGGCTTTCACGGGACGTCCCATAAGTTCGTTTCGCAGGAAACGGCGAAGATTCTCGGCACCGAAAAATGCCGTCTGATCATCTGCCATCTGGGGAACGGCTCTTCGATCTCGGCGGTGAAAGACGGCAAATGCGTGGATACGTCCATGGGCTTTACGCCGCTCGAAGGTCTGGTGATGGGAACGCGAAGCGGCGACATCGATCCCGCGGCGGTGGATTATATGCGCGTCAAACTCGGCATCCCCGCCGACGAAGTGGTGAACTTTCTCAATAAAAAATGCGGAATGCTTGGGATCAGCGGACTGTCCAGCGACTGCCGCGATCTGACTGCCGCGGCGGCGGAGGGGAACGAACGCGCGGCGCTCGCCCTCGAAATGACGGCATACCGCGTGAAGAAATACATCGGAAGCTATGCCGCGGTACTCGACGGAGCGGACGCGATCGTGTTTACCGGCGGAATCGGGGAACACTCCCCGTATATCCGGAATCTCGTATTGCAGGATATGGAATATATGGGCGTGGAGTACGACGCGCAGGCGAACGAGGCATATCCTCATGCGGGGATCGGCGTTCTGAGCAAGCCGACTTCCAAGGTAAAAGTGCTGATCGTGCCGACGAACGAAGAACTTTCCATCGCGCGCGAAACGCGGGAACTCGTCAAAAAGGCGTAAAAAAGTGCGGTTTGTAAAAAAATACGCGAAAAAAGTTGACATTACGCGGAGAATATAATAAAATAAGTAGGCTTGAGCGCCTTTCGGAAAAGAAAATATGATTATCGATTTGAAAGAGATCAGGAAGAAAGGAAAAGAAGAAGAGGCATTTTACTTCGAGTATTTTCCCTCAGCGCAATTGTGTGCCGTTCCCAATGTGGAGATCGCGCCGCCCGTCAAGATTCAGGGCAGGGTGCGGATTCTGGACAAGACGACGGTTTTTGCGGAAGGAGAGGTTTTCTTCACTTTGAAAGGCGAGTGTACCAGATGTCTGAATCCGGCGGAAAAGTCCTATGTTGCCGACTTTGCGGAAGAATTTTCTTCGGCGGGGGAAGAAGGCGCGTATCCTTATTGCGCGGATAAGATCGATTTGACAAAGGCGATTGACGATCTGCTGATTCTTGAAATGCCGATGACGTTTGTCTGCGGCGAAGATTGCAAGGCGGAGTATTAAGGGAAAAGAGGTGTAAAAATGGCTGTTCAGAAGAGTAAAACGTCGAAACAGAGGACGAACAAGAGATTTGCGAATTTCAAGGTTGCGGCTCCCACGCTGGTGGAATGTCCGCAATGCCATGAATTGAAAGTACCGCACAAGGTCTGCAAGAAGTGCGGATATTACGACGGCGCGGTCGTAGTGGAACAGAAAGAAAAGAAGGAAGACTGATTTCTTTTGATCCGAATCGACGGGCGGATAGGTTCTATCCGCTCTTTTTGTGTTTTAACGGGAAAGAAAAAACGTTTTTCATCGATCGGGTGGGAAAGATGCGTATATCAGGACGCAAAAACGGCGGGGAAAGTGTGTTTCCCGCCGTTTTTGCGCAAATTGAAGCCGCGCCGTGACGGCGCGCAGTATTTTTTTTCGGTTCAGTTCGTCATATCTTCACCGGGACGATCGGATGCAGAATACAGACCGTCCGTTTCCGACGTACCGTCATCCTGCCGTTCGGATTGCTGCGACGGATCTGTCTTCGTTTTTTCCGAAGTTGTCGCACCGTCATCCTGCCGTTCGGATTGCGGCGACGGATCTGCCGTTTCCGTTGCGCCGCCGATCTTCGCCGCGCGAAGAAGTTCTTCCCGTTTTTTATGGCGACTTTCCAACCTCGAAGAAAAGAACGTGACGCAGCCGCCGAGCAGGATATAGAGATAGAAACAAAGAATACGCCATGTCAGCATGGCGGTGAAACCGAGTCCGCCCTGCAGATTATCCCGGAAGATAAAGAAGAAAGACACTTCGCTTGCGCCGGCGTTGCCGGGCGTGGGGATAAACGAAACCGAGGAGTAAAGGATGATCACGATCTGGATCATCTCGAACCATTCGCCCATGCCGCCGACGTTGGGGTTATCGTAGCCGAACGTACGCAAAGTAAAATAGGCGATGGAAGCGAGGGCAAGCTGGGAAAGCAACGCACAAAGCACGGCGAAGACAAACATCAGTTTATGCTGACCGATACTTTTGAGGCATTTGGTATTTTTGCTGATCACGCCGATCGCTTTTTTAATCAGTCTGTCGGGATTGCGCACCAGTCTGATTTTATATCCGAAACGGATCACGCCCGCCACGATTTTTGTGGTCGCTTTGGGCATAATGGAAAAGACGAAGACGGCGACGGGGACGAGAACGTAAAAGAGAAGTCCGACGAGCGCCATGACTTTGACCGCCGGAGTAATCAAAGAAAAAGACAGGATCAGGCTGACGATACAGAGGATAATAAAGCTGAATTGTTGCAGTAAAAAAGCACTGATGACTACGGCGGTAGCAGTACCGCCGTGAACGCCTTTTTTCGTCATGAGATACGCCGCAAAGGGCTGCCCGCCCGCGCCGAAAGGGGTGATATAGTCGTAAAATTTCGTAATGACGGCGGTTTCCGCACACAGCTTGAAGCGAGGCTTTTTCTCGAAACCGTAGAGCAGACAGACGGTTTTAAGCCAGTCGAAGAACAGAACAAGCAGCGCGGAAAGTGCGGCAAAAACGAGGTAAAACCAGTTTTTGCCGATGGTGGCGATGATTTCTTGAAAGGATAAAACGTCGCCGGAAAAGTCGCTGAAAGCGGTAAAAGCAAGGCTTGCCGCACAGATCAGAAAAAAGATCAGATAAAAAACGACCTTTTTCTTACCTGATTTCTGAGGCGGCGTCTGCGCGACGGAAAGATCGTCTCCGGAAGAAAAGTTTTCGTTTTTCACCGACAGATCGGTTCCGGTTTCCGAGGGAATGCCGTTTTTGTTCCGCGGCCGTGCGTTGCGGGGATCAGTCATTGATGCTTTCCACCCTGATTTTGATTTTCGCCGTTTCTTCCGCGGAGATTCTCACGTCAAGAGAGTAAACGCCCGTAGATTTGATCGGCGTATTTAATATTATTTTCTTTTTATCGACTTTATAACCCTGTTCGGCGAGTTTTTCGGCAATTTCCTTACTGGTTACGCTGCCGAAGAATTTTCCGTTTTCGCCGGTTTTGACGGTAACGACGATTTCTTTGCCTTCCAGTTTTTGCCTTAGCTCCTTATTGAGGCGTTTTTGTTCCGCGACATGAAACGCCTGCGCCT
Organism: uncultured Clostridia bacterium; assembly: GCA_944367565.1. Taxonomy (GTDB): domain Bacteria; phylum Bacillota; class Clostridia; order Christensenellales; family Borkfalkiaceae; genus UMGS775. The sequence goes on from CALVWR010000002.1 coordinate 96,615, forward strand.
GTTTTTGCTGCTGATTTTCGTTCAGAGCCTGGGAAGCGGCTTCGACGGCGCTGCCGTTTTTTAAAAGAAAACGGGCAAAACCGTCTTTGCTTTCCACAATGTCGCCTTTTTTACCCGTACCTTTCACGTCTTTCAATAAAATTATCTTCATATTGACCTCTTTTCAGACCAGTATAGTTGAAGTTTACTAAAAAACGTGCTGTTTGTCAACTTATACCGTATAAAAATTCAAAGAATAAGGCATAATGAACAATAAAAGCGGCGAAATTGCCAAAAAGGAGAGAAAACATGAACAAAAACAAATCGATCAGATGCGACGTGACGAAGTGTCGGCACAATGCCGACGGATGCAACTGCTGTCTTGACAGCATTGAAGTTACCTGCGGATGCAACGAACATCAGACCTGTTGCGGAAGTTTTTGCGAAAAGTAATCTTAAAAAGCCGCTCCGGAAATCCGTTCCGGAGCGGCTTTTTTGCAGAGCATGGCGTATTCAGATTTTTCGGAAGTTTTTACAGTGATCGAATAAGATCGGTTCCTTTACCGGCGCCAGAATCGCGTTGAAACGTTCAGGTCCGATCGCGTCTTTCAGTGCGGCAAGATCGGACGGGGTATATTCGGAAAGATCGAAGTCCCCGATGTGAATGTCCGCATTGTCAAACGTCACGTTGTCGGCGTTTTTCAGAACAAAACGGTAGGGCAGGGAATACGCGTGGGTGATCATCGCGTCGTAACCGTCGCCCCACGCTTTGGGTTTGGGCTCGATCTCAAAGATGCAGTTTTTTACCGTTACGCCGTCGATTCTTCCGTTTTTTTCGGCATAAAAATATCCCGCGCCGTTGCCGCGGAAACGAAAATTTTCCACCTTTATGTTTGAAATCACACCTTCGTTCGCCGTAAAGCACAGGGCGGTTCCGGGAAAAGTCTGTTCCATGACGTTGTTTTGAAACGTCACGTCGGAGATGTCGCCGTCGCAGGCGTTGATGAGCAACGCGGCGCAGCCTTCGCGGATCCGGCAGTTTTCGATGCGGATGTTTTTTACATACGCACCCGTATCCCTGCCGTAGATCACGTCGAGATCCAGACCGGAATAGACGCGCACCGCATGGATGGATGTTTCGAGTACGCAGTGTTCCACCGTAATGTTTTCGCACGGCTTGCCGTAGGCGCAGTCGACGGCGATACAGTCGTCGCCGCAGTAAAAATCGCCGTTTTTCACGAGCACGTCCTTGCAGGATGAAAAATGCAGTCCGTCGGCGCAGGGCTGGTCATAATCGTTGCGGACGGTCAGCCGGTCGAAGAGCATCGATTCGCAGTGCAGAAACCAGCCGGAAAAACAAGGCGCCTTCTCCACGCGAAGCCCTTCGATCTTCACGTCCCTGCAGTTTTTGAACAGCATCATTTTCGGACGGGGGCGGATCGGTCTGCGCCAGGAAGACGGCTGTCGGAAATATTCCGGCGCAAAAATGGAGTTCTCGTCGGTGATCACGCTTGCAATAGGTTCTTCGCGGCAGTACGATCTGTCGTCCGCGACGAGCGTGCCGCCGAAAATGCGGATCTCTTCCGAACGATTGGCGTAAAGAAGTCCGTATTGCGCCGTGCCTTCCTCCGGGAAAAAATACGGGCTGGGATGCCGGTCATGACGGCTGTCTTCGTCGTAATCGGCGGCAAAATAATCGGCTTCGTCGGGCGAAGCAAGCAGCCGCGCGCCCGCTGCGAAATACAGCGTGGTTTTGCTTTGAATCTTCAGCGATCCCGTCAGATACGTCCCTGCCGGAAAGAAAATCGTTCCTCCGTTTTGCAACGCGGCGCGAAGCGGAGCGGTGTCCTTGCTCACCCCGTCTCCCTGAGCGCCGAAATCTTTAACATTCAGCATAAAAAATTCCGCCATTTATTTTTTTACAGTGTAACACAGCTCAATTTTGCAGTCAACGAAAAAGAAAATTTTTTTTGTTTAACGTATAAATGAAGGAATATGCGTCAATAAAAGAGCGTGAGGAGAAGGGAACATGAAGAAAATCTGCATAATTTTAATGGTCTTTGCCATAATAGCATTAGGTGCGGTCGCGGCGTTCGGAAAGGAAGAGACGTACACGGAATATCTCAGGATACATATCCGCGCGGATTCCAACGAGGAGGAAGCGCAGGCGGTCAAATACGGAGTGAAAGCGGCGATCGTCGAATATCTCACGCCGTATCTTGCGGAGTGCCGCACGAAGGACGCCGCGGAAAAGATGCTGAAGGCGCATCTCGGCGAGATCGAACGTAAAGCCGACGACGTACTGAAGAAAAACGGATTTGCTTATCGGTCGCGTGCAAGCGTAAGAAACGAGGAGTTTCCCACGCGGATATATGAAGATCTCACGCTGGAACAGGGATTTTACGACGCGCTCATCATCGAGCTCGGATCGGGAAAAGGAGATAACTGGTGGTGTGTGGTATACCCGCCGCTTTGTTTTACGTCAGGTGAATGCGGGATCGTATACAGAAGCAAGATTTTGGAAATGATAGAAAATTTCAGAAAAGAAAGACAAACGGAGGAAAAATGAAAAGAGGAATCAGGATCGCCGCGGTGATCGTAACGGTATTTTCGTTGGGAATTGCGCTGGCAGGAATAACGGGAACGGTGTCGGATACGCCGACGACGGTTTACGCGGCAGTATTGCAGCAGGGGAGCAGAGGAAACGACGTCACCACGTTGCAGAAAAAATTGAAGAACTGGGGGTATTACAGCGGATCGGTGGACGGAATCTTCGGGACGAAGACGAAGGAAGCCGTAAAATATTTTCAGAGGAAAAACGGACTTACGGTCGACGGAATCGTGGGGAAGAATACGCTGGCGGCGCTGGGAATGAGTCTCAGCGGATCGACGGGAACGAGTGCGGCGGGATATTCCGACGCAGACGTGGCATTGCTTGCGCGGCTGATTCATGCGGAAGCGCGGGGGGAAAGTTATACGGGACAGGTAGCGGTCGGCGCGGTGGTGCTGAACCGAGTAAGAAGTTCTTCGTTTCCCAATACGATCGCGGGAGTGATCTATCAGCCGTATGCGTTTACGGCGGTGAACGACGGACAGATCAATCTTGCGCCCGACGACACGGCGCGGAAGGCGGCGTTTGCGGCGATGAACGGATGGGATCCGAGTTACGGAGCGTTATATTATTATAATCCGGCAGTGGCGACCAGCCAGTGGATCTTTTCGAGAAAGACGACGGTGGTCATAGGCGACCACGTGTTTGCGGTTTAACGGAGGAAGAGAATGGAAGAAAAGAAAAACAGTGCGGTGATGAAGGCGGAAAAGGCCGCAGATCCGAGAGAAAGCGCGGCGGAGCGCATGGAGAAAGAACGGGACGAGCGGCGCGCGGCGCAGGAAAGGCAGAATGCGGACGCGCGTATTGCGCGGGCGAAAGCGAAACTTGAGCAAAAGGAAGAAAAAAAGCGGCGGAAGGCGCAGGCGCGGCGCGCGGCGGAGGCCAAAAAAGCGAAAAAGAAGGCCGAAGCGCTGCGCGTCGAGCGGGAAAAAGAGGAGCGGCGCGCGGCGTACTACCGCGAACGTCGCGAAGAACGGCGCCGCATGGCGGAGCAGAAGGAGGAGCGAGCGAAAGAACGGCAGAAAAGACGCGATCGGCGCAGCAGACAGGGCGTCGGGGGCTGGCTGGCGGCGGTGATCTCGCTGGGCGTTACGGTGCTGGTGCTTTCATCGGTGCTGGCGATGAATATTCTGATGCCCTCGACCAACGACAAGGCGCTTTCGGCAATGTATGAAAAATCGTACTACGATACGCTGACCTATGTGAACAACATGGACAACAGCCTTGCAAAGTCGCTGGCGACGAAGGACGGGGGTGCGTTGCAGGAATATTTTACCGATCTCGCGGTGCAGAGCGAACTTGCGGAGAACGACATCAACCGCCTGCCGCTTCGCGACGAGGCGAAATATTACACCACGAAACTGATCAATCAGATCGGCGATTTTTCTAAGTATCTCAACAAAAAACTCATCGACGGCGAAACGCTGAGCGAGGCGGATACCGAAGGACTGCGGCAGCTTTACGAAGCCAACAGACAGCTGAGAGAAAGCCTTGCGGAGATTACCGCAAACATGGGGGCGAACTACGATTTTTCAAAACTGGAAAAGGATGAGGACGTTCTGAGCGGCATGGAAGAGTTGCAGAATCTTTCGGCGGAATATCCGGAACTCATTTACGACGGACCGTTTTCCGACGGACAGCCGAAGGATAAGATCAAAGGTCTGACGGGCGAGGAAATCACGGCGGAAGAAGCGAAAGCGCGGTTCGTGGCGATCTTCAACGAATACGGGATCACCGAAATCGAAGAACAAGGGGAAACGAGCGGACTGTTCGACTGTTACAACTTTACGGCAAAAAGCGAAGGGACGCGGCTTTTTGCGCAGATCAGCAAGATCGGCGGACATTTGATCTTGTTCGACTGTTTCAGCGACTGTACAACCGTCAATTACGACGGCGAAGATCTGATTCCCGTCGGCAAGGCGTTTCTGGAAAGTCTCGGACTTGAAAATATGACCTGCGTGTGGGCGAGCAGTTCGCGTGCGGTGACGAGTCTGAACTTCGCGTATGAAGAAAACGGGATCATCGTATATTCCGATCTGATCAAGCTGACCGTTTGTCAGGAAACGGGCAAGGTGACGGGAATGGAAGCGGCGCCGTATTATACGAACCACGTTGCAAGGCAGATGCCGAAAGCGAAACTTTCCGCAAAGGAAGCGGCAAAACAGGTTTCTTCTTCTCTCACCGTCACGGGTACGCGCCTGGCGTATATTCCGAAAAGCGAAAACAGAGAATGTCTCGCGTATGAATTCAGAGCGGAAAAGGACGGAGAAATTTATTATGTATATATCGACGCAATCACGGGACGGCAGGCGGAAATGTTCCGCGTGATCGATACCGGCGAAGGCGTCATGCTGTTGTAATATGAATGAACGATTGGTAAATTTTTCTGATAAGCGTAAAGATTCAAGCGATTCACTTAAATGAGGAATTGTCCAAATAGTGTAATTTACTCAAACAATCCAAAAGGCGCGGCTGATTGCAGCCGCGCCTTTTGGATTCAATTCGTCAGCAATGTGCTGAGATTTTCGGTGTTGACATATTGCTGTAAGAATTCTTTCAGCTTGTCGGGTTGTTTGATTCCGTTCAGCCAAAGATCTCTCTTGCCCACAAGGTCTACGTGCACGTTTCCGTAACCGAAGATTCTGCCGAAAAAAGTCTGACTTACGTCCACGCCGACTACGTTTGTCAGCAAAGTCTGGCGATCGTATTTGTTGAAAATACCGCCGTGTTCGGTGATCTTTGTCCCATCGATCGTCAACGTGTACGACTTGATGCTGAAAATCTTAAAAATAAGTATGATCAGCGGGATAATAAGTATAAGTACGGAGAAGATGATATAGAGAATCAATCCGCCTCCCATTCTGCCTCCCATTGTTCCGAGTACGTATATGATCAGCAGGATAATAAGTACGGAGAAGATGATCAAGAGAATCAATCCGCCTCCCATTGTTCCGAGTACGCTTTTTTTTGCAGAAAACTTCATCGATAAACCTCCAAATTATATACTATCATTATATTCACGAAAAACGTGATTGTCAAGCAAAAATCATGAATTTCGTGATATTTTACAATTGCTGAAACGCGGTCGTTTGCGCGGCGGTTTTACGAGGTTGGGGAATATTCAGATCGGACGTGGTAGCATGAAGGTTTTCGGAGAAAGGCTGGCGGAATTAAGAAGAGAAAAGCACGTTACGCAAAAGCAGTTGGGGGAGTTTCTGTGCGTCAGCGGCAACACGGTGCACGCATGGGAATCCGATAAACAAGAGCCGTCTTTGACGGCGCTGGTGGCGTTGGCGGATTATTTCGATATATCGCTTGATTATCTTTTGGGAAGAGAAGAATATTAAAACTTTACGGCGCGGATAGAAAATTAAAAAAAGCGCGTAAAATAATTGACAAAGCGGTTTCGTTATGGTAAAGTAAAGAAAAAAGAGAGCAAACCTGCGAGACGGGGGAGTACCTTAAACAAATGCTTTCAGAGAGCTTCGGGGCGGTGGAACGGAGCAGCGGCGTTTAAGCGAATGGGCCGTTGAGGGCGGCGCGAAACGAAAAGGAGTAGCGTGCGACGTAACTCTGCGTTAAAGGGAGCCGTATGATAGTACGGACTGAGGCGGAAATACGATCCGCGAATTTGGGTGGCAACACGGTAAAAAATCGTCCCAAACGGTTTTTACCGTGTTTTTTGTTTGTTTCGGAGGAAAAGAAGATGTTCGTTTTGGATTTTCGATGGCGCGGGAGGAGGTTCGTCGCACATTCATAAAACCAAAATTATAAAAAGGAGAAAAAAGAAAATGATCAACAATAAAAAAATACCGACAAAAATTTATCTGAGCGAAGAGGAAATGCCCAAGGCGTGGATGAATCTGCGCGCGGCGATGAAGGAAAAACACGAACCGTTTCTGAACCCCGCGACGCTGAAACCCTGTACGGCGGAAGAACTTTCTCACGTGTTCTGTCCGGACGTGGTGGCGCAGGAGCTCGATCAGGAAAATCTGTTCATACCCATTCCGCAGGAGATCCGCGAATTTTACAAGATGTACCGTCCCTCGCCGCTGACGAGAGCGTATTTTCTGGAAAAACTGCTCGATACGCCCGCGGAGATCTATTACAAATATGAAGGCAACAACACATCGGGATCGCACAAGCTCAACAGTGCGGTCGCGCAGGCATATTACGCGAAGCAGGCGGGCTTGAAATCGGTCACCACCGAAACGGGTGCGGGACAGTGGGGTACGGCGCTATCCATGGCGTGTTCCTTCTTCGGACTCGATCTGACGGTCTACATGGTGAAAGTGAGTTATGAGCAGAAACCTTTCCGCCGCGAGGTGATGCGTACCTATGGTGCGAACGTCATTCCTTCCCCGTCGAATACGACGGAAGTCGGCAGAAAGATCCTCGCCGAATTCCCCGAAACGGGCGGATCGCTCGGATGCGCCATCAGCGAAGCGGTGGAAAAAGCGATGCAGACGCCCGATTGCCGTTATCTGCTCGGCAGCGTGCTCGATCATGTGCTGCTGCATCAGTCGGTCATCGGTCTGGAAAGCAAGATCGCCATGGATAAGTACGGGATCCGTCCCGACGTCGTCATCGGTTGCGCGGGCGGCGGCAGTAACCTCGGCGGGCTGATCGCACCCTTTATGGTGGATAAGATCAACGGCAAGAACAACATCGATTTCATCGCGGTAGAGCCGGCGTCTTGTCCGTCGCTGACCCGCGGCAAATACGCTTACGATTTCTGCGATACCGGGAAGACGACGCCCCTTGCGCGGATGTACACGCTGGGAAGCGGATTCATGCCGAGTCCCAACCATGCGGGCGGATTGAGATATCACGGCATGAGCCCCGTCGTTTCCAAACTGTATCACGACGGGTATATGCGTGCGGTTTCCGTAGAGCAGACGGAAGTTTTCAAGGCGGCGGAAATGTTTGCGCGCGTGGAAGGAACGCTTCCCGCTCCGGAATCGGCGCACGCCATCAAAGCGGCGATCGACGAAGCGCTCAAATGCAAAAAGACCGGCGAAAAGAAGGTTATTTTGTTCGGTCTTACGGGAACGGGATATTTCGATATGACGGCATACGGCGCGTATAACGACGGCAAAATGCGCGACTATATCCCCACGGACGAAGATCTGGCGAAGGGATTTGCGTCCCTGCCCGACATTCCGCAGAACAAGGGGATCTGATGAAAAAAGCGAGCCGCGGCGGGGACTGCCCGCAAGGGAGAAGAAATGTATCAGCCGACGATGTTTGAATCGGAAAAACTGGAACCGCTTGCGGCGCGCCTGCGTCCCGCGGATCTTTCGGAATTCTGCGGACAGGAACATCTTCTGGGCGAAGGCAAAATCTTGCGTCGCCTGATCGAGAACGACGCGATCGGCTCGATGATCTTCTGGGGCCCCCCGGGTGTGGGGAAGACCACCCTTGCGCGCATCATCGCCAATCGCACGAAGGCGAAGTTTATCGATTTTTCCGCGGTTACGAGCGGAATTAAAGAGATCCGTCAGGTGATGGACGACGCGGAAAAGAACCGTCGGTTCGGGGAAAAAACCATCCTTTTCGTCGACGAAATTCACCGTTTCAACAAGGCGCAGCAGGACGCGTTTCTTCCTTACGTGGAAAAGGGGAGCATCGTGCTGATCGGCGCAACGACGGAAAATCCTTCTTTTGAAGTCAACGGGGCGTTGCTGTCGCGGTGCAAGGTGTTCGTTCTGCACGCACTCGAGGAAAAGGATCTGGTAAAACTTCTCCGCCGCGCGCTGGAAGACAAACGCGGATTCGGCGGGGAAACGGTACGCATCGAGGACGATCTCGTCCGTGCGATCGCCAACTTTGCCAACGGCGATGCCCGCGCCGCGCTGTCCGCATTGGAAATGGCGGTGCTCAACGGCGAACGGACGGGGGACGTGATCACCGTAACGCAGGAAATCGTTGCTCAGTGCATTTCCAAAAAATCCCTGCTTTACGACAAAAACGGAGAAGAACATTATAATCTGATCTCGGCGTTGCATAAATCCATGCGTAATTCCGATCCCGACGCCGCGGTCTACTGGCTGGCGCGGATGCTGGAAGCGGGGGAAGATCCGCTGTACGTCGCGCGGCGGGTGGTGCGGTTTGCCTCAGAGGATGTGGGGTTGGCGGATCCCCGCGCGCTGGAAACGGCGGTGGCGGCGTATCAGGCGTGCCACTTCATCGGAATGCCGGAATGTACGGTGCATCTGACGCAGGCAGTCGTATATCTTTCGCTTGCACCGAAATCCAACGCCCTGTACGTGGCGTACTCCATGGCGCGGAAAGACGCGCTCACGTCCCTCGCGGAACCGGTGCCCGAAGTGATCCGCAACGCGCCGACGGCGCTCATGAAGGAACTCGGCTACGGCGCGGGCTATCAGTACGCGCACGACGCGGAGGACAAACTCACGAATATGCAGTGTCTGCCCGATTCCCTTCTGGGCAGGGAATATTACCGCCCCACGGAAGAGGGGACGGAAGCGAAATTCGCTTCGCGCCTGAAAGAGATCAAGGCGTGGAAAAAAGAACACGAAAAGGACTGAACGGAGAACGCCGTCGGTATCCGCCGACGTTCCGGCCGTTTGCGGCAAGTCTGCGAAAAAACAGCCGCCCGCAATCCTTACGGCAAACGATGTGCGGCAACGCCGAAGCAAATCATTGTAAAAAACGATTGTATTCCGGACAACGCCCGAAAGTAATCCGGCGCGTCCGTTAAAAGGCTGTCCCCCGAAAGCCCGCAGTGCTTTCGGGGGACAGCTTTTTTAAAATCGCGCTCCGCGACAAAAGCGGAGCGCGATGCAAAGGCATTTGTACCGCAAAGAAGTGAAATTAAAGCGATACACGCTGCAAATTGTTTTATCCGCAAGAAGTGAGGCAGAAGCGATACGAAGTTCACGGAAACTGCAAAACACGAAACCTCGCCGCGGGGGCGTTTTACTTTATTTTATCGAGTTGAGATATTTTTTGCGGATAGAGGTATACACTTCGGGGTCGATCGGTTCGTTTGCGATGCTCGAAGAGGGGAGCAGTTGTTCGCCCGCAGGTAAAATTTTTCTATTCCAGATCGGAATTCCGAAAAACGTCGGTACTGAAAAATTCCGCAAGAGTCATTCCGAATCCGTCGCACAGCATTTTTATCGTGGCAACACCGGGATTAACGCTCTTTCCGTATAAAATATTTTTTATCGTTGAGGGAGATACTCCGGATTCAATGGATAAACGATGAATGGATAGGTTGCGTTGTTCCAACAGTTGGAATAACCGTTCTTTTACTGCCTGATAAGTATTCATTTTATAACCTTTTTCTTTTATGATACACAATTTTATTGACGTTTATGGACTATATATGATACTATATGTCTATATATAGCCTATAATGAATAGAATTGCATAAAGGAAAAAGCAAATGAATTATTTTTTGAAAATTATCGGAGATACGAAAATGCGCGCAGAAGATAATTTGATTAAAGAATTTGAAACTGCGGGAGCTGAATTCTGGAAAAAAGAAAGCAGAATTATTTTAGGTAAAGCTGCAGTGGGGCGCGTGAAAAAGGGCGATATTCTGATACAATACGTGCCTAAGGGGGCGAAAGATAAAAAATGGGCAGGGCGCGTTGTCGGGTGTTATGAGGTGATCTCAATCGAAAAGCCGACGGACTATAAAACATATTTCGGACATTGGGTTGCGGATTGCGCGGCGGAAACAATGTTTGAAGAGTTTTCTCGTCAATCGAAGGATAGAACGATTTTACGTATCGATCAACTTTCCGTAAAATTGAACGGGCAGATCCAAAGCGGTTTACAAAACCTGTCGCAGGAAGAAGGGCAGCGGTGTGTTCAGAAAATCAAACAAAAGGAATTTGAATTATGAAAATCGGAAAAAATACCATTGAAAACAGAGAATTTTACGATAATCATACAAACGCAAAAAGAAAAAAATGGAAAAAACTTTTGCTCCCGTATAGGTGTGTAATGATTTGTGCTTCTTTATCTTTATATGTAAGTGCTGTTTGTTTAATTAAAGACTATTTTAATTGGACGAATATTGTTTTGCTTGCAGTAGAAACGATTCTTTTTTTCATTACAGAGAAATTTGCAAAAAAACAATGGCATATTTATCCTACGGATGCCGTTATAGAAAATTTGCCTCATGAAGAAAGGCAAACGTATATTTATAAAAATACCGTACCGCTTTATTTTGGCGTGATCGTGATTGTTTTGTTAGTGCAAATGTTGCTTTCGAGCATAGGGTTGTTCTCGATTTTATTTTCGGCAAGCGTATTTGCAACAAACTTTTGGGTAAAGTTACTGTTGCTTGCAATAGCGGTTCTGTCTGTTTGGGCAACGGTTAACAGCGTAAGATTGTTGAATATTATTATAAAATGGATTAAGTTTTATCGCTGGACGTGGGACGAGTTGCATTTATCCCTTGCAGAACGGAAAGAAATCTACAATGAGAGAAAAGAAGCATATGCACAGTGGAAACGCGAACGGCGAAAAAAGAGATTCGATTCTCTGAAAGAAGAATGGCAAGAGGAAATGGACGGATTAAAGAAAAAGAAACAAGATCAATCGCAAAAGAAAAAAGAGGAAGATTTAAAATGCAAACTGGATAACTTGAAAAAGTTATATGAAAACGGCGTGATCGATGAAGACGAGTATCGTCAAATGAGAAAAAAAGTTTTGGGGATATGAAAAAAACGCCCCCGCGCGGCATCGCCGCGCGGGGGCGCTGTTTGTTTTACGGTGCCGCCCTGCGGGCGGAAAATCCGGTTTTTTATCGGGAAGCGAGGCCGCTTATTTTCTGCGCCATATATTCGTTCGTCCTTTCGTATTCGGCGCTACGGTCGCCGGCAGCGGTCTTATCGGCTGCCTGTTCGTTAAAGGCGGCATACAGCGACGAAACGGATTTTGCCACTTCTTCCTTATAGGCGCCGCCCGCCTGTAAAAACGTTTCGCCGCCGTATTTCGCGCTGATGAGCAGTTGTCCGCCGATCCCGTCCGCCTCGTTCCAGATGTGGATCAGCAGGTTTTCTACGGTTTTTTCCGCAAAGTCGTAATCGGCGTCGATATAGATATACGTTTTTCCGAGGGAAACGAACGTGCCGCCGCTTTCCTGTTTCGTTTCAATACCCAGTTGCAGCAGAATTTCCCCCGTTTCGGCGTCCATATCCGAGATCATCGTAAAGTCCGCCTGCCCGTTCACGCCGCCGGCGTCGAACGCGGCGGTGTATCCGACGGCGCCGTCGGATACGGGGAAGTTTTCGTCTTTATACAGTTCGCCCGCCATATAGATATACGCCGTCGCGCCCGTCAAATAGACGGTATCCGCCTTTTCGGCGTAGATATCTTCCTCCGTCGCGTAGAACGCGGTCAGCCGTTTCGCGGCAGGCGCGGAAGATTGCAGATCGGCGGCGTAAGCGTCGAAGAGCAGGTCGGAAATTTTCCCGTAAACTTCCTGAAAGTTTTTTCTGATCTCCGCGTCGCCGCTTTCGTCCGTCGCGCCGCCTCCGTCGGTCTCTCCGCCTCCGTCGGTCTCTCCGCCTCCGTCGGTCTCTCCGCCGCCGGAACCCTGCTGGGTTTGTTCGTTTTCCGGCGTTTCGGGCGGTTCGTTGCACGCGGCGAGCGCAAAGGAAAGCGTCAAGGCGATAACGAGCGCGAAACAGAGCGTCATGATGCGTTTTAAAGGTTTCATTTTATTCAATCTCCCTGTTTTTTCCTATATTATAACACTTTTGTTTCGGTTTGGCAAGCCGCGGCGCGGCGGAAAAGAAAATTTTGCGGCAAGCGAAGTTTTGCGCCGGCGGGATTTTTCAGGCAGATAACATTTGCGGGGCGCGGCAGAAGCCGCGCCCCGCAAATGTTATGTAGGAAAAGACCGTATTTTTTGCGTGTTGCAGGAAAGATCAGGTTGCCTTTTCTTCGCCGAAACGCAGGCATTCTCCCGTTTCGGCGTCCTGAAAGAGCATCCAGAACCCGTCGCCCTTCATTTCAAAGATCGAAAGGGGAATGAAGGTGCAGTGCCCCGCAAGTTCCGCAGGGGGCGTGGAAGAATATTTTGCCGGCAGACCGTAACAGATGTATTTGGGCTTGCCCTTTTCTTCCGCAACACCCACGAGATAATATCCGCTGCCGTAATCGATCTTTACCCAGCGACTTTCGGGAAGAGTCCCTTTCAGACAGTCTTCTTCCGGATAATCTGTAAAGAGTCGGTCGAGTTCTTCTTTGACCTTCAGATAATATCCGCTTTCACAGCTTTTGCCGAAAGTAAAGTTTGCCGCATCATCGTGCAGCGACGGCTCTTCTTCTTTTCCGACGTCTTTCTTTTCGCCGCCAGCGTCAGCACCGACAACCTGCTCAGATACGTTTTGTTCATCTTCTTCTCCTTTGATGGCGAGTTCGGCCATATCGGCGTCCTCGCGCAGGTAATAATTTTCCGTGGCTACGGCGAGGTCGTCGTAGACCGGCGGCGCAACTTCTTCCGCCGTCTCAGCCGCCGTCTCAGCCGTCGCCGTTTCGGTAAGTTTTTCATCGATATACTCCAATAAATCCTCCGCGGCGAATCCGTTGCGGGAAGATCCGAACAGCACGGGTACGGGCTTATCTTTCGCATAGGCGATCAGGCACGCCAATCCGTTTTTGCACTGCGCGGGGAAATCCTCTTCCCGCGAGCGGGCAACGGCGCCGAGCGGCAGAAAATACCGGTTTCCGTCCGCAAAGAAAAACGCCGCGTAATATTCGCCTTCGGATACGCCCGCAAGATTGATCAGCGAGATTCCCGTATGCGTCTTTTTTTCGTATCCTTCCGCGCGTATCAGTCCGTTCGCCGGTTGTCCGGTTGCCGAAAAGCCGCGCGCGATCTCCTTCAACACGATGAATTTTTTGATGTAATCCATAAAGTTCTCTCAGCCACGCCGTTTGGATTTTGGTTTATTTCAGTATATGCCGGAAAAAAGGATATATGACAGCCGCCGTCGAATTTGCGGAAAAACCCCCGAAAACCGTCGTTTAAAGGGGAAACCGCCCGCGGGCATGTTCTGCCCGCGGGCGGTTTCGTTTTGCGCGCAAACGGCGCGGTTATTTTTCCTCGGTTTCGGAGGGCGTTTTTACCTGCACGCGCATCTTTTCGATGCGGTGGTCTTTTACGGAAAGCACGTCGATGATCAGCTGCGGCGTTTCCACGCGCATCGCGCTGCCGTCCTCCGGCACGTTCCCCGATTCGGCGATGACGTACCCGCCGAAGGTTTCGCAGCCGTCGGCGGCGTCGCCCTGCAATTCGATGCCGAGGGCGCGCTCCGTTTCGTCGAGGGGGGCGAGCCCGCCGATCTCCCATTGGTTTTCGCCGGTCTTTTCGATGTAGTAGTCCCTTTCCTCGCCGGTTTCTTCCAGATCGCCCACGAGCAGTTCCATCAGATCGTGCAGGGTGATGATGCCGCTCATGCCGCCGTATTCGTCCACCACCACGGCGAAATATTCGCGGGCGGCTTTCATTTTCTGGAACAGTTTGTCGGCGGGCATGCTCTCCGCCGCGAACATCGCGTTTTTCACGGCGCGGCGCATCACGTTCTTGCGGGATTTGTCCTCCAGCCGGAAATAGATCTTCGTGTTGAGCACGCCGCGCACGTCGTCGGCGTTCTTGCCGCACACGGGGTAATATGTATGCCGGCTGGAACGGATGCGTTCCAGCCACTGTTCGTCGCTTTCCTGCAAAGAGAGCACGACGGCGTCTTTCCTGTGGGTGCACGCCTCGCCGGCGGTGCTGTCGTTAAATTCGAACACGTTGCGGATCAGTTCGTTTTCCTTGGCGCCGATGGCGCCCGTTTCGCTGCCCGCCTCCGCCATGAGCAGGATCTCTTCTTCCGTAACCGGTTCTTCTTCCGCCTCCGGCTTGATGCCGAAAAGCCGCAGAACGCCGTTGACCGAAACGGTGAGTAGCCAAACGAGCGGCGCGAAGAGGACGGAAACGAAACGCAGCATGCCGGACATGCCCAGCGCCATCTTCTCCGCGCGGCGCATGGCGATGCGCTTGGGGATGAGTTCGCCGAACACGATGTTGAAATAGGAAAGGACGAAGGTGATGAGGATCATGCACAGCGTTTTCAGTACGCCTGCGGAAATCGGCACGCCGGTGTTTGCGATGGCCGCGGCGAGGGGGTCGGCGAAGTTTTCCGCCGCGAACGCGCTGCCCAGCAACCCCGCGAGGGTGATCGCCACCTGAATGGTGGAAAGGAAGCGGGAAGGCTGGCTCGTCAGTTTGGTCAGCCGTTTCGCGCGTTTGTCGCCTTTTTCCGCCAGTTTGTGCAGTTTGGTCTCGTTGGTGGAGATCACGGCGATCTCCGCGCTGGCGAATACCGCGTTGAGAAAAATCAGTACGATCTGTAAAATAATTGCGCCTGCCATGTTGTTTCTTTATTCACGCTCCGTAAAATAAATTGAAAGGCAAAAAGGCACCGCCCGTTCCGCAAGGAACGAGCCGTGCCTTCGAGATGTCTTTATATCGATCGATAACGGCGCGCGCGCCGCTACTTCGGTCTTCTTCCAAACTCTCCGCCCTCATGATTTTAATGGAAACAGTGTATCATACGGAAGGCGTTTTGTCAACAAAAAAACGAAACAAAAACACTTTACATTTGATTTTTTCCGTGTTATAATGTATCGTGAGAAACGATGGGGAAATTACGCCGTCGTTTTCGCGCGGCGCCGCGTCGGGCGGTTTCGCCCCGCCGCCGGCATAAAAACGTAAAATATTTATGTAGGAGTATACAAAGATGACAAGCAACAAAAAAGTATTGGCGTTTATCGAAGAAACCAAGGCTTTGTGCGACCCCAAGGAAGTCGTTTGGGTGGACGGCAGCGAAGA
This sequence comes from uncultured Clostridia bacterium, assembly GCA_944367565.1. GTDB lineage: Bacteria > Bacillota > Clostridia > Christensenellales > Borkfalkiaceae > UMGS775. Next base: position 112,073 of record CALVWR010000002.1, read on the forward strand.
ACAGCTCGAAGCGTTCAGAAAACAGGCTGTCGAGGAAGGCATCCTGATCAAACTCAATCAGGAAAAACTCCCCGGCTGCTATCTGCACCGCACCACGCAGAACGACGTGGCGCGTGTGGAAGGCAGAACCTATATCTGCTCCAAGAACAAAGATGATTCTTCCCCCATCAACAACTGGATGGAATCGGGTGAAGCGTACGATATGCTGAAGAAGCTTTTCAAGGGATGCATGAAAGGCAGAACGCTGTATGTGATTCCCTATTCGATGGGAGCTGTCGGCTCGAAATTTTCCAAGATCGGGATCGAGCTGACCGATTCGATCTACGTTGTCCTGAACATGGCGATCATGACGAGAGTGGGGCAGAAGGTGCTCGACGTGCTCGGCGACGGCGACTTCGTGAAAGGACTGCATTCCTATGCGGAACTTTCGGAAGAGAAGAGATATATCTGCCACTTCCCCGAGGACGATACCATCATTTCCATCAACTCCAACTACGGCGGCAACGTGCTGCTCGGTAAGAAGTGCTTCGCGCTCAGAATCGCGTCCTATCTCGGTAAGACGGAAGGCTGGATGGCGGAACACATGCTGATTCTCGGCGTGGAATATCCGAACGGCGAAACGAAGTACATCGCGGCGGCGTTCCCGTCTGCCTGCGGAAAGACCAATCTTGCAATGCTGATTCCTCCCGAAATTTACAAGAAGAAGGGATACAAGGTCTGGTGCGTAGGCGACGACATCGCGTGGATCAGAGTGGGTGAGGACGGCAGGCTTTACGCCGTCAACCCGGAAAACGGATTCTTCGGCGTTGCGCCGGGAACCAATGAGAAATCCAACCCGAACGCGCTGCACACCACGCAGAAGGGAACGATTTTCACGAACGTTGCGTACAATGCGGACAACAACACCGTGTGGTGGGAAGGTCTCGACAAGAATCCGCCGAAGAACGGGATCGACTGGAAGGGCAATCCCTGGAACGGCGATATGAAAGACGCCGACGGCAAGCCGATCAAGGGCGCGCATCCGAACAGCCGTTTCACCGCACCCGCAGTGAACTGCCCGTGTCTTTCCAAAGAATTTGAAAATCCCAACGGCGTGCCTCTGTCCGCGATCGTATTCGGCGGCAGAAGAGCCAAGACCGCTCCGCTGGTTTACCAGTCCACTTCGTGGAACAACGGCGTATTCGTCGGTTCTTCCATGGCGAGCGAAACGACGGCTGCCGCGACCGGTGCGGTGGGCGTTGTGAGAAGAGATCCGATGGCGATGCGTCCGTTTGTCGGCTACAACATGGGCGATTATTTCACGCACTGGATCGAAATGGGCAAAAAGGTCAAGAATCCGCCGAAAATCTTTAACGTCAACTGGTTCAGAACGGATGACGAAGGTCACTTCATCTGGCCGGGATTCGGCGACAATATGCGCGTGCTCGACTGGATCTTAAAACGTTGCGCGGGCGAAGTCGACGCGGTGGAAACGCCGATCGGCTATGTTCCGAAAGCGGAAGATATCAATATCGAAGGGCTTGAAGGCATCACGGTAGATACCATCAAAGGGCTTCTCGAAATCGACAAGGATACCTGGAAGGAAGAAGCGGAAGGCATTGAAAAATTCTACGGCGAACTCACCAGAGTGCCGCAGGAACTCAAAGATCAGCTTGCCAACCTGAAAGCGAAACTCAACGCGTAAGCGGAAATAAGAAAAAGGTCTTTGCAGACGGAGCTGCAAAGACCTTTCTTTGTAAAAAGAAAAAACGTTCTGTTTTTTGTATAAAATTTCGGGAATCGATCGGCAAATTTCCGTTCTTTATAAACGAACGCGTGCGGAAGATACGGCGAAGAAAACGTTTTATCGGAAAAATTCCGGTTCTTCCACCTGACGGGGAACGGCGAAAAAAAGACAGATCGCGGAAAAAACCGTCAGGGCTGTTCCGAACAGGATATAATAAAGACGGAAGGGAACAAAAAAAGAAAACAGCAGGAACGTCAGTCCGAAAAAGAAATATCCGGGAGCGCGCCGGCGTGTGAAAACCGGTCTGAAAAGTTCGCGTAATTTCTCGCGGAAGGTATATTTTTTCGGCTGTAACGCTTCGGCGGGAAGCATATCGGCGTTTTTGAACAGGGTGTAGGTCGCGTTGCCGTCGCACAGTATGATTTTATCTCCGAATGTTTTGGCAAACGTCCGCAGTTCCGTTGAAAATTCCGGCGCGAACAGATAGGCTTTCTTGCAGCCGCTCATCAGATATGCGCGGCTTATATCGTCCTTTTTCACGCCGTCAAAGGAAAAAAACGGATAAACGTAAGCGTCGCTGTCCCGTAAATACACGCCTTTCTTGGTTGCCGCCGCAATTTTTCCGATTTTACCGAACGCTTCGGCAAAAAGTCTGCCGTTTTCCTTCCGCAATCCGAGATAAAACAGCAGATTTTCCTTTTTTCCGCTTTCCTTAAAAGAAAGCGCCGTCTTTTCCCGTTTGCCGTAAAGCCTGTAAAAACACAGCGTTGCCGAAATCAACGCGAGCAAAGCCGCAAAGATAACCGCCAAAGGAATACGTAAAAAACTCGAAAAAAGTACAAATGTCACCGCAAAAACGGCGAATCCCGTAAAAAACGCGTCGAAAAACACCGAAAACAACATTCTCTTCATTCTTTTCGCTCCCGTACTTTTGTTTCTGAAAAATTCCGGCGCGATGGACGGCATGGCGCCTTCCGCATTGCGCGGCAAACGCGCCGTCCGATCGGCGGACGGAAAAATTTTTCTTTGTATATTGTTTCCGTAATTTACAAAAGATAAACGTGTCAAACGGCTTGTAAATTTCGTTTGCGTTTGGTATAATGAAAATATGGAAAGGATCGGCATTTTCGGCGGCACGTTTGACCCCGTGCATAATGAACACGTTTATTTGGCTCAACAGGTGAAACGGGAATTGGGTCTGTCCGCATTGATCGCCGTTCCGACGTTGATTCCGCCGCACAAGTCGCACAGCGAGTGCGCGCCCGCCGCGGCGCGCTGCGAAATGCTCGCGCTTGCGTTCGGGAGGGAAAACGTATGCGATTACGAGATCCGAGAAGGCGGAACAAGCTACACATATAAAACGCTGGAATATCTGAAGAGCGTTTATCCCGATCGGGAATTGATTTTTTTAGTCGGCGGCGATATGCTGGAGGACTTCAAAACGTGGAAATATCCCGAACGGATCCTTGCGGCGGCGCGGCTTGCGGCGTTTGAACGGGAAGGAACGCACGTCGATTTCGGTCGGGAATGCAGTCTGATCAGGGAGCGGTACGGCGCGGAAGTCATCAGGCTGAAATCTTGCGGAAAAAAGGTTTCGTCCACGAAGATCCGGCTTTATACGATGTTCGGACTCGATATATCTGCGTATGTTCCGCGGAAAGTGGAGGCGTACATCCGCAGGGAAGGATTATATGCTCCCACGCTTGCGGTGGAACTGGTCAGGTCGGTGCTGAACGAAAGGCGGTTCATGCATACGGCGAATGTGGCGGTATGTGCGCTGGACAAGGCGAAAATTCTGGGGTTAGACCGGGATCGGGTATTCGATGCATGCGTATATCACGATATCGCAAAATACGTCGATCCGAAGAAACAGCCGGGTGCCGTTCCCGCCGACGCGCCGGAACCGGTGGCGCACGCGTTTTTGGGAGCGTATATGCTGGAGCACGAATTCGGAATCAAAGACGAAGATATTCTCAATGCGGTAAAATATCATACGACCGGCAGGGCGGGAATGAGCAAGCTGGAAAAGCTGGTTTTTGTTGCGGACATGGTGGAGGAAGGCAGAAAGTTTGAAGGCGTGGAACGGCTGAGAGAGCTGTTTGACACCGATTTTGACGCTTGCTTTGCCGCCTGTGTGGAAACGGAATACCGGCATCTTACCGAGGAAGGAAAAACGCCGTACTTTCTTACGGCGCAGTGTTATGAATATTATGTGAAGGAGAAAAAGATTTGAACAGCGGAGAACTGGCGAAGAAAGCGGGAGAGATTCTTTCGGGAAAGAAGGCGACGGATATCCTCAAGATCGACGTGACGGACAAGACGATTCTTGCCGATTACTATGTGATCGCCACGGGAAGGAGCATGACGCATGTGAAAAGTCTGGCGGAGAATCTGGAAGAAGAGCTTGACAAACAGGGCGTATCGCCGCTTCGTAGGGAAGGCGTGCGGGAAGGCAGATGGGCGGTGCTCGATTACGGCGACGTGATCGTGCATATCTTCAACGACGAAAGCCGTTTGTTTTACCATCTGGAAAGGTTGTGGGATAACGGCGAAAATACCGAAAAAATGAATTAAAAAAACCGCTTTTACGAAAAAGCGGAAAAGGCTGTCGGAATGCGGGCAAAAAATTCATCGAATACGTTCGGCGGGGAGCCGTTGCGGCAAAACGGATCTGCCTGCCGCGATCGGGAACAAGATTCTTCCGTCTTGCGATCCGGAAGTACGTCCGGCCGTCAGGGGGAACGTTTTTCGGATTGTTTCTTGCCGCGAAAAATGTTGCCGGCCGTCAGGGGAACGTTTTTCGGATCGCTTCTTGCCGCGAAAAATGTTGCCGGCCGTCAGGGGAACGTTTTTCGGATCGCTTCTTGCCGCGAAAAATGTTGCCGCCGTCAGGGGGAACGTTTTTCGGATTGTTTCTTGCCGCGAAAATCTTGCGGCAATTTTTTTCTTGCCGGGAACGGAAAATTCCGTCAGCGATGCTCCGCTACATAGATGCGGTTGATCTCGTCGGGACGGATTTCGATGTTATGTACTCTTCTGCGGATCCGCATCGGCTTTTTTGCCGGTGCGGCGGCGGGGCTTTTTTCTTCGGAAGCGATATCCTGTTTCGGCGCGGCGGCGGTTTTTTCGGCTGCGGAGGATTTCGTTTTCGGAGCGGTGCGGATATAGTAAACGCACAGTTTGACGAAGAGCACGCTCACGAAGGAGAGCGCGAAAAACAGAACGGTATACAAAAGTCCCGGAAGGAATGTGGATAAAAGAGCATTTTCCATAAAACACCTCTTCGTTTTTCTGTCATGATACAATAAAGTGAAGGTATAAAAATGGAAAAATAAGCCGAAAAAAAGGATTTTTTGTAAAATTGCTTTACAAATTCCCGAAAAAGGTATATGATTTAGAAAAATTCAATGTTCTTTGGGGTAAGGTGCAAGTCCTTTCCGATAGTGAAAGTCTATGAACGCGCAGTTTTTTGCGCGCCGACGGGGTGGAATTCCCCGACCGACGGTATAGTCCGGATGAGAAAAGAACGATGATTCGTTGCAGATTGCCGCGGATAAAATCGCTTTCCGAAGAGTTTGAATTTTCGGAAAAATTTTTTATTCGGAGGCTTTTTTTATGCAAACGTATTCCAAGACCAAAATACTGGCGGGCAGCGCGGTGTTTGCTGCGCTGGCGTATCTCGTTTCCTTTCTGGAATTTCCGCTTTTTCCCGCCGTATCGTTTCTGAAACTGGATTTTTCCAACGTATTCACCCTGCTCGGCGGATTCATGTTCGGACCCGTTGCGGGCGTGGCGATTTCCGCCGTCAAGGAATTTCTCTGTTTTCTGACGAAATCCTCGACGGGCGGCGTGGGAGAGATCGCAAACTTTCTGCTCACCTGTTCGTTTATTCTGATTCCGACGGTCGCTTACCGTTTCAGAAAAGGCTTCGGGTGGGTATGCGTCTATCTTGTTTCGGGGATTATCCTGCAGACGGGCGCGGCGCTCCTGATCAATAAATTCATCAATTTTCCGTTGTATCAGGCAATCTTTTCCCTGCCGCCGGAAGTTGTGGATTTTTCGCTTCTCTGGCCGTTTATCGTGTGGTTCAATCTGATCAAGGGAGCGGCGATTTCGTTGCTGACCGTGCTGTTATATAAGCATGTCTCGCGGCTTTTCAAAAGCGTGCATCCCGCGCGGAAGGAAGGAAAAAACAACGCGCATCTGCCGCCCGCAGGGGAATAAGTTCAAAAATCCCCTTTACTTTGGACGGGAATCGTAATATAATAAAACCATGGAAATTTTTATGAGCGACAGCGAAACGGCCACGCGGAAATTCGCCGCCGCTTTTGCAAGACAACTCAAATGCGGGGACGTCGTATTGTTATCCGGAGAGCTGGGCGCGGGAAAGACCGCGTTTGTCAAGGGAATGGCGGAAGGTCTCGGCATAGAGGATGAAGTCGTTTCTCCCACCTACGCCTATCTGAACGTATACGGGGATTATCTGTATCATTATGACTGTTACCGTCTGTCGGGCGGGGACGAGGCTGCGGCGTTGGGGCTGACGGATTATTTCGGCGGCGAGAACGTCTGCGTCATCGAATGGGCGCAGAACATCGCGTCGGCACTGCCGGACGGCTGTTTGGAAGTGACGATCGAAAAGACGGGGGAGAACGGCAGGAAGATCACGGTAAAATGAATTATCTCGGAATCGACACGAGCGGGGCGCCGCTCACCGTCGTGATGGAATACGGCGGGAAGAAGTACGAATATGCGGAAGCGGATTGCGGAACGCGCCATTCGGTGGCGCTGATGCCCGCGATCGACGGGCTGTTGCGGAAAGCGGGAGCGCGGCTTGACGATTTTGATTTTTTTGCCTGTGTGATCGGCGCGGGGTCGTTTACCGGAATCCGCATCGGGGTATCGACGATCAAGGCGTTATGCTATGCGAAAGGGAAGAAGTGTCTTGCCGTCACATCGTTCGACGTTCTCGCATACGATGTACCGGATGGAACGGCGCTTTGCGTGATCGACGCGCGGCACGGCGCCTATTATGTACGGGAATACGAAAAATTTCTGCCGACGGGGGAAGGGCGGTTCGTACAGACGGAGGAATACGAAAAACTCTGTGCAGAACACGCCGTTGCCGCGGCGACGGCAGTGCCGCATCTGAAATATCTGTGCGACGTGACGAGAGGACTGAGAGCGGCGATCGAGGCGAAGGCGGCGGAATGTACTGACGATCTCGGTGCGCTGGCGCCTCTGTATATCAGGAAATCCCAGGCGGAAGAAGGACGATGAAACTGCGGCGCTGGAGGTATACCGATATCGTTTCGATTGCGGCGTTTGAAGAGGAACAGGAATTTCCGGACAGGTGGAACTTCAATATGCTGGCGCAGTCGTTTCTGCAGGACGGATTTTACGGGATTCTGGCGGAAGAGGAAGGGCAGATTCTGGGAATCGGCGCGATCGTCTTTAATCCGGACGGGGCGGATCTTGTGGATATTCTCGTGGCGAAGGATCGTCGGCGGCAAGGGATTGCCGACGCGATGATGCAGGCGCTGCTGCGGGAATGTGAAAGGCGCGAGCTGAAGAAACTTTTTCTGGAAGTCAGAGAGAGCAATGCGGCGGCGATCGCGTTGTATCGCAAGTACGGATTTGAAAAGATCGGACAGCGGCATCGGTATTACGCGGACGGAGAAAATGCCGACGTGATGTGTCGGGAAAGCTGAATTGTCTCACCGAAGAAGAAGGATTCGGAGGTGGAGTATGGCAAAACAACAGCTTTTATTTTTACACGGATATTTATCGGACGGCAATGCTTTTGCCGCACAGACGCGATTTTTTTCGCGTTATTTTGCCTGTTACGCGCCCGACTTACCGGGATTCGGGAAGAACGGCGCGATGCCGTATCCTTATTCGCTGGACGATTACGTCGCGTGGCTGAAAGGATATATGCGGGAAAACGGGATCGTAAAGCCGCACGTCGTGGCGCATTCGTTCGGGGCGCGCGTCGCAGTGAAAGCTGCGGCGGAGGACGGCGGGCTTTTTTCTTCTCTCGTCCTGACGGGCGCGGCGGGGATGAAGCCGAGAAGGACGTTATCTTATCGGGTAAAAAAGATGAAATTTTCCCTGCTGAAAAGGTTTAAAAGCAGAGAGGAACTGGAAAAATATTATTCTTCCGATTATCGCGCCCTCAATGCGGTGATGCGGGAAAGTTTCAAGAAAATCGTGAACGAGCATCTGGAAAGGGCGGCGAAGAAAGTTCGCAACCGCGTGCTGCTCGTTTACGGAGAAAAGGATCGGGAAACCCCGCTTTATATGGCAAGGCGGTACCGACGGCTCATTGCCGGCAGTCGGCTTATCGTGATACGGAATGCGGGGCACTTTGTCTTTGCGGAGCGCGTGGCCGCGTTCAATTATCCGGTTCGGGAATTTCTGCTTGCGTGAAAGGAGGAAGAGGAATATGCCTGTTATCAGCCTGACGGCGGAAAACTTTGCGGAACTTTATCAATGGAAATATCTGACGATTTATCTGGCGATCAGCGCGCTCAATACCGTTTTGCTTCTTTTTTCTTCGTCGAAATTTCTGCTGGCGTTTCAGCAGTGTGGCTATAAAAAACGCGAATATTCGAAATGGTTTATGAGCCGCAACAATGCGTATATTCTGCGGCTTGGGGTGCTTTGCGTTCTGGCGATTATGTTTTTCTGCGTGCTCTGTACGACGTTTGCCGGCATCGTCGGCGTATTTGCCGCGTCGTATACGGGATTTGCCTCTTATATTCTGTTTGTGGTCGTGTACATCAACACGGAGCGGCATGTCAACGCGAAAGTGCAGCTGAAAAAAACGCGGCGTATGGTACGGCTGTGCGTGACGTACTGTCTGTTTCTTTTTGCCATGACGTTCGGGGTGCTGACGCTGGCGAATTTTATTGCGTTTCTGGTACGCAGTGAGATTCTCGCGCTGCTGATCATGTCGGTAATCTGTCTAACGCCGTTGATCGCGCCGTTGATTCTGATGCTTGCGGCGCTCGTCAACGCGCCGTTTGAAGATCTGAATAACCGTCGGTATATCAACCGCACGAAAAGAATTCTGGAAAATTCCGACGTCATCAAGATCGGCATCACGGGCAGTTTCGGCAAAACGGGCGTAAAGAATATCCTTGCCACAATCCTTTCACAAAAGTACAGAGTGCTTGCAACGCCCGCTTCCTACAACACGCCGCTCGGCGTGGCGCTTGCGGCGAAAAAACTCGACAGCACGCACGACGTGTTCATCGCGGAAATGGGCGCGCGGCATGTAGGGGATATTTCCGATCTGGCGAGTCTCGTCAATCCGCAGTACGCCGTTCTTACCGGCGTAAACGATCAGCATCTCGAAACCTTCAAGACGGAAGAAAATATCCGTCTTACCAAATTCGAACTCTTTGAACATCTTCCGGAAAAAGCCTGCGGATTCTTCAGTGCGGATAACGAAATCAGCAGGGAACTGTTTGCCGACGCCAAATGCAACAAATACCTTGCCGGCATCACCGGCACCTTTGTCCATGCGGAACAGATTGCGCAGTCGGAGAGCGGCTCGTCCTTTTTGCTGAAGTTCGAAGGCGAACGCGCGGTGCGGTGTAACACAACGCTGCTCGGCAAGCATAATATTAGTAATATATGTCTCGCGGCGGCGGTCGCCTATAAAATCGGGCTCACGCCGAAGGAGATCGCGGAAGGCGTGAACCGGCTCAAGGCCGTGAGCCATCGTCTTGAAATGGTCACCAACAATAAGGATATCCGCATCATCGACGATTCCTATAATTCCAATCGGGACGGCGTGAAAGCGGCGCTGGAAGTTCTTTCGGGATTCGAAGGACGGAAGATCGTGCTTACGCCGGGGCTGGTGGAGCTGGGAAAAGACGAAGCGTACGCCAATTACGAAATGAGCAAAGCGATCGCCGCGGTAGCGGATATTCTGATCGTGATCGGAAGGCATAACGGGGATATGCTCATCAAGGGCTGGCTGGAAAGCGGCAGGAGCGGCGACGATGCGTTTTTTGCCAAAAACTTAGCGAAAGGAAACGAAAAGCTCAATGAGATCATGCGGGCGGGCGACGTTGTCCTGTTTGAAAACGATCTGCCCGATACGTATTCGTAAACAGAGGAAAAAATCGGAAAAGCACCAAAGCGAAGAAAAAAAGCGGAGGTGTTTTTTTATGCGTAAAAACGTTTTGGTGGTTTTCGGCGGACAGAGTACGGAACACGATATTTCCGTGCTGACGGGGGTGATGTGTCTGTCCGCGCTGCAAAACGAAAAGTATGCCGCATATCCGGTTTACATCTCGAGGGAAGGAAGCTGGCATTGCGGCGAAGAACTCAAAGAACTTGAATTTTATTCCAGGAAAAGCCGGCTGCCGCAAAAGGTCTGTCTTTTGGGCGGGGACAATACCCTTTATAAGATCGGGAAAAACGGGAAATTAAAGCCGATGCTGAAAACGGCGTGCATCGTGAACTGCCTGCACGGCGCGCGGGGAGAAGACGGCGCGCTTGCGGCGATCGCCGCGCTGTGCGGGATCGCGCTCGTCGGATCGGACATGACGGCGTCGTCCGCGGCATTCGACAAGATCGCGACAAAACATATCCTGAAGGGGTTGGGCATCCGGACGTTGCCGTATGTCAGGCTGGAAACGGAGGACGATCTGGACGATGCGGAAAAGCGTTTCGGGTATCCGATGTTTATCAAGCCGGCGCGGCAAGGTTCGTCCATCGGCGTGAACAAAGCGGAAAACCGCGCGGAAGCGGAACGGAGCTTCAACAAAGCGCGCAAATTCGATACGAAAGTGCTGGCGGAGAAATTTGCGGACGGCAAGCTGGAGATCAATGCGGCGGCGTATCGGGGAAAGGACGGAATCGTGGTATCGGAATGTGAAATGCCGGCGACGGAAAACCGTTTTCTGACCTTTGAAGATAAATACATAAAAGGAGAAAGGCTTTTCCCCGCACCCATTTCCGCGAAACTGTCCGACAAGATCCGTGCGCTTACGAAAAAAGTGTACGAGGGACTGGACTGTTCCGGCATCGTGCGGGTGGATTTTCTGATCAGCGGCGGAGAAGTCTATGTCAACGAGGTCAATACGGTACCCGGTTCGCTGGCGTATTATCTTTTCTGCGATACCTTCCGCGACTTTTCCGCCGTACTCGACGAACTGATCGAAGAGGCGTTGCGGCAATCCAACGCCAGGCAGACGCTGATCGGCAGGTTCGATTGCAATATTTGGGAAAACGCAGGCGTAAAGGGCGGTAAACGCTTTGACAAAAAGCGATAAATCGGATATAATAAAACCGAAGAAAAAACGAATAAACGGAGAGAAACGGATGGAAAAAATCAAGATGACGACACCGCTTGTAGAGATGGACGGCGACGAAATGACCAGAATATTGTGGCAGTGGATCAAGGAGCTGCTGATCGAACCGTTTGTGGATTTAAAGACGGAGTATTACGATCTCGGACTGAAGCACAGGGACGAAACGGAAGATCGGGTGACGCTGGAATCCGCGGCGGCGACGAAGAAATACGGCGTGGCGGTGAAGTGCGCCACGATTACGCCCAATGCGCAGAGGGTGGAAGAATACAATTTAAAAAAGATGTGGAAGAGTCCGAACGGGACGATCCGCGCCGCGCTGGACGGCACGGTATTCCGCGCGCCCATTCTGCTCGACGGCGTGACGCCGTATATTCCCACATGGAAAAAACCCATCGTGATTGCACGTCACGCATACGGAGATATCTACAAGGCGGTGGATATGAAAGTCGGCGCGGGAAAAGCGGAGCTGGTCTATACCGACGAAACGGGAAAGGAAACGCGCATGACGGTGCATGAATTTGACGGTGCGGGCGTGATCATGGGGATGCACAATACGGATAAATCGATCTATTCGTTTGCGAGGGCGTGTTTCAATTACGCGTTGGACATGAAGATGCCGCTGTGGTTTTCGACGAAGGATACGATTTCCAAGGTATACGATCACCGTTTCAAGGACATCTTTGCGGAAGTTTACGAGAACGAATATAAAGAGAAGTTTGCCGCGGCGGGAATCGAATATATGTATACGCTGATCGACGACGTCGTGGCGCGGATCGTGCGTTCGGAAGGGGGCGTCGTGTGGGCGTGTAAGAACTACGACGGCGACGTGATGAGCGACATGGTGGCGACGGCGTACGGATCTCTTGCCATGATGACGTCGGTGCTGGTTTCGCCGGACGGGATCTATGAATACGAAGCGGCGCACGGCACGGTGACGCGGCATTATTACCGCTATATGCAGGGCGGGGAGACCTCCACAAACCCCGTGGCGACGATCTTTGCATGGACGGGCGCGCTTGCAAAGCGCGGAGAACTCGACAAAAACGCCGCGCTGGTTTCCTTTGCGAAACGGTTGGAAAAGGCGACCATCGACACCATCGAGGCGGGCGAAATGACGGGAGATCTCGTTCCCCTCTTTCAAAAGGAAGGCGTCACGCCGAAGAAACTCGAAAGCAGAGCGTTTCTTCAGGCAATCGCGGAAAGGCTTTAAAAAAAAATTACGTCGCCGGCAAAGCGGCGTTTTTTTGATGGAAGTATAATTTTCTTTCGTTCGGGAAACATTTCAGAAAAGAACGGAGGAAAGAAAATGAAAAAATCGGGTTTGGCATTGATCGTGAGCCTGTTTCTGCTGAGCGCGGTCATGGCGGGATGCAACGACGCGGGCGAACATTCGCACGAATGGGGCGCGGCGGAAGTGACGCGGCAGGCGACATATACGCGGGACGGAGAAAAGACTTACACCTGTAAAAGCTGCGGTCAGACGCGGAAAGAAGGGATTCCGAAACTGACCTTTACGGCGGATCTCACCGTCAGCGCGGGCGAGAGCATTTCGGCTGCGGTGGAGGCGGCGGAGGACGGGAACTTTATTCTCGTCGAAGCGGGAACGTATCGAGAACAGCTGAAGATCGAAAACAAGCGCGTGACGCTGATCGGACAGGGGACGGTCGTCGTTGCGGGACCGGAAGATTATTCCAAAATGGAAATCGTCGAAAAACCGGGAGGGGAGCAGCAGAATTACACCGCGCTCGCCCTGATCGTCAATGCGGAGGCGCTTTTGGAAAATATTGCGTTTACGGGCGATCCGGACAAGGCGGACATTCCTTTTCTGACGGCGGAAAACGCCTATTGCGGCATGGCGTGCGTCGATTCCGCGCTCACGTTGCAATATGTGAAAATTAAGGAAATCATTTATCCCGAACGGCCTTCGGGAATCCAGAACGGGAGGGGGCTGTTTGCCACGGCGACGCAGGAAAATAAACCGCTGACGGTGCTGTATTCGGAGATTTCCGGCTTCAACAAAACGGGCGTTGTGGTCCGCGCGGGGGTTTCGGAATTTATTTTCGACGGCAACACCGTCACGGGAGCGGGCAGCCAGACGAGAAACTGTCAGAACGGTTTGCAGGTGGAATGCGATGAGGCGGACATCAAAAACAATACCGTAAAAAATCTCGTATACAGCAAGGAAGACGAATGGAATCACGCTTCGTGGGCGATCCTTGTATACGGGAAAGGAAAGGAAGCGACGAAGATCGGCGCCAATCTTTTCGACAACGTGGACAACGGCGTATATATCTTTGTCAACGGAAGCACGATACTCGGGGAAAACCAATATAAAAATCTTTACGAAGAAGGATATTCCCATTACGAAACGCCCGAAGAGGACGCATCCTCTTCATAACGGCAGAAAACAGATGGTAAAAGCGCCGCAATTTTGCGGCGCTTTTATACATCGGTCTGCATCGTTCAGCGATGCATTTTCAATACGTTGTGGACGATTTCTGCAGAAAACGGACGGTTTTCGTACAATTCCCCGTCGAGGTTGATCACGGGACAGCTTTCGCTTTCAATTTCTATTTTTTCGCACAGTTCGATGTGCGCCTGTTTGATTTCGTTTACCTTTCCCTTTTTCAGTTTCAGAAGCGCGGGGATGAGTTTGAGACCTCGGATTTCTTCCACATAGACAAAATTCAGTTTTCCGTCGGCAATATCCGCTCCGGGCGCGATCTTCAGTCCGCCGCCGAACATACTCGCGTTGGCAAGCGCGGAGATGAACGATTTATATTCCTTCTTTACGCCGTCGACCACGGCGGTGAAATGCGAACATTTATAGGTGAACAGCGCGCGGATAAGACTGTTGAAATAGCCTATTTTCGTCTTTTTCTGCAATGCGGAGTAAAGCTGCAGGACCTTGACGTCCAACCCCGTCCCGACAACGTTGACGGCACGCAGTTCCGGCATCTGGATAAAATCTATGTATGTCGCCGGTTTTGTCAAAATCACATCGAGCGCTTCGTCCACTTTTTCGGGAAGTCGGCAATGCGCGGCAAAGTCGTTTCCCGTTCCGCAGGGGAGCAGCCCGAAGGTGATGTTTTCAAAATTATAAAGCCCGTTGAGCACCTCGTTCAGCGTTCCGTCGCCGCCCATGGCGACAACGGTTTTCGCGCCGTTTGCAATCGCTTCTTTCGTAAGCGCGATGGCGTGTTTCGCATATTCGCTTCGGTGCAGTCTGTAAACGATTTTCAGAGCGTTGAGTTTATCTTCCACCAGCGCAAGATTTTTCTTCATCTTCTTTTCGCCGCCGGCAAAAGGGTTATAGATGATATCGAGTTCCATAAGATTCCTTAAAATTCCTTAAAAAAACAAAACCGGTTCGGTTTTGTCCCACACTTTTCCGCGTAAAAATTATCCAATAAAAGTTTACTACATTTTTGCAAAAAATACAACTTATATGCTATAATAATTTTATGATTGAAAAAATTCATCCGTTTCTTCGTCTTTTGGCGGAAAAACTTGATAAAAATCTGTATCTGGTCGGAGGATTGGTGCGGAATTTTCTGATCGACGGAAGTTTTTGCGGGGATTACGATCTCGCTTCGGCGAACACGGCGGAGGAATTGGAAAGCGCGCTCGGCGGGCTCGGGCTGAAGCCCGCGGCGGTTTATAAACGTACGGGAACAATCATGTTCCGTCTGCCGGGCGGGGAGCATTGCGAACACACGACGTTCCGCGGCGAACGCTACGGGACGGGGGGCGCGCATACGCCGGAGGAAACGTTTTACACGGACGACATCGCCGAGGACGCGCGGCGGAGGGATTTCAAGTGCAATGCGATCTATTATGACATCAAGAACGCGAAGCTGACCGATCCGCTCGGAGGGATTGCGGACGTTGCGGCGCGGCGGCTCGATACGGCGATCGCGCCGGAGAAAGTGTTTTCCGTGGACGGATTGCGGCTGCTGCGGCTGTGCCGTTTTGCCGCGGAACTGAACTTTACGCCGACAAACGGGACGGTGGAAGGGGCGCATCGGTATCGCGGCAATATAAAGGACATTTCCGCGGAAAGGATCTTCGACGAATTTTCAAAGATGCTCGTTTCCGACGGAAAGTATGCTTTTTCCGATAAAAGGGGACACTATACATCGTTCAAACTCTGCCACAGAATCGGCGTGCTGGCGGAGATCGTGCCGGAGCTTACGGCAGGGGAGGGAATGGCGCAGCGGCGGGATTTTCACGATCACGACGTGCTGGAACATTCTCTGCGTACGCTTCTGTATGCCGATAAGAGCGTACGTCTTGCCGCCTTGCTTCACGACGTGGGAAAACCGTACGCGATGCTGACGTACGGCGCGTACAAGACGCACAATACGGAAGGAGAACGCATTGTACGTCAGATCCTGACGCGTCTGAAGGCGCCGAAAGCGACGATCGAAGAAACGAGTGCGCTGACATATCTTCACATGACCGATCTCGATCTGAAGATGAAGGAGAGCAAGGTCAGGCTGTTCATGGCAAAGCACGCCGCGTTGCTCAAAAAGCTTCTGCTGCTCAAGCAGGCGGATTATTCCGCCTGTAAGGATGATTTGTCGCCCGCGCCGACCGTGGTGAAATGGGAGCGGATCCTCGGCGAAATGCAGGCGGAGGGCGCGCCGCTTACGGTGAAGGAACTCGCGATCGGGGGAAAGGAGCTTTCAAAGATCGGCTATCGCGGAGAGGAGTTGGGCCGGGAGCTCGGCGAGCTGTTCCGTCTGGCGGTACTGGACGGCAGGAAAAACGATCGGGATATTTTGCTTTCGCTGGCAGCACGGCAAAGGAAGGGAAAGGAGAAATAAGATGGATATCATCATCATCGTGACGGCAATCGTTTCGTTTATCAACCTGATCCTGCTCGGCGCGCTGTTTTTCCGGCGGTCGGGCAAGGAAGAAAACGGCATTCACGACGTGCGGTTTTCCGCGCTGACGGAGAACATCGACCGGGCGTTTGCGGCGCAGAACAGGCGCATCGACGATATGACGAAGTATACCTCTTCGGCGCTGAGGGATTTTTCCGCGGCGAACGAGCGGGCGTTACAGGAAATGCGGTACGTCGTCGACGAAAAGCTGAACTCCACGTTGGAAAAGAGGCTGGAAGGCTCCTATCGCATCATAGCGGACAATCTGAACAAGGTTGCGCTGGGAATCGGGGAGGTGAACCGCCTCGCCGACAGTGTGGGGGACATCAAAAAGCTGTTTTCCAACGTCAAGAACCGCGGTACATGGGGCGAGATCAGGCTGGACGGTTTATTGTCCGATCTGCTCGCGCCGGAGCAGTACGTCAGAAATTGCAGGTTACATACGGGGGTGGATTCCTTTGTGGATTTTGCAATCGTCATGCCCGATAAAAACGGTAACAAAACCTATCTTCCCGTCGACGCCAAGTTCCCCGCGGAAGAATATGCCCGGCTTATCAGCGCGGAAACGGAGGAATCGGCGCGCGCGGCGGAACGGGGATTTGCCGCCGCCGTCAGGAAGCAGGCGGACAGCATCTGTGAAAAATATATCTATCCGCCGCTGACGACGGATTTCGCAATCATGTATTTTCCGACGGAGGGGCTGTTTGCGGAAACGGTGAGAAATCCGGAACTTTCGGCATATTTATACAAAAAAAGAATCATGCCTTGCGGTCCGGGGAATCTGTACGCGCTTTTAAGCAGTCTGCAGGTCGGATTCAAGACCGTCGCCATTGAAAAGAGAAGCCGGGAGCTTTGGAGATTGCTTGCGGTTTTCAAAAGCGAGTTCGTGAAATTTTCCGCATTGCTGGATAAAACGGGGAAAAAGCTGCAGGAAGTGCAGGATACCGTCGACCTGGCGGCGAAACGGACGCGGACCATCGGCAGAAAGCTGAAAGACGTGGAAGAGATCGGTGACGTCGCGCCGGAACTTTCCGAGGGGGATGACGTTGCGCCGGAAAGCGACGACGTCTGACAAAGGAAAAAACAATCGCATTTATCTTTGCGACAGTATAGTATAAAATGATGTAATTCAGTTTTACAGAACAGGGAGAAACGTTATGTTCGGAAAAATTTTCAAATATGTATTGGTGATTCTTTTGGGAATGATCCTCGGCATCGGCGTAAGCGTCGGCGCGGTCTATTTTATCGTGACGAAAACAAAGGTGAAAACCGTTACGGAAAAGGTGCCGGCGCTCAATCAGTATATCGGGGAATCGCTCGGCGATTATACCGTTCTGGAAATGATAAACGTGCTCGGCGCGTCGGATACCACGATCGGCAGATATACCGAATACTTTCCCTTTCTCGACGATATGCTGACGGGGCTCGTCGATTCCGAGGAGCTGACGAAGTATGTGCGCGTCGATACGGAAAAACTCAAGAAAATGACGTTGTCGGAACTCGGTTCGGGGATCGGCTCGGCAATCAGCGTGACGGCTTCGTTTTCCTCGCTTTCTTCTTCGCTGAACTTTCAGTTGCCCGATATGCCGGTTTTCCGTTCAAAAGAAGCCTATGTGAAGATCACCGACGAGAACAACGTCGTACAGAACGCGTATTATACCGATAAGGTTTCGGAAATTTATTACGATTCCGCGGCGGACGGCGGGGCACAGGCGGCGGATCCCGTCTATGTACGCGCATATGACGACGGGGGAACGCTTCTTCCCGAAGCGGAAGGCAAAGCGCTGTATTACCGTTCGGAAGGGATCATGGAGCTTCCGGTCACGGACGCGATCACCGTTTTGTCAGAGACCTTCGGGAATACGGCGGAGCTTACAGTAGAGGATCTCGACAAAAGTTTCGGAATCGACATTCTCGGGGAGAGCGACGGTCTGGTAAAGGAATTGGTGAAGCCGGAAGATAAGATCGGCGAGCTTTCGGCAAAGCTGGAAGGACGGGTGGACGCGCTCACCCTCGGCAAGGTGATCGACGTTACGGAGGAAAGCTCTTCGATCTTGAAACGGCTGGAGAATGTGGAGATAGGGGAACTTGACGGCGAAATCAAGATTCTGACCGTCGGGGAGGTCGTGGGGATCGACGAAAACAGCGAGCCTATCCTTCGCGCGTTGCAGAACGCAACGATCTCTTCTCTTAACGATACCGTTGCCGCTCTGAAAGTTTCCGACGTGATGAGTGCGGAGGAGATCGAGTCGAACAAGATTCTCAAATGGCTTTCGCAGAACGACACGAAGATCAACGCGATCGGCAGCAAGATCAACGTCATGCCTTTTGACGTCATTGTGGAAAAGGGAGCTAATCCCATCACCGACGCACTCATCGATAAGGGTGCAAACATTGAGAATATCGGAGAAGTGATCAACGAACTTACCGTTTCGGAGATTTACGATACGGAAGCTTTCGTGAAGATCGGAACGGGTGCGGGCGAGACGGCGTACAATGCGGAACTGCGCTGTTTTGAACTGATCGGCGGCGAATATCGCGAAACCGAATACGCTGAAGGTAAGGAGCTTTATCAGGTAAATAAAAGCGCGGGTATCTGGCTGATCACCATGTACGACAAGACGTTTGACGGTGGGGTTTACAGTTATCGCCGCGTGAGCGAAGAACCCGCGCTGACGAATCTTGCCGACTATTTGATCGGCAGATTAACGGACGGAACGGCGGGATTCGGCGCGTGTACTTTACAGGAACTTTACGAGGTGGGATTCATCAATGCCCCGGTGAGCGAATCGGTGAAAGACATGACGCTTAACCAGGTGATTGACTATGTAGGACAGGGCATGTAGAGTATTTTGGGCATGAAGAGTGCGCAAATTGATGAAATTTGTTAAAAAAAAATTGACAAAGCAAAGATTATTTGCTAAAATAAAATGACCTTGATTGCGGTAGGACGCAATCCGAATAAGACCGGGAGGTAAGAATAATGACGAAATACGATATGCTTTACATTTTGGCTCCGGAGCTCGAAGAAGAAGCGAGAGAAGTCATTATCAAAAAGTTTGAGGATCTGGTGGTCGCCAACGGCGGCGTCGTTGAAAAGACCGACAGATGGGGCATGAAGAAATTGCAGTATCCCATCCAGTACAAATCCGAAGGCTATTATGTGGTAATGACGTTCGAAAGCGGAAAAGACTTCGTTGTGGAACTGAAACGCGTTGTCGGCATCACCGATGGGATCATGAGAAGACTGATCACGAAAGCGTAAATGCGGGGAGTGAAAAGATGAACAAGGTATTTTTGATAGGAAATCTCACAAGGGATCCGGAACTGACGGAAACCGCGGGCGGGATTCCTGTATGCAGGTTCGGAATAGCGGTAAACCGTTACAGCGCGCAGGAAGAAAGACAGACGGATTTTTACAACGTGACCGCATGGCGCAAGCTGGGCGAAACGGTGGCGCGATTCACGAAAAAAGGGCATAAGATCGCGGTATACGGCGATATACAGCTCAGGCAGTACGACGGAAGCGACGGAACGCGGAGAATGTCCGTGGACGTGATCGCAAACGACGTGGAATTCCTGACGCCGAAAGGATCGGGGGAAGGCGAGCCGTTTGCGGAAGAAGTGGTTGCGGTAAAGAAACAGCGGCCGCAGCTCGAAGCGCTTGACGACGATAACGATCTGCCGTTCTGATTTTTCAAAGGAGTTAAAAAATGGAAGAGAATAAAGCAGTAGTGAAAAAGAATATGAAAAGATTGCCCAGAAAGAAGGTATGCGCTTTTTGTCAGGGAAAGGTGGACGTCATCGATTATAAGGATGTCGCCACGCTGAAGAAGTACGTATCGGAAAACGGCAAAATCCTGCCGAGAAGAATGACGGGCGTCTGCGCAAAACATCAGCGCGTACTCGCCACGGCGGTAAAACGGGCGAGGATCACCGATCTTCTTCCCTTCAAAGGCGAATAAGACCGATATGAAAAACGGTGCGGCGTGCAGAAATTGTACGCCGTTTTTCGTTTCCGGTTTTTCTCGGAAAGGCTTGACAAAGAGACAAAAGAGGAATATAGTAGGAAAAAAGGCGTTGCCCACGTGCGGCAAAAGCCTTTTCGGAGGGAAAAAATGAAAATGTTCATCCGCATCGCGGCGCTGGTTCTGGCGGTTGCCGTGCCGTGCGCCCTTGTCGGTTGCGCAGGGCAAACAGATTTGGAGGAGCGCATTGCCGAGCTCGAACAGGCGCTCGGACAGCTCGAACTCGAGAAGGGTGAACCGGGAGAGACCGGTCCGCAAGGAGAACAGGGCGAACAGGGTTTGCAAGGAGAACCGGGAGTATTCGGGGGTTTTCATGCGGCAAAGGAAAGCTACCAATGGGGCGAACCGATCGACGTCTATTACGGCGAAACAAAGTATTTCACCGTGGATTTTTACCATATATTCTCGGAATGGAGGGGTTTCGGCTATTGGTATGTGGCAATTTACGCCGATATCACCACATATGACTATCATGTACCGCGTACGGCGATCGAAAATTTCCTGTGGCTGGGCTACGACGAAGAAATGCGGCATTTTCAGTATTTCGCGATAAATTCCGCTGTTGTGGATGAGAGGATCGATGCAAATACGACGATAGAAAAGGTCGGATTTATTCACGACGATACCGATTACATCACGAAAAAAGAGGATACGGGGTATACGCTGTATTTCTGCAACCCGTTTACCGCCATACCCTATTGCAGAATGGAAAACATCTCGCTCAATACCTTCTCGGTTGCTGCGGAGCAGGCGTCCATGCCTGCCGACGAGCCGACGACGGTATATTGCAACGGGGAAAAGGCGTTTGACGTTACCGTTGTGCAACGGCCGATCGTTTACGGTTCAAAGGAGACGGTATTCGAATTCACCTTCAAAACGTATGATTTTGAACTGAAAATAAATAAATAAATATCCCATTTCCTGGTATGTAGTGGCGGAGGATATGCCCACGTATGAGGACTATGTCGGAGGGATCTATTCGCCGGAAACGGTGGGGAAAAATGCTTCGTTTACGTTGGAAGCGGTTTATGAAGACGTCACGCCCGCGCCGGCGATCAAAGTAATCTTCAAAATCGGCGGCGCGTCGATGGAAAAGACCTTTTAACGCTTCGTTCTGAGCGCCGCGGTCGGGTATTTCCTGTCGCAAGTTCCGATCGTCGCAGAAGGCCGTGCCAAAGAGGGCCCGCGCCCCGGAAGTTTTGAAAACTTCGGGAGCGCGCCGTCTTTTTTTGTGCAAGGCATTGACTTTGCGGACGTTTGATGATACAATCAAGAAAAGACCTCAAAACGGGGTTCAACAGATTTGCCGCAAATGCGGCGAAGAGGAGGATGGATTTATGGCAAAAAAGAAAAAAAGCAATACGCAGTCGCTTGCCGTATCGGGGGTGAGTCTGCTGCTCGGTGTTCTCGCGTTCTGTCTTGCGGGATTTTTGGCGGCGGTTGCTTTCGGGGAAGGGGAAAACGCATATACCGCGACGGGCTTTTCCGCCGCATTCGGCTGGAAACAGAATGTGGTCGGCGATGCGACGGTTACCTGGTCGAACTTTAACATCCTGATCACGCTGGCACTGTTTTTGCCGTTGATCGGCGGCGTGCTGGGCGCATTGAAGGGAAAACTCTTTGCCTTTATCGCGCTTGCCGCCTTCGTTGCGGGCGCGGTGCTGCTTTTCCTTTGTCCTACGTTTTTGGAAAATTCGCTTACCGATGCGGGCAAGATCGGCGTGGGAATCGGCGGACTTTTCGGCGTTGAACCCGCTCTCGGAATAGGGACGATCATTGCGGGTGTCTGCTCCGTGTTGGGCGCGCTTGCGGCGGCGTATAAAGCGTTTTTGATGAAATAACGTAACCAATGTTTGAAGCGGCAAAGACCGAATCCGGTCTTTGCCGCTTTTTTTCTCGGAAAGTTAACGAAAAATACAAAAATAAGTTGATGTAATGTAAAAATATCGATTTTTTAAAATATTTGCATTATTTTGTTAAAAAATAACAAAACAAAGGTTTGCAAGGTTGTTTTCTGATAAAAAACGGAAGATATGAAAAAAAATTACAAAAAAAATTTTAAAAAAATGTCGAAAAATGCTTTACATTTTTTTTAAATTGTTGTATAGTATACGTGTTCTCAGGGAACGGAATACAAAAAGCCTTCCTTCGGGAACGGAAAACAGCTCATCATTTTCCCCCTTATCATATATTATTCAGAAAGCAATTTACCTTGTAAGTTGCTTTTTGAATTTTAAACGGCGTTTTGCGCTTTTGCGGCAAAGAACCTGCAAATTCCGCGGGGGAGTGGGCAAAAAACGTGAAAACGGTCCGCCGCGCTTCAAGCGCGGCGGCTTTTTTATCTGATCGAGGGGTAAGCTGCGCGATATTTTGCGCATCAAAAAACTTCATATTGATTACTTTATGCCGCGGCAGAGCGGCTTTTTCATTTGTCGGCGGAGCGAATCAAATGTGCCGGGAGCGAGGACAAAAAAATCGGGTGCGGAAGGGAGCGGAACAAGGTAACGCGGACGTTCAGAGGTTTTCTTTGTATTCGGATAAGCAATCTCTATGCATATATGCGCGTAAAGATTTGACAAATGCGGCAAAAATGGTATAAAATATGTGCATATCGCAGGCGCGTACGTTTCAGGCAAAGAAAGTGTTGCGCGCTATGGAGAGGAGAAAAGAGTATGAAAAAGATGTTACTGAAGTTGCTGTGTGTTGCCACGGCGGTAACGATGTGCGCGACCGCGTTTACGGGTTGCGGCAGAAAGTTTTCCGGCGATAAGCTGGCGATCGGCGGCATCGGGCCTCTGACGGGTTCCGCCGCGGATTACGGCACGGCGGTGAAGAATTCCATCGAGCTTGCCATCGAAGAAATCAACGCGGCGGGCGGAATCAACGGGGTTCAGCTTGAACTGATCTTCGAGGACGACGTGGCGGAAGGCGAAAAGGCTCTCAACGCCTACAATTCCTTGAGGGATGCGGGAATGCAGATTCTGATCGGGACCGTTACTTCGGGAAGCGGCGTGGCGATTTCGGAAAGCGCGAAGAACGACAATATGTTTGTGCTTACGCCCTCCGGTTCCGATCCGGACGTCATCAAGTACGACAACGCGTTCCGCGTCTGTCTGGAAGACCCCGCGCAGGGGAAACTTGCGGCAGAATATGTATTGGACAATCTGAGCACGTTGGCGCCCAACAAGAAGATCGGGATGCTTTCCTGTTTGGGCAGCGATTATTCCAACGGGATCGCCGCGGCGTTCCGTACGGAGATCGCCACGGACAGCACGGTGACGCTGGTTGAGGAAAGGTTTGCGCAGGATACCGACACGGATTTCACCGCGCAGGCGGCGAAGTTCGACAGTGAAGATGTGGACGTCGTGTTCCTGCCGATCTATTATCAGGCTGCCGCTTGCTTTATCCGTGAAGCGGAAAGACACGCCAACTTACAGGCTGCCGCGATCATCGGCGGTGACGGACTGGACGGCATCGTGAAGGAACTTGACGCCGATTCCGCCATGGCGGACGGCGTTTTGCTGGTGACGCTGTTCTCGGCGACCTTGCAGACCGAACCGACGAAATCCTATGTAGAAAGCTATGAAGCGAAATACGGTTCCGTACCTTCGCAGTTCGGCGCGGACGCGTACGATGCGGTATACATCATCAAACAGGCGCTGGAATACGCGGTGGAAGAGCAGGGCAAGAGCTTTAATGCAAGCACTTCCGCAAGCGAACTTTGCGACATCTTAAAAGGCGCGATGACGGAGATCAGTTTCGACGGCGTTACGGGCGAGAACATCACCTGGACGGCGGGCGGCGTTCCGACCGACCGTATCCGCGTGGTGAAGATCCAGAACGGCGCATACGTCGATTTATAAGAATCGATCGCTGAAAAAAACAGCATTGAAAGGCGGATTCCGCCTTTCAATGCCTTTGTTTATGCCGCGAAATTATTCGCGGCATAAACAGAGAACTGCGGAAAAACAGACGAGGATAAAGACTTTTATGGAATTTCTGGCAAGCATAATCAACGGCTTGAGCGTCGGGGCGATGTACGCGATGATCGCTTTAGGGTATACGATGGTTTACGGTATCGCGAAGATGCTGAATTTCGCGCACGGCGACATCATTACGTTCGGCGCGTATTCCGTTATCATCGTTTCCACAAGTACGCTGATGCCCGTGCTGAACCTCCCTGTCTGGGTGGGCTTTCTGGCGGCGGTTGTCGTCTGCGCCCTCGTCGGGGTGATTGTGGAAAAGATCGCGTATAAGCCGCTCAGAGGCGCGTCCTCTCTCGCGGTCCTGATCACGGCGATCGGCGTCAGTTATTTTTTGCAGAATTTCTTTCAGTTGGTTTTCGGGACAAGCACCAAAAACTTCCCGCGGATCGATCTTTTCAGTTCCATCTGGCATATCGGCAGTTTTTCCGTGAACGTCGGCTCGCTTTTTACCCTGCTTTTTTCCGCCGTCATCATGATCGCGCTTACTTTCTTCGTAAAAAAGACGCAGACGGGGCGCGCCATGCTCGCCGTTTCGGAAGATAAAGCCGCCGCTCAGCTGATGGGCGTCAACGTGAACAGAACCATTTCCATCACCTTCGCCATCGGCTCGGCTCTCGCCGCGGTGGCGGGATTCTGCTACGGCTACACCTATACCGCCATCGTCCCCACCACGGGTGCGATGCCCGGCATCAAGGCGTTTGTCGCGGCGGTTCTCGGCGGGATCGGCTCCATCCCCGGGGCGTTTCTCGGCGGACTCGTTCTGGGATTGGTGGAATACTTAAGCAAAATTTATATCTCCACGCAGTGGTCGGACGTCATCGTGTTCGGCATACTGATTCTGGTGCTTCTGATCAAGCCTACGGGGCTTCTCGGGAAGCGGCGGAACGAAAAGGTTTAAGGTGTCGCTATGACTTTCACAAACGCAAAAAAACTTTTCAGTAAAGTCAAATGGAAGCGGTATACCGCGTATATCGTCGTCGCGGCGCTCTTTGCCGTGGTACTGTTGCTCGACGCCGTCAACGTCCTCAATGCCACCAACTCCCGCTATATGATGCTGGTCGCGGTCTATGCGGTCATGACCGTTTCGCTCAATCTCGTCGTCGGCGTTTTAGGAGAACTTTCCCTGGGTCACGCCGGCTTTATCGCCGTGGGGGCGTATGCCGGCGCGCTCGTTTCCAAAGCGCTTGCGGCAACGTTGCCTTCCGCCGTTTATTTTCCGATCTCCATGATCGCGGGCGGACTTGTCGCCGCGGTGTTCGGCATCGTCATCGGCTTGCCCGTTCTGCGGCTTAAGGGCGATTACATCGCCATCGTCACGCTGGCGTTTTGCATGATCATTTATACGGCGCTCACCAACCTCGATTTTACCGGCGGCGCGAGCGGACTGAAGGATATTCCCACCGTAACGACGTATATCAATGCTTTCATCGTGCTGCTCCTGTCGCTTATCGTCATTCAGAATTTCGTGCGTTCCAAACACGGCAGGGCGATCATGGCAATCCGCGATAATGAGATCGCGGCGCGCGCCTGCGGCATCAACATCACCTATTATAAACTGTTTGCCTTCACGCTTTCCGCCTTTATCGCGGGGGTGGGCGGTTGTCTGTATGCGCATACGAGTTCCATTCTCAAACCCGTCAGCATGGATTACAACCTGTCCATCGAGATCCTCGTCATGGTCGTGCTCGGCGGTATGGGCAGTATGACCGGATCGTTTATTTCGGCGGCGATCCTTACCCTTCTGCCGGAATATCTGCGCTTTTTACAGGATTACCGCATGATCATCTACGCGGTGGTGCTGATCCTCATCATGATCGTGAATAACAATTCCGTTCTCAAAGGATATAAAGACCGGTTTTTCGCATGGTGCAGAGGATGTCTGCGGCGCTGGAGGGAAAAAGCGAAGAACAAGGCGGTTGCGACGGAGGGTGCGGAATGCGTCCTGCCGACGGAAGAAGGGGACAACGCACCGTTGCCGCCGATGGCGGAGGTGGACGAGACCGCGCTGAACGATACAGAACGCAAGGGGGAGAAATAGGATGCCGATTTTAAAGACGGAAAATCTGAGCATCGCCTTCGGCGGGCTGAAAGCGGTGAGCGATTTTTCGGTGGAAATAGAGAAGAATCAGATCTACGGACTGATCGGTCCGAACGGCGCGGGAAAGACGACGGTATTCAATATGCTGACGGGGGTATATAAGCCCACGAGCGGAAGATTTTTTCTCGACGGGGAGGATCTGACGGGAAAAAGTCCGATTTTCATCAATCACAAGGGGATTGCGCGGACGTTTCAGAACATCCGCCTGTTCGGGAAGATGTCGGTTCTGGAAAACGTGCTTGTCGGATTGCACGCGATGAGCAAATGCGATCCGTTTTCTTCGATCTTGCGGTTGCCGCGGTACTGGAGGACGGAAAAGGAACTGAAGAGCAAAGCGTATGCCTTGCTGGAAGTGTTCGGACTTGACAAAGAAGCGGAGTATCTTTCTTCGAATCTGCCTTACGGAAAGCAGAGAAAGCTGGAGATTGCCCGTGCGCTGGCAACGAATCCGAAGCTGCTTCTTTTAGACGAGCCGGCGGCGGGGATGAATCCGCACGAGACGGGGGAACTGATGGAGACGATCCGCTTTATCCGCGACGGGTTCGACATGACGATTCTGCTGATCGAGCACGATCTGAAGCTGGTGAGCGGGATCTGCGAGGAGACGACGGTTTTGAATTTCGGCACGACGCTGGCGCAGGGACGCGTGGAAGACGTGCTGAAAGATCCCAACGTCGTGACGGCGTATCTCGGCGAATAGGGTGAAGAAATGGCAATACTCGAAGTAAAGAATTTAAGAGTCAGTTACGGCGTGATCGAGGCGATCAAAGGCGTCTCGTTTGAAGTGGAGCAAGGGGAGATCATCGCGCTGATCGGAGCGAACGGCGCGGGAAAGACCACCGTCATGCAGACGATCAACGGTTTGTTGCCCGCAAAGGAAGGGCAGGTGTTTTTAGACGGCGAGAACATCACGAATATTCCGGCGCACAGAATCATTCTGAAAGGGATGACGCAGGTACCGGAAGGGCGGCGGATTTTTCAGGAGCTGACGGTATTCGATAATCTGATGCTGGGGGCGTACACACGGAAGGACAAGAAGGAATTCCGTGCGACGCTGGAAAGCGTCTATGAAAAATTCCCCATTTTGAGCGAGAGGAACAAGCAGATTGCGGGAACGCTTTCGGGCGGGGAGCAGCAGATGCTGGCGATGGGGCGCGCGCTGATGTCGCATCCGCGGATTTTGCTGCTGGATGAGCCGAGCATGGGGCTTTCTCCGCTGTACGTCAATGAGATTTTCCAGATCATCAAGGAGATCAACGAGGCGGGGACGACGGTGCTGTTGGTGGAACAGAACGCAAAAAAGGCGCTTTCCATCGCGAATCGGGCGTATGTACTTGAAACGGGACGGATCGTCCTTTCGGGAGACGCGAAGGAGCTGATGAACGACGAAAGCATCCGCAAAGCGTACCTCGGCGAATAGACGGAAAAAGGCGGAAAGAGTTGCGTTGCATGGGGTCGTTGTACTTTTATAAAAAAATCAGAACGAGTTGCGAAAATTGCTTGACAAATTTTTGCACGGGGATTATAATGCATGACGATGAGCAAAGGCGTTCATTGTTCCGGGCGGAATATCCGGAATGATGGACGTTTTTTTTATTGAATTTTTCGGTTCGGAGAAGCGGAATGAAAAAAGAAGGACAGATCAGAATCCCGTCGGGCTGCGCGATATCAGCGGTGATCTCGAAGAGCGGCGAGCGGATGACGGGAGAAAACATTATAAAGTCGATGATTCCGATGCATGAAAGATCCAACGGACTCGGCGGCGGCTTTGCCGCGTACGGGATTTATCCGGAAATGAAGGATTTCTACGCCTTTCATTTTTTCTTTGACAGCCGTCAGTCAAGAAAGGACTGTGAGGCTTTCTTAAAAGAAGGATTTGAAATCGTCAAGGCGGAAGTGATTCCGACGAGGAAGATTCCCGCGATCACAAACGAGCCGCTGATCTGGAGATACTTTGTCGCGCCGTTGCGTTCGGTTCTGGCGTCGTTGCAGATCGACGAAAAGGAACTTGTCGTGCGGACGGCAATCAGGATCAACACGCAGCTGGACGGCGCGTATGTTTTTTCCTGCGGGAAAAACATGGGGGCGTTCAAGGCGGTAGGATATCCGGAGGATGTGGGAGAATTTTACCGTCTGGATGAATATTCCGGCTATTGTTGGACGGCGCACGGGAGATATCCGACGAACACGCCCGGATGGTGGGGCGGCGCGCATCCGTTTGCGCTTCTGGACTATTCGGTGGTGCATAACGGGGAGATCTCTTCTTACGACGCGAACCGCCGTTTCATCGAGATGTTCGGGTACAAATGCACGTTGCAGACCGACACCGAAGTCATCGCCTATATTATGGATTATCTTTTAAGAAAGGAAAAGCTCACGTTACGGGAGAGTGCGGCGGTGATCGCCGCTCCGTTCTGGAACACGATCGACAGACAGGATGAAGAAACGCGCAAAACGCTTACCTTTTTGCGGGCGGTGTATTCGGGTTTGCTGATCACGGGACCGTTTTCGATCATCCTCGGCTTCGAGGGCGGACTGATGGCGCTGAACGACAGGTTGAAACTTCGTTCGATGGTCGTGGGCGAAAAGGGCGATCGCGTATATATCGCAAGCGAGGAAGCGGCGATACGGGCAATGGAACCCGAAGCGGAGAACATTTATTCTCCGATGGGCGGCGAACCGGTGATCGTTCGTGTAGCGGAGGGTAAATACTGATGAATGCGAACTTTTTTTATCCCGAATACGAAGTGATCCGAAACCGGGAAAAATGTATCAATTGTAAAGTATGCGTAACGGAATGCAGCAATCATGTGCATCGGTTTGACGAGAAGAAAAATGCGATCGTCAGCGATGAGGCGAAGTGCGTGAACTGTCAAAGATGCGTGGCGTTTTGTCCTACGCGGGCGTTGAAGATCGTAAAGACCGACTGCCGGATGAAGGAAAACGCAAACTGGGAAGAGGATACCGTCAAGGAAATCTATAAACAGGCGTCGAGCGGCGGCGTATTGCTGTCATCCATGGGAAATCCGAAGCCGTTGCCGGTTTATTGGGATAAAATCCTGATCAACGCGTCGCAGGTGACAAACCCGTCCATCGATCCTCTGCGCGAACCGATGGAAACGAAAGTTTTTCTCGGCAAGAAGCCGTTGTCGGTCAGTCGGGGGGCGGACGGAAAACTGATCACCAAACTTTCCCCGCAGCTGAAACTTTCCATGCCGGTGATGTTCTCCGCCATGAGCTACGGATCCATCAGCTACAACGCGCACGCGTGTCTTGCGCGCGCCGCGCAGGAAGCGGGGATTCTGTACAACACGGGGGAAGGCGGACTGCACGAAGATTTCTATCGTTACGGTGCGAATACCATCGTACAGGTGGCGTCGGGAAGATTCGGCGTACATAAGGATTATCTGGAAGCGGGCGCCGCGATCGAGATCAAGATGGGTCAGGGTGCAAAGCCGGGGATCGGCGGACATCTGCCGGGAACGAAAATCGTCGGAGACGTATCCAAAACGAGGATGATTCCGGAAGGAACGGACGCCATTTCGCCCGCGCCGCATCATGATATATATTCGATAGAAGATTTACGGCAGTTGGTATTTTCGCTGAAAGAGGCTACGGAATATAAAAAGCCGGTCATCGTAAAGGTGGCGGCGGTACACAATATCGCGGCGATTGCGAGCGGGATTGCGAGGAGCGGTGCCGACATCATCGCGATCGACGGATTTCGCGGAGGCACGGGCGCTGCGCCGACGCGGATCCGCGACAACGTGGGAATTCCCATCGAACTTGCGCTTGCCGCTGTCGATCAGCGTCTGCGCGACGAGGGAATCAGAAACGAGGTATCGCTGATCGCGGGCGGAAGCATCCGAAGTTCCGCCGACGTCGTGAAGGCCATCGCGCTGGGGGCGGACGCGTGTTACATCGCGACGGCGGCGTTGCTTGCGCTCGGCTGTCATCTGTGTCGGAACTGTCAGAGCGGTACTTGCAATTGGGGCATCGCCACACAGAGACCGGAACTCGTCGCCCGGCTCGATCCCGAAGAGGGGAGCCGTCGGCTCGTGAATCTGCTTACGGCATGGAATCATGAGATCAAGGAGATGATGGGCGGCATGGGAATCAATTCCATCGAGAGTCTGAGAGGGAACAGATTGATGCTCCGCGGGGTTCATCTGAACGAAAAAGAACTCGAAATTCTCGGGATTGCGCACGCCGGAGAATAAAAAAACGGAAAAACACCGTTAAAAAAATGGAAAAATACGGGAAGGTATGCTATAATGATTATAGATGCAACATGGTTGGATCATAAGAACCTGAACCGCGAGATCGCGGAATGCGGGGAACCTTGTATCATCAGAAACTGTTTGGGACAGCGGTTCATCGGCGCGGGAATGGGAGGAAAGGACATCGAGATCGAAGGAATCCCCGGGAATGCGCTGGGCGCTTATCTGAACGGGGGATCGATCGCGGTGAAAGGAAACGCGCAGGACGCCGTGGGCGATACGATGAACGACGGGAGCATTGTGATACACGGAAACGTAGGGGACGCCGTCGGGTATGCGATGCGCGGCGGAGAGATCTTTGTGGAAGGGAACGCGGGATACCGCGCGGGAATCCATATCAAGGAATACAAAGATAAAATTCCCGTGATCGTCATCGGCGGCAATGCGGGCAGTTTTCTCGGCGAGTACCAGGCGGGCGGCGTCATTCTCGTTCTGGGACGGAAAGGCGGCAAGATCGTGGGAAATTTTCCCTGTACGGGAATGCACGGCGGGAAAGTGTACCTTCGTTCCGACGGAAAGGACATCGTGTTTCCGTCGCAGGTGAGTATCGCAAAGCCCGACGAACGGGAAAAAGAAGAAATCGCAAAGTTGGTAGAGCGTTATTGTCAATACTTCGGTGCGGATAAACAGGAGATCATGAAAGGACCGTTCATTGCGGTGAAGCCGAACAGCAGAAATCCGTACAAACAGATGTACGTCGCGAATTGAAAGGTGAAACATGAAATATTCCGTGAATGAAGTGTTGCAGTTTGTGCAGGAAGAAGACGTAAAATTTATCCGGCTCGCGTTTTGCGATGTTTTCGGAACACATAAAAATATTTCGGTGATGCCGGGCGAACTGCCGAAGGCGTTCGAATACGGCGTTGCGATCGACGCATCGGCAATACAGGGATTCGGAGACGAAACGTATTCCGATTTATACCTGCATCCCGATCCCGATACGCTGAGCATTCTCCCGTGGCGTCCGGAACACGGCAAGGTGGTCAGGATGTACTGTTCCGTAACGTATCCGGACGGAACGCCTTTTGAAGGGGATACGCGGGCGCTGTTACAGCGGGCGATCGCATATGCGAAGGAGCGGGGCGTACGGTTTTATTTCGGCGCGGAAATGGAATTTTATCTGTTCCAGCTCGATGAAAAGGGTCAGCCGACAAAGGAACCTTACGATTTCGCGGGATACATGGACATAGCGCCGGAGGACAAAGGGGAAAATATCCGCCGTGAAATCTGTCTGATTCTGGAACAGATGGGGATTTATCCCGAAGGGTCGCATCACGAAGAAGGTCCGGGGCAGAACGAGATCGATTTCCGCTATTCCGACGCTTTGTCGGCGGCGGATAACGCGATAACTTTCCGTTCGGTGGTGAAAACCGTTGCGGGAAGAAACGGCTTATATGCGGATTTCTCGCCGAAACCGCTCGCGGAAAAGGCGGGAAACGGATTTCACATCAATATATCGGCGGAACGCGCCGACGGCAAAGAATGTTTCGTATCGATGATCGCGGGGATCCTCGACAGAGTGAAGGAGATAACGCTTTTTCTGAATTCGGGCAAAGAATCTTACCGTCGGTTGGGGAAAGATAAAGCGCCGCGGTATATATCGTGGTCGGAAGGAAACCGCTCGCAACTGATCCGAATCCCGATCACGTCGGACGGGAGCAGGCGCGCGGAACTGCGTTCTGCGGATGCGCTGGCAAATCCCTATCTTGTCTTTGCGCTGCTGATTTACGCCGGAATGGAGGGAATCGAAGGGAAACGGCAGCTTGCCGGACATACCGATCTGAATCTTTACAAAGCTACGGAAGAGGAAAAGGCGCATCTCGACAGCTTACCGGACACGCGGGAGCGTGCGGCGGAGCTTGCGGCAGAGAGCAAATTTATAAAGACGTATGTGCCTCAGTGTATCCTGAATACGTTTTGTGAAGGGAATCGGGAAGAAAGCAGATAGCGTCGGTAAGCGGTAAAGACGAGGAGGAGACAAGATGAATTTTCAACAAAGACATTATGATCTTCTCGTCGTATCCGCGAGCGAATCTTTCCGACAGGCAATGGAAGAAACGTTTTTGCAGATGAACGTTTTCACGGCGCAGCACGTTACGAGCATAGCGGCGGCGAAGCGCATCACGGCGGAACGGAAATTCGATCTGATGATCGTGAATACCCCTTTAGCCGACGAGTTCGGGTCGAGATTTGCGGCGGAAGCAAGCGTCGGTAAGGGAATTGTGGTGCTGCTGATCGTAAAGAACGATATTTACGAGGAAGTGTTCGGGAAAGTGCTCGATTCCGGAGTGTACGTGCTGCCGAAACCGATGACGCGGATCACAATCCAGCGTGCGTTAAAGTGGATGTGCGCCACGAAGGAGCGATTGCGGTGCGCGGAAAAAAAATCCTTTTCCCTTGAGGAAAAGATGGAAGAGATCCGGATCGTGAACCGGGCGAAGTGGCTCTTGATCGGAAATCTGAAAATGACGGAAGCAGACGCGCACAGATACATCGAAAAACAGGCGATGGATACCTGCGTATCGCGCAAAACGGTCGCGGAAAATATTATTAAAACATATTCGTAACAGGGGCTTGTTCCGTAACGGGAAAAAGCCGGCATGCAGTCAGAAAAACGAAAAATCGGAAGGCAAAGGCGTCTTTGAAAATTTCTCAGAGGGATCTTTGTCTTTTTTTTACAAAAATAAAAATTAAAAAAGGAGATGGAATGTATGAGCAACGTAAAAGAAGAATTCGGAAGTCTGGTCTTTGACGACAGAGTGATGAAATCGTGTCTGCCTGAAAAGGTGTATCGGTCTTTAAGAAAGACGATCGACGAGGGAATGCCTCTCGATCTTTCGGTGGCGAATGCGGTAGCGGACGCCATGAAAGACTGGGCGATCTCGAAGGGCGCTACGCATTATACGCACTGGTTTCAACCGCTTACGGGCATCACGGCGGAGAAACACGACAGTTTCATTTCGCCGGCGCCGGACGGCGGCATCATCATGGAGTTCGCCGGGAAGGAACTGATCAAGGGCGAACCGGACGCTTCGTCGTTTCCGTCGGGCGGACTCCGCGCGACCTTCGAAGCGCGCGGATATACCGCATGGGATCCTTCGTCGTATGCGTTCATAAAGGATAAAACGCTTTGCATCCCGACGGCATTCTGTTCGTACGGCGGGCAAGCGCTCGATAAAAAGACGCCGCTTCTGCGTTCGATGGAAGCGTTGAACAAACAGGCGCTGCGGATTTTGCGGCTGTTCGGAAATACGAGCGTGAAGTGCGTGCGGACGTCGGTGGGCCCGGAACAGGAATACTTCCTCATCGACAGGGAAATGTATGAAAAGAGAAAGGACCTTGTCTATACGGGCAGAACGCTGTTCGGCGCGAAACCGCCGAAGGGACAGGAAATGGACGATCATTATTTCGGGGTGATCAAGCCGAGGGTTGCGGCATACATGGCGGATCTGAACGAAGAGCTCTGGAAAGTGGGCATTCTCGCAAAGACCGAACATAACGAAGTCGCTCCCGCGCAGCATGAACTTGCGCCGATCTATACGACGACAAACATCGCCACCGATCATAACCAACTCACCATGGAGATCATGCAGAAAGTCGCGTTGAAACACGGGTTGGTCTGTTTGTTGCATGAAAAACCGTTTGCCGGAGTCAACGGAAGCGGTAAACACAACAACTGGTCGATCACGACGGACGGCGGCGTCAATCTGCTGACGCCGGGGGAAACGCCGTATGAAAACGCGCAGTTCCTCCTGTTCCTCTGCGCGGTGATCAAGGCGGTGGACGATTATCAGGATCTGCTGCGTCTGTCCGTGGCTACGGCGGGGAACGATCACCGTCTGGGCGCGAACGAAGCGCCGCCGGCGGTCCTATCGGTCTTTTTGGGCGACGAGCTCAACGCCGTACTGGAAGCCGTGGAAAAAGAAGTGCCCTACAGCGCGGCGGAGAGAAAACAGATGAAACTGGGCGTCAGTATCCTGCCGCGGTTTATGCGGGATACCACCGACAGGAACAGAACATCCCCCTTTGCGTTCACGGGGAACAAGTTTGAATTCCGTATGGTGGGCTCGTCCAACAGCATTGCCTGCGCGAACATGATGCTCAACGCGGCAGTGGCGGAATCGCTGAAACAGTATGCCGACGAACTGGAAGGCGCAAAGGATTTCAACGCCGCATTGCACGCGTTGCTTTGCAGAACGGTCAAAGAGCATAAGCGGATTATTTTCAACGGAAACGGATACGACGAAAGCTGGATCGAAGAGGCGACGAAGAAGAGGGGGCTGCTCAACTATAAAACGACGGCGGATTGCATGCCGCACCTTCTGGACAAGAAAAATGTGGATATGCTGACGGCGCACGGAATCTTTACGGAAGAGGAGCTCGAATCGAGATGCGAGATCATGCTGGAAAATTATTGTAAGACGGTGGTGATCGAGGCGAACACGATGATTTCGATGGTCAAAAAGCAGATTTTGCCGGCGATCGAACGCTATGCGGCGGACCTTGCCGCGGGCGCGGAGAGAAAGAAGAAGCTGAGCGCTTCGGTGCGGTGCGAATATGAAAACGAGCTTGTAACGAGGCTGTCCGCCATTACCGATTGCATCTGGGCGCGTACCGACGAGCTGGAAAAAACGCTGGT
>CALVWR010000003.1 GCA_944367565.1 uncultured Clostridia bacterium
GCCATGCGCAGTTGTACGCTATCAAAAGTCTGTTCGTCTATGATTGCAGGGATAGCGTTGGATATGACTGTTTCGCCAAACTTGTACTCACCGATATATTTACGATTAGTGAGGATACGAAAGATTGCGTTGTAATTCAATTCATAGCCTCGATTTTTAACGCCGCGCTCTTTAAGCATTGCTACAATTTCCGTTATTTTAACGCCGTCTACATACAGATTAAAGATCTCTTTTATGATCGGAGCAATCGCTACATCTATCTGATAGTGGTCAGCATCGTCCACGTAATAGCCGAAAGGCGGGCGTACTCCGTTGCTCTTTGCTTTTAGCGCATTTTCAGTCATGCCGCGCTTGACCTTTTCGGACAATTCGGCGGAATAGTACTCGGCATAGCCCGTAATTTGATTTTATTTACGGGAGTCGTGTAAGTTTGAATGCCGCTGGATAAATTTTGAATTTTTAATTTATGAAGAGTTTATTTAAGTTTAATTTTTATCCCGAAATATTCTTTTGCAAAAAATAAAACGAACCTTGAAGAAAATTCAAGGTTCGTTTTATTTGCTGTTGGTTGCGGGAGTGGGATTTGAACCTCACGACCTTCGGGTTATGAGCCCGACGAGCTACCGAACTGCTCCATCCCGCGATAGAAGCGCTCTCGAAAGCGGAACTCGCTTCTCGTTTTCAAGATGCTATATTATAATAAACAATTCTGTGCACTTTGTCAAATAAAATTCGGCTTTTTCTCAAAATAAATAAAAATTTTGCAATTCTGTTTTTCTTCTTGTAATTTTTCCCGATATTTGCTACAATAAATTCATGAATGATTATTATCTCCGCTTTATCGCTCGTGGCGATAAAATTGCCGTTGCAATCAGCGGGGGGCGAGATTCCGTGGCGTTATTGCATTTTCTTCTGAACAAATCGGCGGACGGAGGATTTTCCGTTTGTGCGATTAACGTTGAACACGGCATCCGCGGCGAACGTTCTTTGCGGGATTCGGCGTTCGTGAAGGAGCTTTGCGCCGCGTGGAATGTCCCGCTTTACGCATATACCGCCGACGCGCTTTCGCGCATGAAACGGGAGGGAACATCTTTGGAGCAGGCCGCCCGTACGGAGAGATACGATATTTTTGATCGTTTTCTCGAAGAAAAGAAGGCCGATAAAATCGCCACGGCGCATCATCTCGGAGACAATGCCGAAACGGTTCTCGAGAATCTGTTCCGGGGAGCCTCGTTGAAAGGGGCGGCGGGGATTCCGCCGCAGAGAAACGCAGTCATTCGCCCCTTCCTTCATACAAGCCGTGAAGAGATAACGGCTTATGTCGAGCAAAACGCCCTGCCGTATGTGGAAGATGAAACAAACGCGTCGTCTGTAATGACGCGAAATTTTCTCCGGCATGAAGTCATGCCGAAGCTGAAGAGCAAATTTCCGGCAGGCGAACGGGCGGTGATGCGGTTTTGCGAAATTGCGAGAGAAGAGGATAACTATCTCGACCGGGAAGCGGAAAAATTGCTTACGAAATCGGCAGGGGCTTGGTCTATTCCCGTCTCCGCGCCGCGCGTTTTATTGCGTCGCGCAACAATCCTTATAATGAAACAATGCGGGATCGCTGCCGATTATGAATCGGTTCATGCAGACAGTGTATGCGCGCTTGTCTGCCGTGAAAACGGGACGCGGGTTTCGTTGCCCGACCGCCTCGTTGCGATACGGGAATACGACAGGATCTCGTTCTTTTTTCCGAAAGAAGAAAAATTTGCCGAAAGACCGTTTTCGGAAGGCACATACCGTTGCGGGGAATGCATTCTTACGATAGAGGCGAGTTCGCTGACCGAAGAGCCGAAGATGCGGCAACGCGGCGCCTTTTACGTCGACGCGGATAAACTCTCCGGAGCGGTGATCCGAACACGGGAGGACGGCGATATGTTCCGCAAATTCGGCGGCGGAAGAAAAAAGCTGAAAGAATATTATATCGATCGGAAAATTCCGAGGCGGCTCAGGGATACGCTCCTGCTGATCGCACGGGGAAAAGAAATACTGTTTTCGGGAACGGAAATATCCGAGGATGTCAGAGCGGATGAAACGACAACGCGGGCGTTCAGGATCATCTGTAAAACCGGCGGGCAGACGATAAACGCAAAGGAGAAAGAAGATGCATCAGGATTTGGAAAAAGTTTTGGTCAGCAAGGAAGAGATTGAGGCGAAAGTCAAGGAGATCGCGGCGGAACTCGATCGGGATTACGCGGGGAAACAACCGCTGATGCTGTGTATTTTAAAAGGCAGCGTCTTGTTCTTTGCCGATATTATCCGCGCGATGAAGATTCCTCTGGAAATT
Organism: uncultured Clostridia bacterium; assembly: GCA_944367565.1. Classification (GTDB taxonomy): domain Bacteria; phylum Bacillota; class Clostridia; order Christensenellales; family Borkfalkiaceae; genus UMGS775. The sequence goes on from CALVWR010000003.1 coordinate 2,333, forward strand.
GATTTTATGGCGATCTCCAGCTACGGTTCGGGGACTTCGAGCGGGGAGGTGAAACTCATTAAGGATCTGGACCGCAGCATAGAGGGAAAACACGTGGTGATCGTAGAAGACATCGTGGATACGGGGCATACGTTGTTTTATCTGAAGAGAATGCTGAGTCAAAGACATCCCGCGTCCATCAAAATCTGCGCGCTTTTAGATAAATTCGAACGCAGAGAAGCCGATATCGTTGCGGATTACAAAGCGTTTGATATCGCCAACGAATTTGTCGTGGGATACGGTTTGGACTATGCGCAGAAATACAGAAATCTTCCGGAGATCGGCGTCTTGAAACGGGAAATTTACGAAAAATAAGAATTTGAAACAGAGATTAAAAACGTCTCCGTCGCGAAACAGCGCGACGGAGACGTTTTTTATAAATAAGTAAATTTAAATGATATCATAATTTTAAATCTTTCCGTCAAATGTGCCTATTTTATGCGGGGGATGCATGTGATATACTGATTATATTCAGGAAAGGAAAAAACGGATATGTTTAAAATCAATCGGGAAAACAGTCCGACATGCCGGATTGCAATTTCCCTTTCGGCGGGAAAGGAAGAGCGCTTTGCGGCGGAAGAGCTGGCGGAAGCGATCGGGCAGATGTTCGGATTCCGACCGAGCATCATCGGGGAAGAGAAAGATCTGAAAAACGTTATTTTTGTCGGGGAAACCGCGCGGATGAAGGAGCGGTACGGATCGGTTTATCAGTCGCTTACGGGAGATGAGAATGCCGTTGCCTGCGACGGAGATAACGTTTATTGTTTCGGCAGATCGGGTATCTTTACAAGGGCGGGAAATATTTACGCCGTATATACGTTTTTGGAAAAGTTTTTCCAAGTAAGATATCTTGCGGCCGACGAAACGGTATACCCCGAAAAGAGGGATATCGGATTTGAGAAGTTCGAACCGCAGATCGACAGGTCTGATTTTTTCATCCGTTGGTATCTGGCTGCGGAAACGCGCGTCGATCCTGTTTTTGCCGTGCGGCGCAGAATCAAGGACGCGTATGTGCAGAACCTGCCCGGCGGCGGAGTGTATCCGGCGGTTGCGAGCGGAAATTTTCATAATTTTTACGAATATGTGCCGCCGTCGGAATATAAAGAAAAGCATTCCGACTGGTTCGACGACAAGTCCGGGCAGCTTTGTTTTTCGAAGGAAGAGATTGCCGACGTCATCACAAAGAAACTGATCGCCGAAATCGAGGAGAATCCGGACAGCGTATATTTTGTCGTCGGGCAGAACGATACGCCCGAGCCGTGCGGATGCGAGGACTGTAAACGGCAGTATGAAAAGTACCTGCCTTCGGGGGCGCTGATCAGGCTGATCAACATCATCGCGCGAAAGGTACGGCGCTGGCAGGAAGAGCATTGTCCGCAAAGAGAGATCCGCATCGTGACGTTCGCTTATTATTTCGGGCAGCGGCCGCCGGTAAAAGAAACGGCAGAAGGGTTTGTGCCGTTGGATTTGAGCGTAGTGCCGGAAAAAAACGTATATATTTTATTTACGACCATCGATTATTGTTATTATCACAAGCTGGAAGATAGCTCTTGCGCGTGGAACAAAGATTTCACGTTCAATTTCCGCGGCTGGAGATCCCTGGTAGGGGACAGAATGCTCGTGTGGTATTATTCTGCGAATTATGCGCATTATCTTTATCCGTTCTGGGATTACGGCGTACTGTCGGCAAATTACCGGTTGTTTCGGGAAAGCGGAATTCGGTTTGTCATCGATCACGGCCCGTGCGAAGCGGTGAATATGCCGTTTTCACAGTTGCAGACGTATGTGCATAGCGCATTGCTGTGGCGAGCGGACGCGGATACAAACGCGCTGCTCAAAGAATTCATTTCGGGTTATTATAAAGACTGTGCGGAAGAAGTCGGGCGGTTTTTCCGGTTGTATACGGAGCGTCTGGCGAAGCAAGACGAAAGGAAGGGGTATCATCTGAGACTGTATCATCTGCCGGAAGAGATGTTTTCGAGGGAGTTGTTTGACGCGGAATTCCTTGCGGAAGCGGAAAAGATTCTGAAGCGGGCGTACGAAACGGCGCTTGCGGCGGAGGGAGGAAACGAAGCGGGAAAACTGTGCATACGCATCGGGCAGTTGGAGGCATCGGTAAAATATCTCCGGTATATGAACGAAGTTCCGACGCGGGAGGAGGCGGAGGATTTTGTACGGCAGTGTCGCAGGTGCGGAATAACAAAATACAAAGAATACTGGGCGAACGACGATATCATGGACGAATTGAAGGAACAGATGTTAAATGGAAAAGTGCTTGCATACTGAAGGGAAGAAACAGTCGGCAGAGATCGATTTTCTGCCGGGAGAATATTGGTACGGCGGCGCCGTGAATGACGGATATTTGTTTCCGTTGTCGGCGTCGGACGAATATGAGATCGATATCGATACGAACGACACCTACTGCCAGATCAATCCCGTATATCTCAGTTCTGAGGGGAGATATCTGTGGCTGGACGGCGGAAAGATCCGGTTCGGCGGCGGAAAGATTGTGCCCGAAACGAAGAAATACGAATTATGCAGCGCGGGGAGCTGTCTGAAAGACGCGGCGCTCGCGGCGGCAAAGAAGTATTACCGTGCGGACGGCACGCTGCCGGACGCGAAGGCGTTTCAGGCGCCGCAGTTCTGCACGTGGATGGCGTTGGGGGAAAACCAGAGCGAAGAAAAGATTCTCGAATACGCAAAAAAGATTCTTGCAATGGGGATTCAGCCGGGCGTTCTGATCCTGGACGACGGCTGGCAGAAAGATTACGGGGACTGGAGATTTACCGAAAAGAGATTCCGCGATCCTGTCGGCATGATGCGCCGGCTTAAGGAGATGGGCTTCAAAGTTATGCTGTGGATCGTGCCGTATATTTCGCCGAAGACGGCGGCGTACGGCGAACTTTTGAAAAACGACGCACTGATCAGGGATGCAGACGGGAAAGTTTACATGGCGCACTGGTGGAATGCGGAGAGCGCCGTTCTCGATCTGACGACAAAACCCGCGCAGAACTGGCTGGAAGCGGAGCTGGAGCGGATTCGGGAAGAATACGGCGCGGACGGATTCAAAATGGACGGCGGCGACGCGATGTATCTTCCGAAGAATTATCCGCTGGCGAATTTGCAGAACAAATTGTGGATCGACAGTTTTTCCGGATTGCGGGAAGGCAGAGCGTGTTATCAGCTGGGCGGAAAAGGAATCATACAGCGGCTGGCGGACAAGGCGCACCTGTGGGGCGTTGAAACGGCGCGCTCCCCGGACGGCGAGACGTATCTGAAATACGGACTCAGCACCGTGATGCCGCAGATGCTGACGCAGGGGATCACGGGGTATCTGTACGGCTGTCCGGATATGGTCGGAGGAGGACTGCTGCCCGATCTTGCGGGAAAGAATCTCGATGCGGAGCTGGTTTTACGCAGTTGCGCGGTCTGTTCTCTGATGCCGATGATGCAGTTTTCACTGGATGTATGGGATCTGAAGGAATACGACGCCGGGGAAGTATGCAGGAAGTTTGTGGCGGAACGGGAAAAGTTCACGGAATATATCATGGAGCTTGCCGAACACGCGAGCCGGACGGGAGAGCCGATTGTGCGGTATATGGAATATGTATATCCGCACGCGGGTTTTGAAAAGGTGACCGATCAGATGATGCTGGGAGACAGGTACATGATCGCGTCGGTCACGGAGGCGGGGATGCGGAAAAAGGAAATCGTGTTCCCGAAGGGCAGATGGAAAAATTGGTACAACGGAAAGGTATATGAACAGGGAAGGGCGGAAATCAGCTGTCCGCTCGACGAAATACCTTTGTTTGAAAAAATTTGACGGAGGCGAAAACATGAAAAAAATTTTAACGGTATGTTTAGCGGTTTTGCTTACGGCGGGAACGTTTGCGGGATGCAGACCCACCGTGCCGAACGGCGGACAGACCATCGATCCGAATAAGACGCAGATCTATTTCAGCGTATGGAACGGCGGATACGGCAGTCAGTGGGCGATCGACGCGGCGCAGGCATATAACGCGACCGATGCGGAATACGAGGTCATCGTAAAACCGAATAAGGACGAATGGTATTCCATCGAGGCTTCGCTGGAAGCGGGAACGAGCAGCGTCGATATTTATCTGAACAACCCCGATTATATCAAAGCGGACGCCATGGGTTGGTTTGAAGATCTTTCCGACGTATACGAAAGCACCCCCGCGGGGGAAGAGCGGACTGTGGGAGAAAAGATCAAGGAACGCGATAAGGATTATTTCAATCAGATCTTCAGTGTGGACGGCAAGAAATACGGGATACCGTTTTCCGACGGATTTTCGGGATTCGTATACGATCATGAAATTTTTCTGCAGAAAGGATATTTGATCGGCGAGGACGGAAATTGTATCACGTCGCCCGATCAGCCGTTGAGCGTGGGCAGAGACGGCGTGGCGGGTACGTTTGACGACGGACATCCGAAGAACATGGCTGAATACGACAAGATGGTCACGAAGATCAGCCGGGAGATGAAGGTTTATCTCTGGGCGAGTAAATTTCCCTATTACGTGCTGCCGATCTTCGATTCCATCGTGGCGGAATATAACGGGGAAGATGCGTATTTTATCAACTATACGCTGAGCGGTACCTATACCGAGCCGGGAACGACGACGCCCGTCCCCGTCACGCCGGACAAGGGATATGAAGTATACAAGATGAGCGGCAGGAAAATCGCCCTCGATTTTTACGACAATTATCTGACCAATCCGGATTACTATCATCCAGAAGCGATGGCGGGGGTTGCGAGCCATACCGACGCGCAGAAATCCTTCGTATACGGCAACGCGTTTTCGGGACTTGCGGGAACGCAGGCGGCGTTTTTGTATGAAGGTATGTGGTGGGAGAACGAAGCGCGCGCGAACTTCAATTCGCTTTCCGGCAGCGGAAACGCCGACTATGCATACGGAACGCGCGATTATCGCATGATGATGCTTCCCCTGTTCGACGACAAGCAGCAGGACACCGGGTATTATGCCGCCACGTTCGACATGATGTCGCTTTGCGTGACGAAGCAGACCGACGCGAAGAAGCTCGAATCCATCAAAAAGTTCCTCACGTTCTTACATTCCGACGAGAATCTCGTGGCATATACGGCGACGACGGGCGGCGTACGGCCCTTTGAATACGAAATCGGAGAAGAGCTTTCCAGACTGACCAAGTTTGCACAGAACAACTGGGAAATGTACAATTCCGAAAACTTCCACGTCGTGCGTTACAACGTGAATTATCTGATGAGCGATACGGCGTACAACGCGGCGAAAGTGGGGGATCTGAAAGTGGCGATGAGTACGACGTATTTCAACAACAAGGAATACGCTTACCCCACGGACGTCATGGCGAAAGGCGACGGTCTGACGACCATCGGGAACGCGCAGCAGTATTTCGACAACGCGTATCAGTATTATAAAAACAACTGGGACAAAGTGGAAATCGTCATCGGATAAGGATCAATAAAAATGGGATCGAAGGTATTGAAAGAACGCAAGGGAAGAAGCATATGGAATAAACGGACGTTGTTCATTTTCTTTATGCTTCTCTATCCTTTGGCGAATTTCATCGTTTTTTACGTCGTTATCAACGTCAACTCCGTTCTGATGGCGTTTCAGCGTACGGATTCCAAATTCAACGCGGTTTTTGCGGGGTTCGATAATTTCGCGCGCGTTTTTGAAACGCTGGGCACAAACGGCGATCTTTTGCATTATGCGGGCAATTCACTGTTCTTTTTCTGCATCACGCTCGTCATCGGACTGCCGCTCAACATGCTGTTTTCGTATATGTTTTTCATGCGGATGCGCGGTTCGGCGTTTTTTCGGTTCTGCCTGATGCTGCCCGCCATGGTTTCGGGACTCGTTACCGCCATGCTGTATTCCAAGTTCGCCGCGTACGCCCTGCCGCCTCTTTTGAAAGACTGGTTCGGCATAGAGACGCTGAGCCTTTTAAAAGACGAACGCTATAATCGCGCGTTTTTGGTGATTTATCAGCTGTTTATCGGATTTTCCTCCAACGTCATCATCTATGCCAACGCGATGAATCAGCTCGACGACGGCATCGTGGAGGCGGCGCGGGTGGACGGCGCTTCCAACCTCCGCATTTTGTGGCAGGTGGTGATGCCCATCATCTATCCCACCATCGTGACGTTCCTGGTCACGGGGGTTTCGGGCATCTTCGCGGGGGACGCGGGCGCTTACCTCTTCTACGAGTACAGCGGACCGGCAAACATCACCACGATCGGGTATTATATCTTCCTGCTTACGAAAAACAGCACGTCGCTGGATTACTCCTTCGCCGCGGCGATCGGACTCGTGTTCACGCTGGTCACGTTTCCGCTCACCATGCTGGTCAAGTACATCCTCGACCGTATCGATCCGTTGAGGGAGGCCGTATGATGAAAAAGAAGATCAGAGAAAAAAGAGTACGGCTTTTTGAACGTTCCGTAATCGGAAATCTTTTCTTCGGCGTAGCGCTCGCGGCGCTCGTCGTCATCGTGTTCGCGCAGGTGTATCCGCTCTTGTGGATGATCAACACCTCGTTCAGAACGGATATCGAGGTCTACCTCAATATGTTCGGCGCTCCCGCGGCGCTGCATTTTGAAAATTATTCTTCCGTGTGGAGCCTGATCGGCGTGGACGTATTCATGGAAGGCTACGGTTTCGTCCGTTTCAATATCGCAAACCTTCTCGGAAACAGCGTGCTTCTCGCCATCTTCCTGCCCGTCAAGGGTACGGTATCGAGCGTGATCACGGCGTATATCATCGCGAAATATAAATTTAAAGGAAGCAATATCCTCGTCTGGATCAATATTTTCGTCATGATCCTTCCGATTGTCGGTTCGCTTCCCTCTCAGCTGAAAATTTACAATCTGCTGGGAATGTACGATAATTTCGTCATGCAGACGCTTCTGGGCGCCTCTCCGTTCGGCTTCGGACTGCTCATTTATATCGGAATGTTCCGCAATGTGCCGAACGATTATCTGGAGGCAGCCCGTATCGACGGCGCGGGGCATCTGAGAACGTTTCTGCAGATCGCATTGCCCCCGGTTTTTCCCACCGTGGCGGTGTTTTACCTGCTCGCGGTGCTGGGCAGCTGGAGCGATTATCAGACGCCGCTTTTATGGCTGCCGTCCTATCCGAACCTCGCGTACGGAATGTTTCAGTTCCAGTACGACACGGCAAAATACGCGGCGACGTTGCCGCAGGTCATGGCGGGTTTCGTGATCGTATCCATCCCGTCGATCATCTTTTATTTCAGCAACCAGAAACTCATCACGAGCAAGATGATGGTGGGCGGGCTGAAAGGATAAAAAGGAGAAGAAAATGAACGTCAGAGAGAAAAAAACAAGACGGTTCTTTGCGCTATGGGCGATATGCGTCTGCTTTGCGCTTGCGTTCGCGCCGACAACGTTCGGGGCTGCGGAACAGGCACTGCCGCAAAGCGTAAGCGCGGAGATTTCCGCGGAACGGGTATGGTTCCCGAAACTTTCGTCCGTGGCGGAAAACGCGGCGTATAAGATCGACCTTTTTGAAAAGGACGATACCGACTATACGTCGCCGCTGAACGAAGCGGGAAAGGAGTATTATACGTTCGCGGATGTGGGCGAGTATCTGTTGCGATACACGGTGTACGACGCGGACGGAAATCCGGAAACGATCGGCATGCCTTTTTTCGTGACCGATACGACGGCGCCGTCCATGACCTTTGAAGACGACTATAATAACGTTTACGCCGTCGGGACAACGCTGGAATTTCTGCGTCCGGCGCTGACCGACAACAATCCGGCGGGAAATCCTTCCGTCACGGTGAGCGTATCGGTGAACGGCGGGGAAGAAACGATTGCGGGAGAGAGTATGGTCATTGAAGTTTCCGGCACATACGAGATCCTGTATACGGCGGCGGATAAAAGCGGAAACGAAACGACGAGGATGTTCCGTTTCGTAACGGGGCAGGCGACGTCGGAAGATACGGTAAAGCCCGTGCTGACGGTGAACGGAACGTATCCCGAAACGGCGAAAACGGGGGAGAGTCTGACGATATACGACGCGACGGTAAGCGACAATTCCGGAGAAGCGATTGAATCGGAAATCAATATTTTTCTCAACGGCAAGCTGCTTACTGCGGAAAACGGCAAGGTGAAGCTGACGGAAGAAGGGGTCTGTACGATCCGGTATTCCGCGGCGGATTCCGCGGGAAACGAAACGATCATGACGGTTTACGTGACGGTGCAGGCGGGAAGCGGATGTAATTGCAGCGGCACAATCGGCGCGGAAGGCGCGATCGTGTGCGCGCTGGCTCTCGCCGTCTGCGGCGCGGTCGCGGCGGGCAGAAAGCGCAGGTCGTAAGGAGGGAATGGAGATGACAAATACGATGAAAAAACGGATTGTTGCCGTCCTGGCGTGTATTGCGATCGGCGTCATTGCGCCGTCGGCAGTATGGAAGTCGTTTGCGGAGAATGCGGAAAGCGCGCCGCAATACGTGTATCGGTATACCGACACTGAAGGCGCGGGAGAAGCGACGGGCGTAAAGATCACCCTTCCCGCGAAAGAGCGGACGGCGGAATATACGTTGATGAACGATGTCGATGCGGAAGATCTGGCGGAAAACGGGCTGAAGATCCGTATGGTTCCGCAGGATTCCGCCTCGCGGGAAGCGACGTGGATGCAGGTGACGTTTACCGACGCGGTCGACGAGAGCGAATCGTTTACGTTCAATCTGGTATACGGTACGGTGTATTGGGGCTCGACTTCGGTCTACGCCACGGTCTCGTTCACCGAAGAGATGACGTTTGACAGTTACGGCTATGCGAAGATCAGCGGCACGAATCAGTTTGCATACGGCTACGACGCCTTTACCGGCGCGGCGGCATATACCGAATTCGGCTCGTTCCCCGTCGCGGCATGGAACGGAGACGGCGTATTTTCCGAAACGCCGTCGAGTCTTACGTTCCACTACGACGCGGCGACGAAGGTTGCGGGCATCAACGACAGCCTCGTAAAGACAATAGCGGATCTTGACAATGCGGACTTTCTGCGGCTTTCTTCCAAGGATCTGCCGAACGGCGAAGCGTATGCGGCGCTGAGAGAAAAGTATACGCAGGAATATGCAGAGGGGCTTTTTTCTTCCGGGAAAGTCAGAATCAGTCTGCGGTTCGGAAACGTTTCGGGAGAGTCGGTATCTTTTCTGGTCGAATCGGTCGGCGGGAAGAGTTGGGCGGATCTGACGGAAATCGCGGACGAAAGCGGACCGGCGATCGTTGCGGAACAGAAAACGGCGGCGCTCAGAAATTTTGAATATGTTCTTCCCGTGCCGGAGATCCGCGACAACGTAGACGGGACCGTCGCGGAATACGGCGTGGCGGTGAAATCTCCCGAGGGAGAAAAAATAAGCGAAAACGAGAGCGGATTTATTCCCGAAACAGCGGGGACGTACACGGTGGTTTACAGCGCGACGGACGCCGCGGGAAACAGAACCGAAAAGCAGATTGCGGTGGAGTGCTACGCCGTGGCGCCGCCGGTAACGTTCGGCAAGATATCGGGGGAAGAACCCGCCGCGGTGTATGAAACGTACGATACCGTACGTCTGCCGGGGTATCGCGCCGTATCCGATCTGAGTTTCGGCGCAAATATGGATGTGCTCGTCACCGTCGTGAAAGACGGCGTCACGCTGAAAACGTTTGAAGACGGCGGAAAGGAAAGCGAATATTATGCGGAAACGGCGGGCGATTATGAGGTGATCTATACTGCCGTAAACGCGTACGGGCTGAACGTTTCGCGCACGATGTACGAATTTGTCGTGGAAGAAAAGATCAACCTGCTTATGCCGGAAGGCGCGGAAACGGTGCGTTGCGGAAGCACATATACCGTACCGAAAGTGCTGGGCGTATACCGGAACGACTATGTTCCCGCAACGTTCGACGTCGTATCGCCGTCGGGCAAGCGGGTGGACGTGAAGGACGACAGAACGTTTACGGCGGACGAACTCGGGGAATATGTGATCACCTACAGGCACGAAGCGGACGGGAAAGCCGCCGTCGACACCTATATCGTGACGGCGGTATACACCAATGCGGAACTTTTTGTCGGAAAAGATCTGACCGTGACCGACCACTATACCATTCCGGATTTTGCGGAACAGGCGGGGGAGACGGGCGTATTTATCAGCACTGCTTCCACGGAAGAGTTTCTGTTCGCCAACCATGTGGACGTAAACGATATGACGAAGAACGATCTGCTGCTGCAGTTCATCCCGTATGCGGACAGCGACGTGTATGCGGAATTTGCCCTGAGTATCATCCTGACGGATCTTTATGACGCGAGCAATAAAGTGACCATCAACGTGCATCCGCATCCGGAACAGAACGGCAACGCGACCTGGACGTATTCGTATGTAAATTACGACGGACGGCCTTTGGCGTTCAGTTCGGAAAGCAACGATATCATGGAATCGTCGATGTACGGATGTCTGATGCTGAACAGTATGGGCGGCGGCAAGGGAATGTTTACCAACGTGAAGCCGATTTCCTTCGGGTATGACGCTTCGGAGAAGGCCGTGTATGTCAATACCAATTTTGCGGCGGATCCCTGGTGCCTGTTGGATCTGGATAAGATCGAACATGTCGGCGCGGGACGGGAATGGAAAGGATTCACGACCGGTGAGGTAAAATTGTCGTTCCGGGTGGAAAGCATCCGCGGAAAGGCCGCCGGCTTCATCGTTACGCAAGTGGCGGGGCACGACGTAAGCGGCGAGAGCTTGGCGCACGATTCGGTGCCGACGATTTATCCGGAAGAAAACGAGTATTTTGAGATCGTAAACGGGTTTGCGCCCGTGGCGGAAGTCGGTACGGCGTATCCGCTGATCGGCGCGCGTGCGCACGACGAACTGTTCGGAGAGGTGGCGTGCGTATATTCCTTAAAGAAACAGGGGGCGGAAGAGGAATTATATAACAAGGTGGAAAACGGAGCGTTCACGCCGGAAGAGACGGGAATTTACGAATATACGATCACGGCGACGAACGAATACGGTGCGAAGGCAACGTACGGGTATACGTTTGAAGTAAAAAGCACGGTGGAAGATCTCGGGTTTGCCTTTGCAACGCAGCCGGAGCAGGTGACGGCGGGAACGTGGTACACCATTCCCGCAATCGTCGTGACGGGCGGAAGCGGCAAGAAACTGACACAATATCGGGCGACGCTCAACGGGGAAGAGCTGGATATCGATGCGTTGGGCGAAGTGTATCTGTATGAAACGGGAGAATTGTCAATTCATTTAAGCGCAACGGATTTCCTCGGATCGGCAATGAAAAACGATACGCTTACCGTTGCGGTAACGGGCGGGAGCGAACCGGTGATGGAAATCGCGGGCGTACCGAACGCGGCGCTGAAGGGACAGAACCTGATATTGCCCGATTTTACCGCCATGCAGTACGGAGACGGTCCGCAATCCGGCGGGACGGACGTTTACAGGGAGATCCGCGTGAACGGAGAGCGTATATTCTGGGGAACGGGAGAACAGACGGAAGGCTCCTTAATATACGGCGTGCAGGGAAGCGGATCGCTGAACGTGACCTATGCGGCGGGAACCGGAGAAGACGGGATTCTCGTGCGCGAAACGTATGTTTTGCAGATCGTGGAGGGTAATCTCGACGCCTATTTCCTGCCGTATGATCAGAGCGGCGCATACGATCCCGCGGGGGTGACGGCTTTGGTGACCGAATCCGACGTCCGCTTTACCGTTACGGAAGATAAAATCTTCCGATTTGCAAATCCCCTTGCAGCGGAAGGACTGGTGATGGAATTCGGAACTTTGGGAGAAAATTCCGCGCAGCGCGTCACGCTTGTTCTGGAAGATTATGAAGACGCGCGTCAGGTACTCCGTCTGACCTTTTATACGGAAAACGGCAAGACCTATCTGAAAGTGAACGACGGCAGCGTGCCGATTCCGCTGAGCGGAACGCTGGGCGGGGAAAACGGAAGCGTGTATTTCCGGCTTTCCAATTTTGACAGAAAACTTTACAACAGCCTGAGCAACCTGATAACCGATCTTTCGTCGTTTGCAAACACAATGGCGTTTGAAGGATTTACGTCCGGAAAGGTGCGCGTATCGTTTGAGACGGGAGCGGGATCGCTCAGGATCGTGCGGATGGGAAATCAGTCGTTTGCGGGTGCGCAAAACGGATTTACGGATACCGTTGCGCCGCAGATCGTGTTGGCAGAGGAAATGCCCTTCTCCATGGACGCGCAGATCGATCAGGAAGTCAGGATTCCCGCGGCGGTCGCGGCGGACGTTCTGGCGAGCGAAGCGACGGTGACGCTGACGGTGATGAGTCCTGCGGGAATGATCGTGGACGGATTGTCCGGCGTACCGTGCGACGAGGCGAGGACCGTACGGTTCGGACAGTACGGAGCATATTATATCGTTTATACGATGAGGGCGGGCAACACGACGGAAAATTACCGTTGTATTGTCAACGTACGCGACAAAGTGGCACCGGAGATCCATGTGGACGGCGAACCGGGGACTGTGGGCAAGGTCGGCGAAGCGTTTGCGGTGCCGACGGCGCAGGTGACGGATAATCATTCCGAAACGCAACTCTTTGTATTTGTGAAGAGACCGGACGGGAAACTGGATGTTGTGACGGCGGGGGGAAGCTACACCTTTGTGCAGGCCGGCGCGCACAAACTCATCTATTACGCTTATGACGCGGAATACAACGTGAGCGTTTGCGAATACGCGATGGAGGTTTCGGAGGGATAAGATGAAAAAACTGATTGCTTTGGCGTTGGCGGGAATGATGCTGTTTTCCGTCGGATGCAAGAAAGACGAATCGGAACAGGGCGGCACGGGAAATTACAACGAATCTCACGGGATCGACAAGGAAGAAACGGTTGCCTATATCGTGGAGGACGGCGTATCGGCTTATAAAATCGTTCTGCCGGACGAAACCGACGAATGTCTGGAATACGCAGGAAAGGAATTACAGAAATACCTCGAAGAGGTTTCCGGCGCGCGGCTGCCCGTCGTGAAGGAGTCGGCAACGGGCGGGCTGAAGGACATGAAATATATTTCCCTCGGGCAGACGAAACTGTTTGAGGATTGCGGATTCGGCGTGGATTTTTCGGCGTTGAACGACGTGGGGTTTGTGATGAAGCAACTCGGCAACGCGCTTTACATTGCGGGACCGGGAAGTGAAGGAACGCTCTACGGCGTGTATGATTTTTGCGAACAGATTTTGGACATTCGTTTTCTTACGCCCGAGGTCACGGTGACGGAAGAGAAAGCGACGGTTCCGCTGTATAAGATCGACAGAACGGAGGTCCCGGCGTTCCGCGGGCGCGATTACATGGCGCAGCAGTCGATGCAGCTTAAGGATTTCACGGCGCGGCTGAAGATGAACAGCACATACGGCGAAGTGAAGGAACAGTACGGCAACGGCGGGCGCGGGAGTTATTATGCGGGGGACGGGCATACGAACCTCGAGGTGATGCTGCCGGTCGACGAATACGGGGATACGCATCCGGACTGGTATAACAGTTCCAAAACGGAGCTTTGTTATACGAACGGGATTACGGACGACGGCGAATACGACGAGAACGATCCGGACAGCATGGTGAACGGGATGCTGGAGCGGAGCAAGGAGATCATCCTTGCAAATACGACCGACGCGAAATATCTGATGCTGGGGCAGCCCGACAACAGCGCGTGGTGCACCTGCGACAGGTGTCGGGCAAGCGATGCGAAATACGGAAAAAGCGGCACGCTGATGATCTTTATCAATACCATTGCCGAGCAGTTGGAAAAGTGGAAAAACGAAAACGGGATCGATAAGGAAATCAACGTCGTGACGTTTGCGTACTGGAAGACCATCGCGCCGCCCACGAAGGTGGAAAACGGAAAGCTCGTGCTGCGCGACGAAAAGGTCAGGGCGCGGGACAACGTGGTGGTGAAGATCGCGCATATGTCGTGTAATTACCATGCACTGTTCGATGAAGACTGCACGACCAACGCGGAATTCAGAAATTATTTCGAAGGCTGGTCGATGGTGACGGATCGGTTCCTGATCTGGGATTATGCCACGAATTTTTCCAATCATCTGTTCTGGTATCCGAATTTCGGCAGTCTGAAAGAAAATTATCTCTACTATAAAAGCATCGGGGTGGAAGGCGTTATGACGCAGGGCGCGCCGCATGTGCATCAGTACTATCAGGCGCATCTTGAAAATTATATCGTTGCGAAACTGCTCTGGAATCCCGAAAGGGATGTAAATGCTCTCGTCGAAGAGTTCAATGCCGCTTATTTCGGCGATTCCGCCGCGGTAGTGAACGAATTCGTGGACAGAATGAACTATCATTATGCCACGCTCGGCGGGGAAAATCATACGTTCCACACCGAACTTTACGATACGCAAGGATTTTTGTACGCGGAAAATTATCCGAAAGGACTGCTTGAAGGCGTGATGAAGCTGATCGAAGACGAGATGACGCGGGTGGAAAATACAAGCATGACGCAGGAAGAAAAAGAGGAAAGAAACCGCAGACTGCTGGAAGTTTATATCCAGCCGCAGTATATGTATCTGTATAATTACGAAACGTACAGCGATCCCACCACGAAACGGGATTATGCGGTGGAATTTTTCGAAAATGCCGATCGGCTCGGAATTCAGTATTACAGCGAAGGCGGCAGCATACAGAGTCTGAAACAGCAATATTCTATCTCGTAATCGTTTGACAGAAAAAAATAAAAGAGTATGATAACAGATGCGAAGCATTCCGCTTCGCATCTGTTGTATATCGGGAGGAAGAAAATGGAACTCAAAGGGAAAAAGATCGTGTTTTTGGGCGATTCGATTACGGAGGGCGCCTGCGCGAGCGAACAGGATAAGAATTTCGTTTCGCTGACGGGGCGTATGTGCGGGGCAGACGTCGTCAATCTGGGCGTCGGAGGAACGCGGATTTCCAGACAGGAACGGGCGTCCGCCTGTCCGGCGTTTGACGAGGACTTTCTTCGCCGCGCAGACAAGATCGGGAAGGATGCGGACGTGATCGTCGTTTTCGGCGGAACCAACGATTACGGACACGGGGACGCGTCGCTCGGCAGTGCCGGCGACAAGACGCCGTATACCTTTTACGGTGCGTGCAATCTTTTGTTTGAGAAGCTGAAAAATGATTTTCCGAACGCGCAGAAAGTCGTGATTACCCCTCTTCGGCGCGCCAACGAGGACGATCCTCTGGGAGATCATGTAAGGGAATTCGCCACGGCGCCGCTGCCCGTTTACGTGGCGATCGTCAAGGCCGCGGCGAAGGCATACGGCTATCCCGTGCTGGATCTTTACAACCTTTTCGAAACGGACGAAGAATTGCGGGAAACTTTCCGGCGGAGTGCGGACGGGTTGCATCCGGACGATTTCGGACACGCCGTCCTTGCGAAAAAAATCGTTCTTTTTTTGCAGGAATTATGATCCGAGGAGATAAACGAAGCAGATAAGTCGGGAGGAAAAAGCCCCGCGCGTTTTTCAAAAAACGCGCGGGGCTTTTTCCTGTTTTCGGGAAGAGTGCGTTTTTAAAATATATCATTATTTTAAATGTTTTAGTAGGTATATTCCATTGAATTGACAAAATAACGATGATACAATTTAAACAAATCGAGATACGGCAGACGTCGTATCAAAGAGAGATGGAGGTTAAGATGAAAGAATACTTCGCGCCGGAATTGAACCTGTTTCGTTTTGCGAAAGACGTAGTACTTGACAGTACGGGAGATCCGGAAGACAACAACGGATCCTATAACGATTGGGAAGACGGGCCTTTCGGAACTCGGTAAAAAGGAGAGTAAAAATGGATAAGGGAATGAAAAGAAGGTGGATTTTGTTTTTTGTTGCCGTAATGGTGTGTTCCATGCTGTTCGGGTCGATGGTTTCGGTCGGCGCGGCGGGCTATGAAACGGAGGCCTTTTTCACGGCGGAGGGCGGCACGCTGACCGTTACGGAAGATTATGATTCCGGGGTGACGGAGGGTGTAAAACTCGCCGTCACGGACGCGGGGAGCAACGGCACGGCAACGATAAAATACAACGACGTGATCTCCGCTTCCGCGCTGGGAAGCGCCGCGGTGTTTCAGGTGCTGCCTGCGGCGGCGGAGCAGGCGGATTTCGGCGCGGTGCAGATTCTTCTCCGCGACAGTGAAGACGCTTCGAAAGTCCTGTCCGTACTGATTCAGGTCGGGGAATTTTCGGGGAGCAGAAATACCGTAGGGTTTGCGTTTTTGGAAGAGGACTTCACCAGGAACAATTACGGCGCCGCATGGTATAAGACCGCGCAGGCGGACAAACAGAGAATCTACGGCAAAGACTGGTGGATCGGAAGCGGAAGCGATACCGACCGTTATTGCGAGGACGGTACGCTGAATCTCGGTACATGGAATACGCATTATCCTTTGCTGGCGGCAGAGGAAACGACGGATACGGACGTTAAGACCTCTTTGATCACGGTATCGTATCAGGAAGCCGTCGCGTCGGTGAACGGCATAGTCCTTGCGGAACTGAAGAACGATTTTTATCAGAGCCTGAATCAGCAGAATCTGGATCCGTCGGAAGACGCATCCGTCATTGCGAAGCTGAACGACGCATACGTGGACGGTTTGTTTTCTTCCGGAAAGGTCAGCGCAGAGCTGAGATTTTTCGATATCTATAACGGATCGTTTGCCTTGAATCTCGTGCAGCTCGGCGAACGCGTCTTTGCGAAAAGTTACGAAAACAATTTTGAAAGCACGGAAGAAATCAATTGGGATACGCAGGAAACGCAACAGGTCACGGGGACGAAGTTTACTATTACCGACGCCCCTCTCGAACTGGGAACGATCCCCGTTTCCGCTCTCGGGAACGCGGTAACCTTCCAGCTTTTGCCGAACGGAACGGGTGACGACCTCGCTGCCGAAAACGTACTGATCACGCTGAGAGACAGCGCGGACAGAACAAAATCCGTCACCGTCATTATCGAAAAGGCGACGCTCTGGTGGGGAACCATGCACACGGCGGGATTTGTTTCGCTGGAAGAAAATACCGTGCGAGTGGGCGAAGGATGGAGAGAGTTGTCCGCGAATTCAAAACAGAAAGCCGTCGCGTATGACGGATGGCAGGGTAAGGGATATTCCGATTACGGCACGATTTATCTGGGTGCAGGCTGGGGGACGTATTATCCTTTCCTCGGCGCGGCGGAAGGTCGCTATACCAAAACCATGACGGTGTCGTATACGGGATCGCAGATTAAGATGAACGATACGCTGCTTGCCGATCTGAAGGACGACACGTTCCAGTTGAAGTCTACGGAATATCTCGATCCGACGGCGAATGCCGACATCATTGCGAAATATACCGACGAATACGTCGACAATCTGTTCTCTTCCGGCGAAGTGATCGTGGAACTTCGTTTTGAAGGGGCGATCAACGGCAGCGTGAACGTCATCTCGCTCGGCGGGGAACCGGCGGCGAATATGCAGTTCGGAGCGCTCGGCGGCAAAGATACCCTCGCTCCGACGATCACGTCGGTGACCGGCGCGGCGTATGACGCCGAAGAAAAGAGCTTCACGGTAAAGCGGGGAGAAGCCTATGCGGTCAATGCGCTCGCCACGGTTGCGGCGACGGATAACATGGACGCCGCTCCCGTTACCGGCGTGGAGGTTTACAGCGCGGCGGGCGTGAAATACGAAACGGAAACCGTTACGTTTGCGGACGGCGATTATGTGATCCTCTATGCGGTCGACGCCGACGGCAACCGCGCAGAACTGCGTGCGGCGATCGAATTTCTGCCCACATACAGCGTGACGTATACGGACAATTCGGGTGAAAACGCCGTCGTTTCGGAAGGGGATGCTTATGTGTTCGGTACGGCGGAAAAAGAAGATCTGGTGTTTGCCGGTTGGGTGCTGGAAGGAAAACTTTATCCTGCCGGGTATGAAATCACGGTGACGGGGAATGTGGAAGTTTCCGCGCTCTTCCTCGACTTTGCAACGGCAAATGCGGAAAAGGTCGGGGAGAACACGATCCGCTACTTTACATGGATTGCCGAAGAGGATTATGCGGAACTCGAAGCGCTTGCCGAAAATCTGCAATTCGGTACGGTGATCACCTGCGACACGAAGGCGGGACATCTCGATATTCAGACGAAAGTCTGGGCGAGCGAAAGTTCCGTTGCGGGGAGCAAAGAATACCGCGCGGCGTTCAACGATATTCCCGGAAGCATGTATGACGCGGCATTCACCGCGACGGGATATGTGATCGTAACGTATGCGAACAACGCTGCGGAGATCGTTCTGGCAAACGGGTATACCGTTTCCGTCAATCAGGCGGCATAAATAAAAAAATCAAGCGCGGGCGTCCGCATCGGGACGCCCGCGCTTTTTTATTATTTTTGTCGTTCCGATACGGAGCATCTTGTACGGGAGCGACGTTATTTTTGTTTTCGCAGATTTTTCAGATGTTGCCGCGGCGAAACCAGATTCTGCTTTTTAAATACGGTGGAAAAATAGTACGGATCGGAAAATCCCGTCATGTCCGCGACTTCTTTGATGGAATAATTTCCCTGTTCAAAGAGTTCCACCGCTTTATTGATGCGCTTTCTCCGCAGATAGTCCGTGAAGGTCGAGCCCAGATGCTTGGCAAAAAGCCGGGAAAGATATTCGCTGCTGATGCCGATCTGAAATGCAAGCATCTTCAGATTGAATTCGGGATCGCAAAAATTGTTTTCGATAATTTCAAGCGCCTGTCCGATAATGTTCATGCGCGGGCTCCGCTCGCCCGATTCGTTCGCCCCGCCGTTCTGAATGGCGATCTGGGCGATGATCTTGTAAAAGTAAGAAATGGAAATCAGGTCGGATTCGTTGACGTGATTTTTACATTCCGAGACGTTGTTCATGAACAGCTTCCCGATGCCCGGATCGGTGATGCGTAAAATCGGATGTTCGGGATCTACATGAATGCTTTTCAGAATCTCATTGACTTTCGTCCCGAAAAAGTCGATCCAGGAATACTTCCAAGGCGTTTTTTTGTTGGGATAATACACGATTTTCATTGCGGGAAAAAAGAAAAACATCTCGTTTTTGTGTACTTCGTAAATCTTGTCGTTCAGTTCGTAAAATCCGCTCCCGGAAAAAACGTAGTGCATGGAGTATCCGCCGAAATCCATCAGTATCCGCGGTTCTTTCTTGCCGGTCGTCTTTTCATAACCTGCGTTGAAAACCTGAATTTCCGAAAGCGACGAACTCTTGATATGATTATATTCAAAAAGTCTTTTTGTTTCCATAATTCCCCTTTCAGGAAAAGCGTACTTTTCCGATTTTTAAAAAACAAACTTTTTATTATTTTAAATTATATCATGTTTTGAGAAATACTGTCAATGCATCTTCGTCGGTTTAAGGACGCTTTTGTGATATTTTATTCTGCGTTCATTCCGCCGCGTCGGCAACCTCCGTGCGGATATTCGGGCGGAACGGGCCGCTTTTAGCAACCGGAAGGCAAAATAAAGCAACCGAAAATCATTTACATTCTTTTCCGGTTTGATTAAAATAAAAACAGCAAAAAATCTCGGAGGATCAACGGATGCGATTGAAAATCGGCGAACCGAGCGTCATCATGCAGGGCGGGAAATGTGAAGACGTTCCCTGGGGGTTTTATCAGTTTCCGAAGCTGTTTAAGGGAGAAGACGGCATTTACGCCTGCGTGCATGTGGAAGACGACAGTCCGGACTGTTACGGGCTGCCTGAAAAATGGTTTCTATCCCGTGATGAGGGAAATCATTGGGAAGAAACGGAGGAAAGCGCGCGTTTTTACTGCGGTACGCGGCTGAAAAACGGGGAATATCTCCGCGCCGAACCCTGCGCCGTTCTCGACGTTACCGATCTGAACGTGCCGCCTTTTCGCGCGGGCAATTATTTTCTGCCTTCCGACGAAAATCCCATGCGCGCGAAGGGAGGAGAAAATACGCCGTTTCCCGAGGGATTGGGGCGGTTTGTGGACGCATTCGGGCAGATTTACCGCATTTACGAAATCGACGCGCTGCCGCGTGGACTCGTGAAGAAAAGCTGGCGATTCACGCGCTATAATCCCGTCACGGGCAAAAGCGCGGAAGAATACGCGAAGGTAGAACGTCCGCATATGTCGGTATTTACCTATGCGGGGGAGAACGGTGTCATCCGGCTCAACGTTCCGAATCCGTGGGGCAACATCCGCGTGGCGCCCGACGGCGCGTTATGGCTGCCTACATACGAGATGTTCGGCGCTTCGCCGGTCAACGGCGCGCATTATCTTTATTCCGCGGCGTATTTTTATAAATCGGAGGATCACGGGCGCAGCTGGAAATATGTCAGTCATATTCCTTATCTTCCCGATCCCGACGAAGATCCCGCGGCGTTTTACTGCGACGGATTCACCGAGCCGGACATCGAGTTCATGCCGGACGGATCGATCGTTGTGCTTTTGCGTACGGCGGGAGTGTTTCACGGCGCGCAGGAATGGGGCAAAAGCTATATCGCGCGGTCTGCGGACGGAGGAAAGACGTGGACGAAGCCGCAGGTATTCGATCGGCGCGGCGTGATTCCGCAGATCGTGCGTTTGAATTGCGGCGTGACGCTGGCGGTTTACGGCAGACCGGGCATCTATGTACGCGCCGCCCGCGGCAATGCGGAAAACTGGGAGGACCCGGTGGAAATCATGACGGAAAAAGACAGAAGCGTTCTGATGAACGAACGCCCCGCGCGGCCTAATTTCCATCAGTGGGCGGGAAGTTGCTGTAACATGTCGGTTCTGCCGATCGGCGATACCCGTCTGCTCATCGCCTATTCGGATTTTTACGTTCCCGACGCAAAGGGCGTAAAACGCAAAACCTGTCTGACGCGCGTCGTGGAAGTGGAAGATGACTGAAACAAAAACACGGCGCTTCGATCTTTTCAACTATGTGCTTCTGGCGGTATGCTTTGTAGCGATTTTAACGCTCGGTATCCTTTCGGGACAGAAATGGTTCAAGATGCTGCCCGCGCTCGTTTCGCCGGCGGTGATGCTGCTCAATTCCCGCGTGAACCGTCTCGGATTCCTCATCGGCGGATTGAACGCATTGCTTTACGCCGTCGGCTATTTTGCCGAAGGTCTGTACGGGTTGGCAATTCAGGCGAGCGCCGTGAGCGCGCCCGTGCAGCTTGTCACCTTCGCGCGGTGGAAAAAACACGCTTACGGGAAGGCGACAATCTTAAAAAGGCTGTCCTTAAAACGGAACGCCGTTCTGATCCTGGCGACGGCGGCGGTTTGGGCGGCGGCGTTCTTCATCCTCAGCAATATCGCGGGGGCGAATCAGTCGGCGCTCGACGTAACGTGTCTGGTGTTCGGCACGGCGGCGACTTTCTTAACGATGTTCGCCCTGATGGAAACGCTGGTATTTCAAGTCGTCAATATTTCAGCCACCCTCGCCATCTGGTGTATACAGCTCGCACAGGGGGAATTTGCGGAGATCACCTATTTTATCGGCGCGCTCTACAGCGCGTACTGTACGGCGGTGCTGTGCGTCAATTGGCATAAACTCTATAGAAAACAGCGCTCGGAAACAACGGACGGACAACATACGCAAAAAAGCGAAGCAACGTAAAGACAACTGAATTTAATCCGAAACAACCGCGCGGATCCTGCCTGAAAACGTCGAAAAAAACGTTTTTAGGCTTTTTTTATGTGAAAAAGACTAAAAAACAAGTATTTTTTAATAAAAAATGTACGTTTTAATTTTGATTTTAAGAACAATACTATTTTTTGTCAGGAGACGGAGATCTTTCCGAAAAGAGCTTTTTGTTGCTGAAATATTTTCAAAAAGCAACATATGGATAACAAGTGGCAACAAAGGGATATTTACTTAACGTATGAAACAACTTAAAATAAAGCTATAGACGAAGGATGCGCGGGAGACGGGACGATGATACGGTCTAAGGAATTTATCTATCGGGCGATAGAAGAGAGCGAATATTATAAAGTAGATTTTACGCAATTCGGCTGGCAGAAATTCACGCCGGAAACGGAGGTTTCGCCTTGCGTGAAGAAGGATTACGTGCTGCACTTTGTGGTTTCCGGCAAAGGCACGTACATTGCGGGAGGCCGCACGATGAGCGTGGAGAAAAATCAGATGTTTCTGCTGCGTCCCGGGGAACATGTCTTTTATTATTACAACAAATTTTTCCCTTGGGAATATTATTGGATCGGTTTCAACGGCGAAGATGCCGCCCGCCTGACTTCGGAGTTGGGATTCGGCGCAAACAAACTGGTTCTGGGCGTAAACAACATGGACGCGGTGGTATCGATCGTGAAAGAGCTTTGTCAGCCGGACTGCGAGGATGCCGGTCCGTTTTACAGGAAGAGTCGTTTTTTCGCATTGCTGGAAATTCTTTTTTCCAATGTGAAGAAGGAAAGCGGGCTGGAGATTACCGACAGCATGGAGCTTTACGACGCGGTGGATTACATCAAAAAGAACGTATCGGAAAACATCACGGTGGCGACTTTGAGCAACGAGCTGTCCGTGGACAGGACGTGGCTGTTTCGGATCTTCAAGAAAAAGTACGGCGTATCGCCGAGCGAATACATCGCGTCGTATAAACTTGAACTTGCAAAGGAATATCTCGGGGAAACGCAACTGCCCATCAAAGCCATCGCGCAGAATTTAGGCTATGAAAATTATGTAACATTTTCCAAAGCGTATAAGAAGAAATACGGAATTTCCGCAAAGGAATACCGTGCGGAAACGATCAAATTGAGGAGCGGGAATGAAGAAGGACAGGGATAAGATATTGGATCTGGGTTTCTGGGGAAATTTGAAGCAAACCTTTTACGAGTTGCGGCGTAAGCTCATGCCGAAACCGATCAGACGCGGCAATGGATCCATGAAAAAGGGGATGTGGGCGTTTTCCTATGCCGTGTGGGCATTGCCGTTTTGGAGGGAATCTTGAGGATTTTACAGAGGACGAAAGCCGTGAGCAGCGCGGTGGAAATCGTGGAAAGAATGATGAGCAGGGAATTGCCGCCGACTTCCAGCACGGTGACGAAGTTCATGTTGAAACCGATAAAGACGATGCTTGCCTGCAGAATTTTTTTGGAACTGAAGCGAATCCCTTTTTCCAGCCATGTCGGGCGGCGGAAAAAGGCGAGGATCATGCCGAAGAGAATGGCAAAAAACCGCGCTTCCCACGACGGGGACGAGTTGTCCCAAAAACCAGGACGGCAATGCGATGACAATGCAAAGACACAGGCCCGGCAAGGTGTTTTTCAGCCATAAACCGATGCTCCTGCAGGGGGGGTTACGCTGTTTTTCCGTAGCGGGGACAACAAATTCTTCTTCGGTTTCGGGTAATTTTTTTTCTTCCACGGTGTCTCCTGCACGTTGTTTGCCTTACACGTTGAAGCGGAACAAAACGACGTCTCCGTCTTTGATGACGTAATCCTTTCCTTCCGAACGGACTTTTCCCTTTTCCTTGCAGGCGTTGAAGCTGCCCAGTTCCGCCAGCGTGTCGTAATCTACGATCTCCGCGCGGATGAATCCCTTTTCAAAATCGGAATGAATCTTACCCGCCGCCTGCGGCGCTTTGGTGCCTTCCCGTATCGTCCACGCGCGCACTTCCTTTTCACCCGCGGTCAGATAGGAGATGAGTCCGAGCAGACGGTACGACGCCTTGATCAGACGGTTCAACCCGCTTTCTTTGAGGCCGAGTTCCGTCAGAAACAGCGCCTGTTCTTCCGGTTCGAGGGTGGAAAGTTCCTCCTCCGTCCTGGCGCAGATGACGAGGTATTCGCTGCCTTCGTTTTCGGCGAATTCCTTGACCTTTTTCGCGTGAGGAATGTCGTCTGCGTCCTTTCCCATATCCGCTTCCCCGATGTTGGCGGCGTAGATCACCGGTTTGTTGGTAAGAAGGAAAAGCGAATCGAAATATTCCTTTTCTTCTTCGCTTTCCGTGGGGACGGTACGGGCGGCTTTTCCGCTTTCCAGATGTTTTTTCAGCTTTTCCAGCCGTTCCGCTTCGATCTTGTATTTTTTATCGCCCGTCTTGATCATGCTGAAGGCTTTGTCGTAGCGTTTGGTCACGCTTTCAAGGTCGGCAAAGATCAGTTCCAGGTCGATGGTTTCAATATCTCTGAGCGGATCGACGGTGCTTTCCACATGGGTCACGTTTTCGTCGTCGAAACAGCGGACCACGTGCACGATGGCGTCACATTCGCGGATATTCGCAAGAAATTTGTTGCCGAGACCTTCGCCTTTCGACGCGCCTTTCACCAATCCCGCGATGTCGACGAATTCCACGACGGCGGGGGTGATTTTTTTCGTATTGTACAGTTTGCCGAGAACGCCGAGCCGTTCGTCCGGAACGGCGACGACGCCCACATTCGGTTCTATGGTGCAGAAGGGATAATTCGCACATTCCGCACCCGCGTGCGTGATCGCGTTGAAGAGGGTGGATTTACCTACGTTCGGTAATCCCACAACGCCGAGTTTCATATTTTTCGCTCCTTTTTCCCGCAAAAGGGAACAGTCTTTCGGCTATCCATTATAGCGCAAAACGGCTCAAATGACAAGTTTTTTGATTTGCAAACCGTAAAATTTATAGCGATATAAATTTGCAAAGCGTTAAAATTTATGATAATATAGATAGGAAAGAAAAGAATAAGCGCACGTGCGCGGGAAAGAAAGGAATGGATTACAGAACATATATTGCGGAGAAACTGAAGATCGGAACGCTGAGCACGGAGGAAGTCGCTTCCATGCTGGAAGTGCCGCCGACGAGCGATATGGGAGATTATGCGCTGCCGTGTTTCCGGCTGGCAAAGACGTTGCGCAAGGCGCCGCCGATCATTGCCGAAACGCTGAAAAACAGCTTCACCGAGGACGAAGTGGTCTGCGGCGTCACGGTTGTCGGCGGATACCTCAATTTTAAGATCAACAGGCTGCGTTTTGCGGAAGAAACGCTGAAAGAAATTCTGGAAAAAGGGGAAAAATACGGTTCGTCCCGTCTGGGAGAGGGAAAAACGATCTGTATCGATTATTCTTCCGTCAATATCGCAAAGCCCTTTCACATCGGGCACCTGTCCACCACGGTCATCGGAGGCGCGCTCTATAAAATCCTGGGTTTTCTCGGCTATAAAGTCGTCGGGATCAACCATCTCGGGGATTACGGCACGCAGTTCGGCAAGCTGATCGTCGCGTATAAGCGTTGGGGCGATAAGGAAAAGATTGAAAGCGGCAAGCTGAGAGAGCTGATGAAGATCTATGTGAAATTCCACGAGGAAGCGGAAAAAGATCCCGAGCTCGAAGAGGAAGCGCGGCATTATTTCAAACTGATCGAAGAGGGGGATCGGGAATCGAACGAACTCTTTGCGTGGTTCAAGGAGATCACGCTCAAGGAGGTGCAGAAGATCTATGACCGGCTGAACGTGAAATTCGATTCCTATGCGGGGGAAAGTTTTTATAACGACAAGATGCAGCCCGTTATCGACGAACTGAAGGAAAAAGGACTTTTGCAATACAGCGACGGAGCGGCGATCGTCGATCTGGAGAAATACGGGATGCCGCCCTGTCTGATTCTGAAAAAGGACGGCTCCTCGCTCTATGCCACGCGGGATATGGCGGCGGCGGTGTATCGGAAAAAAACATATGATTTTTATAAATGCCTCTATGTGGTCGCCTATCAGCAGGATCTGCATTTCAGACAGTTTTTCAAGGTTCTCGAACTGATGGGAAAGGAGTGGGCGAAGGATCTCGTCCACGTTTCCTACGGCATGGTATCCATGGAAGACGGCGCGATGAGCACCCGTACGGGAAAAGTCGTGTTCTTGGAAGACGTGCTGGATAAATGCGTGGAAAAAGCGGCGCGCATCATCGAGGAGAAGAACGAAAAACTCGACAATAAAGAGGAAGTGGCGCGCCAGGTCGGCACGGGAGCGGTGATTTTCGGCGCGCTGTATAACAACAAGATCAAGGATATTGTGTTCAGTTTCGATAAGGTGCTGAATTTTGACGGCGAAACCTGTCCTTACGTGCAGTATACGGGCGCGCGTTGCAACAGCGTGCTGAAAAAAGGCGGGGAGATCGGAGCGTATTCCGTTCCGTCGCTTACGGAAGAGGAATATGCCGTTGTCGCGTTGCTCGGCGCTTTTCCCGACGTCGTGAGGGAAGCCGGAGAAAAATACGAGCCGTCCTTTGTCACCCGCTTTGCGGTGGAACTTGCAAAGGCGTACAATAAATTTTATATTGCAAACAAGATCATCGGAAGCGAGGAATCGGTGAAAAATTTCCGCCTTGCGCTGACGAAGGCGACGCATACCGTTCTGAAAACCTCTTTCCGTCTGCTCGGGATCGAAATTCCCGATCAGATGTGAAAATACGCGCGTTTTCCTTCCGCAGCGGGATTTTCGGGTCAAAAAAATCCCCGTCCGGAGACGGGGATTCGGTTTGCCGATTTTATTCTTCTTCGTTGCGTTTCTGATTTTTAGAGGACGTTTCGGGCAATTTTTCCTTCAGCTTGCGGATCTGTCCCGTAACTTTGTGAACCACCACCGATCCGTCGCAGTTGTCGGCGAGCTTGCGCGCAAATGCGGCGGCTTCCGCCTGCGTGTCAAACAGTTTGATCGCCTTCGCGCCTTTCGCGTACTTGACCTGCCATTTTCCGTCGTCTTTACGGCGCGTCACATGGTAAATGGCGGAATGTTCGGTCTTCTTTGCCGCGGGCTTTTCTTCCGCAGCGGATTCTGTCTTCTGTTTCTTCACCGTGTTTTTCACCTCCGTATTTTTTGCGGCGGGTTGTTCAAACGTTTCGTTCTCCCGCTTGGAAATCGGCTCGTCCGTTGCGGATTCCGCTAATGCCGGCGCGGACGTTTCCTCTTCGGCCTGCGTTTCCTGCGCGATGTCCGTTGCGGATTCCGCTAATGCCGGCGCGGTCGTTTCCTTTTCGGCCTGCGTTTCCTGCGCGATGTCCGTTACCGGATTTTCACCGTTTTGTTCCGACCCGTTCGCTTTCTCATCCGAAATCTTGTCATCCGCCGTGTTTTTTTTCTTTTTCGACACGACGCATCCCACGACGATTGCGATGATAATGACAAGCAGCACGCCGCCGACGGCATAGAAATATCCGGGAGTTTCATTCCAGGTTTTTACAAAAAAATCGCCTACCTGTGCAAAAAATTCACTCATAAATCGCTCCTTTTTTCCGTACCGCGGCACTGCGGCCTTCTTATGGTTTCATTATATAACATAAAACAGAATAAGTCAATAAGAAAAAACATGGCTTTTTTAAGTTTTTTTACGGAAAAGAGCAAGGAAAAGAAGGAAAAATCCTTTTTTCGGGAAGGTGTTTCATGGATAAATTATATCACACGCTGATCGTAGGCGGCGGTGCCGCCGGATTGATCGCGGCGGCGCGCCTTGCAGATCGGTACGGCGGCGAGATCGCCGTAGCGGAACGGGGCGAACGGCTGGGGCGAAAACTGTCCCTGTCGGGGAACGGACAGGGAAATCTGACGAACAGCGACGTATCGCCCGCACATTACAGGAGCGGGGAAAAGGCATTTCCCGCCGTCGCGCTGAAGGAGTTTCCGTTTGAAAGTGCGGAACGTTTTTATCGGACTTTGGGGATCTTTCTGACGCGGGAAGCGGGGAAAAAATATCCGCTGTCGAAGCAGGCGTCGGCGGTGACCGACGCGCTTCGCTGTGCGCTTGAAAGGGAAAAAGTCGTCACAAAGACGGGGTTTTGTGCGTTAAAGGCGGAAAAGCAAAGAGGCGTTTTTACGGTGACGGCGGAGGACGGAAGAAGACTGTCGGCAAAGCATCTGATCCTGGCGTTCGGGGGAAAGGCGGCCAAACATCTGGGAACGGACGGCACGTCGTACGCTCTGGCGGAAGGGTTCGGACATCGGATTACGGCGGTTTATCCCGCACTGGTGCAGCTGACCACGCAGACCGAACCGATCCGGGGGCTGAAGGGGATCAAGGCGGAGGCGACGGTTTTTGCAGAAGGACGTTACCGTGCCGAAAGCCGCGGAGAAGTGCTGTTTACCGATTACGGGGTGTCCGGTTCGGCGATTTTTTCCGTTTCCGGCGCGGTTTCCGGCGGGGGAAGGATCGAGATCGGTTTCCTGCCGGAAGTTTCCGAACAGGAGCTGATCAAAATGCTGAAGGCGCGTGCGGCGCTCGGCTTGCCGCTTGCGGGCGGGATTGTGCACAATCAGCTGGCGCGCGTTCTGGAAAAACAGGCGAGAGGAGAGATCGGAAAGCTGGCTTCGCTCATAAAAAAATTTTCGTTGCCGGTGACCGGCTCGCTGGGGTTTGACGCGGCGCAGGTAAGCGCGGGCGGCGTGGACGTGCGCGACATCGACGCAAGGACGATGGAAAGCAAGCTCGTGCGCGGACTTTATTTTGCGGGCGAGGCGATGGACGTCGACGGGGATTGCGGCGGCTATAATCTGCATTGGGCGTACGCATCGGCTTCGGCGGCGGCAGCGCATCTTCTGCAAAACGGGGAAACGGCGAATGGGAAAACGGGAGAGGAAGACGGAGCATGAAGAAGGGAATCATAGCGGTCAACGGATATTTTGAAAACACGGCGATGCGTCTGCAGCGGGAAAAACTGAAGAAGGCGTTTTCGGAGCTGGACGTACGGACGGAGATCGTAAAGACGAACAGCCTGATCGCGGGCATCCGCGGCGATCGCGCATATGCTTCGCTGCCGCCCTGCGATTTCTGTATCTATCTCGACAAGGACGTCACGGTGGCGCTCATGCTGGAAAAATGCGGCGCGATTTTGTTTAACAGTGCGGAATCCATTCGCCTTTGCGACGATAAAATGCTGACGCTGATCGCCGTTTCGGGCGCGGGGATTCCCATGCCGGAGAGCATTGCATCGCCGCTGATGTACAGCGAAAGCGAAGATAAAGCGTTTCTCGACGGCGTGGAACGGCGCCTGGGGTATCCGATCGTCGTAAAAAAGGCATACGGATCGATGGGAACGGGGGTTTATCTGGCGAACGACCGCGCGGAGCTGGAAACATATTTCCGCGCACTCAGACTCGTGCCGCATCTGTATCAGAAACGGATCGGCAGGGGCGGCGAAGATATCCGCGTCACGACGATCGGGGGGAAAGCCGTCGCCGCGATGCGTAGGAAAAACGACGGGGATTTTCGCTCCAACATCGAACGCGGAGGAAAAGGGGAAGCCGTCGTGCTGACAAAAAGACAAAAAGCCATTGCGGAAAAGGCGAGCGCGCTGCTGAAACTCGAATACGCGGGCGTGGATCTGCTTGCCGACGAAGAAGGGGATTATCTTTGCGAAGTCAATTCCAACGCGTTTTTTGAAGGGATAGAACGGGCGACGGGCGTCGATGTGGCGCAAGGATATGCAGAGCGCGTTTACGACAGGATTTATCGCGGAAAGAGGTGAAATTTGTTGAACGATCCGCAAGATTATGTTATAATGAGCGCATAAAACACGGGAATTCAAGATATTTTTTGCAGAAATGCAAAACAGACAGGGGAAGACGGACATGAATAAAAGAATGAGAATATTTACGGAAAAGGAACTCGGAGAGCTGCATTTGTCCATGCTCAGGGAAGTGGGCGCGCAGATCGGCGTGAAGGCGCCCACCGCGCTTTCCAAGGGGGATTTGATCAAAGAAATCCTCGACATTCAGCGCGGGGTAAGCGATCCCGTTGCGCCCTCGGGGCGCGGTGCGCCGCGGAAAATTCAGATGGATCTCGAGCCGTGGATGGAAGAATTCGATTCCGAAAAATACGATCCCGAAAATCCGTACCGTTGCAGGAGCGGAGAATCGTCCTGGACGCTGAACGATCATACCGCAGACGAATTCGAAACGGAAGGGATCCTCGACGTCAAGCCGGACGGATACGGCTTTATCCGCGCGAATTATTATGAAAGTTCGTCGAAGGACGTATACGTTTCCGCGCAAAACGTGCGCCGTTACAACCTGCGCAGCGGGGACAAAGTGTGTGCCCGGGCGAAAGCGGCAAAGGGAAACGGAAATTCCGCGGCGTTGCAGGAGGTGATTTCCGTCAACGATCTTTCGCCGGAGGTATTCAGGAGCCGTGCGAAGTTCGACGAACTAATTCCCTGCTATCCCACGCGCAGAATGCGTCTGGAGCGGAAAGAGGAAAAGGAGATTGCGCTCCGGCTGATGGACATTTTCACGCCGCTCGGATTCGGACAGCGCGGACTGCTGGTCGCGCCGCCGAAAGCGGGGAAAACGACGCTGCTGAAAACGCTTGCGAAATCCATCGAGGACAATTATCCCGACGTCAAACTGTTCGTGCTACTCATCGACGAACGTCCGGAAGAGGTCACGGATATGCAGCGGAGCGTCAACGGAGAAGTTTGTTATTCCACGTTTGACGAGAGGGCGGTGAATCATACGCGCGTGGCGGAGCTGGTGCTCAACCGTGCGAAACGCATGGTGGAAGCGGGAAGGGACGTGGTGATCCTGATGGACAGCATCACGCGGCTTGCGCGGGCATATAATGCCGTGACCGAAAGTTCCGGCCGGACGCTTGCGGGAGGGGTGGATCCCGTCGCGCTGGAAGGCGCGAAGAAATTTTTCGGAGCGGCGCGGAATATCGAGGAAGGCGGATCGCTGACCATCATTTCTACGGCGCTTGTGGAAACGGGCAATCGCATGGACGACGTCATTTTTGAAGAGTTCAAAGGGACGGGGAACATGGAGATTCATTTATCCCGCGCGCTTGCGGACCGCAGGATTTTCCCCGCGTTCGATCTTGTGAAATCGGGAACGAGAAAGGAAGAGCTTCTGCTCAGCGAACAGGAAAGAAACATCCAGTACGCACTGCGCAAGATCCTGGCGGAACGGCAGGACGCCTACATGAATCTCGTGGCAATGATGAAAAAGACGCAGGATAACGCCGAATTTCTCAAAAAGGCGGACGCCTGGGTGAAACTGTACGAAAAGGCGCAGAAATAATATGGCAAAGAACTTGACGGCATATGTCTGCAGCGAATGCGGAACGGTCAGTCCGAAATGGCTGGGGAAATGTCCCGGATGCGGCGCTTGGAACAGTTTTGTCGAAGAACCGGTCGCGCAGCAAACGCAGAAGAGCGAAAAACCCGTCCGCTTTGAACGTCCCCGTCCGCTGAGCGAGATCGAAGAAGAACATTTTTGCAGAATAAAATCCGGAAGCGAGGAGCTTGACCGCGTCCTCGGCGGAGGCATCGTCCCCGCGTCCATGGTGCTTCTCGGCGGCGATCCCGGAATCGGCAAATCCACGCTGCTCACCGAAGTGGCGGGCAGACTTTCCGAAGACAAAACCGTGCTTTACGTTTCCGCGGAAGAAAGCGTGTCGCAGCTGAAACTCCGTTGCAACCGTCTGAAAGTCCGTTCGCAGAAACTTTTGGTCATGAACGAAACGGTGCTCGAGCATATAGAAGACTGTCTGGAAAACGTAGAGATCCTGATCGTCGATTCCATCCAGGCGGTCTACCTCGAATCGATGTCTTCGTCGGCGGGGAGCGTCGGTCAGGTACGGGAATGTGCGTCGCGGCTGATGCGCGTCGCAAAGGCGAAGGGCATCACGGTGTTTCTGGTCGGACACGTCACGAAAGAAGGTTCGCTCGCCGGTCCGAAAGTGCTGGAACATATCATGGACACCGTTTTGTATTTTGAGGGGGATGCGGAAAACAATTACCGCATTTTGCGGGCGGTGAAAAACCGCTTCGGCTCGGTCAACGAGGTGGGCGTATTCGAGATGCGCGAGAGCGGGCTTGTCGGCGTAAAGGATTACTCGGGCATTTTCATGAGCGAGGCGCGCGGCGAAAATGCCGGCAGCGTGGTCACACCCTTCTTTTCAGGGAACAGGAGCGTGCTGGTGGAAGTGCAGGGGCTGGTCTCCAAAACGGTGTTCGGGATGCCCCGAAGAATGAGTCTCGGCATCGATTACAATAAGATGGTGCTGATGCTGGCGGTGCTGGAGAAAAAAGCGGGATTGCCGTTTTTTTCGCAGGACGTCTATCTCAACGCGATGGGCGGAATCAAGCTGAGCGAACCGGCGGTGGACCTGGCGGTGCTGCTTTCGCTTGCGAGCGCGTATACCGGCGTGGCGGTGGACGCGGCTACGGCGTGCTTCGGAGAGGTGGGACTCACCGGCGAAGTGCGCGGCGTCGCCCATGCCGAAACGCGGGTGCGCGAATGTATCAATGCGGGATTCCGTCGCGTCATTCTGCCGCGGAGCAACCTGCGCGCCGTTGCAAACATGAAAGAGAAAATCGAACTCGTCCCCGTGGCATATGTGTCGCAGGCGGTGAAGGAAATCGTAAAAAAAGAGAAAAAAGCCGCGCCGGACTGATCGGGAAACGGCGCGGAAAATAAACGGGAAACGGCGCGGAAAAATTCGGCGCCGTTTTTTTGTGCCGGGCGGCGGATAAATACACCTGTTTGCGGAGGAGAGGTTAATCCCGCTTGCCGGCGTTGAAGTCGCCGGAAAAAAGCGTCTGATCGGGCGTGCCTTCGGAAAAAGCCCTGATGAGGAAAACGGATCGGTTCACCGCTTCGTCGAAGAGTTCGTACACCGATTTCTGTCCGCCTTTGCCGTCGGGCAGGGACGCGAAGGCGGCGTCGGGCGTTTCGCGGATGCAGAGATACGAGAGGATGTGCGGCAGTCCGAAGGCGTTTTCGAGCGCATAGATGTTTTTTCGGCGGTTGCTTTGCGGTCTGGAAAAAAAACGCTGCCGTCGCGGAAAGGAAAGAAGACATCTTTTGAGCGCGGCGCGGGAAAGGTCGACGGAAAACGCCTTCTTTGCCGCATAGGCGAGAAGCGCGCAGATCGCGCGGCTCTCTTTTTCCGTGAGCACGGGCGGATAAAGTTCCGTTTCGCCGTTCGCGTAACGGTCTGCGAGAAGTTTGTCGATGTCGCTTTCGATGAGAAAATGGACTTTGTCTTTCTTTCTCCGCTCGGGGAGTTTGTCGAGAAGCGCGTACTCCGCCGCATATACGAAGGGATGAAACACGATATCCGTCGCATAATGCGTGATGTATCCGTAAAGATAGGAAAAATCTCCGTTGCGCTCGGCATATTCCTTTGCCGCCGAGAAAAATCCGTAAACATTTTTTCGGTGCAGCCAGCGTCCCAGGTTGTATCCTTTTTTCCTTAGAGGTCGGTAAAGAAAAAACGCGTCACCTCCCGCCGCGCCGGCAAAAAACGGCGCGGGAGCGGGAGCTTCGTCTCCCAGCAGCGTATACACCTTCTTTGCGATAAGATAATGCGTCAGATAGGATGCCATTTCGGTTACTCCGTTTCTCAATGGTTTCGTTTCTGATTATAGTATAGCACATCCGCAGAAAAAATGACAGATATTCTTTTTTGCGTTTGCAAAACGCGCCGAAACACAAGATGCAGAGGGCGTGTGCCGCGGAAATACAATTTTCGGAAAATTGACGAAAAAAGCCTGAAAAACCCCGAAAAACCGCAAAAAAACGCTTGACATTGATTTTGATACATGGTAAAATAATTGAGCACTCCGGAAAGTACAGGGGTGTTAATTTTTTGATTACGGAAGGGAATGAACATGGCGGCGAAGGGAGTCAGAAATAAAATCACGTTGGCTTGCACGGAATGCAAGAACAGAAATTACGATACATTCAAGAACAAGAAGAACGATCCCGACAGAATCGAACTCAGCAAATACTGCCCGCACTGCAAAAAGCATACCGTGCATAAGGAAACGAAGTAATCGCACCGGGAAGGTAGCAGGATAAGGTAAGGAGAAAAAATGGCGAAAACGGATGCAAATGTTCCGGTAAACGAAGCGGAAGCTGCGGCGAAACCGGCAAAAAAGAGCAAACCTGCGAATAAAAAACCCAACATTTTCAAACGGTTCGGAAAGAAATGCAAGGAAGTATTCGCAGAACTGAAGAAAGTTACGTGGCCATCTTTCGGCAAAGTGGTCAAGCATACGGGCGTAGTGCTTGCGGTGGTGGCGATTTTCCTCGTTGTATTCATGGTGATCGACTGGGGTTTGTCCGCATTGTTGCAACTTCTCGGTTAAGGAGCGCGCTATGGCTGAAGAACAGGCGAAATGGTATGTAATTCACACGTACTCGGGATACGAGGCGATGGTGAAAGACAATCTGGAAAAGCTGATCGAAAACAATAATCTGCAAGATCACATCACGGATATACAGATCCCCACGGAAGAGACGCTGGAAGAGAAGGCGAACGGCAAGAAAAAGCTGGTGGAGCGGAAAAAATTTCCCTGCTATGTGTTTCTGAAGATGATCTATTCGAACGACATCTGGTATCTTGTGACGAATACGCGCGGCGTGACGGGATTTGTCGGTCCGCAGGGCAGACCGCTGCCGCTGACGGAAGAGGAAATTGCGCGGTTAGGCATTGAAAAGGTCGCGGTAAACATCGATTATGCGGTGGGAGATACGGTACAGGTGATCTCCGGACCGTTGGAATCGTTTACCGGCGTGATCGTCGAACTCAACGAATCGTTGCAGAAAGCGAAAGTCAACGTGACGATGTTCGGAAGAACCACGGAAGTGGATCTCGATTTCGTGCAGATCAAGAAAGTGAATGTGGAAAAGGCGGAAGAAGAAAGTCTTTCGTAAAAAGGAGCAGGCATCGTCTGTCCGCAAATGCGGACGAGGCGCTTGAATAAGTGGGAGTTGCGTAAATTTAGGCTGCGCGACGACGGCACCACAAGATGGAGGAACATAAAATGGCTAAGAAAGTAACAGCGGTTGTAAAATTGCAGTTGCCGGCAGGCAAGGCAACGCCGGGTCCCCCGGTAGGATCCACGCTCGGACCGCACGGGATCAATATACCGGGATTTACGAAGGAATTCAATGCGAAGACGCAGGATCAGGCAGGACTGATCATTCCTGTCGTGATGACGATTTATCAGGATCGTTCGTTCACGTTCGTTCTGAAAACGCCTCCCGCACCGGTACTGATCAAGAAGGCGTGCGGCATCGAGAGCGGCAGCGCGAAACCCAACAAGGATAAAGTTGCGAAAATCACCAGAGCACAGGTTGAGGAAATCGCCAAACAGAAGATGGCGGATCTCAATGCGAACACACTCGAAGCGGCGGCGAGCATGATTGCCGGCACGGCGAGAAGCATGGGCGTTCAGGTGGTCGACTGAGTTCATAAGGGCAGGTGGGAGAGAGTATCTCGTTAGCACCACAAGGAGGTAAAAAGAATGAAACACGGTAAACAGTATAAAGAAAGCGCAAAGCTGATAGAGAAGACCAGGCTTTACGAAGCGGGCGAGGCTGTGGAAGCGGTCCTTGCGACGGCGAAAGCGAAGTTTGACGAAACGGTGGAACTGCACGTAAGGCTCGGCGTGGATCCGAAACAGGCGGATCAGCAGGTCCGCGGCGTATTGGTTCTGCCGAACGGAACCGGTAAAACGGTGAGAGTTCTCGTTCTTGCGAAGGGCGAGAAAGCCGACCAGGCAAAGGCGGCGGGAGCGGACTATGTCGGAGCGGAAGAGCTGGTGCAGAAGATCCAGACGGAAAACTGGTTTGACTTCGACGTAATCATCACCACGCCCGATATGATGGGCGTCGTAGGGCGGATCGGTAAGATCCTCGGACCGAAAGGGTTGATGCCGAACCCGAAGAGCGGTACGGTGACCATGGACGTTGTCAAAGCCATCAACGATACGAAAGCCGGTAAGGTGGAGTACAGACTCGATAAGAGCGCCATCATCCACTGCCCGATCGGGAAGAAGAGCTTCGGAAAGGAAAAACTTCTGGAAAACTACGAAGCGCTGATCGACGCGATCGTGAAGGCGAAGCCGGCCGCGGCGAAAGGACAGTATCTGAAGAGCATCACGCTTGCCAGCACGATGGGTCCCGGCGTAAAAGTAGCGGCGAAAAATTAAAGTGCGTCAAAACGGTTGACAAAACCGACGGAATCGGTTACAATGTCAAACGGAAAACGAAATCACCGAAGACAGCAGGTGTTAACTGTGCAGACAGACCTGCCGAGGTAACGATAGATCAAGAAAGTTCTATTATCGGGCTTTCGCATCGTTGCCGCGGTGCGAAAGCCTTTTGTTTTCGGAATCAGGAAAGGAGGTAAAGACAAGTGTCGGCAAATCTGGAACTTAAAAAACAGGTCGTGGATGAAATTTCCGAAAAAATCAAATCCGCGAAGTCGGTAGTTCTCGTCGCATATACGGGATTGTCGGTCGCGGAAGACACCGAACTGCGTCACGAATTCAGAAAGCAGAACGTCGATTATAAGGTGTATAAAAACACGCTGATCAAAAAGGCGTTCGACGCGATGAACGTGAAGGACTTCGACGCGGATCTCAACGGTCCCACGGCTGTGGCGTTTGCGCCGGATGAAACCAGCGCATGTAAAATCATCGTCGACGCGGCGAAAAAGTATACCGACAAAATCGCCATGAAAAGCGGTTATGTGGACGGAGCGTACGTCGATAAGAACGGGCTTTCCGCTCTGGCGGCAATCCCCTCGAAACCCGAGCTTTATTCGATGTTGGCAGGTACGCTGTCCGGCTTCGTGAGAAGTCTCGCCGTAGCGCTGAATGCGGTAGCGGAAAAGAAAGCGGAAAATCCCGCGTAAAAAACAAATATAAATCAAGGAGAAAAGAAAAATGGCTGATATTGCAAAAATGATCGAAGAAATCAAAACCATGACGGTGATGGAACTCAACAGTCTCGTCAAGGCGATCGAAGAAGAATTCGGCGTAAGCGCGGCTGCTCCGGTAGCGGTTGTGGGCGCTGCGCCTGCGGCTGCGGAAGCGGTGGAAGAAAAGACGGAATTCAAGGTGTCCTTGAAAGACGCCGGCGGCAACAAGATCGCGGCGATCAAAGCGGTGCGTGAATTCACCGGTCTCGGACTCGTGGAAGCGAAAGCGCTCGTGGAGAAACTCGGCGTGATCAAGGAAAACGCCACCAAGGAAGAAGCGGACAAGATCGTGGCGGCTTTCAAAGAGATCGGCGCTACGGCGGTTGCGGAATAATTTCGGCAGGACGGAGAAACTTTCTGCGGCAGCGGGTTTTTTCTCAATTTGCGAAAAAAGGAAAGCGGGGTGGAGAATACTCCGCTTTTTTTGCTTATTCTGCGCAAAAAAATTGACAAAACCTCGATTTCTTAGTAAAATAAAGAAAGAACCATATCGGGAAATCATGCCGAACAAGTCGGCTTACGGAGTGAATGAATGAAAAAAGTAATTATCGGGATTCTGACGTTTGTCCTTGCTTTTGCAACGCTTTTCACCATGACGGCGTGCGACAAAATCGTGAAGTTGGAAATATCCCTTTCGGTTTATAATGCAGACGCATCGACGTCGGAAGAAAAAACCATTACCTTTGATATGTATGAAAATCTCGCTTCCGATGCGGTGAACGCCGTGCGCGACGCGGTCAACGGCGGCGCATATGACGATTGCGTATTCTATGTGCAGTCGAAAGACAGAGGCGTCACCATTTCCGACCAGTTGATGTTCGGCGGACTGAAAAAGAGCGGCAACAGCTATGTGAAGGTGGAACAGGCGTCTGTTCCCGGCGCGGAATTTCTTAAAAACGGCATAGAAGGCAGCAATCTTAAGAACGTAAAGGGGTATCTCGGGCTCTGGAGAGGTTGGGATTCCTGGAAGGGGTATTCCACGTCGGGATTTGAACGCTCTTATGCGACGGTCTTTATGCCTACGGTGGACAGTATTTCTTCTTACGACGGAAATTTCTGCGTGTTTGCGAAATACTCCACGGAGGACGATCTCGCCGTGATCGAAAGCGTGATCGCACTTCTGAGCAATGCGGACAATTATACGGAATATACTTGTTATTATTCCGCGAATGCCGACGGAACGCTGAAGCTCGACGCGCAGAACGAACCGATCTGGAACATCGTGCTGACGGAGAATTTTGACGAAGCGGAGAACGTATACGACAGCGCGGAGGACGACGGAAACGCCGATCCCGTCGATACGCAGTACGATTCTTACACGGTAAAGATTCTCAACGCAAACAGATTGAGTATTACCGGGATCAAAATCAAATAAAACAGCGGATTTGAAATGAAATAAAAAGACAGCTTGAAATACGCCGCCGGCGGCATCGTACGATGCCGCCGGCGGCGTATTATATTTTCCGGCGATTCCGTATTTCCGAAATCGCAAGATTGTTTATTGAATGTGCGGATTTGTTTATAAATCGACGGCAGAAACGGCGTTATTGATCGCCGCGCGTCCCGATGAAAAGGTCGCAGATCTCCGCACAGGTCAGATTCGTTGCGCCCGGAACGGCGGCGAGGCGCGCAAAGACTCGTTCCGCCCGATTCCAGCCGTCGTCGAAGTCCAGTTCAAACGAATGTCCCCAGACCAGGAGCAGGCAGTCCGTCTGCGATCGCTCGAATTCGTCCAGCAGGGAGGGCAGGCGTTCGCTCAGAATATGCGCGGAAGGATTCCATGCGAGAAAATCGTCGGGAAAGGCAAGGCTATTGCAGTCCGCCGCGGTGCGCGCATAGCGTACGGAAGTATAGTTTTTCAGCGTTTCCACGGCAAGTCTGTCATAATTTTCCCCGCCCCACGCGTATGCCAATCCCCGCACGGAACGTCTGAACAGGTCGCTTAAGCGCATATAGTCGGGAACGACTTCTTCGACGATATCCTTTGGGGGAAGAAGCTTCAGACAGCTGTGCGTACGCGTATGCGCCGCAACTTCGAAATCGCGATAAAGTGCAACGGCGCGCTCTTCGGAAAGTCGGGTATGGACGACGTGATGACCGTTCATGTCGAAGGAATACGAAGTCCCGAACATGGCGGAATTCAAGTTAAAAGTTGCGCAAAGCCGGTATTTTTTCAAAAGGGAAACGAGTTTTTCATCCTGCACCGTTCCGTCGTCAAAGCTGAAAGCAAAAATCTTTTTCATATGTTCGCCTCTGCAATATTTCCGTAAAAAATTCCGATGGCTCAGTTTCTTCTTCGGAATTGAGAAATGATGAGAAGAAACCGCAGGAAATACAGCAGGGAAACGGCAAGCCCGGCAAAATAAGTCAACGCCGCGGCATTCAGCACTTTCCGTGCTTTTTTGATCTCCTGCGCATTGAGCACTCCCGTTTCGGCAAGCATTTTTCTTGCGCGACGGGAAGCGTCGATCTCCACCGGTATGGTGATCAGGGAAAAAAGCGTGGCGAGGGAATAGCAAATGATTCCGAGGGAAATAAAGATCGATCCGACGGTGGCGGAAGAAGCGATGAGCCATTCCAGAAGGAGCCCGATGATGACGAGAGGGATGGCAATATATGTTCCCACGTTCACGACGGGAACGATGACGGAACGCAATTTCAGCAAAAAAAAGCCCTCTTCGTGTTGTACGGCGTGTCCCACTTCGTGCGCCGCCACGCCGAGCGCGGCGAGGGAAGTGGAGGAATAGGTCGATTCGGAAAGAGACAATACGCCGGTCTGCGGATTGTAATTATCGCTGAGCTTGCCCGCCGTCTGCTGTACAACGACGTTGCAACCGTATTTTTCCAGCATCATTCTGGACATATCGCTTGCGGTCCAGTCGGATTCGGACGGAACTTTGTCGTATTTCGCAAAGACC
The DNA here is from genome assembly GCA_944367565.1 of uncultured Clostridia bacterium. Lineage (GTDB taxonomy): Bacteria > Bacillota > Clostridia > Christensenellales > Borkfalkiaceae > UMGS775. Next base: position 41,999 of record CALVWR010000003.1, read on the forward strand.
GTGCTGACGCGGATCTGCGCCCATATGGCGAACAGAATTCCGGGAACGACGATGATATAACCGTACCAATAATAGTAAAAGAACACAGGATTTCCTCCTTACACGGTTTTATTGTAGCACAAAAAGAATGTGTTCACAAGTTATATTACCTCATTCGGATTAAATTAAAGTTAAATTTACGATTTTTCCGTTCAGAATTTCGCATTTCAAAGATTTCGTGCGGTAAATGTTTTCCTTTACGGGGTAGAGAAGGGCGGGAAGAATATCGTTTTCGCGTCTCGGCGGCGGAAAGACTCCCGAATAATTACCGAGATAATCGCGAAGAAAACGGGCGTTCGGCAAAAGATCGGGCGCAAGAAAGGGGGCGAGATCATCGCCCGCAAGCACCGCTTCCGCAAAGGCGTAAGGCAGAATTTCGTCGCAGAGCGGATGCTTTACGACGGACGGCGTCGTTTCCGCACGGCGCGGACGGAACGAATCCCCTTCATATTCCCATTCCGTACGAATCAGGCGCGGCGTTCCGCCGAGGACGGTTTCCGTAACAAAATCCCCGTCGAAAAAATAGCTTTCCGCAGGTTTGTCGAAAACCGTCCGCAGATCTTCGCCGGATAGGCAGATCAACCGTTTTTTTTCGGTATATGCGTAGAAAAAACGGTGCGATGAAAGATAAAATTCACCGATCGCGTCGATCTTTTCTTTCAGGGAAAGAATACGGTAGTTTCCCGGGATTTCGACGGAAAATTTATAACAGCCGTCGCTGAACGCCGTCAAAAGCGCGTCCTGCAGTTTTTTCTGATCCAGCACTGCGAACCCGACGGGATTTGCGCTTTTTTCAAATTGAAGCGCCGCCCCGTTCTTCATGAGCACTTTGACCACGTCCGGCGAACTCAGAGAGAAGAACCTTTCGTCCGGGACGAACGCGCGCACGGGGGAACCGTCAAGCGGAAGCAGTTCCACAAGACGGTTATTTTCCACGCGCAGATCGCATCGACGCACGTTTTTAAAAAGCATATTTCTTTCCGCTCTGAGCGCAAAGGGAAATTCGGCAAAAATGTAAAGATTCATAAATTATTTAAGTATATGTATAGAACAAAAAAAATATGTCAATCATCGAAGCGTAAGGAGGTGATCGTTATGGATAAAATTTACGGTTTCAGGCAGAAAGATATCGAGCAATTGATCGAACGTCTTGAAAACAGAAAAGGCAGACCTTTAAGCCGCGTGTTTGAAGAGTTTGCAAACGAAACGGGGAAAAGCAAAGGCACGGTGCGCAATATGTATTATGCGCTGGCACGCAAAAGCAGGGAAGATGAAAACTTCACCGAAAAATATCTGGCCGGAAAGCCCATAACCGTGCAGAAAATTTCGGAATTTGCGGAAAGCGAGGAGAGGGAACTTGTCAAACGCGTCCTGCTCGGAAGAAAGGAAGGAAAATCCGCGCGGCGCATCATCCGCGAACTGGCGGACGGGGATGAAAAGAAAGCGCTGCGGTTTCAGAACAAGTATCGCAACGTGCTGAAACGCAATCAGCCGCTTTTGGGCGAACTTTCGGAGGAGATCCGCGCGGAAAGCGGCGTTTCTCCGGAAACGATTGGGATCCGAAGCAATACGAAAATCGTTTCCGACGTGATGCTCCGCCGTTTACAAAACGAGATCAACGCGCTGATCGAACGGATTTCCGGCAAACTGAAAAGGGAAAACGCCTGTCTGCGCAGTCGGCTGGGAGAACTGGAAGTGGAAAACATGAGATTGCGCAATATTTTATACGGAGAAGGCAAAGCCGCCCGTTATTTTACCAAGAACGAAGAGGAAAAATTGATGCATTGACGGCGTAACGGACAAAGGATGCGTTTTTTCCTTTGCGTATAACAGTTGACAAAAAACCTCTGTTTATGTAAAATAAATTCGTTCGTGTTTTTTTATAAAACAGGAAACTCGGAAATAAGGCAGAGGAAAATATGAAGATTTTTGAAAAATGCGAAAGACTCGCGAACGTGGAACAGGCAAAGGAATGGGGGCTTTATCCTTATTTTCATGTGCTCAACACCCGTCAGGATACCGAAGTAAAGATGGAAGGGCGGGATATGTTGATGCTGGGAAGCAACAATTATCTCGGATTGACGTCCGATGAGCGCGTCATCGCCGCAGGGAAGGACGCGCTCGATCGGTACGGAAGCGGCTGCTCGGGCAGTCGGTTTCTGAACGGAACGCTGGAAACGCACGTCGCGCTGGAAAAGGAACTCGCGTCTTTTCTGAAAAAAGAAGGCGCGGTGACGTTTTCCACAGGATTCCAGTCGAATCTCGGAATCATCAGCGCGGTGGCGGGCAGAACGGATTTCATTCTCTGCGATAAGGAAAACCATGCCAGCATCTACGACGGGTGTCGGTTATCCTTTGCAAAGATGATACGTTACAATCATTCGGATATGGAGGACCTCGAAGCGAAACTGCGCACGATCGATCCCGCCGTCAACGGCGCGCTCATCGTTACCGACGGCGTGTTCAGCATGAGCGGCGAGATCTGTAAATTACCCGAAATCGTCGCGCTGGCGAAAAAGTACGGCGCCGGCGTCATGGTGGACGACGCGCACGGACTCGGCGTCCTCGGCGAACACGGCAGGGGTACCGCGGAATACTTCGGTTTAGAGGACGAGGTGGATATTTATATGGGAACTTTCTCAAAATCCCTCGCGTCCCTCGGCGGCTATATGGCGGCTAACGCCAAAATCTGCGAATACGTACGCCATACGTCCCGCCCCTTTATCTTCAGCGCCAGCATCACACCCGCTTCCGTGGCGTGCGCCCGCGCTTCTTTGGAAATTCTCAGAAACGAACCGCAACGCGTAAAACGCCTGCGCGAAGTTTCCGATTATATGCGTAAAGCCCTCGTATCGCGCGGCGTGAAAATCGTGGAAAGCACCACGCCCATCATCCCCATCTATACCTACGAGGATAAAACGACGTTCGAAGCGTGCACCATGCTCTTCGATGCCGGCGTTTACGTCAATCCCGTCGTCAGTCCCGCTACGCCCGTCGGACAGAGTCTGCTGCGTACGAGCTATACCGCTACCCACACCTTTGAACAGCTCGATCGGGCGGCGGATATCATCCGGAGCGTACTCAAAAAACTCAATGTCATCGGATAATCTTCGGTGATTGCGCCGATTCTTAAATGGCGGGGAAAATTTCCCCGCTTTTTTTTGCGTAAAAAAGTTGACAGATCGAATTCCGCGTACTATAATACAATTGCTACTAAAAAGGTAGGAATTAAAAAAGGACGAAAAGACGATGAAACTTTCTTCCAAAGCACATTACGGATTGCAGGCTTGTCAGATCCTGGCGGAAGCGTATGACGGATCGGTTTCGGCGACGGAGCTGGAAGAGAAGGTCGGGGTATCGGGAAAATATCTGGAAAAGATCATGCGGATTCTGACGGGCAACGGCATAGTGGCGGCGCGGCGCGGGGCGCAAGGCGGTTATTATCTGGCGAAGGCGCCGGAGCGGGTCACGGTAGGAGAGATCACGCGCGCGCTGGAAGACGATATGAAGATCGTGCATTGCGTTCATTCGGCGTGTGAGAAATGCGAATGTAAATCCGGGAAGATATGGCGTTCTTTGGTGAAGAAGATGAATGAATTTTTGGATTCGATCACGCTTGCGGATATGTTGAAAGAGGATTTTTGAAGATGGAAAGGAAGATTTATTTTGATCATGCGGCGACGACGCCGGTGAGGAAAGAAGTATTGGAGAAGATGCTGCCTTATTTTTCGGAAATATACGGAAATGCGAATTCGCAGCATATGTTCGGCAGGGAAGCGGTGAAGGCGGTTGACGAGGCGCGGGATACGATTGCGCGGCTGATCAACGCGAAACCGAGCGAGATTTATTTTACGTCGGGCGGAACGGAGTCGGACAACTGGGCGTTGCGCGGCACGGCGAGAGCGCAGAAAGCGAAGGGAAAGCATCTGATTATCAGCAGCGTCGAACATCCGGCGATGATCGCCACGGCGAAGCAGCTGGAGAAAGACGGATATGACGTGACATATCTGCCGGTCGACGAAACGGGAACGGTTTCGCCGGAGAGCGTAAAGGCGGCGATCCGCGACGATACGATCTTTGTCGGCGTGATGACGGCGAACAACGAAGTGGGAACCATTCAGCCGATTCAGGAAATCGCGTCGATCGTGAAAGAGAGAAAGATCACGATGTTTACCGATGCGGTACAGGCGGCGGGAGTTCTGAAACTGGACGTGCAGGAGCTGGGCGTCGACATGATGTCCTTTTCGGGACATAAATTTTACGGACCGAAGGGGATCGGCGTTTTATATATCCGGAGCGGAACGAAGATCGATCCGGTGATGACGGGCGGACATCAGGAACGCATGAAGCGCGGCGGAACGACCAACGTGCCGGCGATTGTGGGGATGGCGGAAGCGTTTCGTCTTGCCAACGAGGAGCGGGAAAAGAACGCGGCATACGTCAAGGGCCTGCGCGACAGGTTTATCCGCGAGGTCGAGGAACGGATCCCGGACGTCAGACTCAACGGACACAGGGTGAACCGTCTGCCTGCCAATGCCGATTTTTCCTTCAGATATATCGAAGGGGAATCGATTCTGTTTCACCTCGATCTGGCGGGGATCGCGGTGTCAAGCGGTTCGGCGTGTTCGTCGGGATCGCTGGAGCCGTCCCACGTATTGCTTGCGATGGGCGTTCCGGAAGAAACCGCGCACGGATCCATCCGCTTTACGTTCGGCACGGATAACACCGAAGAAGAAGTCGATTATGCGGTGGACGTGTTGGCGGAAACGGTAAAAAAACTCAGGGCGATGTCGCCGCTGTTCAAAATGACAGAAGGAGAAAAACAGTATGTATAACGAAAAAGTGATGAAGGTTTTTCAGAATCCGAAAAACGTGGGTGAAGTGGAAAATTACGACGCGATCGGCACGGTTGGGAATGCGTCCTGCGGCGATATCATGCAGATCACTTTGAAGATCGATAACGATATTATCACCGACGCGAAATTCAAAACGTTCGGTTGTGCGGCGGCGATTGCGACGTCGTCCACGGCGACGGAAATGATCAAGGGAAAAACCCTCGACGAAGCGATGAAAATCACCAACAAGCAGGTTGTGGAGGAGCTGGAGGGACTGCCGCCTCAGAAACTACACTGTTCCGTGCTGGCGGAAGAGGCGATCCGCGCCGCAATCGAGGATTACCGCAAAAAACGGGGCGCATAAGAACGAAAAAACGGGACATAATATTCTTCGGGGAGGAGAGATTATGGACGATAAATTTTTTGTCGGCGTGATTCTGGGAATGATCGGCGGCGCGGTGCTGGCGACCAATTCCGCGAAAGCGCGTCAGGCAGTCAAAAAGGGACAGGAGCAGGTTCTCGAAAAGGCCGAATCCATGAAGAAAAAGTCTCAGGAAAAGGAATAATTTCCGATAAAATTTTATAAAAATACGGGCAGGACGGAAATTTTTGCCGTTTCGCCCGTATTTTTATTGTAAAGCGGGCGAAGATGTGGTAAGATATACCTGCCGGGAGAAACGCTGCGGAAATTTCCGGGAGAAAGACCATGAAAAAAATTCTTGCGCTCGATATCGGATCCAAACGGATCGGCATTGCGATTACCGATCCCTTCGGCAGTTACGCCTTGCCGGTCGGAACGTATGTGCGGAAAAATTTGAAAACCGATCTGATGAATCTTTCCGCGCTGATCCGGGAACGGAACGCGGAAGAAGTCGTATGCGGACTTCCGTTGAATTTTGACGGGAGTCGCAGTGCGCAGACGGAATATACGGAGGTTTTTATCGACGCGTTGCGCAAGGTTCTGGATATACCGATCGTGACGAGCGACGAGCGTTGTACGACGGCGGAGGCGCATAAGACGCTGATCGAGGGGAACAAGCGCAGGGAAGAGAGAAAGAAGTATGTGGACGCGCTTGCGGCGGCGTACATCCTGGAAGGTTATTTGCAAACAATTAAAAATAAAGGAGAAAGGCAATGAAGGAAGAAGAGAAAAAGACCTGCGGATGCGGGCATAAGAAAGGGGAAGGCGAAGGAAACTGCGAACACAAGCACGAACACGGCGAGGGCTGCTGCGGTCATAAACACGAGCACGAACACGGCGGTTGTTGCGATCACGATCACGATTGCGAATGCGGTTGTGAAGAACCCGATATCGTGGAACTGACCGATGAAAACGGCAAGGCGATGAAGTTTTATCATCTCGGCACGATCGAGTTCAAGAACGCGTATTACGCGGCGTTTCAGGCGGCGGAGGAGATCGAGGGCGTGGATGACGACGAACTGATCATCTTTGAAGTCGGAGACGGAGAAGGGGAGGAGAGCGATCTGCTGCCCATCGAAGATCAGGATCTGCTCGACGAGGTATATGAAGAATTCTGCCGCGTATTCGACGAAGATTACGACGAAGACGAAGAGCCGGAAGAAGAATTTTAAGGGATAACCGTCCGCGGAAAGCGGGCGGTTTTTTATTGACGAACCGCGGAAAATGCGGTATAATCGAAAAAGAAAAAGAAAAGCGGACGGAAAATGCCCGCGGGAGGAACATATGAAAGCAAATTATATGGTATGCAACTGTAAGCAGGTGAGTTACAACAACATAGCCGACGCGTTGGAAGGGCACAGCAAGTTTGAAGATGTGCTTGCGCTGTTCGACGAAGTGCAGAAAATCACGCATTGCTCCACGGGATGCGGCGGTTGTCACGATAAGGTTCTGGAAGTGATTTCCGAGATCATGATGGGATGAAAAAGTCTCAATAATAACGCAAAGGCGGCGTCAAAAAGACGCCGCCTTTGCGTTATCGGTTTGCAATCAGTGATGATGTTTTTTGATGAGCCCTACGGCTTTACTGATTTCCATGACGGGAATGGGAACGAGCGCCAGACCGAGTCCGACGAGGTATGCCCACCACTGGGGGAAATAGATCATGCCGAATGCGCCGTTCACGCCGGGAACAAAGAGGACGAAAGCCACCATGACCAGTGAAACGACGGCGGCGAAGTTGAGCATTTTATTGCCGAAAACGCCGATGCTGAAAATGGAATGGGAGGAGCGCATATTGTAGGACTGAACCACCTGGCACAGCGCCAGCACCATAAACGCCAGCGTGGAGCCCGCTTTGGAGCAGTCCTCCGCGCTCATGCCCGCGAGGGAACCGAAGTAGCTGCCGAGGTGCAACGCGCCGAGCGTGAGGGCGGCGAACATCAGTCCCTGAATGGCCACCTTGATGCCCAGACCGTGTGCGAAGATCCCTTCGTTTTTCGGCTTCGGGGGATGATCCATGATATCTTTTTCCACTTTTTCCATGCCGAGTGCGATGGCGGGCAGGGAGTCGGTCACGAGGTTGATCCAAAGAAGCTGAATGGAGATAAACGGGGAGATCTGCCAGATGATCATCGCAAAGAACACCGTCAGCACCTCGCCGATATTCGTGCCGAGCAGATAGCCCACCACTTTTTTAATATTCGCATAGATACCGCGTCCTTCCCTGACCGCATCCACGATGGTGGCGAAGTTGTCGTCGGTGAGCGTCATGTCCGCCGCGCCCTTCGCAACGTCGGTACCCGTAATGCCCATCGCGCAGCCGATGTCTGCCGCTTTGAGTGCGGGGGCGTCGTTTACGCCGTCGCCCGTCATCGATACCACCTGTCCTTTTTTCTGCCATGCTTTTACGATGCGGATCTTGTTTTCGGGGGATACGCGCGCATAGACCGCGATGTTTTCCACTTCCTTATCGAGCGTCGCGTCGTCCATCTGATCGAGCTGCGCGCCCGTGATCGCTTTGTCTTGATCCGTCAGGATTCCGAGATCTCTCGCAATAGCCGACGCCGTCACGACGTGATCGCCCGTGATCATGACGGGTTTGATGCCCGCCTTGCGGCAAAGCGCAACCGCTTCTTTCGCTTCGGGGCGGGGCGGGTCGATCATGCCGACGAGTCCCATGAAAGTCAGGTCGCTTTCCAGCGCCTCGAAAGAAACTTCTTCGGGAGCTTTGTCGAGCACTTTGTACGCCACCGCGAGGACGCGCAGGGCGTTTTTACTCATTTCTTCATTGACGATACGCGCTTTTTCCGTGTCGCCTTTCACGCATTTGTCGAAGAGAATGTCGCACGCACCTTTCGTGATTACGACGTATTTGCCGTCCATTTCGTTGACCGTCGTCATCAGTTTCCGGTCGGAATCGAAGGGCAGTTCCGCAATCCGCGGATAGGTCGAGTTCAGTTGATCTTTGCTGTATCCGTTGCGGAGCGCCGCATATACGATGGACGTCTCCGTCGGGTCACCGATGTGCTGCTGTTCGCCGTTTTCTCCGATCGTCACCGAACCGTCGGAACAAAGGGTGCCGTAAATCAGCAGTTTCCTGATCGCTTCGCCGTTATTGTCGGAAATTTCCGTCAGCTCCCCGCCGTCGGGGTAGGCTTTGACCAGCGTCATGCGGTTCTGGGTCAGCGTCCCCGTTTTATCCGAACAGATGACCGATGCGCTGCCCAGCGTTTCCACGGCGGGCAGCCGCTTGATGATGGCGTTTTTCTTTACCATACGCGTCACGCCGATGGACAGCACGATGGTGACGATCGCCGGCAGACCTTCGGGAATGGCGGATACCGCCAGCGATACCGCCGTCATGAACATTTCCATCGGATCCATCTTGTCGATCAGTCCCACGATGAAGATGATCGCGCACGCCGCCAGCGCCATGATTCCCAGCATTTTTCCCAGCTTGGAAAGTTTCTGCTGTAAGGGCGTCGCCGTTTCCTTTTCGCCGCTGAGAAGATCTGCGATCTTGCCCATTTCGGTATTCATGCCCGTGCCGGTGACCACAGCCGTAGCCGTGCCGTATGTAACGGAACAGCCGGAATAGACCATATTGCTCCGATCGCCCAACGGCGCGTTTTCCGCAACCTCCGAAAGGGCGTCCTTTTCCGCGGGAACCGATTCTCCCGTCAGCGCCGACTCTTCCGATTTCAGGTTGACGCTTTTGATGAGCCGCGCATCCGCGGGAACAAAATCTCCCGCTTCCAGGCGGATGATGTCTCCCGGAACGATCTCCGCCGAATTGATGAGCATTTCCTTGCCGTTGCGAATGACGCGGGCGTGGGGCGCCGACATGTTTTTGAGCGCTTCGAGCGCCTTTTCCGCTTTGCTTTCCTGCGCCACGCCGATGACGGCGTTCAGAATAACGATGAGAAGTATCAGCGCCGGTTCGATGAATTCTTTCGGATTGGCTTCCACGCACGCCATCACGAAGGAAATCACTGCGGCGAGCAACAGGATGATGATCATCATGTCTTTGAACTGTTCAAAGAAGCGTACCGCAAGGCTCTTTTTCTTTTTTTCCCGCAGACGGTTTTCTCCGTATTGCGCTCTGCGGGCGAGAACTTCTTCATCGCTCAATCCGGTTTCTGCGCTGACGTTCAGTTCTTTCAGAACATCGTCCGCCTTCTTGCCGTAAGGTGTCAATTTAACCCCTACCTCCAAAATAAAATTTTCTTTTATGATACATTACCGTGAAAATTTTGTCAACCGAGAGAAAGCCGTCGCGCAAGAATTTTTTCCGTTTGCCGGAATACGTCGGAAAAAGGGAATGATGGATAAAATTCTCTCACTTTCGCGGAAAATGCTTTAAATTCCTTGCAAAATCCCGCAAGCTATGGTAAAATAAATCAGCTATGGAAAATTCGCACCCGCGTTCTTCGGCGTTCGTTGTTCCGTAAATCTTTTCATGCGGAATCTCAGCCGTGCTTAAAAGGGCGTGGGGAGGAAAAAACGGAGGAATCAAAATGGCAGTTATTTCAATGAAGCAGTTGCTCGAAGCCGGCGTACATTTCGGGCATCAGACGAGAAGATGGAACCCCAAAATGAAGAAATACATTTACGGGGAAAGAAACGGAATTCACATCATCAACCTCGAACAGACCGTGGACCTTATCGAGAACGATGCGTATAAATTCGTCGTCGATTCGGTCAAAGCAGGCAAGAGCGTTCTCTTTGTCGGAACGAAGAAACAGGCGCAGGAAGCGGTAAAGCAGGAAGCGGAACGTTGCGGAATGTACTACATCAATTCCAGATGGCTGGGCGGCACGCTGACCAACTTCAAGACCATCCGCAGCAGAGTGGATCGCCTGAATAAACTCAACAACATGGAAAAGATGGGCGAATTCGACCTTCTTCCCAAAAAAGAAGTGATGGGACTCAAGGCGGAACGCGACAAGCTGGAAGCCAATCTCGGCGGCATCAAGGAAATGCGCAATCTGCCGGGAGTGATGTTCATCGTCGATCCCAGCCATGAAAACATCGCCGTGCAGGAAGCGAGAAAACTCAATATCCCCATTGTAGCGATCACCGACACGAATTGCGATCCCGATCTGGTCGACCATGTGATCCCCGGAAACGACGACGCGATCCGCGCGGTAAAACTGATTGCGTCGGTCATCGCCAACGCGGTCATCGAAGCCAACCAGGGCGAGGAATATTCCATTCCCGAGGAACAGGCAGAGGAAGTAAAGGAAGAAAATACGGAAAAAGCGGCGGAAGAATCCGCGGAAAATAAAACGGAAGAATAAATTCCGGAAAGAATCAATGCGAGGAGGAAAGGTAATGTTTACAGGCAGTGATGTTGTGGCGCTCCGTCAGAAGACCGGCGCCGGGATTTTGGATTGTAAAAAAGCGCTTACGGAAACGGACGGCGATATGGATAAGGCGATCGATTACCTGAGAGAAAAAGGAATCGCGACGGCGGCGAAGAAGGCTTCGAGGATCGCGGCGGAAGGGATCGTTGCGGCGAAGATCGAAGGCAACGTGGGCGCAATGGTGGAAGTCAATTGCGAAACCGATTTCGTGGCAAAGGGCGATCAGTACAAGGCTTTCGTGGACGACGTGGTCGATTATGTGCTTCACAACGACGTTAAGGACGCCGACGCGCTGATCGCGGCGAAGCACGACGAAACGGTAGCCGCTACGGCGAAGATCGGCGAAAAGATCGCGATCCGCCGTTTTGAAAAGTACGTTGCGGAAAACGGCATGGTGGAAAGTTACATTCACATGGGCGGCAAAGTCGGCGTGCTCGTGGAGATCGAGGCGGCGAACGTGACCGACGAGGTGAAGGCGTTCGCGCACGACGTTGCGCTGCAGATCGCCGCGGCGAAGCCGTTCTACGTCAATAAGGAAGACGTTCCCGCGGAAGTTCTGGAACACGAAAAGGAAATTCTTCGCGCGCAGGCGCTCAACGAAGGCAAGCCCGAGAAGATTATCGAAAGAATGGTGGAAGGCAGGATCGTGAAGTATTACGAAGATTTCTGTCTGCTTTTCCAGAAATTCGTCAAGGATCCCGACAAGACCATCGCACAGGTGGAAAAGGAAGTTTCCGCAAAAGCCGGCGGCGTGAAGGTGAAGCGTTTTGCACGTTTCGAGATGGGCGAAGGGTTGGAAAAGAAATCCAACGATTTTGCCGCGGAAGTCGAAGCGCAGATGAAAAAATAATTGAATTTTACGGCGGAAAACCGAAAACTGAAAAGGAACACTTTGATTTAAGTGTTTCTTTTGGTATTACGGGAATACTTTTAAACCAAAGGAGAAAGGTATGGCGAAGGCGAAGTACGGCAGAGTGGTGATCAAACTTTCGGGCGAGGCGCTCGCGGGAGAAGCGGGATTCGGACTCGATGAAAAGGTGATTGCGCAGGTAGTGGACCAGATAGCGGAAGTCAAGGCGATGGGCGTGGAGATCGGCATCATCATCGGCGGGGGCAATTTCTGGCGCGGCAGGGAAGGAAAGGAAATGGACCGTACGACGGCGGATCATATGGGAATGCTGGCAACGGTGATCAATTCGCTTGCATTGCAGGACGCTCTGGAAAGGCGCGGGCTGGAAACGCGGGTACAGACGGCGCTTACCATCACGCGGGTTGCGGAACCGTACATTTTGAGAAAAGCGCTGTCGCATCTGGAAAAGGGACGTATCGTCATTTTCGCGTGCGGCACGGGCAATCCGTATTTTTCCACGGATACCGGCGCGGCGCTCAGAACGGCGGAGATTAACGCGGATATTCTTCTTCTGGCGAAGAACGTGGACGGTATCTACGATTCCGATCCCAAACTCAACCCGCACGCGGTCAAAATCGAAGAGATCACGCATATGGAGTTTATCAACCGCAATCTGAAGGCGATGGATACCACGGCGATCACGATCTGTATGGAAAACGACATTCCCGTGCTTGCGTTCGGACTGTTTGAAAAGGACGCCATCAAGCGCGCGGTGATGGGGGAAAAGATCGGCACGATCATAAAATAGAAGGTTACGGCATTTTGCCGATATGCAAACAACAAGGAAAAAGGAGGAAAAGGAAATGGCATTTGAAAACGAACAGGTGGAAATGATCATACTCGATGCGGAAGAGCGCATGGAAAAAACGGTTTCCGTGCTGAAAGCCGATTATGCGGTATTGCGCGCGGGAAGAGCGAATCCGCATATTCTCGACAAAGTGCTGGTGGATTATTACGGCACGCCGACGCCCATCAATCAGGTGGGAAATCTGTCGGTGAGCGATGCGCGTTGCCTTGTGATCGCGCCGTGGGACAATTCCATGCTGAAAGTCATCGAAAAACAGCTTCTGGCGGAGAACATCGGCATCACTCCGACCAACGACGGAAAAGTGATCCGGCTGGTTTTTCCGCAACTGACGGAAGAGAGAAGAAAAGAACTCGTCAAACAGGTCAAGAAGATGGCGGAAGACGCGAAAGTGGCGGTCAGGAACGTACGCCGCGACTGTATGGACGAACTGAAAAAACTCAAGAACAACAAGGAAATTTCCGAAGACGAACAGACACAGGCGGAGAAGGAAGCGGAAAAAGTCGTTACCAAGACCATAGCCGCCATCGACGCGGCAGCCGCGGAAAAAGAAAAGGACGTCCTTTCGGTCTGATATGGAAGGAAACAATATCCCCTTGCATGTGGGCATTATCATGGACGGGAACGGACGTTGGGCGCAAAAGCGCGGAAAAGAGCGTTCGTACGGACATAAAGCGGGATCGGCGAACGTCGATCGTATCGTGGAACACGCCTTTACGATCGGCGTGAAGAGCGTCACGCTTTATGCGTTTTCCTCGGAAAATTGGGCGCGTCCGGCGGAAGAAGTGCAGCAGTTGATGAAACTGCTCGCGCACTATCTGAAAAAGCTGACGGCGAAGGCGGTAAAAAAACAGATCAGGCTGAACGTACTCGGGGCGAAAGAGCGGCTTTCGGCGGATCTCAATGCGGTCATTGAAAAATATACGGCGAAAACGGCGATGTTTACCGAACGCAACCTCAATGTTCTCGTGGATTACGGCGGGCGGGGCGAGATCGTCCGCGCGGCGAGACGGGCGGCGGAAAAAGGGGAGATTACGGAAGAAAGCCTTGCGGAAAATCTGTATACGGCGGGACAGCCGGAACTCGATCTGATCATCCGCACGGGAGGAGAGATCCGTCTTTCCAATTTTCTCTTATATCAGGCGGCGTATGCCGAACTTTATTTTACCGACGTTCTTTGGCCCGATTTTGACGAAGCGGAATTCGACAAGGCCATTGAAAATTATTCCAAAAGAAAGCGCAGATACGGGAAAGTGGAATGTTAAAAAGAACGATATCCGGAGCGGTTTTTATCGCTTTGATTACGGGATTTTTTTTCTTACGAGAATATGTCGACGCGAGATTGTTTAATGTTCTCGTGTGGTTTTTCTCGTTGGTCGGGACCTTCGAGGTCTGGCGCGCGCTGAAACACAGCGAAACGTACGGCAAAGCGTTCGCCGGGAGAAGCGGCGTTGCGGCGAGCGTTTTTGTCTGGATCGGGGCGATTGCGCTGGTTCCCGTAGTTACCTTTTTCGGGCTGAGTTGGGGATCTGTCGTCCTTGTAATCTGCGGCGCGGGTGCGGTGCTTGCACGCGCGTTTGCAAAAGAGGACTTCGGGTTCAATGCCGGCGTTTGCCTGCTGCCGGTTTATTATCCCGACGCATTGCTGTTCGGAATGCTCGCCGCAAATACCTACGGCGAGGACGCCTTGCTTGCGCTTTTGCTGATTTTCGTCACCTCGCCCCTCGCGGATACCTTCGCTTACCTCGTGGGCAGTCTGATCGGCGGCAAAAAACTCTGCCCGTCGGTCAGTCCCAACAAGACGGTTTCCGGCGCGATCGGCGGACTCGTCGGCGGCGCGATCGGCGCGCTGATTCTGTATTTTATTTTCCTGCCGGAACTTCCCGTCGGCTGGTTGATTTTCCTTGCGATCGGATTTTTCGCCGCGTTTTTTACCGAACTCGGCGATCTGTTCGAAAGCTGGCTCAAACGCCGCGTCGGGATCAAGGATATGGGAAAGATCATGCCCGGTCACGGCGGCGTGATGGACAGAATAGACGGTATTTCGTTTTGCGCGGTGTTTATCGCATTGATCTTTCTTGCCGTCTGAAAAGAGGAAGGGACGTTCTCGGAAAAAACGAAGTTTTTTACGGTTCGCGGTTTTCCGGTATAAAAACCGCCTTGGATGAATATGATAAAAATAGCACTTCTCGGAAGCACGGGTTCCATCGGCGTTCAGACGCTGGAGATCGTCGCGCGGCATCGGGACGAATTCGAAATCGTTTCCCTTGCGGCGGGCGGAAATGTCCGCGCTTTTTTTCAACAGGCGGAAACGTTCCGCCCGCGCGTCGCCACGTTGGCGCGCGACAGGGATGACATCGCCTGCCCCGCGGTGAAGAAAGATGAAAACGGCTTTTATTATGACTACGGGGACGCAACGCGTTGTGCGCTTTATTTCGGGGAAGACGCATATCTGGAAGCGATCATCCGGGAGGCGGACGTCGTAGTGGTCGCGCTTGTCGGGTTTATCGGCGTACGCGCGGTGCTGAAGGCGGCGCGCATGAAAAAGAAGATCGCGCTTGCCAATAAGGAGAGCCTTGTCGTCGGCGGCTCGCTCGTGATTCCCGCGGTGGAAAAGGCGGGGGTGGAGCTTGCGCCGATCGACAGCGAACATTCCGCGATCTGGCAGGCGTTGGGATTCGACCGCCACGCGCCTTACGAGAAGATCATCCTGACGGCGTCCGGGGGCGCGTTCCGCGACAAGAGCGCGGAAGAACTCCGATCGGTCACGGCGGAAGAAGCGTTGCAGCATCCGAACTGGAATATGGGCGGGCGGATCACCGTCGATTGCGCCACCATGGTCAATAAGGCGTTCGAGGTGATGGAAGCGATGTGGCTTTACGGTGCGAAAGCCGAACAGGTGGAAGCGGTGATTCATCCGCAGAGCATCATACATTCCATGGTCGAAATGAAGGACGGCGCGGTGATCGCGCAGCTCGGCGTTCCCACCATGGAAGTTCCCATACAGCTTGCGCTGACCGCGCCGCGGCGGCTCGGGACGTCGGCAAAGAAGCTCGATTTCAAGTCGATCGGCGCGCTGACGTTTCAGCCGGTGAATCGGGAAAAATACCCGTGTTTCTTCATTGCGCTGAAGAGTATGGAAATGGGAGATAATTATCCGTGCGCGCTCAATGCGGCGGACGAGGTCGCCGTGGCGGCTTTTCTGAAAGGAGAACTTTGCTTTACGGACATTGCGCAGGTGTTGGAAAAAACGTTGCAACGCACGGAGCGCGTTGTCATAGACGGGGAAGAAACGCTGGTCGGCGAAGATAAAAAAGCGCGGAAACTGGCGAAAGAGATTATCGCGGAGCTGAATGGAAAACCTACTGCTTAGTTTTACAAGCGTAATGCAGAATATTCTGTATATTTTACTGGCCGTCGTGGTATTGCTGGTGATGATCACCGTGCATGAATTCGGACATTATACGGCGGGCAGAATTTTTCATTTTAAAATCAACGAGTTTGCCATCGGATTCGGACCGAAACTTTTTTCCCGCACGGCGAAGAACGGGGAAATTTTTTCCGTAAGGGCGTTGCCCCTCGGCGGATTCTGCGCGTTTGCGGGAGAAGACGAGGAGGACGCTTCGCCCGATTCCTTCAACAATAAGAAGCCGTGGCAGAGGATCATCGTGCTGATCAGCGGCGCGCTGATGAATTATCTGCTTGCCGTGCTGCTCATCGTTTTGATGTTTGCCGTATACGGGCAGCCGGCGTACCGCATACACGAACTGTCGGATCCGACAGCCGCCGTCGGAGAGATGTTACGGGTTGACGACGTGATCTTAAACATCAACGGTCGTCGGATCTATATGGCGACGGATATTATGAAATCCATCGATGAGCTTTCCGCCGGCGACGTGATTCCCGTAACGGTCCTCAGAGAAGGGGAGAAGATGGAGCTTCTCGTTACGTTAAAGAGCGACGGCGATTTTGTCAATATCGAGGATACGAATACCCTCCTGAAGGCGCTCGGATGCAAAAGTTTATATGCCGTAAACGTCCGTACGGGTTTCTGGAGTGTGCTCGGCGGCAGTTTTGAATATTCTTTCCGCGTGGCGGGAACGATCTTCACGGTACTCGGTCAGCTGCTTACGGGAAAACTCGGACTGTCCTCGTTGGGAGGGACCATTACCACCGTCACGGTGACCGCAAACGCCATCAAGACGGGGGGATTGAACTATCTTCTGATGATTTCGTCCTTCATCGGCGTGAATCTTGCGGTCTTCAACCTTCTGCCTATACCCGCGCTCGACGGCAGCCGCGTCATTTTTACGCTGATCGAATGGATCCGCAAAAAACCTGTCAACCGCAAGGTGGAGGGCGCGATTCATTTTGCGGGACTGATTTTCCTCGTCGGATTCGCCGTTCTGGTGGATGTATTGCAACTGTTCTGAGGTCGGTTTCCGAAAAGAAATGCCGAAAATCGCAAACGTCGGAAATTTTCTGCTTAAAAAACAGCTCCCCGCCGCACGATGCGGCGGGGAGCTGTTTTTTAAGCAACTTTTCCTTTTTATACGTTTTTCTTTTCGTTTCTGAACGCATAAATCGCGTCGGTGGCGAGGGAGATCTCGGTGATGACGTCTCTCGCGTGCACGGGCATCAGATAATAACTTTCATCCTGCGTGTAGAGAATCACGCTGTCGGTATAATCGTTGTTCTTGATGGGGTATTCGATGTGGACGCCGTCCTGGATCTTGGAGTCGAAATATAAATCGACGTCTTCGTCGTAAACGTGTCCCGTAAAGTGAAATCCCGAAATATCGTGAACGAGTCTGCCGTTGGGATGTCGGTACATATGCTGCGCGTTGGGCATGGTCTTGACTCTCACTTCGTCCTCAAAGCGGTAGGTGCCTTCCCGTACGCGCCGTTCGACGTCCGCTTTTTCCCAGTCAAACCAGTCGGGAATATGGGAAAATTCCGTTTCGCCTTCCAGCGCTTTCAGTTCTCCGAGCGGCGTCATTTCCCAAACTTTTCCGCAGGATTCGCACGTCAGATTAATGCCCTCGCCTTTCATTTTATGCGCCGTGCCGCAATGCGGGCATTTGTACAGGATGCGGTTAAGTCCCTGCGCCCGATAGGGAACGTCGATAATCACGTTATTGTCCTTTTGCCACTTGAAATCGTCGTATTTGAAATTGTCTACGATTTTTTTCTGCAATTCTTCTTCCGAAAGATTCTTCACGTCCTCCGCCGTACACGTCTGCGTGACGAGCGCTTCGATCTTCGGATGCTTATTGTAGATTTTATGCCATTGCGGGGCGTTGACATAGCATCCGCTCAGATGACAGGATACCACCGGCACGCCGAGAAATTTCGCCAGCTTTCCGAGCGTCGGCGGCAGATACGACGTTGCGCCCTGCAGCGAATATTTCGCTTCCGGATACATCATCAGGATCGCGTCCTTGCATTTCGTCACGACATATTTCATGTTCTTGATCAGCGCGAGATCCTTAATGAATTTCCGCTTCGCGATGGTCCCGATGCTCCGCATCAGCGGTTCGGTAAAATCGTACAGCCCGTCGAGTGCGACGACGTTATACGTCCGATGCGGATAGTTGACCAGCATACTCGTCGCCATATCGAATACCGACGCGTGATTCGCCAGCATGAAATAGGGCGGCTTCAGTCCGTCCATGTTGACGCGGCGGATCGTTACGTCGCCGCCGCGCAGAAATATTTTCCCCACCAGATACGCAATATGCCGCATCGGCGAAAAATAATACGGCTTTTTTACGAAATCAAAACGCTTGATCCTGTTTTTCTTCATAGGCTTATCAACGGTTTTCATATTCGTGCTCCTTTTTGTTGGCTGCAAAGCCGTTACGCTTTTTTTTCAGTATAGCATATTTCTTTCCCGATGACAAGTCCGCTTACCCAAAAAGACGTTTTTCGGACAAAAAATCGAGAAGTATAAGGCGTGATAATATTTTCTATAAATATTTATCTGGATTTCTTTGATCATAAAAGTTGTCAATTAAAAAAAGTTGTGCTAAAATAAATCTGTAAAAAATCTGCCGGTCGGCAGGGTAACATAAGGAGAAATACATATGGCGATTAAAAACGCATATTTGCGGGAATTGCTCGCAAGGGTTGAAAAGCGCAATCAGGGGGAACCTGAGTTCATTCAGGCGGTTACGGAAGTGTTGATGACTCTCGATCCCGTTGTGGAAAAACGCCCCGATCTTGTGGAGGCGGGCGTGTTGGAAAGAATCGTTGAACCGGAAAGACAGATCATGTTCCGCGTTCCCTGGGTGGACGATCACGGCAAAGTGCAGGTGAACCGCGGATTCCGCGTACAGTTCAATTCCGCGATCGGACCGTACAAGGGAGGGATCCGTCTGCATCCTTCGGTCAATCTGAGCATCATCAAGTTCCTCGGATTTGAACAGACCTTCAAAAACAGCCTTACCACATTGCCGATGGGCGGCGGCAAAGGCGGTTCCGATTTCGATCCCAAAGGAAAATCCGACGGCGAAATCATGCGTTTCTGCCAGAGCTTCATGACGGAACTTTCCCGTCATATCGGTGCGGACTGCGACGTTCCCGCGGGGGATATCGGTACCGGTGCGCGCGAAATCGGATTTATGTTCGGGCAGTATAAGAGAATCCGCAACGAATTTACCGGCGTGCTGACCGGCAAGGGACTTCCTTACGGCGGTTCGCTTGCGAGAACCGAGGCGACGGGTTTCGGTCTTTGCTATTTTACCGAAGAGATGCTCAAAGCCAACGGCACGTCGTTCAAGGGCAAGACGGTCGTCATTTCCGGCTCGGGAAACGTGGCGATCTACGCGGCGCAGAAAGCGACGGAATTCGGGGCGAAGGTCGTGACGATGTCCGATTCCGACGGATATATTTACGATGAAAACGGCATCGATCTTGCCTGCGTGAAGCAGCTTAAGGAAGTGGAAAGAAAGAGAATCAAGGAATATCTGAACTTCCATCCGGAAGCGAAATACACGGCGGGCTGCAAAGGCGTATGGACGGTGAAGTGCGATATTGCGCTTCCCTGCGCAACGCAGAACGAGATCGACGGCGAAAGCGCGGCGATCCTTGTGAAAAACGGATGCATCGCCGTATCGGAAGGAGCCAATATGCCTTCTACGCCGGAAGCCATTGAGATTTATCTGGAAAACAAACTGCTTTACGGTCCGGCAAAGGCAGCGAACGCGGGCGGCGTGGCGACGTCGGGACTGGAAATGAGCCAGAACAGCCAGCGTCTTTCCTGGACGTTCGAGGAAGTCGACGCAAAACTGCAGGGCATCATGAAGAGTATCTTCAAGGCTTGCGACGAAGCGTCGAAGACCTACGGTATGCCCGGCAATTACATGGCGGGCGCGAATATCGCCGGTTTCATGAAAGTTGCGGAAGCGATGAAAGCGCAAGGCTGCGTGTGATAAAAGCGTTTCACTTAAAACGGTTGAAAGCGGTTTGCCGTCGGGCAGACCGCTTTTTGATTAAGCGGAAAAAACTGCTCGTTTTCTGCGCCGAAAATCGATCATAACGCAAGCGAGTGGCAGTTAAATTCTTTACATACTGAGAAAAATTGTGTTATAATTAAAAAAACTGAATGATCGGTCGAAAAGAAGATGCAAAATTTCAGAACGGCAAAGGCTGCCGCGTATATCACCAATATTTCCATGTCCGCTGTTGCGACGATTTCTCCGCTGCTTTTTTCCACATTCTATACGCACTACGGAATTTCATACAGTCTGCTCGGCTTGCTCGTGCTTGTGAACTTCTGCACGCAGCTTGCCATCGATCTGATTTTTTCGTTCTATTCGCATAAGTTCAATCTCAAACTGACGATCAGGATCATGCCCGTTCTGACGGCGGTCGGGTTTGCGGTTTATGCCACGCTGCCGATGCTCTTTCCGCAGGCGGCATATTGGGGACTTGTGGCGGGAACGATGATTTTTGCCCTTTCCGGCGGTCTGGCGGAAGTTCTCATCAGTCCGCTGATCGCCGCGATGCCTTCCGAACATCCGGAACGGGAAATGAGCAAACTTCACTCCGTGTACGCATGGGGCGTCGTTGCGATCGTATTGGCGAGCAGCGGAATCCTGTATCTGATCGGAAAGGAAAATTGGTATTGGCTGGCGTTGGGACTGACGGCGATCCCCGTTGTGGCGGCGGGATTGTTTTTTTTCGCGCCCATGCCCGAAATGGAAACTCCGCAAAAGACGTCCGGCGCGGTGAAGCTGTTTACGGATAAATCCCTGATTCTCTGTATTTTATGTATTTTCTTCGGGGGAGCAAGCGAAAACATCATGTCGCAATGGTGTTCCGGATATCTGGAACAGGCGCTCGGGATTTCCAAACTTCTGGGGGATATTTTCGGCGTGGCAATGTTCGCGTTCATGCTCGGACTCGGAAGAACGATTTACGCGCTTTGCGGTAAGAGCATCTATCGCTTTCTCATTGCGGGAGCCTGCGGCGCGATCGTGTGTTATGTGGTTGCGGCGGTAACGTCTCTGCCCGTTCTCGGATTGATTGCCTGTGCGCTTACGGGATTCTGTACGTCGATGCTCTGGCCGGGCAGCCTGATTGCAACTTCCGATTTTTTCCCGCACGCCAATGTGGCTGTTTTTGCGCTTATGGCGGCCGGAGGGGATCTCGGTGCCTCCGTCGGCCCGCAGCTCATCGGACTGATTGCGGACGCGATCATCCTGAACCCCGACGCGGCGGGTCTTGCCTCGTCGCTTCAGCTTACCGTCGAGCAGCTCGGCATGAAAGCCGGCGTTTTGTTCGCCGCAATCTTTCCCGTTTTGGCGGCGGTGTGTTTCGGAATCCTTTATAAATTGTCAAAAAAGAAAAAAGCGGTACTGCTGAACGGAACGGAAAGCAAACTGCAATAATTTCGGCACAAACCTTTGCGGGTAAGACCCCGTCGGATCAACGATGCAATGATGAAGGGGGCGAAGTTTCAAAACTTCGCCCCCTTGGTTGTTGTTCAATAAAATTCAGTGCGATGTGCCTTTGAAAATGTCCGACTTCCGCAATGCGGATTTTTGGTCGGCGTATTTTGCGTTCCGTTCGGAAAAACCGAAGAAAAAATCAGATCAGTTCCGCCTGTTTTACGGAATTTTCAATCCGGAAACCGGGGTGTGCCGCCGCAGGAAACGGAACTTCGGTCCGAAAAAGGGCAACAGATTAAAAACAGCCGCTCTCTTGATCGGAAAGATCGGCGTGTTTGCGGCGTGTTGAGAAATTTACAGGGCTGCAAAGGGAATTCATTCTTTTGAAAACGCTTTTTTCGCCTTGGTATATTCCTTCAGCAAGCGGTAAATCACTTCGCGTTCGCGATTGTCGGTCTGTTGTAGAATTTCCAGAATATCGGCAATGTCTTTCTGCGGGTTATAAACGTAATTATTGTCGATGTTTGTACGCCCGATGAGATAGTCCACGGATACGTCGAAATAATCGGCGATCTGGATCAGTTGTTCAAAAGACGGAGCGGTTCTTCCGTTTTCCCAGCTGCTGATCGTAGCCTGCGTCACGCGGAACTGCGCGGCAAGCGCCTTTTGATTGACTTGTGCTTCGTTGCGAAGATTTTTTAAATTATTTCCAAACATAGTCCTTTACCTTGCCTATATAATATACTAAAATTTTATGTAATACACCGTATATTTTAATTTGTCGAATTGTTCCCGAATACAACGAAAGTCGTTTGTAAAAAATTTCCTTTGCCGAAATCGCATCTCGAATCCGACGTTTTTTCTTACAGAATATATAATACCACAAAACTTTTAAAACGTTATCTTTTTTCAAAAATTATTTCAAAAATATTGCTTTTTTATACGGCGCAAAAAACGCACGGAAAACCGACGCGAAAACCGAATATAGGGAGATGTGTTGAGATGTTTGATAAAACCGGAGGCAATTACGAGGATTTTCGGAAAAAAACTTTGCGCAATCACGCGAAATGTTCTACGAGCACCGTCGCATATGCGGCGATTCCTTCTTCTCTGCCGATAAAACCGAGTTTTTCCGTTGTGGTTGCGCTGATTCCGACCTTTTCGGGAGAGATCTTCAAAGACCGCGCAACGTTATGTTTCATCGCGTCGATATAGGGGGAGAGTCTGGGCTTTTGCGCAAGGACGGTGATCGATGCATTGACAGGGCGCAACTGCCGTTCTTCGAGGAGCGCGACGACCTTATCGAGCAGCTTCATGCTGTCTGCGCCCTGAAAAGCGTTGTCCGTATCGGGGAAATACGTTCCGATATCTTTCAGACCCGCGGCGGAAAGAAGGGCGTCGCACAGCGCGTGCGCCGGCGCGTCTGCGTCGCTGTGTCCCAAAAGTCCTTTCTCGTGGGGGATCTTCACGCCGCAGAGGATCAGCTCCCGTCCCGCTACGAGTTCGTGCGTGTCGTAGCCACAGCCCGTACGGCAGGCGCAGCCGAAATCTTCCCGGAAAGTCAGTTTACGGTTTTCCCTTGCGCCTTCTACCAGCCTGGGGCGGCCGACATAGCGCAGATAAAGCGAACTTTCGTCGGGGAATACGCCCTCGGCTTTTTCGTAAGCGGCGAGAAGTTCCTTTCTGTAAAACGCCTGCGGCGTCTGGAGAATGTAGTTGCCTTCCTTTCCGTAAACCTGTACGATCTCGCCGTTTTCTCCGGCGGCAAGGGTGTCCGACGCCGCGACCGCCGCGACGCCGCTGCCGTATTTTTGAACGCTTTCAATACAACGGGCAATGATGTCGGCGCCGACAAACGGCCGCGCGCCGTCGTGCACGAGTACGATGTCGCCCGTTGCCGCACGCAGACCGTTTTTCACCGAATCGGTACGCGTCGCGCCGCCCTGCACGAGGACGGCGTCGGGGAAAAGTCCGCGCATGACGCCGAAATCGGCGGCGGATACGATCAGCACGATCTCATCGACGAGATCGCTGTCCCGAAAGGCGCGTACCGTTTTTTCAATAACCGTTTCCGCGCCGATTTTCTGCAATAGTTTGTTTTCTCCGAATCCGGCGCGGCGCCCGGCGCCGGCAGCGGGGATCACTGCGCTGATCTTCATTCTTCCACCGTTTCGTAAAGCGTTTCCGCTTCGTCCTTTCTCACGTTTTCCTTGAGATCCTTCACGCGGAATTTCACTTTGCCGCCGGCAAAGTGAATCTCCACGACGTCTCCGATTTTCAGATTGTACGACGGTTTCACATTCTTCCCGTTCACCGAAACTCTTCCGCCGTTGCATGCGTCGTTCGCAACGGTGCGGCGTTTCAGGATTCTCGAAATTTTCAAAAATTTATCGATTCTCATCTCCGTTTCTCCCGAAATAACGCTTCCTTTTAAATTTTTATGCAATTTTGCCGAAATTGCTTGACTTATTTTGAAAAAGCATTTATAGTAGTATAATGCATTATGATAGGTTATTATCGATTATTGTCGCTATTTTCGGAAAAAAGCGCGATCCGCATATTTCGGAAAACGGCTGAAAAAACCTGATAATTCCTAAGTAAAATCATTTCATGCCTCTATTATACTACATTTGATGATTTTTCTCAACCTGTCAAGGACAATTTAAAAAATTTTTAAGGAGAGTGTTGTTGATGGCACGTAATCTAAGAGAAGTTCAGTGCGGTAAAGTCAGGCGGAAGAGTTTTTCCAAGATCAAGGAAGCGATCGATATCCCGTATCTCGTGGAAGTGCAGAAAGATTCTTACGACAACTTTATCAAAGAAGGAATCAGCGAAGTTCTGGAAGATTTTTCGCCGATTACCGATTATTCCGACCACTTTGAACTGTATTTTCTCGATCACGTACTTTCCGGTTCGTCGAAGTATGACGAAAAGGAGTGTCGTGACAGAGACGCTACGTTCGCCCTTCCGTTAAGGGTGAAGGTCCGGTTGGTGAATAAGGTAACGGACGAGGTGATCGACCAGGAAGTATTCATGGGCGATATGCCGCTCATGACGGAAAACGGTTCTTTCATCATCAACGGCGCGGAACGCGTGATCGTATCCCAGCTGGTGAGGAGTCCTGGCGTGTACAACGGCAAGTCGGTGGACAAGTCGGGCAAGAAGATTTACGACACGACGGTGATTCCGAACCGCGGGGCATGGCTGGAATTCGAGCAGGATGCGTCCGACGTGCTGTGGGTCCACGTCGACAGAACGCGGAAACTGACGGCGACGGTTCTTCTGCGCGCCCTCGGTTTCGGCAGCGACGAAGCGCTGAGCCTTTTATTCGACAACAATCCGATGATCGCCGCTACGGTGGAAAAGGATACGGCGAAGTCGGAGAGCGACGGACTGATCGAATTATACCGCCGTCTGCGTCCGGGCGAAGTGCCGACGGAGGACGCGGTGCGTCAGCATCTGAGAAATCTGTTTTTCGATCCCCGCCGCTACGACATTGCGAAAGTCGGCAGGTATAAATTCAATAAGCGTCTGAAGATGTCGGCGCGGATCGTCGGCTGTACGCTGGCGGACACCGTCGTCAACGAGGACGGGGAAGTTCTGGCGGAAGCGGGGACGGTTGTCGACAAAAAGACGGCGCTCGCCATTCAGAACGCGGGCGTGAACGAAGTGTACATCACTGGCGCGGAAGGACGGCGTCATAAGGTCATCGCGAATAACGTGGTGGATTTTTCTTCGGTGGAAGAATTTAAGAATACCGATCGCAAGAAATTCGGTCTGCTCGATACGGTGTATTATCCGACGGTGAAATTCGCGCGGGAAATCTATGCGGCGATGCAGACGGAAAGCGCGGAGGACACGGCGGAAAAATTCCGCGCAAGGATTAACGCGCTGTTCTATCTGGAAGAAAAAGAAGGCGCGGACAAGGCCGAAGAAAAGCCGGAGGAGAAGAAAAACGAAGAAAGATGCCGCGAGATCCGCGTGAAGTTCGTAGAGGCGGTCAAGGCGTTTTTCGATCTTCTGAAGGAAGAGGACTGCGCGCTTGACGTGGAAAAGAGAAAGGTGATCCGGCCCGTTCTGGATAAACTCAATCATAAACACATCACGGTGGACGACATCGTCGCCGTGGTATCTTTGAACCTCGATCTGAACGAGGGCGTCGGTTCGGTGGACAACATCGACCACCTCGGCAACCGCCGCGTGAGGAGCGTGGGGGAATTGCTGCAAAATCAGTTCCGCATCGGGATCGCGCGGCTCGAGCGCGTCATCAAGGAAAGAATGGCGACGCAGGATCCCAAAGAGGTCTCGCCCAACGGACTCATCAACGTCCGTCCCGTCAGCGCGGCGATCAAGGAGTTTTTCGGATCTTCGCAGCTTTCGCAGTTCATGGATCAGACCAACCCCATTGCGGAGCTGACGCATAAGAGAAAACTTTCGGCGTTGGGACCCGGAGGCCTGAACCGCGACCGCGCTACCTTTGAAGTGCGTGACGTACACCACTCGCATTACGGCAGACTCTGCCCGATCGAAACGCCGGAAGGTCAGAACATCGGACTGATCTCTTCGCTTTCCACCTATGCGAAGGTCAACGAATTCGGATTCATCGAATCGCCGTACCGTCGCGTGGATAAAGAACGGGGCGTGGTCACCGACGTGGTGGATTATCTCACGGCGGACGAAGAAGATAATTATATCGTGGCGCAGGCGAACGAACCGCTCGACGAGGAAGGGCGTTTCGTCAACGAGCGCGTCAGCTGCCGCCACAGGGCGGATATTACCGAAGAGCCGCGGGAACTCATCGACTATATGGACGTTTCCCCGAAACAGCTCATCTCGGTGGCGACGGCGCTCATCCCGTTTTTGGAAAACGACGATACCAACCGCGCCCTCATGGGTTCCAACATGCAGCGGCAGGCGGTGCCTCTGTTAAAGCCCGAAAACGCCATCGTGGCGACGGGTATCGAGGGCAGGATCGCGTACGACTCGGGCGTCATGGTCATCGCCAAAGAGGCGGGCGTGGCGACCGCCGTCGCCGGCGACGAGATCACGATCACCGAGGACGACGGGTTCAAACGCGTATATAAACTGAAAAAATTCGAACGTTCCAATCAGGGGACGTGTCTTAACCAACGCCCCATCATCAACAAGGGCGAACGGGTGGAAAAAGGGCAGGTTCTGGCGGACGGCCCTTCCACGGCGAACGGCGAACTGGCGCTCGGCAGAAACATCCTGATCGGCTTTATGTCGTGGGAAGGCTATAACTACGAGGACGCCATCCTCCTTTCGGAAGAACTCGTCCGCGACGACGTGTTCACCACCATCCACATCGAAGAGCACGAAACCGAGGCGCGGGATACCAAACTCGGCGAAGAGGAGATCACCCGCGACATTCCCAACGTCGGCGAGGACGCGTTGAAAGACCTCGACGAGGACGGCATCGTGCGCATCGGCGCGGAAGTCAACTCCGGCGACATCCTCGTCGGTAAAGTTACGCCGAAGGGCGAAACGGAACTCACGCCGGAAGAAAGGCTGCTTCGCGCGATCTTCGGCGAAAAGGCGAGAGAGGTGCGCGACACCTCCCTCAAAGTGCCGCACGGAGAGGGCGGCATCGTCGTGGACGTGAAGATCTTCACGCGGGCGAACAAGGACGAACTGCCGCCGGGCGTCAATAAACTCGTGCGCGTATACATCGCGCAGAAGAGAAAGATCTCCATCGGCGACAAGATGGCGGGCCGCCACGGAAACAAGGGCGTCGTTTCCCGCATTCTTCCGGAATGCGATATGCCGTTCATGGCGGACGGCACGCCGCTGCAGATCGTGCTGAACCCCCTCGGCGTCCCCTCGCGTATGAACATCGGGCAGGTGCTGGAAGTACACCTCGGGCTGGTGTGCAAGCAGCTCGGCTGGAAGATCGCCACCCCCGTGTTCGACGGCGCTTCCGAAAAGGAAATCAAAGAACTCCTGCGGGAAAACAACTTCGTCAACCCCGACGGGGAAGTGGACGGCAAGATCCAGCTTTACGACGGGCGTACGGGCGAACCGTTCGACAACCGCGTAACCGTCGGGCAGATGTATATGATCAAACTCATCCACCTCGTCGACGACAAGATCCACGCCCGTTCCACGGGGCCGTATTCCCTCGTAACGCAACAGCCGCTCGGCGGTAAGGCGCAGTTCGGCGGGCAGCGGTTCGGCGAAATGGAGGTGTGGGCGCTCGAAGCCTACGGCGCGGCGCATATTCTGCAGGAGATCCTCACCGTCAAGTCCGACGACATCGTCGGCCGCGTAAAGACCTACGAATCCATCGTCAAGGGCAACAGCATTTCCGAGCCGGGCATCCCCGAATCCTTCAAGGTGCTGCTCAAAGAACTGCAGTCGCTCGCCCTCGATATGAAGGTGCTTACCGAAAACAAGGAAGAACTCGCCATCAAAGATCTGATCGAAAGCGAGGACGATACCCCGCACGTGCGCGAAAGAGAGGATATCGAGGAAGTCAGGATCGACGACGAGGAGGATTTCGCCGACGATTTCGACGGCGAGGATTTCGACGGAGAATTCGAATTCAATTCCAAAGAACTTTTCGAAGAGGACGACGAGCCTCTTGATACCACCGTTCCCGACGATTTCGGCGACGACTTCGACGACGAGTTCGACGATGACGCGCTGTTCGACGACGAGGACGATAAAGAATAAAGGGAGGGTGCGTAAATGTTTGAACTTAACAATTTCGATTCGATACAGATCGGCGTAGCGTCCCCGGAAAAGATCCGCGAATGGTCCTACGGCGAAGTTACCAAGCCGGAAACCATCAATTACAGAACGCAGAAACCGGAAATCGGCGGGCTGTTCTGCGAAAGGATCTTCGGGCCGACGAAGGACTGGGAATGCCACTGCGGCAAGTATAAACGCATCCGCTATAAGGGCGTGATCTGCGACAAGTGCGGCGTGGAAGTAACCAAAGCCAAGGTCCGCCGCGACAGGATGGGGCACATCGAACTCGCCGCGCCCGTGTCGCACATCTGGTATTTCAAAGGCGTGCCCTCGCGCATCGCCCTCATGTTGGATATGAGCCCCAAAGCCCTCGAACAGGTGCTGTATTTCGCCTGCCACGTGGTGCTCGATGCGGGCAATACCGATTTAACGTACAAACAGGTCATCAACGACCGCGAGAAGATGGAAAAGGAAGAGCAGTACGGCGCGGGTTCGTTCAAAACGGGCATGGGCGCGGAAGCCGTGAAGGAACTGCTGATGGCGGTGGATCTCGACAAGGAGAGCGCCGAACTCAAAAAGATCATCGAAGAAAACACTTCCGGACAAAAGCGTCTTCGCGCGGTCAAGCGCATCGAGATCATCGAGGCGTTCCGCAAGAGCGGCAACCGCCCCGAATGGATGATTCTGGACGTGCTGCCGGTCATTCCCCCCGAACTGCGCCCGATGGTGCAGCTCGACGGCGGCAGATTCGCCACCAGCGACTTAAACGATCTGTACCGCCGCGTCATCAACCGGAATAACCGTTTAAAAAAACTCATGGAACTCGGCGCGCCGGAAATCATCATCCGCAACGAAAAAAGGATGCTGCAGGAGGCGGTGGACGCCCTGATCGACAACGGCCGCCGCGGCAAGGCGGTGAGCGGCGCGGGCAACCGCGATCTGAAATCGCTTTCGGGGCTTCTCCGCGGCAAGCAGGGAAGATTCCGCCAGAACCTCCTCGGCAAGCGCGTGGACTATTCCGGCCGTTCGGTCATCGTCGTCGGTCCGGAACTCAAACTGTATCAGTGCGGTCTGCCCAAGGAAATGGCGATCGAACTGTTCAAACCCTTCGTGATGAAAAAACTGGTGGAAAAGAACATCTGCCACAACATCAAAAACGCCAAGAGGACGGTGGAACGCGCGAAGTCCGTCGTCTGGGACGTGCTGGAAGAAGTCATCAAGGATCATCCCGTGATGCTCAACCGCGCGCCGACGCTGCACCGCCTGTCCATTCAGGCGTTCGAGCCGGTGCTCATCGAAGGGCGCGCCATCAAACTGCATCCGCTGGTGTGCGGCGCGTTCAACGCCGACTTCGACGGCGACCAGATGGCGGTGCACGTGCCCCTTTCCATCGAGGCGCAGGCGGAAGCGCGGTTTTTGATGCTCGCTTCCAATAACATTCTGAAACTTTCCGACGGCAAGCCGGTGATGTCGCCCACGCAGGATATGGTTCTCGGGTCGTACTACCTGACGATCGTGCGCCGTGCGGAAGGCGGAAAATACGACGAGAACGGCAGAGAGGACGAAAACGGAGAAGTTTACGTTCCGCCGGTATATGCTTCGGAAGAAGAAGCGATCATGGCGTACCAGACGGGTAACGTGAAACTGCAGGACGAAATTTATGCGCGCAGGACCGTTGCGCTTCCCGACGGAAGAACCGTTACCGGAAGAACAAAGATCACGGTCGGCAAGATTATCTTCAACGAAAAGATTCCGCAGGATATCGGATTTTTGAAGAGAGAAAAGGACGAAGATTACCTCCGTTACGAGATCGAAGGGCTGGTCGGCAAGAAGCAGCTTTCCAAGATCGTGGACGCGTGCTTCAAGACGCACGGCAGCAAATCGTGCGCGGAGGTTCTCGACAATATCAAGGCGCTCGGGTATAAATATTCCACGATCGGCGCCATCACGACGAGCGTATTCGATATGCATATGCCGGAATCCAAACAGGAAATTCTGCGCGAAGCGGAGGCGAAGGTTCTCGGCGTGGATAAACTTTATAAGAGAGGGCGCATCACCGACGACGAACGCTATAAGAAAGTCGTTTCCATCTGGAAGAAAGCGACGGACGACGTGACCGAGGTGCTGAAGAAATCGCTCGATAAGTTCAACCCCATCTGGATGATGGCGGACTCCGGCGCGCGCGGCTCCATCGACCAGATCAAGCAGCTTGCCGGAATGCGCGGTCTGATGACCGACCCGAACGGGAAAACCATCGAAATCCCGGTCAAGTCCTGTTTCCGTGAAGGGCTTACGGTTCTGGAATACTTCATTTCTTCTCACGGCGGAAGAAAAGGTCTTGCGGATACCGCGCTGAAAACGGCGGACTCCGGATATCTGACCCGCCGTCTTGTCGACGTTTCGCACGAAGTCATCGTCAGAGAGGACGACTGCTATGCCGAACTCGGAGAAAAACCCAAGGGAATCCACGTTACGGCGATCAAAGGATCGCAGGGTGAGATCATCGAGAGTCTGGAAGACAGGCTGATCGGAAGATTCGTCGTGAACGACGTCGTCGATCCCGCAAGCGGAGAAGTCATCGTCAAGAGCAATACTATGATCTCCGAGGACCAGGTGAAAGCCATCGTGCGCGCGGGCATCGAGGACGTGGAGATCCGCAGCGTATTCACCTGCAGGTCGAAACACGGCGTCTGCGCAAAATGCTACGGAAAGAACATGAGCAACGGTCTGCCCGTTCAGAAGGGCGAAGCGGTGGGAATCATCGCCGCGCAGTCCATCGGCGAACCGGGCACGCAGCTTACCATGAGAACCTTCCATACCGGCGGTATCGCCAGCACGGGGGACATCACGCAAGGTCTGCCGAGAGTGGAAGAACTCTTTGAGGCGCGTCGCCCCAAACACGCGGCGATCGTGTGCGAAGTCAGCGGCATCGCCATGGTCGAGGAAAAGGATAAACAGATCCACGTCGTCATCAACTGCGACGACGGTTCGGTCAAGGATTACGCCATCGCGTTCGGATACGGCGTTCTGGTCAAGAACGGCGATCGGGTGGAACCGGGTAAGATTCTGACAAACGGCTCCGTTTATCCGCAGGATATCTTAAAAACACAGGGCGTTAAGGGCGTGCAGGATTACATTCTGCGCGAGATCCAGACCGTTTACCGTTCGCAGGGCGTCGATATCAACGACAAACACGTCGAGATCATCGTGCGTCAGATGCTGAAGAAAGTGCAGGTGGAAAACCCCGGGGATACCGATGTTCTTCCGGGCGAAAAACTCGATCTTTATAAATTTGAAGAGGAAAACCTCAAAGCACTGGAAGAAGGCAAACGGCCCGCTTCGGGAAAGAGAACGCTTCTCGGAATCACCAAGGCGGCGCTCGCTACCGACAGCTTCCTGTCGGCGGCGTCCTTCCAGGAAACGGCGCGCGTGCTGACCGAAGCCGCCATCAAGAACAAGATCGATCCGCTGCTCGGGCTCAAGGAAAACGTCATCATCGGGAAACTGATTCCTGCAGGTACGGGAATCAACGATTATAAAAATCTCTCTCCGCAGATCGTTTCGGTAGCGGAAGGAGACGAGTAAGAACCTTTTGTGCCGCCGTTTTGTTCTGTGGCGAAACGGCGGCGGCTGAAAGGAAGTCAGAAACAGGCGAAAAAAGTCATAGAACGTGAAAATAACGGTAAAATAATTGACTTGATTTGCAGAATTTGCTAAAATAAACAGTGCGGCAGTTATGCCGTACTCGATATGCGCGGGTAAAAACCGCTGAATCGCTTCTTTAAACGGGACACCGTTTTTTGAATATCCGAAACTTTCAAGGAGGTAGAAAAATGCCAACAATCAACCAGTTAATCAGACAGGGCAGACAGCAGAAACCGGTCAAGTCGAAGACGCCGATCATGGAAGAATGTCCGCAAAAGCGCGGCGTATGTCTTTCGGTGACCACCACGACGCCGAAAAAGCCGAATTCCGCCCTCAGAAAGATTGCGAGAGTGCGTTTGACCAACAAGCAGGAGGGTGTCGTTTACATCCCCGGCGAAGGTCATAACCTGCAGGAACACAGTTCCGTACTCATCCGCGGCGGAAGGGTCAGAGATCTGCCCGGCGTGCGGTATCACATCATCCGCGGCGCGCTGGATACGGCAGGCGTGGCAAAACGCGGTCAGGCAAGAAGTAAATACGGCGCGAAAAAGAAAAAATAAGTTTTTTACAAAAACCAAGGAAAACCTGCTTCGTTTCGGAATTCAAAATTCGGGATTCTGCAAAAAAGTAGGCAGTATGCTGTAAAGCAGAAGGATTCGCCGGCCGGATTCCGGCTGTGAGCGACGGCTGTATTTTTGGGCAAAGTCCCAAAGTCCTTGCAAAAGGCAAAAAAAATTTAAAGGAGAATACTAAAATGCCAAGAAGAGGGAATGTCCCCAAAAGGGAAGTCTTACCCGATCCCGTATATAACAGCAAGGTGGTCACGAAAGTGATCAATCAGGTCATGCTGGACGGCAAAAAAGGGATTGCGCAGAGCATCGTATACGACGCTTTTGCGAAGATGAGCGAAAAACTCGGTCAGGAACCGATGGAGATTTTCAACCAGGCGATCAACAACATCATGCCTATGGTGGAAGTCAAGGCGCGTCGTGTAGGCGGCGCGAACTATCAGGTCCCCATTGAAATCCGTCCGGAAAGACGGCAGACGCTGGCGATCCGCTGGCTGGTTGCCGCCACGCGCAAAAGAAGCGAACGCGAAATGTGCGATAAACTCGCGGGCGAGCTGATGGATGCTTATAACAACACCGGTGCCGCCGTGAAGAAGAAGGAAGATACGCACAGAATGGCGGAGGCAAACAGGGCGTTCGCACATTACAGATTCTGATTTTAAGGAGCACATATGCCAAGAGAATTCAGTTTGGAACTTATCAGAAACATCGGTATCATGGCGCATATCGACGCGGGAAAAACCACCACGACGGAGCGTATTCTGTTCTATACGGGCAGAACGCATAAGCTTGGTGAAACGCACGAAGGTTCCGCCACGATGGACTGGATGGTGCAGGAACAGGAGCGCGGCATCACGATCACCAGCGCGGCTACCACCTGCCAGTGGAAAGGTCACTGCATCAACATCATCGATACGCCGGGACACGTTGACTTCACGGTGGAAGTCGAACGTTCTCTGCGCGTTCTGGACGGCGCCGTTGCCACGTTCTGTGCAAAGGGCGGCGTAGAACCCCAGAGTGAAACCGTTTGGAGACAGGCGGATAAATATAAGGTACCGCGTATCGCTTACGTAAATAAAATGGATATCAACGGCGCGAACTTTGAAAACGCCGTGCAAATGATGAAGGACAGGCTTAAAACGAACCCGCTCCCCATCGTATTGCCGATCGGTAAGGAAGATACGTTTGTCGGTATCGTAGACGTGATCACCCGTCAGGCGGAGATTTATAAAGATCAGCTCGGCAAGGAGATCGAATATACCGATGTTCCCGCCGATATGAAAGACACTGTGGAAGCCGCGCGTGCCGCAATCGTGGAAGCGGCTGCCGAAACCGACGACGCGTTGATGGAAAAGTTCTTTGAGGAAGGGGATCTTTCCGTAGAAGAAATCAAAGCGGGGTTGAGAAAAGCGACGATCGCCATGAAGGTGACGCCGGTACTTTGCGGATCGAGTTACCGCAATAAGGGCGTACAGAACCTGTTGGATGCCGTAATCGATTACCTGCCGAGTCCGGTGGACGTGGATCACGTGAAAGGCGTGAACGCCAAGGGCGAGGAAGAGGAAAGAAAGACTTCCGACGACGAACCGTTTTCGGGGCTTGCGTTCAAGATCGCAACCGATCCGTTTGTCGGGAAGCTCGCGTTCTTCCGTTGCTATTCGGGCGTGCTGAAAAGCGGATCGTATGTCTATAACAGCACAAAGGGCAAGAAAGAACGAATCGGCAGACTGCTGAAGATGCACGCAAATCACCGTGAAGATATCGATGAGATCCGCGCGGGCGACATCTGCGCCATCGTCGGACTCAAAGAGACGACGACGGGCGATACGCTGTGCGATGAAAATCATCCGATCATCCTCGAACAGATGGAATTCCCCGAGCCGGTTATCCGCGTCGCCATCGAACCCAAGACAAAGCAGGGTCAGGAAAAAATGGGTCTTGCGCTTGCAAAGCTGGCGGAAGAAGATCCCACGTTCAAGACGTACACCGATCAGGAAACGGGTCAGACCATTATCGCCGGAATGGGAGAGCTGCACCTCGAGATCATCGTGGACAGGCTCTTGCGTGAATTCCGCGTGGAAGCGAACGTAGGCGCGCCGCAGGTTGCTTATAAAGAAACCATTCGTCAGGCTGTCGAAGCGGAAGGACTGTTCAAGCGGCAGAGCGGCGGTCACGGACAGTACGGGCATTGTAAGATCCGTCTGGAACCGCAGGAACCCGGCAAAGGTTACGAGTTTGTGGACGAAACCGTCGGCGGAAGCATTCCCAAAGAATATATTCAGCCGATCAACAAAGGTATCCAGGAAGCGGCGAAGAACGGTATTCTGGCAGGATACGAAGTCGTGGACTTCAAAGTTACTGTTTACGACGGTAGCTTCCACGAAGTCGACTCTTCGGAAATGGCGTTTAAGATCGCCGGTTCCATGGCTTTGAAGGACGGTCTGCAAAAAGCGAAGTGCGTACTGCTCGAACCGATTATGAAGGTTGAGATCACGACGCCGGATACGTATTTCGGCGATCTGATGGGCAATGTGACCGCGCGTCGCGGAATCATTCAGGGTACGGACGATCGGAACGGCATCAAGGTGATCGACGCGCATATTCCGCTGTCGGAAATGTTCGGGTACGCCACCGATTTAAGAAGCAGAACGCAGGGACGCGGCAACTATACGATGCAATTTTCGCATTATGCGGAAGTTCCCAAGTCCGTTGCGGAAAAGATTATCGGTAAAAAAGCGTAAAATGCAATTTATTGTTGACTTTTTTTGAAAGTCATTGTACAATAGTATTATAAGCGTTCGGAAACGAAAAAAAATTAAAATAAATCAATCAAGAAATTTTGGAGGAAACAAGAATGGCAAAGGCTAAATTTGACAGAAGCAAACCGCACGTGAATATCGGGACCATCGGACACGTCGACCACGGCAAGACGACGTTGACCGCTGCGATCACGATGGTTATGGCGGCGAACGGTCAGGCGCAGAAGATGAAATATGACGAAATCGACAAGGCGCCGGAAGAAAAAGCAAGAGGAATCACAATCAATACCGCGCACGTAGAGTATCAGACGGACAAGCGTCACTATGCGCACGTTGACTGCCCGGGACATGCCGACTACGTCAAGAACATGATCACCGGTGCCGCGCAGATGGACGGCGCGATCCTCGTCGTTGCTGCGACGGACGGTCCCATGCCGCAGACCAGAGAACACATTCTGCTGGCGCGTCAGGTCGGCGTTCCTAAGATCGTCGTATTCCTGAATAAGTGCGATCAGCTCGACGATCCCGAACTTCTCGAACTCGTTGAAATGGAAATTCGCGAACTTCTCACGGAATACGGTTTCCCGGGAGATGAAACGCCCATCATCAAGGGTTCTGCGCTGAAAGCGCTCGAATATGCGCAGACGCACACCGACGAAGAGATCAAAACGGCGAAAGAAACCGATTGCATCAGAGAACTGATGGACGCGATCGATACCTATATCCCGACTCCGGAAAGAGAAGCGAACAAGCCCTTCCTGCTGCCGGTTGAAGACGTATTCACCATCAGCGGACGCGGTACGGTTGCTACGGGCCGTGTTGAAAGAGGCGTTGCGAAAGTCGGTGATCCGGCTGAAATCGTCGGTTTGAAAGAAAAGCCCACGTCCACGGTTATCACGGGTCTTGAAATGTTCAGAAAGCTGCTTGACGAAGCGCAGGCAGGCGACAACGTCGGCGCTCTTTTGAGAGGTATCGACAGAAAGAACATCGAAAGAGGTCAGGTTATCGCGAAACCCGGTTCGGTGCATCCCCACACGGAGTTCACAGGTCAGGTTTACGTTCTGACGAAGGAAGAAGGCGGCCGTCATACTCCGTTCTTCAACAACTATCGTCCCCAGTTCTATTTCAGAACGACGGACGTTACCGGTTCCATCACTCTTCCCGAAGGCGTTGAAATGGTTATGCCCGGCGATAACGTTAAAATCGACGTTAAGCTGATCACGCCGATCGCTATGGAAGAAGGTCTCCGTTTCGCTATCCGTGAAGGCGGCAGAACGGTAGGATCGGGCGTTGTTTCTACTATCGTAAAATAAGGCTGAATTCCATTCAAAGATAAATAAGCGCGCGGTTTATGCCGCGCGCTTTTTGTCTGTCAAAAATTTTCAAAACAAACAATAAATTAAAATATTAAACGATTTATTGTATAATATACTGAAGTTAAATAAACGACAAATGTCGAATAAATCTGAAATCATCTTTATTTTACTGTATAATTTAAACAGCAGAATTTTAGAACGGCTGTCCATCGCTGCGGCTGGACTTTTACAAAAGAGTGCAGAATCGGAAAATTAAAGCAGCCGGCTTCACAAAATACTTTGTGAAGCCGGCTGCTTATTTGCTCTCATTACGCATTCAGTTCATCTTTGAAAGCTTTGCCGAACTTGAACGCGGGCAGTTTCGACGCTTCGATATGGATCTTTTCTCCCGTTTTGGGGTTCAGCCCTTCGCGAGCGGGCTTGTCCTTCACTTCAAATGTTCCAAAACCGGAAATCTGAATTTTTTCTCCGTTTTTCATACCGTCGGATATCGATTTGATCACGGCGTCAAAAGCGATCGTCGCTTCTTTGATGGTGATACCGGCGTTATTCGCCACATCCCTTATCAATTCGTTTTTGTTCATGGGTTACCTCCGAAAAACAATTATTACTATTATTATAACATAAAAGGGAAAAAATGCAATGTTTTTTTAAAAATTTATCAAAAAATTTTTTTACATGATTTATCAATGAATTACTAAACATTTCGATATTAAAAAAATCGGCGTATATTCTTGCAATTGAAAATAATTTTCATTTTTGCAAGGGGGGGTTATTCTCTGCCGAAAGTGATTTGTTCGATGGCGGAAATCACCTGCGCTTTATCTTCTTTGCAATCCGATCGGATCCAACGCATGGAAATATTGAAGATCGCGCCGGAATATCCCGCCGCAAGAAAAAGGTTTTCCCGATCGAAACGGTTGGCAAATAACTCTTCAAAACCGCGGTCGATGAAGTCGAAATAAAGATACTCAAGGTGCGCTTTCTGCAACAGGCGAATTTCTCGTTTATTCTCTTCCAGGGCGG
Source organism: uncultured Clostridia bacterium (assembly GCA_944367565.1). GTDB lineage: Bacteria > Bacillota > Clostridia > Christensenellales > Borkfalkiaceae > UMGS775. The sequence goes on from CALVWR010000003.1 coordinate 79,295, forward strand.
TAACCACGTCGCGGATGATGTCGAGATAGTCTTCTTTGCAACGCGGCTGATAGCGTTGCGCTCGGGAAAATTCCAGATTTTTGCTCTCAAAATAAAATTTTATGACGTTTTCCTTAGAAGAAAAATAACGATAGAAAGTCGCTCTGCCGACGCCTGCCTTTATGCAGACGTCCGTAATGCGGATGTCGTTGAAAGGCGTGTTTTCCATAAGTCGGAACAGCGCCTGAACGATATAATGGCGGGAATAATCTCCGTTGTTATATTCCACGATACAAATCGCTCCTTTTGTCTCAAACGGAAAAACAAAAGGCGGGGCAATGTCTGATTGCCGTTTTTTTCGCTTGTTCTTCCGTTTTTTTTATTTTATAATACACTTGTTTCACGGAAAAGTCAAGTCGACGGACTTTTTCGAAAAAAGTCAAAAAGGAGTAAAAACATGAAAAACAAGGATTTTTTGACATATGAATATATGTCAAAGACGGTTAAGGCAAACGAACAGGCGCAGATCGCGGATATGTATGAAGCGTTCGGCTGGGAGATCACTGGCGTAAATCCCGCCGTAGCGGACAGCGTTACCCTGTCATTCAAGAGAGATCGCAAATTGCCGCACAAGCAGGAACTGGCGCGTCTGGAAAGACAGGCGGAAGAAACGTTTACGGTGCTTACGCGTCTTGAATCGGCAAAAACGAAGGGATCCATGATTTTTGCGTTGGTGTTCGGCTGCATCGCCGCGCTTGTGCTGGGTGGAGGAATGAGTCTTGTTTTATTACATTCCGGAAGCGTGGCGGCATGGGTCGGCGGAATCGCGCTGGGACTTGTCGGAATCGTTTTATGCGGAATCAATTATCCGCTTTACAGAAAAGCGCAGGAAAAAAAGACGCGCCAACTTTCGCCTGCGATCGACGAGAATGAAGAAAAACTTGCAAATCTTCTGGAAAAAGGCAATGATTTGCTGCAAGGCGGAGTACTTTGAAAGGTGCAGGAGCAATCAAAAAGCTTTATTTTCGCGTCGTGAAGGATTCGGCGTTTCGGTTTTACGTCGGTTTTTTGTTTTCGACTTTGTCGACAGCGGTCTTTACGGGCTATAATTTGCTTCTTGCCGTAATTTATCGTTCGGCATGGAATGTTTCCATAGGCGTATATTACGCGGTGCTGACGTTTTTGCGGGCGGACGTTCTTTTGCGGGAAGGTAAATCCTTGAAACAACGGCTTTCCGAGGAGAAAAAACGGGAAAGACGCGAAAAATTCTTACCGCGGCAATGCCGATTGCTGTTCGTTGCCGACATCGCGCTGATCGCGCCGATCGCCCTGTTGGTTCTTGAAAAAAAACAGGTCGTCTATTCCGCGATTGCGGCGATTTCTGTTGCCGCATATACCGTTTATAAAGTCGTTCTGCTGATGCGCGGTTTTTTCGGGACAAAAGAGAAAAACAGCTTAAAAACGTCGTTTTTTCACAACATCAATCTGATCGATACTTCGGTTTCCGTTCTGACCCTTCAATATACGCTGATCATGACTTTCGGAGAGGGAATCAAAGGCACGATGTTTACGCTTTGCGCTTTTTCGAGTTTTGTGATCTGGACGGTAATCGTCTTTTTTTCCGTCAGAATGCAGATCGCCGTTATCCGTACAGAAAAAAACAGCGGGCGGCAAAGCTGAACAGCAACGCCTAAAGCCCTTTGCTTTGCGTGAAAATTATATTGGTGGCGCCTTTGAAAAGGATGCAGCAAGATTGCTTTTGCAACGCATCATGCGGAACGCTGTACGGGCGCGCGCTTTTTTCAACGCATCATGCGGGGGCGCTGTACGGGCGCGCGCTTTTTGCAACACATCGTGCGGGGCACTGTACGGGCGCGCGCTTTTTGCAACACATCGTGTGGGGGAGCTGTACGGGCGCGCTTTTAATAACGCATCGTGCGGGGAGCTGTACGGGCGCGCGCTTTAACACATCGTGCGGGGCACTGTACGAAAACGCATGCTATATATCGTTGTGCCGACAAGCAATCCGCCGCACCGCCGCTTGACAAACAAACGGCGGTGTGATATCATATTGCATATTTCCGCACGCGCACACGCGTGGGGAAAAAGCCGGCGGTAAGGAAATGCGCGCATAAATAAAATCGGCAATTCATGCAAAAGGAAATACCTTAGCGCGCGTGTATGAAGGAGCGCGCGTATATGGAGAAAGATAAACACTTTTCGCGGAAGACGGAGCCGGCGCAAAAGCCTTGCGTGGGAATTAGTTTTGTCAAACCGCGCAGAATGAAGAGATCGTTCCTCCGCGCGGGCGCGAAAAAGAATTTCTGAACGATTGCGCGAAGGGAAAATCCGCATCGGGCGTACGACGCTATTCCGTCTGAAAAATCGGATAAGCGGGCGATTATACGACAGCGTTAAACGGGAGATCAAACGTTTAGCTTATAGAAAAGCACAGAGAAAAAGCCGGGGAAAACCGCAAAAAAACGGCAAAGACAAGCCGGGAAGAGACAAAAAAACCGCAAAAAAACAAGATCGTTTTGGAAAAAACCGTCGATAGAAAAGAAGCGTTTTCGGAAAATCACAGACGGTCTGAAATATTTGAACTTTACGGAAGAAGGCGGCGAGAGGATATATGAAAAAGATTTTCAAAATGTTGTTTGGAAGACTTACCCTGATCGCATTGCTCATCATCGCGCAATTTTTGTTGTTTGTATGGTGGGTAGCGGTTGCGTCTTTGCAGTATAATTGGTTATACTTTGTCAATGTTGCGATCAGCGTACTGGTTTTTTTGCACATCGTAAACAGGAATATGAACACGGAGAGCAAACTGACGTGGATCGCGGTAGTCTTGCTGATGCCGATTTTCGGCACGCTGGCATATATATTATTTTCGGAAAGTCGTCTTTCGCCGAAGCAGAGAAGAAATTTTAAGAATGTATTTTACATAACGAAAGACGCCTTGGATTATTATTTTGCGAAATCGGGCGGGCGGTTGCCGGATACGGGGGAATACATCGGACAAAACGAATATATCAAGAATATGTGCAATCTGCCTTCTTATCGGAATACGGAGACGCAGTATTACGAATGGGGTCAGACGTTTTTTCAGGCGCTTAAAGAAGAACTTGAAAAAGCGCGGCATTTTATTTTCATGGAATATTTCATCGTGGAAAGGGGCGAGATGTGGGATATCGTGCTTGCGATCCTCGAGAGGAAGGTCAAAGAAGGCGTGGAAGTACGGTTTATGTACGACGATATCGGATCTATATCCAAAGTACCGGGGAATTATTATAAAAAGTTGCAAAAGCTGGGAATCAAAGCGATTCGTTTCAATCCGTTCCGACCGTTTCTGACGGGAATACATAACAATCGCGACCACAGAAAGATTACGGTGATCGACGGGAAAGTCGGGTTTATCGGCGGAACGAATCTTGCAGACGAATATATCAATAAAGTATCGCCGTACGGCATCTGGAAAGATACGGCGGTGAAGCTGCGGGGAGAAGCGGTGCGCTCGATCACGACGATGTTTTTGCAGATGTACGACATGCAGATGGGAAGAACGGAAGATATTTCCGCATATCTTGCACCGGAAGAAGACGTGGAATCGGACGGCGTCGTGCAGTTTTTCGTGGACAGTCCGAAGCCTATTAACAACGATTACATTGCAAAGAACATCTATCTGAACGTGATCAACAGTGCGAAAAAGACGCTGTATATCACCACACCCTATCTGATTCCGGACGGGGAGTTGATCAACGCGTTGCAGCTTGCGGCGAAACGGGGAGTGGACGTACGCATCGTAACGCCGCAAATTCCGGATAAGAAACTGGTGTTTGACATTACTCAATCCAATTATAAACGGCTGTTGCAGTACGGGGTCAGGATCTATGAATTCAAAGGCGGATTCATTCACGCGAAGAACGTGCTTTGCGACGGGATGATCGGGATTGTGGGGACGATCAATCTCGATTACAGGAGCATGATGCATCATTATGAATGCGGCGTATGGATGTATCGGTCGAAGGCTCTTGCGGATATGGCAAACGATTTTGAACAAATTTTTGCAACGGCCTCCGAACAGAATGAAAAGAGCATCCGAATGGGTCCGCTGAAGCGACTCTTTTGCGGCGTGTGTGCGATTTTTGCGCCGCTGTTATAGAACGGGAGAACTATGGATAAGGGGAAAGCGGAGCAACTGCTCGGCGGAGAATTTTGCTGCAAGTGCGACGGAGGAAAGGTCTCCGTCGAGGTGCGGAGGGGCGTGCCGGAACAAAAGATTGAGGAAATAGCCGCGGCATTGCACGCGGACAAAGCCGTGCTGTTCGTTTCGCGGCACTTTTCCGAATCGGAACGCGCCTGTTTTGAAGCGGCGCTGCGCGCCGCCGGCGCGCAGCCCGTGACCGTATCGGTGCGTCGCCGGTTTGACAACGCGCTGGAAAACGCGGGCGCGCTGTTTGCGTCTGCCAAGGAGGCGGAGATGATCGTCGTCTGCGAAAGCGGATTGTACGATGCGGCGGCATATTTTGCGGCGTTGAGAAATATTCCGCTGGTTTACGCGGCGTTTTCTCCCGAAGCGGACGGCATACTTGCTCCGACGGTGAGCGTCAGGATCAGGGATAAGACGGAGCGCATCTGTGCGGACAACCCCCGCTATATCGTCATCGACGAAGAACGCCTGAAGCGTGCAAATCGGTCGGAAGTGGCGGCGGCGTTTGCTTCGATCGCTTCGGGCATCGTCTCTTTGATCGACTACCGCGTGCGCGGCGCGCTGACGGGAGAGTTCTGCCGCGAAAGCTACAATCTGGCGCGCGGGGCGATTTCGGAGGCGCTGCATATCGGGACGGACGAAAATGCGCCGTTGACCCTTTTAGAGAGCAGGCTGGTCATCGCGGCGGTGGAAAATCATACTCGCGGCCTGTTTTCGGGAGGGGAATGTGCGGTGGCGGAACTTCTGGAAGGTTCGGGGAAAAGGCGGCTTTCTTCGGCGGAACGGAAGTTTGCGGCGGCGTTTTTATTGCTCGATCTGTACGCGGCGTACTTTTCTTCGCCGCATGAAAATTTATTGTATGTGCCCGATTATGCGCAGCGTGCGGAAGAGCTTTCTTCGTATATCGGCTGCGGGAAGGGAACGATCCTGACTCATATGCTTTCCGCGGGGGCGTTTGCCGATGAGGAGAAGATCGCGCTGTATCTTCCGCGGCTCTTGGAGGAGATTGAAATTCTTCGCGGCTGGTTCGGGAGCATCACGGCGAAATACAGAGATCTGGGCGGAACGGATCTTTCCGATCAATATACCTTCGGAGAGTGGGCGAGGGCGATCGATCGGGCGGCGGATCTGCCCGGCACTTTTTCCACGCTTACGCTGATGCGTGAAAGCGGTGCGCTGGAACTTTTGAGAAAGGAATTGCAGGATCGAAACTGAAGAAACGCAATCGCCGCGCGGCATGACGTTGCCGCGCGGCTTTTTTTATGCTCCGCCGCCTGAAATGCGAAATTTATGAAAAAATGCAAAAAAGAAGTATAAAGTTGAAAAAATACGTCGATAATCCGTCGCGTAAGAAAAATGCGTCTGCCGGGAGGATTCCAAAAATGAAAAAGCTCTACATACTGATGGCGGGACTGATTCTCGCTTCGGCGATGATGCTGGTAAACAATCCGCCGATTTTTTCAAAATTCAGCGAAGTGAGCGAAGTGTACTGCACGGACGGCAGCTTCGACGGCGGCAAACTGTATGCGGCGTTCAGCGTCGTGAACGGAAAATGCGGGGAAAGCAGTCGGCTGGACAAAAAAAATTTCTCGCTGGAGGAATGTATAAAATATTTCGGGGCGGAAATAATCATTACCGAAAAGATTGGAGATCTTGTCAGCATTTATCTTTATTCGCCTGCGATCAGGCGTTTCAAAACGGTTAAGGGGAAGAAGGTCAATCTGCACGTGGCGTTTACGGAGGATTGCGTGGTCATGGGAAGTCCCGTTATATACGGTTCTTATTAAAATACATAAATAAGTCAAAATCGGAGGAAATTATGAAAAGCGAAAACAAATTTTTGATGTTTCTGAAAAAGAACGCCTTTTATCTGGTGCTCGGTTTCTGTATTCTTGCGGTGGCTCTGTCCATTACGCTGGTGCTGACGCTCGGCAACAAGACGACCGTTCCCGATTCGAGCGGGGAGGAAAAGCCGCCCGTCGTCAATCCGGACGACGATAAAGACGACGACCAGCAGAACGAAGACAACGACGACGAGAACGAAGACAACGACGACGAGAACGACAACAACGAAGTTCCCACCGTGGAAGAAGTGATTTTCATCATGCCGGTAAACGGAACGGTCACGAAGCATTATTCGGAAGAGCCGGTGTTCAACGGAACGCTGAATCTGTATACGGCGCATAAGGCGATGGATATCGCGGCGGAAGAAGGCAGCGAAGTTTATGCGGTATACGACGGTGTGGTGGAAAGCATCACGAGCAATTATCTCGACGGAACGACCATCGTGATCGATCACGGAAACGGATTAAAGAGCATCTACAATTCTCTTGAAGACGGAGACGGGGTCAACGTGGGACAGACGGTGAAGAAGGGGGACGTCATCGCCCATGTATCGGTGACGTATCTCGAAGAATACAGTGACGGGGCGCATCTGCATTTTTCCGTGGAAGAAAACGGCGAACTGATCAATCCCCTGACCTATCTGGAAGTGGAAGAAAAATAAGTAAAATTTCACCCGCCGCGACCGAATGTCGCGGCGGGTATTTTTTCAATCGGCTGACGGGCGGGACGTAAGAATGCGTCCCGCCCGTTTTTATGCCGAACGGGGAAAAAATCGAGGCATATTCCGTTTTGTTTCCTCATACCATGATGTATAGGGCGGATTCGGACAAACCGCGGCGGACGTATGCCGCGAATTCGGATCCGGCGAAGAGAAGAAGGAGCGGTTTATGAAAAAAATATCTTTGTTGTTGGCGATCGTCCTCGCTTGCGGCGCGCTTTTCGTCGTCGGATGCAACAAAAAGAGCGAAAAGAGGAACGTGTATGAACTCAACTGTTCCTATGAGGACGGCGTACTTTCGGGGACGTTGGATTTTACCTTTTACAATTCCTTTCCTACGGCGGTAAGCGAACTGAAATTCAATCTGTTTCCGAACGCCTACCGGAAGGATGCGAAATATCCCGCCGTTTCGTCCGGCTCGGCTGCAGCAGCGTATTACGACGGCAAAAGCTACGGAGAGATTACGGTTTCCTCCGTTAAAGACGAGGGGGGAGAGATGACGTATTCGGTGACGGGAGCGGACAACAATATTCTGAGCATACCGCTGAAAGAGGAAGTATTTCCCGAGGAACGCTACAGCGTGAGCATGGATTTCAGCGTGACGCTTGCAAAAGTGAATCACCGGCTCGGAATCACGAAAAACGCGGTAAATCTCGGCAATTTCTATCCGATTTTATGCGGATATGACGGCGGCTTTTACGAATGCGTGTATTATTCCGCGGGCGATCCGTTTTTTTCCGACTGTTCCGACTACGACGTGACGTTTACGGCGGATGAATCGTACATTGTGGCGACGAGCGGCGTGCTGACGGAAAGCAAAAACACAAACGGGCGCATCACGGGGCATTATACGCTGGAAAACGCCCGTGATTTTGCCGTATGTCTTTCCGACAGTTTTGAAACGATGTCGGCGCAATGCGGCGACGTGACGATCAACTATTATTATTCTCTGGACAAAAATCCCGTAAAGAGCATGGAGTACGCCGTAAAGGCGGTGGAAACGTTTTCCGATCTGTTCGGCGCGTATCCTTACCGGACGCTGTCGGTGGTTGAAACGGGCTTCAACGAAGGGGGAATGGAATATCCTGCGCTGGTCTACATCAGCGACAGTCTGGACGCCGCGTCGTTCGGGGAAGTCATCGTGCACGAAACGGCGCATCAGTGGTGGTATGCCGCCGTCGGGAACAACGAGGTGGAATACGGATTCCTCGATGAAGGGCTTGCGGAATATTCCACCGTGCTGTTTTACGAAAACAACGAGGGGTTCGGCATGACGCGCAGTCAGATGATCGGCGCGGCGGAACTGACGTACCGGACCTTCTGCAACGTGTACGACAAGCTGTTCGGCAAGGTGGATACGGGGATGCTGCGTCCTCTCGGAGAATATTCGGGAGAATACGAATATGTGAATATCGCATATATCAAATCCTGCCTGATGTACGAATATCTGCGCCAGACGGTGGGTGACAAAATGTTTTTCAAGGGATTGCGCAGATATTACGAAGAGTATGCTTTTTCGGAAGCCGAACCGCAGGATCTTGTCGGAACGTTTGAAAAATGCGGAGCGGATACCAACGGGTTTTTTGAAAGTTTTTTCGACGGAAGCGTCATTCTGTAAGAAAATTTAAAATTTGAGGGCATATATCGGATTATTTATTGACAAAATCGCCGTCAAATGGTAAAATTATCAAGTATCGATGTAATGTGGCGCATATGCGCCGTACGGGAGACTTGATTCCATGAAAAAAATTGTAAAGGCGGCGTTGCTTGCATTTTGCCTGACCGCTTTGGTTTGCGGTGCGGCGGCGTGCGCGCAGAATGAAGGCGATCCGAAGCAACCGGGATTCCATTATTATACCACGCAAAGCGGGGAAAAGGTACTTTCCGACTATGTGCCGGAAGAAGGAGTTACGTCTTTGACCATTGCGGAGGACGTGGATAAGATTCAGGCGGGAGCTTTCAGCGGCAACGGTACCGTCAGGGAGATCGTCGTCGGGCCCAACGTGACGGAGATCGCTCCGGGCGCGTTTGCGGGAATGCAGGCGCTTGAAAGCATTACGCTTCCCTTTACGGGAGAAAAAGCCGATGCGGTCAATGCGGCGAAGACGTTCGGGTATATTTTCGGTACCGAGGAATACGACGGCGGCGTTGCCGTCACGCAAAGCTACGGTTCGGGTTCGGCGACGTATTATCTTCCCGAAACACTGAAAAACGTTACCATTTCCGGAAGCAACGATTACGCGCTGCCGAATTACGCATTTTATTCCATGAGCAATCTGGACGCCGTCACGCTGACGGGCGATATCGTTTCCATCGGGGATTATGCGTTTTACGATTGTTATTATCTGACGAACTTTTCCGTTCCCGCGAGTGTGGAAAGCATCGGGGCGCAGGCGTTCGTCAATTGCAACAGACTGAATCATACGGCGAGCGTCGGTGCGGATCTTTCGGTAAAAGGAAACGTTTCGTTCGCGTCCGGCAGCGCGCTGACCACTATCGGCGAATATGCCTTTGCCGGAACAAAATTAACGAGCATCGATCTTTCGGGGCTGACGAATCTTACGAAGATCCAACGCGGCGCCTTTGCGGGAAGCATTGTTTCCGAAGAGACCGACGGTACGGTCACCACGCTGGACAGCAAGCTGGAAACGGTGAAATTGCCCGCGACGGTCACGGTCATCGAATCGAAAACGTTTTACGAATGTAATAATCTCGTTACGGTGATCTGCTCCGATGCGCTGACGGAGATCCGCGGCGATGCGTTTGCGGGTTGCGATAAGCTACGCATTGTGAAAAATGCGTCCTATGCGGCGGCCGATCCGACCGACGCGCAGGAAGGCGTCATCGTGCTTCCCTCATCCGTCACGAAAGTCCGGGCGGGCGCCTTTGTCAATATCGGGAACGGCAAGATTACCTACACGCTGGTAAACAACGCGCCGAATGCCGAACTGATCGACGGCTGGAGAAACAGCGACGGGAAATGGACGGATCTGATCGTTGAATGATGAATAAAAAAGCGAACCGCAGCGGTTCGCTTTTTTTATCTGTGCGGAACGTTTTCGCGCGTCGTTTCTGCTTGCACGGCAACGCATACGCGCGTCGTTTCTGCGGGCACCGTTTAGAAGGGTGCGAATGCGGTCTTTTTACGGGGCGCGAATGTGCGCGGCTTGCGGTTCTCGCCGGGCGGCGCGCCGGCATCGGATTTTGGAAGAGATCTGCCGCGACGCGCCGGCATCGGATTTTGGAAGAGATCTGCCGCGACGCGCCGTCAGAACAGATCGATTTCTTTTTGAAATTTATCGAAAAGATGATAACGTTCCGGGTGCATCAATGCGGAATACATCCGATCCCTCACGAAGGGGATTTCCTTTTTGACGCCGTCGATGACCTCCTTGACGTATTCGCGTTTCGTGACCTTATCGGCGGGACAGCAGCTTTTGCATACCGGTAAATTTACCGCATAGGCGGCGATATTTTTTTCTTCGAGATACATCATCGGGCGGATCTGTACGATTCCCGTACGGTCGAGCAACGCTTTCGGCGGCATGGTGGAAAGCCTTCCTTCGTAAAAGAGGGAAAGAAGCATGGTTTCGATAAAATCGTCGGCATGGTGTCCGAGCGCCACTTTATTGCAGCCTGCGTCCTTTGCGGCGGAGAAGAGCGCGCCTTTGCGCATTTTGGCGCAGAGCGCGCAGGGATTGCTTTCCTTGCGTACGCCGAAAACCACTTCTCCGATCTCGGTTTTCACCACCTGATAGGGTACGCCGACGGAAGCGCAGAAGGCTTCCAGTTTTGTAAAATCGGCGTTTTTGAACCCCAGATCCACCGTCACGGCGACGAGGGTAAAGCGTTCCGGTGAAAATTTCCGGTATGCCGCGAGAAGATCGAGCAGCGTAACGCTGTCCTTTCCGCCGGACAGCCCGACGGCGATCCTGTCTCCGTCCCGGATCATCTTGTATTCCGTGACCGCACGGCGAAATCCGGACAGCATTTGTTGTGTCGTCATAATTTAAGTACCTTTTTATTTGACATCGACTATAATAAACATTATACTGAAATCAGAAAAAAAAGCAATCTTGTGGAGGAGGATGTTTTGAATAATTTTATCGATGCAGTCAATAAAGTCGTGGGGGATCCCGCGCTGACCTCTGCGCTCGTCGCGCTGATCCCGCTGATCGAACTCAAGGGCGCTATCCTGTTTGCGCGGGCGAGCGGGCTTACGTTTTTTACCGCCCTCGGTGCTTCTTACCTCGGATCGACGATCGTTTTTATTCCGATTTTTTTTCTGTTACGTCCGATTCTGAACCTCATGAAAAAGGTAAAATGGTTCAATTCTTTCGCAAACAAGGTGGAAGCGTATTTTCAGAAAAAAGCCGACGACGTAAAGAAAAAGAAAGGCAGGCTGGGCGCAGACGGGATCAAGATCCTCGGCGTGCTTATCTTTATCGCCATTCCGCTGCCGATGACGGGCGTATGGACGGGTACGGCGATCGCCGTATTTCTGGGACTGAAATTCAGGCAGGTGATTCTTCCGGTGCTGGGAGGAAACCTCATCGCCGGATTGATTATTTCCGTTCTTGCGGAACTGTTTCTTCCTTATGTGGATTATATTTTATACGGATTGTTTGCGCTGGTTATCGTGATGCTTGTGATCTTCATAGTTAAGGTGGCTCTTACAAAACCGAAAAAGGAGAATGAGGAGCCGGGGCATCATACTCCGGAGGAATAACGATGTTTTTTTCTAAATTCTTCAGAAAAACGGCAAAGAAAAAACTGGGACTTGCGCTCGGAAGCGGCGGCGCAAAGGGGATGGCGCACATCGGCGCGCTCAAGGCGTTTGAGGAAAACGGGATTGAATTCGATGTCGTTGCGGGTGCGAGTATCGGCAGCATCGTGGGCGCGTTTTATGCAAACGCATACCGTGCGGACGAAATTCTGCATCTGCTTGAAACGGTGAACTTTAAAGAGATCACCAATATGTTCATGGTAAAAATGGATACGGTGGGGCTGGAGGACGTGATCAACCGTTATATCGGGGATCTTTCCTTCGACGAATTAAAAAAGCCCTTTGCCTGCACCGCTACCGACTACCGCACGGGGGAAGAAGTCGATCTGAAAAGCGGAAGCGTGGCGAAGGCGCTTTGCGCTTCGAGTTCCTATCCTCCGTTTTTCAAACCCGTGAATCTCGACGGGCGGCTTTTGGTGGACGGCGCGTTTTCCAATGCGGTTCCTGCGGATCTGGTCAGGGAAATGGGGGCGAATTATGTCGTCGGCATCGATCTTTCCGCAATCAAAAAGGAAAAGAAGAGTTTCATCGGAGAATGGCTGACGAAAATGCCGTTTGAATACGGAAATACTTCCGAAAAAGGGTATCGGGATTCCGATATCATGCTGAAACCGCCTCTGTCGCAGTACAGCGCGGCGAGCTTTGCGGGATTGCATGAAATGTACGAAATCGGATATGAAACCGCGTTGCGTGAAATTCCTACGATCCGCGCGGGCATAGATGCGCTTTACGAAAACAAGAAGAATAAGGGGAAGAGCAATGGCAAGAACAAAGAAAAGAAGTAAAGTAAAAATCAGCGTGGAAGTGATCCTCGTCCTGTTGCTAATCCTTGTGATTGCGGCTGTTGCGTGTTATTTTCTCGTGCCTGAGTTCAAAAAGCGGGCAGACGATTATCTTCAGCAAGTTTTCGGCAACAAAGAGACGCCTTCAAATTTAGCGAAAGGGGAGCACGATCTTCGGGTGCATTATCTCGACGTCGGGCAGGGCGATTGTATTTTCATCGAATTTCCCGACGATACGGTGATGCTTATCGATTCGGGTGACAGGAAAAACGCAACGGCGGAATATATCGTGGAGTATCTGGAAAAACTTGAAGTGGAGATCATCGATTATCTCATGCTTACCCATTCCGATGAGGACCATGTGGGCAACATGGTGCAGATTCTGGAGGCGTTTGAAGTGGAATCGGCCTATGTGCCGGATATCGACGAAGGCGTGATTACGACGAACGCTTACAGGAATTTCATAACGGCGCTCAATGCGGAAACGTACACGACGGAGAGCGGAGCAAGCGCTGAGTGTGAAATCAATAAATCCGAAATGGGAGATCTGATCGAAAGCGAAAACGAGAGCGACGTCTTTTTCATGGCATTTTTGTCGCCGTCGCCGCGGGGAATGTACGAGGACGGAGAATACGACGAGCTCAATTCCAAGAAGCCGAGCATGGACAGTGTGGCGAAAAACGCCGTCTCGCCGATTACATATCTCGAGTATATGGGAAAAAGACTGCTCTTTACGGGAGACGTGACGGGCGAGCCGACCGAACGGGTTATGGAACGTTACGAAACGGGCGTTTACCGCAATCTGTTTGCAAAGAAAACGGGCGGTTATTATTCCGTCAGCTTTGAAGAGGGGATAGACGTTTACAAGGCGGCGCACCACGGTTCGATGACGCACGGCAGCAACGCCGCGGAATTTATCGACTTCATCGCCCCGAAAAACGCGGTCATCTGCGTGGGCGAGGGCAATACTTATAACCTTCCCGATTCCGACTTGCTGGAAATCTTTTCGGAGCGGGAAATCCCCGTTTACCGCACCGACGAGAACGGAACGATCGTCGTGACGATCTCGCCGTCTGCCGGCACGACGATTTATCTTACGCGGCAGGACGAAACGGTGACGGACAGCGCGGAGAGCGCGGCGGTTGCGGAAGGCGCGGCGTATCTCGTAAGCCGTCGTAAAATAATGGTAAACTGCGTTTCGGAAACCCGAATTGCTTGACTTTCGGCGGGCTTTTGGGATAAAATACACAAAAGTTCAGAGCAAAAATTTCGGAAGGTGATCGAGTATGCTGAGTCTTAGAAATATCGTAAAAAATTACGGTCAGGGCGAAAATACGGTAGCCGCGCTCAAAGGGGTGAGCGTCGATTTTCGCCGCAGCGAATTCGTTTCCATCCTGGGTCCGTCCGGCTGCGGGAAAACGACGCTGCTCAATATTATCGGCGGATTGGATCGTTATACTTCGGGAGATCTCATAATCGAAGGCAGATCCACAAAGAATTATAACGATAAGGACTGGGACGCCTATCGGAACAATTCCATCGGGTTTGTGTTTCAGTCGTATAACCTCATTCCGCATCAGTCCGTGCTGGCGAATGTGGAGCTTGCGCTTACGATTTCCGGCATAACGGGTGCGGAACGCAGAGAGCGTGCCAGAAGTGTTCTCGAAAAAGTGGGGCTGTCGGATCAGTTGCATAAAAAACCCAACCAGCTTTCGGGCGGACAGATGCAGCGCGTGGCGATTGCGCGCGCGCTCGTGAACAATCCGGAAATCATTCTGGCGGACGAACCGACGGGCGCTCTCGATACGGAAACGAGCATACAGGTCATGGAAATTCTCAAGGAAGTCGCCAAAGACAAACTTGTGATCATGGTCACGCATAATCCCGAGCTGGCGGAGCGTTATTCCACCCGTATCATCCGCCTTCTCGACGGAGAACTTGCCGGGGATACCATGCCCTATAAGGCGGTGGAAGAGCCCGGCAGCAAGAATATCAGAAAACCGCGCATGGGATATCGCACGGCGTTTGCCCTGTCGGTGAGAAATCTCTTCAGCAAAAAGGCGCGCACCGTGCTGACGAGTATTGCCGGCAGCATCGGCATCATCGGCGTGGCGTTGGTGCTTGCGCTTTCCAACGGGTTTAACATCTATATGTCGCGGATGCAGACCGATACGCTTTCGTCCTATCCGCTCACCATTTCGGAAAGTTCCATCGATCTTTCCTCTTTCAATAAAGTTTACGAAAGCGACGCGGTGGAAAAATATCCGGAACTTGACAATATTTTCGTACAGAATGCGTTTGAAAAATTGATCGGTATGCTGAAGAGCAACGATCTTTCGGAAGAATTCTTAACGTATCTTCATGAAACCGATCCCGAACTGTATTATTCAATACAATACGACTACGGGTTCGATATGAATAAGTATATTTTTACGGATATAGAAATAAAATCTGATATGCCTATGTTCCAAATGGAAAAGTTTACGGCAATCGATAGCTGCATACAAATGATAGAACATAATTATAAATCGGCTATTCCGCCTGCGTTAGGAGCAGCAGGTATTACTACTGATTTTGTCCGTTCTTATGTGCCCACGGTTCAAGAAATGCCCGACAGTGAGGATTTGATTAAAGAACAATACGATTTAATTTATGGAGATTGGCCGACATTCAAAGACGAAGATTATAATCAAGTAGTTTTGGTTGTCGATAAATATAATAATATGAGTGATATAACGCTCTTTTTATTAGGATATATTTATGGCGAAATGAATCCTTTAAGCGCAGATTTATCAAAAAGTTTCAGTTTTGAAAAAATAGATAAAATTGATTTTAGCGAATTTGTCGGGAACGATATTCCTACTAAATTTTACTTGGCAGATAATGATTTGGCGTATCAGAAAAAAAATTGGGGCAGTGATTTAGAAAGATATTATTTTAATATACAAGATACAGAGGTCGCAGAAAAAGAAAATTTTGAAGAGTTAGAAGTAGTCGGCATTTTGCGACCGAAGGAAAACGTGACGGGCGTGCTCGATACGGGGCTCGCATATACCACTGCGCTTACAAAACATGTTTTGGAAGAAAACAAAGATAGTAATATTGTTAATTTTGTAGGAAGTGGATCTATAAATATTTATAACGAATTAGTTCCACTGACAGATGATTTAGGAAATATAGTTGATTTTGAAAGTTTTTCTCATACAAAGCGTAATTTAGCAGGAGATGATTCACCCAGTAATATTAAATTATATGCCAAAAATTTTGAAAGTAAAGAAGCCATCAAGGCGCATATCGACGCATGGAATACGGCGATCGAAAACGATGCGGTACTGACCGAGGAAGAAAAAAACGCAAAGATCATCGCCTATTCGGATATGATGGATATGATGTTCGGAATGCTCAATACCATGGTGGACGCCGTCAGTTACGTTCTGATCGCATTTACGTCTATTTCTCTCATCGTGTCCAGCGTCATGATCGGCATCATCACCTATATCTCTGTGGTGGAGCGCACGAAAGAGATCGGTGTTTTGCGGTCGCTCGGCGCGTCGAAGTTCGATATCGCCAACGTGTTCAACGCCGAAACGTTCCTGATCGGTCTTTTTGCGGGGTTGATCGGCATCGGCGTTACCTATCTCTTATCGATTCCGCTGAACCTGATTCTCGGCTCGCTTATCGCAGACGTGGGCGCGCTGGTTATATTGAAACCTCTGCACGCATTGCTTTTGGTGGTGATCAGTTTTGTACTGACGCTCATCGCGGGTTTGATTCCTGCTCATATTGCTTCGAAGAAAGATCCCGTTGTGGCGCTCAGAACGGAATAATAAAATTATTAGGGGAGAAAAACGATGAAAAAGCGCAAGGATTGTTTTTTTGGCTTGCATTTTGATTTTCACGCAAACGAGCATACGGAAGGAATCGGTTCGGAATTCGACGGGGCAGTTTTGGAAAGGATCCTTCGGGAAGTAAAGCCCGATTTCGTGCAATGCGACACGAAGGGGCATCCCGGATATTCGAGTTATCCGACGAAAGTCGGCGTGCCCGCGCCTAATATCGCAAAGGACACCCTGCGCGAATGGCGGAACATTACCGAAAAATATCAGGTTGCCCTCTATGCGCATTATTCCGGTATTTTGGAGGAGCGGGCGGCGAAAGATCATCCCGAATGGACGGCAAAGGAGGCGGACGGGAAACCGACAAAGGCAATGTCGACTTTCGGAGAATATGCCGATCGGCTTCTGATTCCGCAGTTAAAGGAGCTGGC
Organism: uncultured Clostridia bacterium; assembly: GCA_944367565.1. Taxonomy (GTDB): domain Bacteria; phylum Bacillota; class Clostridia; order Christensenellales; family Borkfalkiaceae; genus UMGS775. The sequence goes on from CALVWR010000003.1 coordinate 95,882, forward strand.
GCTCGAGTATCGGTTGGACGGCGCATGGGTGGACGGCGAATGTTGGGCGCTGCCGTTCGACTGGTCGGAGAACGCAAAAAACGCGTATCGGAAAGCAACGGGCAAAGAACCGCCGGCGGAAAACAAAGTGATTGTCAATGTGGAGGCGGGCGGACACGGCGCAAACGCCTCGGGAGAAGTGGACGAAGCGTATGCGGACTACGCGGCGTTTTTAAGGCAGGATTTTTTCCGTTATGTAAAACATTACGTGGACGAAGTCAAGAAGGTCGCTCCCGCGTTCGAGATCACGAGCAACTGGATGAACAGTCCGCAGATGCCGGACGACGTCTGTGTAACCGATTATATTTCCGGGGATTACGCGCCGGATAACAGCGTAAACAGCGCGCGCTTTGCCGGACGCGTTATTTCGGAGGCGCGTCGCACATGGGATCTGATGGCGTGGGGATTCCGCGTCCGCAATTACGAAGTAAAAACGCTCGTTCAGCTCTGTCAGGAGGCGGCGGCAGTCGTCATGCTCGGCGGCGGGTTTCAACTGTATAACCGGCAATCGCCCGTGAATACGGTGCAGGACGAATGGGCAATCCCCGTTTGGGCGGAACTTGCGAAATTCTGTCGGGCAAGACAGGCGTTCTGCCACCGTGCTCTGCCCGTGCACGACGCGGCGGTGCTCTATTCGACAAAGGCGTTTTATCATAAGAAAACGAGTTTGTTCGGCACTTGGGGAAACGAATATCCCGCAGATACACAAGGGCTGCTCTTTTCCGCTTTGGATAACGGATATTCAACGGAAATCCTGCTTACGCATAACGCTTTGAAGCGGGATCTTTCCGAATACAGCGTCATTGCGGTAGGAAATGCGGGGGCGATCGAGGAGGAATTGAAAAACGCGCTCGTCGAATACGCCCGTTGCGGAGGACATCTGGTCGTGGCGGGACCCGATGCGATCCCGCTCTTTGCGGATGCGGTGAAAGACGTCGGGTTTTCTTTCTCGGACGAGAAAGTGCAATTTTCCGTCGCGGCGAACAATGCGGAATACAACCTCGTTTGCCCGCACGGGAAATTTGCGGGAAGGAAAGAGGGCCAGTGGCTGCGCGTTGCCGTGGGTGAAGGAAAGATGACCTTCGTACCCTTTGCGCTGGGCACGCAATACGACGGCGCGCGTTCGGCGGCGTTGCGGGATTATGCGAACGAAGTGTTCTTCACGCCGGACAGAAAGGTTTACGTTTCGGGCTCGCATTACGTCGAGTGCGCGCTCATGCGGAAAGACGGGACCGATTACATCCATTTGCTGAATCTGGCGGGCGAACACAACAACGCGGCGGCGTGCACCTTTGACGAGATCCCGCCTCTGACGGACATCGAGGTGACCTACGCTTTGCCCGCCCGTCCGAAAAAGGTGATACGTTTGCCCGAAAACCGACCCGTTGACTTTACCTATAAAGACAACAAACTGCATTTTACCGTCGATCGGCTCGAAATCCATTCTGCGTTTCAGATCGTGTCGGAGAAAAAATAACGCCCTGCGGAAACGTTCGGGCGCGTCACGAAAACGAATGAGGCGCGCCGGATAAAAATAAACTTGCTTTGCATCGGAAAGGCAAGCGTGAAGTGCCGCCCGAAAGCCCGTTCGGCTTTCGGGCGGCGTGTGTTTTAAAACGCGCGAATAACGTTTTGTTAAGAAAAGCGGTACGCCGAGAAAATGTTGCTGAGAGAAAAAGACGGCGGGAGGCAGCGGAACGCGTCGGTTTTATTGCAAAAAACAAGCCCGACGTCGAATAGACGTCAGGCTTTCAACTTTTAGTAAATGATATCATGAAATATTGCGCTTGATTTCAAAATCCGGCTGCTGTTGCGGATACGGTTTTCTTAAAATTCGTTTTTTGCGGCTCGCAGAATATGTTTTTAACCCGGCGGCAGAAAAACAAGTTGAAATTAGAATAAAAATACCTACCGAAAAGTAAATTGAAAAAAATGAAAACCTGATCGGAAAAACAAACGCAAAAACTTTATTTCTTTTTCTTGAATTCTTTCATACCGGAAATGCTGCCGCCGTCCACAAGTACGTCAACGCCGGCGAGATAGCCGTTGCGTTCGTCCGCCACCGTGGCGAGTGCGTAGCCGAGTTCTTCCGGTTTACCCATGCGTTCTTCCGCGGAGAAAGGAATGAGCATACCGCCGTCTTTTGCTTCGAGATTGCCCATATCCGTAGCGATGAGTCCGGGGCTGAGTGAAACCACGCGAATCCCTTTCTTTCCGTATTCAAAAGCGCATTTAGCCGCATACCATGTCACAAAGTTTTTGGAAAGCGCGTATGCAAATCCGGAACGCTGATAGTCGCCTTTCGCGAGATTGCTCTTTTTTACGATTTTTTTCACGAAAAGTTCTTCGTCAGTTTCCGCCATGGCGTATACTTTTTTATTGATCAGGAATTTCGGAAGAACGTACGCGGAGTTGGAAGCTACGTCAACGATCACGCCGCCTTTCTCCATGATCGCGGAAAATTCCTGATTTACGTACACGGTGCCGAGGGAATTTACCCGCACGATCGTTTCGGGTTTTGCCATCGCGGGGGAAAGTCCTGCGGAATTGATGACCGTTCCGACTTCTCCGAGCGATTTCGCGTATGCGGCAAGCGCCTTAACGCTTTCTCTGTTCGACGTGTCGCACGCCTTAGCGTACGCGGTGAATCCCTCTCCTGTCAATTCGTCGACCGCTTTTTGCAGTTTTGTTTCCGTTCTGCCGGAAAGAACGATGATTTTTTCTTTGTCCATGAATTTTGCCGCCGCCAATCCCATGCCGCTGCCGCCGCCGGTGATCACGCATACTTTTGCCATAAATAATCTCCTCTTGTTTTTAGTATGTTTTGTATTCGTTAAAAAATCTAAATTTTTTCTGAGAATAAAAGGTTTTCCGTGCGGAAAACCTTTTAATTTTTACAGTTTTATCGCCTTTTCCACATACGAAACGACTTCCGAAGCGGGAATACGGATCTGGCTCATCGTGTCGCGGTCGCGCACGGTCACGGTATCGTCTTCCAGCGTATCGAAGTCTATGGTTACGCAGAACGGCGTGCCGATCTCGTCCTGACGGCGATACCGTTTGCCGATGGAACCGGCGTCGTCGTAAGTGCACATGAAGTTTTTCCGCAGGGAGTTATAAAGCGCCCTTGCCTTTTCCGAAAGATTTTTCTGCAAGGGCAGAACGGCGCATTTATATGCCGCGATGGCGGGATGGAAATGCATCACCACGCGGGTGTCGCCGCCTTCCAGCGTTTCTTCGTCATATGCTTCGGAAAGCACCGCCAGCATCAGGCGATCCGCTCCGATGGAGTATTCGATGACGTACGGAATATATTTTTCTCCGGTGACGGGATCGGTATACAGCATGCTCTTGCCCGAGTATTCCTGATGGCGGGAAAGATCGTAATCCGTTCTGTTATGAATTCCGTTGAGTTCCGACCAGCCGATGGGGAAGAGGTACTGTATATCGCAGGCGGATTTTGCATAATGCGCCAGCTTGTCGTGGTCTTTGAAACGCAGGTGTTCGGGGTTGAATCCCAGAGAAACGACAAAGTCCCACGCCTTTTTCTTGAACTGTTCGTAATATTCGTGATCGGTGCCTTCCTTGCAGAACCACTGATGTTCCATCTGTTCGAATTCGATGGTGCGGAAAATGAAGTTACCCGGCGTGATTTCGTTTCGGAACGCCTTACCGATCTGCGCGATGCCGAAAGGCACTTTGGCGCGGGTGGTCCGCTGTACGTTGAGGAAATTGACAAATTCGCCCTGCGCCGTTTCGGGACGCAGATAGATTTTATTTTGCCCTTCTTCCGTCACCCCGCGGGAGGTTTCAAACATCATGTTGAACTGACGGATGGGCGTAAAATTGCTCTTTCCGCATTTCGGGCAGCAAACCTTATGTTCCTTGATGTATGCTTCCATTTCCTCATTCGTCATCTTGTCGGGGTTGACCGTTCCGTGTGAATGGTTTTCGATGAGCGTGTCGGCGCGGTGGCGCGTTTTGCATTCTTTACAATCCATTTTCGGATCGGAAAAGGAAGCGGTATGTCCGCTGGCGTCCCATACGCGGGCGTTCATGAGGATCGCGGCGTCCACGCCGTAAGAATTATCGCTTTCCTGTACGAATTTTTTCCACCAGGCGCGCTTGATGTTGTTTTTGATCTCCACTCCGACGGGACCGTAGTCCCATGTGTTTCCCATGCCTCCGTAAATCTCGCTGCCGGGGAAGATGATCCCTCTCGCTTTGCATAAATTTACAAGTTTCTCCATGGTTACGGCGCTTTTCTTTTCTTCCATAGTTTTATTCCTTTGACATCCGATGAAATTTTACCATAATATTGTAAGGGAAACGTGCGGGGAAGTCAAGAAAAAAGCCGTATTTTCATGAAATTGAAAAGAAATTCTTTTTATTTTGCTTTTTTATTTTACATAAGTGTGTTATACTATCAGTAAATCAATTTTACGACAGGGAAGCGAGCAATGTCTGAAACGGTAAACTTTATTGAGCAGATCATAAACGAAGAGCTTGAAAGCGGCAAGGTACATTCGGTGGTGACGCGTTTTCCGCCCGAACCGAACGGATATCTGCATATCGGGCACGCGAAGAGTATGTGCATCAATTTCGGCGTTAAGGAAAAATATCACGGAAAGTGCAATTTGTTTTTTGACGACACCAACCCTTCCAAGGAGAAGACGGAATTTGTCGACGCCATCCGCGAAGATATCCGCTGGCTGGGCTTTGAATGGGATAAGGAAACGTACGCTTCGGATTTTTTTGAGCAGATCTACGATTTTGCCATCCGCCTCATCAAAGACGGCAAAGCGTTTGTCTGCGATATGAGCGCGGCGGAGATCAGCGCCTCCCGCGGGTCGCTTACGGAAGGCGGAAAGGAAAGCCCGTGGCGCAACCGCAGCGTGGAAGAAAATCTGGCGTTATTTGCGGATATGCGGGCGGGAAAGTTTGCAGACGGAGAAAAATGTCTTCGCGCAAAGATCGATATGGCGTCGCCGAACATCAACATGCGCGATCCCGTCATTTACCGTATCTTGCGGCAGACGCATCACAGAACGGGGAATAAATGGTGTATTTACCCCATGTATGATTACGCGCATCCCATCTGCGATTATCTGCAAGGGGTGACGCACTCCCTTTGCACGTTGGAGTTTGAAGATCACCGTCCCTTGTACGATTGGGTGGGGATCAACCTCGGGTTCAATCCGAAGCCGCGGCAGATCGAATTTGCACGGCTCAACGTGACGAATCTCGTCATGAGCAAGCGGTATCTGAAAAAGCTGGTGGAAGAAGGATCGGTAGACGGATGGGACGATCCGCGGATGCCCACGCTTTCCGGGCTTCGTCGCCGCGGCGTTCCCGCGGAAGTTTTGCGGGATTTTTGCGGACGCGTCGGCGTATGCAAAGCGAATTCCGAGGTGCAGATTTCTTATCTGGAAGCGTGTCTGCGCGAATACATGAATCTTCATGCGGAACGTGCGATGGCGGTTTTAAAGCCGCTGAAGCTGACGCTGACCGACTACGAAGGGACGGAAGAGCTGGATTTCGAGATCAACCCGAACGAAGAGGAAAAGCGCGTGAGGAAGATCTCTTTTTCCAAGGATCTTTATATCGATGCGGACGATTTTTCTCTGGATCCGCCGCCGAAGTATCACCGGCTGAAGAAAGGCGGCTATGTGCGGCTGAAGAACGCGTATATCGTGCGTTGCGACGACGTCGTGCTGGATGAAAACGGCAACGTGACGGAACTTTTGTGCACGCATATTCCCGAATCGAGGAGCGGAAACGATACCAGCGGAATCAAGGTGAAGGGCGTGATTCAGTGGGTGGACGCGAACACGGCGAAGGATGTGGAAATCCGCCGTTACGATTACCTTCTTCGGGACGAGGAATATTCCGGTCAGGATTTTTCCGAACGGCTGAATCGCGATTCCGTGCACAGATTCGAGGGGAAAGCGGAGCCGTACGTCCTGGAGAACGACAGACCGATGCAGCTGATCCGCATAGGTTATTTCAAACAGTTGCATACTGACGGAAAAACGGTACTTTCCGAGATCGTTTCTCTGAAGGATAATTTTAATAAATAAGCAGACGAAACGCGCCTTGCACGGCGCGGAACGGAGGAAAAAATTTGAACATAAATTTGCTGTTTGCCACGGGGACGATCATCGATCTTGCAATGGCGGCGATCCTTTTGATCGTGGCGATCGTCGGCCTCTGCACGGGGTTTATGAAAAACGGATTGAACAATCTCTGTTTTCTGGCAGAAATCATCATCGGCGTATTGCTGGTTCCCGTTTGTAAATCGATTGCGTTGATTGCGGATTTGCAAAACGCGCTTGCGTCGGCGCTGGGGTTTCTGAGTCCGAATCTGCAGGCGTCGGTTGCCGGCGCGGTAGTGAGCGTCGTTCTCTTTTTGATTTTGTATATTCTGCTGAGCATCGTGTTTGCCTTACTGAAGAAACTGCTCCGCGCGCTGATCAAGCCGCAAAGAGGCGTTTTAAAAGCGCTTGACAGAATCTTCGGCGCTCTGTTCGGCATGGCGTTTTATTTGACGGTGCTTTTCACGCTTACGGGGGTGATCGCAACCCTTCCCACGGAAAGCATCCGGAACGCTTTTGCGGAAAGCAAATTGTATCAGATCAATTATATGCGGGAATTTTGCGACGAAAACCTCAATCTCGGGGAGTGGCTTGCCTCGCTGGAGACGGCGATCCCCGACGGAACGGAACCGCAGCCCGAAGTTACGGACGGCGATACGACTGACGGCGGCGAAACCGTGACCGAAGAAGATTCTTCGCTCCTGCCGACGGATCTGAAAGCATGACAAAAAAGCGGACGCATCCCGACGATGCGTCCGCTTTCCGTATCCGGAAAAAGTTTGTTGATATGGTTCGGTAACGGAACGCGCCGGCTCCGCAACGGCGAAGCGCAGACCGTCCGGCAACGCAGACGCGTTTTTCCGAAACGTTTTCAAAGCGCAAAAAAGTTATTGAAAGAGATCTTTTGCGGCGAGGATTTCTCCGCTTGCACCGTCCATCAGGAAGGCGTGCGTTCTTCCCGCCGTATCGGTGATCGCCACATACCAGTACGCCTTTTCGTCCCGTACATTCACTTTTGCCGTCAGTTCGCCTTCAAATACGCCGTTTTTCATGTACGATTCGACAAGATCCGGCTGACTTTGTAACAAAACGTCGAGCACGCCGTTCAGATCGAGCGTATTTTCCGGAAGAACGGATGTCATCATCACGCGTTCTTCTTCGCCGTTCTTGCGGAGGACGATTTCAAAAGTTTCCTCGTCAAAAGCCGTTTCAAAGACGGCGCGGCAAGTGAACCGTACGGGATCGTATGTGAATTTTTCGGTATGCGGCTGTCCGTCGATCTCGATAGTCGCGGTCACTGTTTCCGCATCGGGCGTCTGGGGAAGCGTCAGAACGAGAAACGGTGCGGTCGCGCCCGCTTGCCCGTCGCGGGCTCTTTCGGTTTCGTAAAAACCCGCTTTTCCGCGTACGGTATAGTGTTCGCTCGTCCCCGCATACACGTTTTCAATCAGTTCGCTGACGTAGGGACGAAGCCGGTTTTCCTTTGCGCAGCCGACAAGCGCGAACGCCGCGACAAGCGCCAAAATAACGCTGATGGATTTTCTGATGTTTTTCATAGCAGTAAATTCTATGCGGTCGGCATCGCGTTTTATTCCTCGTTCGCGAAGAATGAGAAAAAAGGTCGATAAATGACGCGGAAAAATAAAATATCACTTGCTTTTTTTTCCGCATTTTGCTACAATGAGAAAAAGTCGTCGAATCCATGCGGGTCGAAGGAAGAAAATTCATGGGAAAAGTGATCATAAAAACGGCGCTCGTAACGTTAGGGTCGCTCCTTGCGGCGATCCTGATTCTGGTTGCCGCGCTCACGATGTTCACACCGCGTACGATGTCGCAGGTGTTCGACGAGCTGGGCGGAAAGAAAATATCGCTCTGGTATATGGAACTCAGCTTCCAGAAATCCGGAGAGGCGGACGATCTTGCGGCGCTGTTCATCAAGTCGGTGGAAGTGCAGGATCGGGTCCGCACGGAAAAATACGGAAAGATACTTGCGGAACGCGATGATTTCGACGTCATCTGCGCCGGACGGGACGAACAGTCGGAAAATCCTCTTTTGGGGCAGATTCCCTTCGCCTATTATGTATACGGAAACACTGCGGAAGCGGTTTACGTTTTAAACGGGGCGGAAGCGGCGGTGAACTACGCTGCGGAAAATACGCCGGAAAGCTATCCGCCGTACAATGCATTGCAGACGCTTTTATATCTGGACGGCGCGGCGGACGACGCGGAACTGCTTGTTCTTCTGACGAATGCGCTCGCGCGCTACGACGGGGCGGAAGCGGCGGCGGATTTTGCATATTTACAGAGTTTATTATAACATTGACATAAGAAAAGGAGATCAAATAAAATATGGGTAAGATAGTGAAGGAAGGCTTTACTTTTGACGACGTGCTTTTAATCCCGCAGGCGAGTTCCGTTCTGCCGAATCAGGTCGATCTGACCACGCATCTGACGAAAGACATCAAATTGAATATTCCGCTGATGAGCGCGGCGATGGATACGGTCACGGAGAATCGTCTTGCAATCGCCATGGCGAGAGAGGGCGGCATCGGGATCATTCATAAGAATATGTCCATTGAGGAACAGGCGTCTAACATCGACAAGGTGAAGAGAAGCGAACACGGCGTCATCACCGATCCTTTTTATCTTTCTCCCGAAAATACCGTCAGCGAAGCGGTTGCGCTGATGGAAAAATATCGGATCAGCGGCGTGCCGATCACGAAGAACGGCAAGCTCGTCGGCATCCTGACCAACCGCGATCTCAGATTTGAAAGCAATTTCGATCAGCCCATCGACAACGTAATGACGAAAAACCGCCTGATCACGGCGCCCGTGGGCACGTCTCTTGAAGAGGCGCAGCGGATTCTCGGGAAGAACAGAATCGAAAAACTTCCCATTGTGGACGAACAGGGTTACTTGAAAGGATTGATCACCATAAAAGATATCGAAAAGGCGATCCAGTATCCCAATTCCGCAAAGGATAAAAACGGAAGGCTGCTTGTCGGCGCGGCGGTGGGCACTGCGGCGAATACCTTCGAGCGTATCGACGAACTCGTAAAGGCGAAGGTCGATATCATTACCATCGACACGGCGCACGGACATTCCAAGGGCGTTTTGGAGATGATTTCCAAAGTCAAGGCGAAATATCCTTCTCTTCCGATCATCGCCGGAAACGTGGCTACGGCGGAAGGAACGCGCGCCATCATTGACGCCGGTGCAGACGTCGTGAAAGTCGGCATCGGCCCCGGATCCATCTGCACGACGCGCGTCGTCGCGGGGATCGGCGTTCCGCAGTTTACGGCGATTATGGATTCCGCCGAGATCGCGGATAAAATGGGAAAACGTATCATTGCGGACGGCGGCATCAAGTACAGCGGCGATATTACCAAGGCGCTCGGCGCGGGCGCGTCTGCCGTCATGATCGGCAGTCTGTTCGCCGGAACGCTGGAAAGCCCCGGCGAGATCGAAATTTATCAGGGCAGAAGTTTCAAAGTATACAGGGGCATGGGATCGCTTTCCGCCATGACTTGCGGCAGTAAGGACAGATATTTCCAGGAAAACGCGAAGAAACTCGTTCCCGAAGGCGTGGAAGGGCGCGTTCCTTACCGCGGCGCCATCAGCGAGATTATTTTCCAGTTGCTCGGCGGGATCCGCGCGGGCATGGGATATTGCGGTATGCCCACCATCGAGGATCTGAGAGCAAAAGCGCAGTTCATCACCATCACAAACGCGGCGCTCATCGAAAGTCATCCGCACGATATTTCCATTACGAAAGAATCACCGAACTATTCACCGAAAATGTAAAATCGGCTTTTTACGGCGGCACGGGAAAAAATCCCGAAAAAGTCTTTAAAACGCTTGCCAAAAACCGAGAAAAAATGTAAACTATATAAGCAACGGAAGTTTCCCGGGGAAATTTCCGCAAATGCGGATGTGGCGGAATTGGCAGACGCGCAGGTTTCAGGTTCCTGTGGTAATCCCGTGCAGGTTCAACTCCTGTCATCCGCACCAAAACGAATTAACGCCTTCGGGCGTTAATTTTTAGGGGGCATAGCTCAGTTGGTAGAGCGCTTGAATGGCATTCAAGAGGTCAGGGGTTCGACTCCCCTTGTCTCCACCAAAAAGCACCTTTTTAGTGATTTATTTGCTAAAAAGGTGCTTTTTTCATTTTAAAATTTTCTTAAAAAGCAATTTTATTTTTAAAATTTTGGGACTAATTTGGGACTAAATCAGCAAATTTCATAGTTATAATCCGGGACAGTGAATAATATCGGTTAATTTAAAATAAAATATATAGTTTAAAGCAAAAAAAGATTAGATTGGAGAAACCACTGGTCCTCTCATCGAACTTAATCGGCAGGCGGGGCAGACAAATTTTCTGCTACTTCACAAATGTTTCTTATTTACACTTATATTATATGCAAAAATATAATTTGTCAACTCTATAAAAAACATAATTATAAGCAATTACGGGCGAACGAGCAATACGAAAAAAACGAATTGCGGCAACGCTTTGCAAACATTATTCGGTTTGACTATACAAAAGAAAATCATGAAAACCGGTTGGATAATTGACTTGCTTCTAAAATATGTGATAATATAGTGGAAACAATTGTGAGGTATAGTGGTTAATCGCGATTTTGTTTTTCAGGATGTAACGGCAAGCGGATAGAAGTACAGAGTTTTACTTATTAACAGGCGAAAAACTTATACATACACGTCAACATACACGTTTGACTGCAATGTTGAACCGTCAATACAAGAAGAATTTGCGCCGTTTTTGGTAATTCCAAAAAACCGGAATCCGGATTTACGGCGGGGAAAATTTCCGCGTCGTATGTGACGCATAAGGGGAAAACGATTGAAAAAAGCTGTTTTATGCTTTGCGGTGGCGCTGTGTTTTGCAACCGTCGCCGCGGCGCCGTTCGACGTGCGGGCGGATGCGCAAAAATCGAATTACGATTATTCGTTGCCGGGGAGCAGTTCCGTAACGTTGCAGGCGGCGGATATTATCGGAGAAATTTACGGGGAAACGGTTTCCGAAGCGGAAAGGACCGTGCTTTCTTCCTGTGCGGATTTATCGTTGTCCTATACCGCGCAGGTGCCGGCGGAAAACGTATCGGTTTCGTTTGAAGGAAACAGTCTGACGCTTTCGGCGCGGACGTATTCGTATACGGCGGTCAACGGGCGGGAAACGGTATGGACTCCCGTCAAAGCGACGGTAGGGGAGAAAGCGGCGGAATTTACGGACGGCGAAACGGTTGATTTCGGTGAAGTTTTCCGTGAAGACGGGGAATACGCGGAAGTCGTTTACGGCACTTATGCCGCGCTTGACGCCGAAACGGTCAATGCCGCGGCGAACGCCGCATACCGTGCGGGGGAAGCGGCGTATGACGAAGTCGTTTCAAAAACGGAAGAATGGGAACGCTCTTATGCCGGATATCTGGAGAAAAAGGAAGCGTATGAAACGTATTTGAGGGAAGCGGCGCAATATCGGGAGGATTGTGTCGCTTTTGAGGAATATAAAGCGGCGTATGCGCTCTGGCGTGAAAAATACGACGCATATGCGGATTATCTCGTCGCGCTTGAGGGATACGAAGCGGGCGTCGAAGCATACGAGGAATATCTTGCGGCGATGGATAAGTATGCGCAGGATATGGCGGCGTATCGGGAATATCTCGCCGCGTACGAGGAATATCGTCAGCAATACGAGATGTATTACGGGCAATACGGGGAGACGATGGAAAAGATCAACCGGCATCTTTCCGCCATGCAGCTTCTGGACACGCCGATGACGGAAATGGCGCGTACCATACGTCTGGCGGTGATGGGGGGAACGGTGACGTCGGTGCTGGAAAACAAGCTGACGATCGTGCGGGTATTCGGGGTTCCGCTTTCCACCGTCAATATGGCGCAAACGGCGACGGAAAACGTAAGGAAAATCCTTTATGCCTATTTTTCATTGCAGAACGATGCCGATCGGTATCTTTATTACACGCTGAATTATGAATTTATCGCGGAAAACATAAAAAATCTGTTTGTTTCGCTCGACGCATTATACGACAATGCAAAGGTGAAGGAGGCGGTACGGGCAAAGGACAGAGAGGAGCAATATCTGATATTGCTGGCGCAGTTATTCGTCACGGCGCACGCGTTGAACGACGGAGAAATCTGCGATCTTGCCGGAAACGTATTGACGGAGGAATCGTGGCGCGTCGGCGGCGTACAGAACACGGCGTTGCGTTCGGCGGAAGAAATTCTCGGCGGTTCGTTTTATGAGGATCGGGACGACGCATATCCCGTAGAGGAGGGCTATCCTGCGGGACTGGTGATTCCCGAGGCGCCCGAACGGAAGGAAGAACCCGTTGCGCCCGATCCGGTGAGGATCCCGACGGCGCCGGAGGAAACAAACGATCCGGGGCCGGCGCCCGTGCAAGTGACGGAGCCGACAGAACCGGAAGAGGTCCTGCCGCCGGGGGAAGCGCCGCAGCCGTATGAACCGGAGGAGAACATCGGGACGTTGGCGCAGCTTTTTCGGGAAGGAAAACTTGCGTTGCGGGAAGAACTGAGCGAAGATTACGCGTTTTTTCTTACGGCAACGGCAAAGAAGAAGCTGTTTGACGTGGAGTATGTAACGGTCTGGTTTCATTACGGAGCGGAAGCGGAAGGCGTAAACGTAGAGCGCGGTACATATGCGGGGTATCGCGGAGAAACGCCGGTGAAAGAACCGACGGCGCAGTATTTTTACGAGTTTGTATATTGGAAAGACGAAAACGGTGTAAAAGCCGATCTGACGAATACGGGTGCGGGGATGCAGGAAGAGGAGATCCACGTTTATCCGGAATTTCGCGAGATCCTGCGCACATACAGTGTGGTCTGGGAGGTGAACGGGGCGCAGTTGCAGACGGTTTTGCCGTACGGAACGGACGCGGCGCAGTATGCTCCCGCGTCGCCTGCAAAACCGGAAGAAGGCGCATACCGTTATCGTTTTATCGGGTGGGACCGTGTTCCCGGGACGGTGACGGGCGACGCGATCTACACGGCGATTTTTGAAAAGAGCCGCGTATTGACGTGGATCGTAGGCGATAACGTTTTTACGTGTACGGCATACGACGGCGAAGACGCATCGGCGTATCAACCGTCGGTTGCGAGGGCGGACGAAGAAAACAGTTATTATGTGTTTCTCGGATGGGACCGTACGCCGGGAACGGTGTCGGGCGACGCGGTATATACCGCGTTGTATCAGAAAAAGTATTTCGTAACTTTTTCCGACGGACGCGGCGCTGGGGTGCGTTTCGACGGCACGGGGTATATCGTCGATTGCTCCGCAACGTATGACGAGACATTCGATATGGAACAGGTTCTGACGCGCGCCGCGGCGGCAACGGGATCCGTGACCGTGATCGGCCGTAACGGCGAAGCGGTGTTTCCCTATTCTTCGGTCAGCGCCATGTGCCGCGACGGGCAGTTTACGCTGTCGCTGCGCGTCGCCTACGGTGCGGGCGGCGCGTGCGAGATCGTCGCGGGACCGGAGTCGGGCGGATATACGGCGATTGTCACGTGTAACTTAAACGGATACGACGCGATCCGCACAAGACTTTGCGCCTTTGACGGCGAAACAAAACAGTATGTCGCCCATGTTCACGAGGACGGACGTGTACGGTTCAGCGCGGTTTCCGGAAAACGTTACCGTCTTGCCGCGGAGTTCGCAATCACGCCGCTGCCGTCGAAATATATGACCCTTACGACGGATGTTTCCGGCGCGGCGGCGGGAGAAATCGTCCGCGTGACGGCGGGGGACGTCCCCGCGGGGATCCGCTTTGAAAGGATCCGCGTGACGGCGGAAGACGGTGAGGAAATCGCCGTCGAAAACAACGCGTTCGTCATGCCGCGATCCGCCGTCGTCGTGGAAGCGCTGTGCTCTCCCGTCGTGTACAGCATCTCCTTTGTTTCCGACGGGCGGGTGGTGGCAAGCGGCACTTACCGTTACGGCGAAACGCCCTCCGTTCCGCAAAGTCTCATCAAAGCGGAAGACGAAAATTATGCCTATGTCTTCGTCGGATGGGATAAACCTGTCGAGGAATTTATTACGCAGGACAACGTTTATACCGCGGTCTTTGAAAAAATTCCCGTGGAGAAACCTCCCGAAACCGTTTCCGGAGGGGATGTCCTGTTTATCGTCGTTGTCAGCGTCCTGTGCGTCGTCGGCGCGGCGGGAATCGCCGCGGCTGCGTACTTTATTTCCCGAAAACTCCGAAAAAACAAAAAAACGCCGAAATAAGAAAATTTTCTTTCCGAAAAAGCGGGCGCCCGCAGAGATGCGGGCGCCCGCTTTTTCAGGCAAAGATAACCTTTTCGGCGCCGAATGGGGGAAAATGCATCCTTGCGGCAATCAAAATGCGAGATTTTTGAATTCAAAGCAGAGAATTCCTTTTTATTATTGACAATTTTGTTTTTTTAAATTATAATGAACAATATACGGGTATATATTGTATACCGAACGGTCGTAAATTTACGGCAAACCGTTTCCCGTGCGCACAGGCAGGGGAACGAAAGGAGGGGAAAATGAAAAGCATCAGAAAACGCATTTCTCTGTTTGCGGCGATTTCGTTGGTGTGTATGGCGATGATCGGATCGCTTGCGATTTTTTCCGTTTCGCCGAAAGAAAACGTTTCGGCGCAGGGAGAACCGATTGCCTATTCTGCCGAATGGTATTCCTTGACTTATGACGGAAGCGAAGTGAAGTTTTTGCTCAACGCGGATTACCGCGCTTGGGAAAACCTGACCGCAACGCAGATCGACGAACTGATCGGGCGCGCGAAGGAAGTATTTTACGCCGCGGCGGAAGATCAGCTTTTCTATCCCGATGCGGGGACGCAAACCGCGCTTTTCCGTGCGAACGATGTCGGCGGGATCGATCTCGACGAGATCACCGGGATGAATGTGAGCGGCCTATTGGAGGAATTCTTCAAAGGCGATCGGGCGAAGATTGAAGAAACCGTATCGCTCGTGCTGGACGGGAGTTACGATAATCTTCTGAAATATGCGTTTGACAAAGTATTGGAGCAGCTGCCTGCGGACTATACGGTAAACGACGTGAAGGAAGGTCTTACGGAGATCATCAACACCACGGTGCAGGACAGAATTCCGGAAGAGACGAAAAACGCGCTGAACGAAAAGATCGCCGAGACCGTCACGGCGGTATCGGAAACGGAAGAACCGTTTACGCTGACCGCGCAGGACGTGCTCAATATGCTCGAAGAAATCACGGCGGACGGCAATGCGCTTTATTCGGTGGGGGAGAACGGCGCGTCCGTTTCTGCGGAAGGCATCAAGGCCGTGCTGAAGAAGCTGCCCCGTCCTTCCGAGATTGCGAATTACGGTCCGGAAGATCCGATCGTCGTGAGTTACGACGTGACGGCGGATACTCAGCTGGGGAACATATCCGTCAGGCTGACGCTGGGATTTGAGGGCGACACCGCAAATCTGAGAAAGGTGTGCGGATACATTGCCGAAATCATCGACGTATCTTCCGGCGCGGACGGGTATACGGTCCGCATCAACGTGCCGGAAATTTCCGCGGGAAAACTGCTGCGGCTGACGACGACTGACGTCATTTCCGAAGAAGTGAAGGAATTTGCCTTTGCCGCGACGGACATGACGGCTGCCGAACTCGACGCGTACGTGCAGGATCTGTCGATCGCGAAGCTGCAATCGCTTCTGAAAGGCGTCGATTATCAGAAAATCGCGTCCGCGCTGACGGATGCGGAGCGGCTTTCCTCGCTGACGGGCAGGGAAATTACGCAGGAACAGCTCGACCGTCTTTTGGATTACCTTTTGAAACTCGCGCATAAAAACGTCGATGCGGCGCGGGACGATATCGAGGCGTTTTTAGCGAAATATATCGATCATTTCACGCTTCCCGACGAAGTCGATACGCTGATCAACGCGTATAAGAAAATTCAGGGAAAGATTCCCGAAACCGTGGAAGGGCTGAAGGAACTGATCGGCAGGGATACGTTCAATCAGAGCATCGCGGGATATATCGACAGGATCGGCGATCATGAAAGTTACGTCGCAACGGCGAAACGCGCGTTGCAGAAACTGGTCGGCATCCTGCCCGATCGGTTTGCGGAAAAATCGGCGTTCGATCTCATCGGAGAGCAGCGGATCGTCGCTACGGCGAACGGCGTGGAAGTTTCCTTCAGCAAGATCAACGAGTACATATCGCGGCTGAGTGCCGGTTTGGGTGAAAAACTGCAGCCGCTGTTCGACAAACTGATTTCTTTTGCGGGAGATGTATCCGTAACGTTCAATCTGGTGGCGGACATTCCGCTTTCGGGCGTTTATAAAGTGACGTTTGTCGCGGATGAAACGGTGCAGGGGCTTCTGCCTGCGGGCGCAGATGTCTTTGCGTTCGGCGCAAAGGAAGCGGACGGAAAACAGGTCATTGCGTGGGTGGACGAGTACGGCACGGCGTATGAAACGATGCCGGAAAGCGACGCGGTGCTTTACCCCGTGACGGGATTCACTGCGACGATGAACAGCGTGGAAAAGACCTATGACGGGTTTGCCGCGAAGCTGGAAGCCGTGGCGGAAGGCGACGGATATACGTTCGCGTATGCATGGAAGAAGGACGGCGTTGTCTTGCCGAACGTCGATTCGTTTATCGAAGTTACGAATGTTTCCGACAGCGGCGTTTACGACTGTACGGTCACGGCGACGGGCGAACACGGCGAAACGTATACATACGAACTGACGGCTGAAGTGAAGATCGCGCCGGCGGTGAACAGCGTGAGCGATCCCGTTACGGACGGATGGACGTACGGTGACGCGGCGGGTGAACCTGCGGCGCAGGCGGCGTTCGGAACCGTGGAGTTCAGGTATTTCGATCGGGATGAGCAGGAAATATCGCTTCCGGAAGACGCGGGCGAATATTACGTGCAGGCATATGTCGTTGCGGATCCGAACGGGAATTACACGGCGGCGAAAAGCGCGCTCGTTGCGTTTACCGTGGCAAAGAGGGAAGTCGATTTCAGCGGCATGGAGTGGAATTATACCGCTCCGTTCGTCTATGACGGAGAGAAAAAGAGCGTTGCGCTGACGGGGATCCCCGAAATTGCGGGATTGAACGTGACGGCGGGCGGAACGCTGTCCGCGACGGATGCAGGCACATATACGGCGACGGTGACGTACAATAGCGCCAACTTCACAGCAAAAGCGGGTACGCTGAAGGGCGATCTCACATGGATCATCGGAAAGGCGGCTAACTCCGTCGCGCTGACGGTTGCGGACTGGACGTATGACGGGACGGCGCACAATGCGCAGGCAAGCGCTACGTACGGTACGCCCGTACTGACGTATTACAATGAACTCGACGAAGCTCTTTCCGGTGCGCCGAAAAACGCGGGAAGTTATACCGTAACGGCGACGGTGGCGGAAACGCAGAATTATGAAGGGGCCGTTGTCACGAGAGAATTTACGGTTTCAAAACGCAATCTCGATTTTGAAAATGCGGATTGGAACGCTTATACGTTCACCTATGACGGAGAAGAAAAGACGGTAACGTTCGACGTCGGTTCGGTGGTGATTGAAAATTTCAGCGGAGAACTCGATTTCGGTTTTGCTTATAAAACGGAAACGGGATATACCCGCAGCGCGACGAATGCGGGCGGTTATCAGGCAGGGTTCACATACGATATCGCTAACTTTGCCGCGCTGAATCTCGGGCAGAAGGACGATATTTCCTGGTCGATCGAAAAAGCGGTCATCGAGGTGAACGAAAACAACGTGACCGTGAGTATCGCGCAGACGGGGGCGCAGGCGACGGCGGAATGCAGCGTGCCGTATAACGGAAAGGAATATACCGTACAGGTCAGCGCGCCGACGGGGGTGAGCGTGACGATGGGCGGCGAATATCGGATGACGCAAGTCGGACAATATACCGCCACGGCGACATTTACCGCGACGGACAGCGCGAATTATGTTCTTTCCGGCGACAGGGAAATGAGCATCGCGTGGGAGATCACGCAATCGACAACGCCGATCGAGCCGGATCGTACGCAGACGGCGCTTGACGGAAAGGTCAGCGTGAGCGACGCGACGGGAGCGGCGGACGGTTACAATCTTACGGCTTCGGACGTGACGGAGTCGGTGCGCGATACCGATCTGTCCTCCGTATTGGGAGAAAACGAAACGGGCGCCGTCAAGGCGGCGTACGACATTTATTTTGCTGACGGCGGCACGGAAACCGCGGTCAACGGAAGTTTCACGGTGAAACTGCTGATCCCCGAAAAACTTCGTTCTGCGACGGTACGGGTCGTACACATTGCCGACGACAGAACGGTGACGGCGATCGACGCGACGCGGGAAGGAGATTACATGGTCTTTACCGCGGAACATTTCTCCGTATACGCGATCGTAGAGGTAACGGCGGATACGGCCGGCGGAACGGACTGGTGGATTTATGTTCTGATTGCCGTGATCGTGATCATCATCGTGATCGTCATCCTCTTGTTGCTGACGAAGAAGAAAGACGGAGATGACAAAGAGCCCGCTCCCGAAGAACCCGAGGAAACGAAGGAAGAACCGACGGAAGAACCGGCAAAAGAGGAAGAACCGCAAGGTGAAGAGGTGACGGAAGAACCGGCGCAGGAACCCGAAGAAGAACCGGAAAAAGATTCTGAAGAAGAATCGGAAGACGGCGAGGCGGAGGAAGATCGCGACGAAGCGGACGAAGTGTCGGTAGCGGCCGATAAGAAAGAAGTATACGATCGCAGCTATTATTCCCGTCTTGTGCAGGCGGACGACGAACTGAAGGAGTATTATTACGAGATCAGGAACAAGCTGCTTTCTTACAGGAAAGTAAACAACCGGATCAGCTGGAATTTCGAATCTTTCAATTACGGCAGAACGAAGTGCGTCAAATTGCGCGTGCGGGGAAAAGCGTTGCTGATGTATATCGCGCTCGATCCGAACGAACTCAACGTCAACAAGTATCATCATAAAGACGTATCCGACAAGGCGAAATTCGCGGAAGTTCCCACGCTGATGAAGATCCGCAGTCCGCGCGGCGCGAAATACGCGCTGGAACTGATCGACATGCTGCTTGCAAACAAGATGGGCGTCGGGTTGAAGAAAGTCCCGCCCGAAGCGATTACCGTCGTGTACGAATCGGACGAAGCGCTTATCGAAAAGGGATACATCAAGCTGCAGTATACCGATTTCGGATTCGGGAAGTAAACGGACGGGAACCTTTGTCCATGATAAAAAGCGTCTTGCCCCGCAAAGCTTTGCGGGGCAAGATAATTTAAGGCGGAAAATCGTTGCAATCGAGCAAGAAAGACAAGGCGGTCGAAGAAATGATAGAACTGATCAACGTAAACAAGATCTACGGAGAGGGCGAAGGCGCGGTACACGCGCTGAAGGACGTAAACATTACCATCGAGGACGGCAAATTCACCGCGGTTCTGGGAAAGAGCGGCAGCGGAAAATCCACGTTGATGAACATCATCGGGGCGCTCGATTCACCGACTTCCGGAGAAGTTTTTTCCGGCGGAAAGAACCTTACGAAAATGAGCGCGGATCAGCTTGCGGATTACCGCAACAAGACGACGGGATTTGTGTTTCAGTCGTTTTATCTCGAGCCGACCTTCACCGTACTTGACAATGTGGCGATGCCGCTGATCATCGCGGGGACGGACCGTAAAACGCGGGAAGAAAAGGCGATTGCCATTCTCACGCAGCTGGGATTGGAAGATAAAATTCACAAAAAGGCGAACGAGCTTTCCGGCGGACAGAAACAGCGCGTATCCATTGCGCGGGCGCTGGTGCACGATCCCGACATCGTGCTGGCGGACGAACCGACGGGCAACCTCGATTCCCAGAACGGCGCGGAGGTCATGGCGCTGTTAAGGCAGATCTGCGCCATGGGCAAGAGCGTGGTGCTCGTTACGCACAATATGGAAGACGCGAAAAACGCCGATAACATCATCGACATCAAGGACGGCGTAGCCGTAATGCGGAAGAAAGCGTGATGCGTATCAGAGATATATTTAAAATTGCCCTGCATAATCTGCGGTACAACTTCAGCCGCACGGCGCTCACCGTGATCATCGTGGCGATCGTGAGTTCGCTGATCATGACCATCTGTCTGTTCGGTACGACGTTCTACAGAAACGTCATCGACGTGAACAAGATGTTTTTCGGGATGGACGGTACGGAATATACCTTTACCGGCAGGATCGAAGAGATCGGCGGACGGAAGGTCGGTACGGGCGTTTCGGAGGAGGAAATTCTTTCCCTGGAGGAGTCCGTAAAAAAATACGCGCATATCGTAAACAGGATGTCCGTAAACGGGGATCTGGGCGACGACCGCGTGGATAAGTACATTGTTGCGGGGAACAGCGGCGTGCCGCAGAATGCGGCGGATGTAAACAACTGGTTAAACGCCGGAGACTGGATGGATTTCGATGCGGACGATATGGAATTCGCCTGTTTTTCCATGTACAATCTGAGTACGGAAGGGTTATTTTACGAAGGCAGAGGCTGGACGCCTGCGGATGCGGACGGATCGGGCATATGGATGAGCCTCGAAATGATCGACAGATTGGAGCAGCACGGTTTGAATCTGCAGATCGGAGACGTCGTCACGCTCGCCGCCGTGAAAGATGTGACAACGGGATTCGAAGCGGCGGGCGGCGCGTTCACGTTGGAAGGGGTCTTTTACTCCGACAAGCTGAAAGCAAACGATTTCGACAATTATCGTATTCCGCTCTGTATCCTCAGCGCAAAGGCGGCAAAAGCTGCGCTGGGGGAACTGTTTACGGTGCGATCGGTTTCCATGCGCTACTATCCGTCTGAAAAGGACTACGATTATAACGCGATCTATGCCGACATGAGCCGTTTTACAAAGGAAGTCAACGAAAAATTTGCCGCGAACGTATCGGACGGAGAGAAAATACCGCGTTTTTCCTGTTCCTTTATCGATACGATGCGTATGGCGACTCTGGCGTGTATGCTGGTTATGGGCGTCGTCGTGTTTCTCGCGGCGATCATTCTGTTTTTAAGCGTGGGAAGCGTGGCGAATACCGTCATTATTTCCGTCGATAAAGACAGAAAATTCATCGGACTCTTAAAGGCGCTCGGACTTCGGCAAAGGGGCGTGACGAGGATCGTCACCTGTCAGTCGCTCTGCATGATCGTCGCGGGGGTGGCGATCGGCGTGAGCGTGCTGTTTCTTTCAAAGATCGTCGTGATTTCGGTCATCGATTCGCTCATTACGGCGATCGCCGGCGTGCCGTTGACCTTCCGCGTAGCGGTGAACATTCCCGTGCTTCTGCCCGTACTGACGGCGGCGGCGTTCTTTGCGGCGGCGTTTGTCTTTTCGCGGGGAAGTCTGCAGAAGATCGCGAAACAGGACGTGATCGGCACGATCAACGAGGTGGCGTGATATGCTTTGGAAAGATTGTGTCAGGCTGGGAAAGATCAGCATTAAAAGCCGTAAAAAATCCACGCGCAATACCGTGCGGGGCATCTCGTTCGGGCTCATCATGCTCATCCCCGTCGCCTATTTTACGCTGGCGTTTTACGTCGGACTGTTGGGCGCGTTCAACGCCTCGCGGGCGACGTCCTGTTTCCGCGTGGAAACCGTGGGGAGGGAATCGACGGAGGACGCAATTGCCACGGTATACGGCTATCCCCTGCTCGGAAAAACGGAATACAACCGGATGTACGCCGAGGAGGGAAAAAACGTGGAAGAGATCATTTATAACGAATATTACGCCGTGAATATCAATTCCGACGGAAATTACGTTTCGCTCGGCGGCGTGATGAAACAGGGGTTTTTCTCGCGGCGGAATTCTCAGGAGGGAAACGAGGTGATGCTCAACGAGACCGTCAAGATCGTGGAGTCGGGCAGAACGGGCAAGAACGTCATTCCCGCGGGGATCAACGACGATCTGGAAAAGAAAGGGCAGACATTCCTGCTTGCGGGCGAGGGATTTTCCGAAGACGCGCGGGGGCAGGTGTTGATCAGCGAGACCATGGCGGAACATATGGAGATTTCACCCGAAGCCGCCGTCGGACAGCCGTTTTCCGTCTTTGCGTCGTTAAATGATGAACAGACGGTGAAGATCATCGGGAATTTTACCGTCGTCGGGGTTATTTCGGAAGACTATTACCGGCTGGAAAACAGAGACGCGGATGATCGCGACGCGCACGTCTGGATCTCGGGCGATTCCGTGTATGAGGAGAAAAACGGCGTTCCGACGACGAAGTATCTTCCGGATATCGTACGGCATACCACCGTGTCGTCCAACGGGTCGGAGCTGTATTCGTACGAGGCGGTTTTTCCGCGTGAGCCGGAGGTCATGGCGGCGGAAGCCGAGGCGGAAAAGTTCTTCTTTCCCGCATACGGCGCGGTCACGTTTTTCAGTTTCAAATCGTCGACGGAGGTGTTGAAGCCCGTCGCCGTACTGACCGTGCAATGCAAGGATTACGCTTCCGCCCGCAATGTCGGGGAGATCTTAAACCGCGGATACGGAAAACTGCATAAAGAAAATTCCGCCTTCGCGGACTACTCGTCCTATTTTGCAAACAGGTCGTTTACCGATCTCACCATGCTGCACCGCGTATCGCAATACGTCATGGCGGTTCTCTATACCTTCGGGGGCATCGTGTTTTTCGCAACGCTCCTCAACTTATACAATTCCGTCAATTATTCCGTACAGGTGCGGCGCAATTATCTCGGTATGATGCGCGCCGTCGGCGCAAGAAAAGCGTTGTTGCCGCGGTTGTATTTCGTGGAAATTCTGCTGATCTTCGCGCGGAGCTTTCCCTGGGTTCTGGTATTCGGCGGGGGAATCTGCTACGGCATCAAAGCGCTGATCGACGTCTCCTTCGGCGGCAGTCAGGCCGCGTTCGCGGGGGGCGTTGCGGTAACGTTGAAATTCTGGTATTTTTTCCCGGCGCTGGCGGTCATGGTCGCCTTCGTGTTCCTGATCGCGTGGCTGTTCAGCCGCATCGCCTGCCTGCCGGTTACGAAAAAGCCTGTATTAGAGGTGCTTTCCGATGAAAAATAAATTTGTTGCGGCAGTTTCCGCGCTGCTTCTGGCTGCGATGTTCTTTGCGGGATGCGGAGGAAGCGCATCCCTTCGGTCGGGTACGGAAATTACGCTGAATCTCGTTACGACGGCGGAAAAGTACGACGTTTCTTCCAGCTACGGCACGGTGCGCTTCGAAAACGGCAAGTGTGTGATCGGGCTGGATTGCAGAAAGGATATTCTCGTCACCGTGAGCGCGGAGGGTTATAAAACGGTCAGCGTGGCGGTGAAGGTTGCCGACATGAAGAGCGGAAAATGCGAACGGGACGTCTTTCTGACGGAAAAGCTCGGCAATATCGTGGAAATCACCGTATCGGGCGTAAACGTCGGGCTGAGCGGAACGTGCGGCGGCAGGGCGTTTTCGGTGAAAAACAACGTCTTATACGGCGAATTTACGGAGGAGGAACTCACTGCGGGCGTCACGATCACCGCCGACGGTGCGGAACCGTGTTTTTATGCGTTCGGCGCGAGTGAACTTTATCAACGGAAAATCAAAGCGTCCGTGGAACTCATTCCCGAAGGAAAAAAATACATCGGAACATTCGGAAGCGCATATTATGCCGTCGACGAATACGGAAACTTTCTCCCGATGGAATCGGGCGATCTCATCGTCGACGAAGGTTTCACGGGGGTAATTTACGTCTGGTATCGGGGTTACGATTTCTCAGGGAAGTTTTATCCGGAGCGGTACGTTGTCGACGAAAACACGCCGGCATATCAAGGATTATCGGTAATAAGAAGCGGTTCCGACAGGGAATATACAATCTCCGGCGTGAGCGAAGAGCAGTGCAAAGCGTGGTCCGGTTTCGGCTCGGAAAGGATCTATTACGAGCGGGACGGCAGTCTGTACGAACAAGAGCTGGAATATCGGTCGGGAAGTGCCGTTGCCGAAGTATACGGGACGTTTGAAAAATTCTGGCTGATCGATTTTGAAAAGGAATCGTTCCGCGCCGCCGTGCCGGACAAACGGCACGAAATGAGTCTGTCTTCCTTCGTCGCGCAGGATCTCGAACCGGCGTATCTTCTGATCGACAGCTACCGCAACAATCAGCCTCTTTCCGGCACGAAAGAGGTGTTGGCGGAATATTGGGACGAGAACGAAACAAAGCAAATATCGCTGACGGTGACGGACGGCGTGATCGGGAAAGCCGACGTGGGGGATGTGAATATCGACGGGGTATCCTTTGACGGCGGAAATACATGGGGGTCTGTCGTCCAAGCGATCACGCAATACACGCTGATCGGCGGAAAAATCTGCCGGAATCTGTGGTTTTATATGCCGGTATCCTACGAAGTCGACTTGAAAAACGAAAGCGGAGAGGCGATTTCGGGCGCGACGATCCGCGGCGTGCAGACAGAGGAAATTTCTCCGGGCAGATACAGGATCGAGGAAAATCTGCAATATAACAATTTTGCGGCGCTTACGGAGACGGAGAAGACGGCGTATCTTGTTTATCTGAATATCGAAGGGAAGGAATGGACTTTTGAAGAGGCGACGCGGACATATGTCGGGGAAATCACGCTTTACGATCGCGGCGGGTTCATCATGACCTTGAATTTCCGCGCCGAAGAACTGAAGATCGAATGTAACGATCCGTCGTTTTCCTTCCACAGGCTGGCGATGAACTACTACTATGTGTACGCGCCCGTGACGGCGCAGACGCAAGTCAGGCTTACCTTTACGACGGGATTCGATCAGACGGGACCCGTTACGGAAACCATCGAACGTACGCTGGACGTCGGCGAGATCATGCATAACGGCGCGAAAATAGAAATCTATAACTTCTGAAAGGAGAAAAAAGATGAAATATGCAATTTACGGCGCAGGTGCGCTGGGGACGGTACTGGGCGCGTACATCGCCAAGGCGGGCGTGGAGATCGACCTCATCAACCGCAACGAAAAGCACGTCGCCGCTTTGAAAGAAAAGGGCGCGAAGATTATCGGGAAAGTGAATTTCACGCAGCAAGTACACGCGCTGCTGCCTTCCGAGATGAAGGAAAAATACGATATCATCGTGCTGATGACGAAACAGCGCTTCAACAGCGAGATCGTTGCGTTTTTAAAGGATTATCTTAAAGACGACGGTGCGATCTGTACCTGTCAGAACGGACTGCCCGAACCCAAGATTGCCGAGATTGTCGGCGCGGACAGAACGCTGGGGTGCGCCATCGCCTGGGGCGCAACCTTTCACGGCGAGGGCGTGGCGGAACTTACCAGCGAGCCTTCCGCTCTGACTTTTTCTCTCGGCGCATACGGCAAGGGGAATCATCTTATGGACGTGAAAGCGCTCTTTGAAAAGATGGGAACGGTGACGATAGAAAAAAATTTCATCGGCGCAAGATGGTCGAAACTTCTCATCAACAGCGCGTTTTCCGGGCTTTCCACCGTTACGGGCGCGACCTTCGGGGAAGTGGCGAAAAATAAAGCCACGCGCAGAGCGGCGCAGCGTATCATCAAGGAATGTATCGACGTCGCCGCGGCGGCGGGCATTCGGCCGGAACCCGTGCAGGGACACAATATCGTAAAACTTTTCGATTACAAGGGCGCGCTGAAAAAGGCGGTTTCCTTCGCGCTTATTCCGATCGCGATGAAAAAACACGCGCTTTTGATTTCCAGTATGTTGCAGGATATCCGCCACGGCAAGAAATGCGAGATCGATTTTATCAACGGCGTCGTCAGCGAATACGGCGCGAAATACAACGTGAAAACGCCGTTCAACGATAAAGTCGTGGAGGTCGTACACGGGATCGAAGACGGGAAATACCCGCCGCAACTGAAAAATATCGAGCTGTTTCGCGCGCTTTGACGCGGCGGATCGGGAATGCGTTCCGGCGTTTTCCGAGCGGAAAATGCACGCATAAGAAGATTTTCAATACGGTAGAACGATAAGCGGGCGGCGCAGTTTTCTGCGCCGCCCGCGGCAGATGCGTTCTTTTTTTCTCCTTGCGGACCGATCGGTCGATTTTCCGAAAAGAGTCTTACGCCTTTCCTCCCTTTTAACGTTTCTTCGCGGTTATATCCGTCTTTGTCGGGGGATCTTAACAAATTTTAACAAAATTTCAGTAAATGGTAAAGGTTTTCGGTAAAAGATATTGCCTTTTTCAATGACTTATGCTATAATTGTCAATAATAATCAATAACGAGGCGACGTATGGAAGACAGGATCGGCGTGATCGCCGTCATCATCAAAGATTTTGAACAGGTAGAAAGAGTCAACGAACTTTTGCATGAACATCGGGATTGTATTTCCGGCAGGCTCGGCTTGCCGTTCAAAGAGGAAGAACTCGCCGTGATCAGTTTGGTTGTGAAAGCGTCTCAGGAAAAAATAAACGCACTTTCCGGAAAACTCGGAATGCTCAGCGGCGTTTCGTGCAAGGTTCTTCTGAACCAGTAACCGCATTGCAGGGTTGCAAGGCCTTTACATATCGCACATCGGGAAACAGGAGTCAGTTATGGAAGAAAATATAAACACAGAAGAAAACGTATCGCTGAAAGCGTTTTTTCGGTTATTCAGAGCCAATGCTTTAGTGGTTGCCGTCTGTATCATTGCAGGGATCGTCGGAGGCCTGGCTTATTTTTTTACGGCAAAACAGCATTATACGATTACGGCCACAATGGGGATTACCTGTAAGGACGATAGCGGCGTAAACCGGATGTCCACGGCGTATCTGAACACCATTGTGGACAGTTGCCGCCAAAATTGCGTTCTTGAAGAAGCCAACAGGCTGTATTCGCCGAACGGATCTTCGGTGAAACAGATTCTGCCGTCGAACCTGAATGTCACCTATGACGAAGACCGCGTGTCATATTATATTCATGTTTCTTATGAGGATGAGAGCGAGGAACTGGCGACGGAGAAACTGAATGCGCTCGTCGAAGCGGTGCAGACCGTCGGCGCGGAACTCGCCAGCGAGGTGATCACTTATAGCGTGACGATCACGCCGATCGGCGGAGCGCCCCAGGTTGCGAATAATTCCAACCGGACCGTCGGACTCATCGCGGGAATCGCGGCGGGTATCGTGCTTGCCGTAATCATCGTATTCGTACTGTATATGACGGACGATAAAGTCAAGACGAAGGAACAGCTCGAAGCGCTGACGTCGGCGAAGCTGTTTGCCGTGCTGGGCTCCGAAGCGGGCGCCGATCTCGCAAAGACGGCGGAATCGGACGGGATGCGCCGTCTTGCCGATCATGTGATGATTCTGACGGAGAGCGGAGAAAAGAAGACGGTATTGTTTACAAGCGCGGTCGCGGGCGAACGCGTTTCGGAAACGGTAGCGGCGCTTGCCGTTAAGCTGGGCGAGATCGGAAAGCGCGTCCTGACGATCGATCTGAATTTTTACGAAGACGATATGCACAGTTTTCTCGGGGCGGAGAATACAATGGGATTAAGCGAATACGTCGAAGGAAAGGCGACGGCGGAGGACATCGTGTCCGATCCCGGTTACGAAAACGTGCGCGCGATCTTCCGCGGCGATCGTTCGACAAACCCGTCATCGGTGCTTGTTTCGGAAAAATTCCGCACGCTGATGCGGCAGGCAAAGGACGAATATGACATCGTATTGCTGGATGGTTCGCCGGTGCTGGCGTCCTCGGATTATCTGTATGTTGCCCCCATTGCCGACGCGTCTGTTCTCTGTACGGCATACGGAAAGACGAAACGGGCGTACGTTGCGGAAGCGGCGGGCGAACTGACCCGGAGCGGTGCGGTGACGGAGGGTGCAGTCTTCACGCTTTACAGCGCGAAGATCGGCCGTACCGTGGGGTATAAAGGGGAAACTTTTTACGCCGCATATGAAAGCCGGAAGTAAAAATAACGGATTGCGCCGTTTTCCGGCGCGGAAAAGGGCGAAATGACGATAAAAGAAATCTGCGAAAAATTTCAGATCAAAGGCGACTATGCGGCGTGCAGCCAGATCAACAACGGAATCATCAACCGTTCGTATATGGTGACGTACCGCAACGGCGGCGCGGAACGGAAATATCTCGTTCAGTGCGTGAACAAGACGGTTTTTAAAAGACCGGACAAAATCATGCAGAATATCGTCGGCGTAACGGAATTCATCCGCAAGAAGTATCTCGCGCGGGGGATCGATCCGGAACGCAGGGTCTTGCATTATGCGGAGACGGCGGACAAAAAGAATTATGTCTGCGATGAAAACGGAGACTACTGGCGTTTATACGACTTTATCGACGATTCCGTCGTATACAACGAAGCGACGGATCTCGAAATCATCGAGCAGGTGGGAAAAGCGTTCGGGGATTTTCAGAACGAACTGAACGATTACGACGCTTCTTCTCTTTATGTATCGATTCCGAATTTTCACAACACGAAGCGGAGATACGATCTGTTTTTCGAAGCGGTGATGGTGGACGCGGAAGATCGGGTAAGCAAAGTGAAAAAAGAGATCGAAGCCTGCCGGGAGCATGAGACGTTGGCGATCAAACTTTCGCTGATGGCGGAAAATAACGAAATTCCCTTACATGTTACGCATAACGACACGAAGAGCAATAACGTGATCTTTGACCGGCAGGAAAAGAAGGCGATCGCGGTGATCGATCTCGATACGGTGATGCCGGGGCTGATCGCCTATGATTTCGGCGACGCGGCGCGCTTTATCTGCAGCAACGCGCCGGAGGACGAACTCGATCTGAAAAAAGTCACGTTCAATCTGGATAAATTCCGCGCCTTGACAAAGGGGTTTGTCGGGGCGTTGAAGGATCGCCTTTCGCCCGTCGAAACGGATACGCTGGCGCTTGGCGTGTATACGATGACGGTGGAACTTGCCGTTCGGTTTCTGACGGATTATTTAAGCGGCGACACATATTTTTCCACCAATTATCCGGGGCATAATCTCGACAGGGCAAAATGTCAGCTTGCGCTTGCCGAGAGCATCTACAGCAATCTGGATAAAATGCAGAAAATCATCCGCGAATATGCATATTGAACGAAGCGGTTTCAGCCCGTGATCCCGTTCCGCGCGAAAGGAAGCGCGAAACGGGATTTTTTTTGGAAAAAAACGGAAAAATGCAGCGAAGCTCTTGAAAAGGAGGGGGATTGATGATACAATAGAAACAAGTGGGAAAAGGAGGATGTTATGGATTACGAAAAGAAATTGCAAGAACTTGCGGACGCATACGGCGACTGGTGGAACAAGGGATTTCCCGTACCGGAAATGACGTCGGAGTTGTATCCGTATCGGGCGATGTTTGAGCCGATAACGGTCAATAAGCTGAAATTAAAAAACAGACTTGTGATGGCGCCGATGGGCAACATCGATATGTGCGAAGAGACGGGGCGTCCGAACGAGAAGATGCTCAAATATTTTGAAGAGCGGGCAAAGGGCGGCGTCGGACTGATCACCACGGGACTGATTCCGGTGAGTTTCGGCATCGACAAGTCGCTGATCGAACTCGATAATCTTTCGTATTTTCCGCGGATCGACAGAAGCCGTACGCGGTTTTCCGCGTGGCGCGATCTTGCGGGTATGTGTCATGCGCACGGCAGCGCGATCTTTATTCAGCTGACCGCGGGGCTGGGCAGAGTGGGAAACCCGCAGTGCCTTGTCAACCGTCTGGAATTTCCTCGGAGCGCTTCGCTCAATCCCAACTGGTACATGAAAGAAGTGCCGTGTCTGCGCTTGAGCGACGGCCGGCTGAAAAAGATCATCAGGAACATCGGGCAAGGTGCCGCAGACGCGAAAGCCGCCAATCTCGACGGCGTGTATCTGCACGGACACGAAGGGTATCTCATGGAGCAGCTCGCCAACCGCGCTTTCAACCGCCGCAAGATCGGGCGTTTCGCAAATTACGAGAATTTCGGGCTGGATACCGTCCGCATGATCAGGAAGCGCGTCGGGCCGGATTTCCCGATCATGTACAGAATCGACCTTTCGCTTCTGCTCAACGCTACATATAAGGGCAAAATGAAGACCGTAAATCCGCTGAAAAAATTCCGCGGAGAACGTACCGCGCGGCAGACGCTGGAATATATGCGCCGCCTGGTTGCGGCGGGCGTCGATCTGTTTGACGTCGATCTCGGTTGCTACGATAACTGGTGGCTTCCGCATCCGCCCTCGTCCATGCCGTCGGGCTGCTTTCTCGACGTGGCGGAGATCGTCAGAAAATATTTTAAAGACAACAACGTCAAGTCGAATAAAGGCTTGCGGGTTCCCGTCGTCGCGGTGGGAAAACTCGGGTATCCCGATCTCGCGGAAAAAGCGCTTCGGGACGGGAAATGCGATATGATCATGTTGGGAAGACCGCTTCTCGCGGATCCCGAATGGTGCAACAAGGCATATGCCGGCAAGGTCGGTGATATCCGCCCGTGCATCGGCTGTCAGGAAGGGTGCCTGAACGAATTCGTCGAGGGAGGACATCCGCAGTGCGCCGTCAATCCGCGCACGGCGTTCGAAGAGGAATATCCCCGCGAAATTCCGAAAGCGGCGGTGAAAAAGAAGGTCGCCGTCATCGGTGCGGGGCCTGCGGGCGTAACCGCGGCGGAGGCGCTGGCGGCGCGCGGACACAGCGTGGATCTGTATGAAAAATCTTCCCGCATCGGCGGCAACGTCGCGGTGGGCAGCACGCCGAAGATCAAATACGAAATTAAAAATTACCTCGCTTATCTCAAACGCGTGGTGGACGGTTTGCAGAAATCCGGCAAAATCTCGGTGTTCATGAACAGCGCGCCGACGGCGGAAGAACTCAAAGCCGGGGGCTACGACGTCATCGTCACCGCCACAGGCTCGCGGCAGGTCAAGCCGAAGATCGAAGGCATCGACGGCGATAACGTCGTGTTTGCGGTGGACGTGCTGCAGGATCCCTCCCTTCTCGGCGACGCGAAAAACGTCGTCATCGTGGGCGGCGGCGTCGTCGGCGCGGAAACGGCGTATTTTCTCGCGTACGAACACGGAAAGAACGTACAGGTCGTCGAGATGGACAAGTACATCATGAATCATACCTGTACGGCAAACCGCGGGCACATCATCCACTATCTGGAAGAAAAGGGCGTAAAACTTTATAATTGCGCGAAGCTCGTCAAGGTGGAGAAGGACGGCGTCACGGTAGAGCGCAACGTGCATAAGAACGTGCCCGACGCATACAACACATGGGCGCCCATTTTGCCGGAGAACGTACTGAACCCCTTGGCGAAAAAGATCAGACCGCAGATGAAGAAACAGAAGATAAAATGCGACAAGGTCATTCTCGCGCTGGGCGTGGCGTCGGAAAACGCGCTGTTTTATGAATTGCAGGCGGAAAACGCGGCGGCGGAGATCTACAATATCGGCGACAGTTTCAAGGGCGGAAAGATTTTCGAAGCGGTGCGCTCGGCATATCGCAAAGCGGTGAGCATTTAATACATTGTAAGGAGTGAATCATGGCAAAATACAAAATGAAACTCACCCCCGAACAGGAAGCGATCCTGAACGGTTCGGAAGGGGAAGTGAAGGCAAAGATCATGGAAACGCTGGTGATGTTCGGCGATATGTTCGGCGCGGAGAAACTCGTCCCGGTAACGCATAAGCAAGGACATCTCGTGACCAGTTTCGGGATCGGGCTTTTAAAGCCGTTATTTTCCACGATGGACAAACTCATCGCGGGCGGCATGAAGGCGGAGGGCGGTTTTTCGGTGGATCCGCGCCCTCTCGATTATGAAAACGTAAAGTGCAACGCGCTGGAAAAACTGGTATTCAACAAAATTCTGTATTCCAAACAGGCGATGTATGAAGAGCAGCTCAAAAAAGTCGGACTGACGGGCAAGAACAAGTTTACCTGTGCGTGTTATCTCGACGAAGTGGGCAATCAGCCGAAGATGGGGGACGTGCTTTCGTGGGCGGAATCGAGCGCGGTGGTCTATGCGAACTCGGTTCTCGGCGCGCGTTGTAACCGCAACAGCGGGATGCTCGATCTGTTCGGATCGATTCTCGGATATGTACCGTATTTCGGTCTGGTGACCGATGAAGGGCGCAAGGCGACGTGGAAAGTATACGTTAAGACGACGAAGAAGCCGGAAGCGCAGGTGCTCGGCAGCGCCATCGGCATGAAAGTGATGGAGGACGTGCCGTACGTTTACGGTCTGGATCGATTCCTCGGAAGCGAGCTGAACGACGAAAACAAGGCGTATTTGAAGGATTTCGGCGCGGCGACCGCGTCGAACGGCGCCGTCGGGCTGTATCATATCGACAATCTCACGCCGGAAGCGAAGGCGCAGGGGGAAGCGCTGCTTACGGCGGATTGCAAAGAATACGTCATCGACGACGCGGAACTCGAACGGGTGTACAGGAGTTATCCCGTCATGTGGAAAGACAAGGACAAGAAAGGGAATCTCTGTTTTATCGGGTGTCCGCATCTTACCTACGCGCAACTCTGCGATTGGACGGAAAAGATCGCGGAGGGGTTGAAAAAGAGCGGCAGAAAAAAGGTTGCCATCCGTACGATTCTGACGACGGCGCCGGACGTGGCGGAAAAATTCCGCAAGACGGACGGGTATGCGAAACTGAAAGCGACGGGCGCGAAACTTACGTCGATCTGTCCGTTGATGTATACCAACAACCCGCTGACGAAAATGCATCGGATTATGACGAGCAGCAACAAATTGCGGACGTATTCCGCGGCGCGGTATTATAAGGACGAGGAAATCCTCGCCATGATCACCGGCAGGGAGGGCAGATAAGATGAAACAGTTCAAAGGAAGAGTGCTTGCGGGCGGCAAATGGAAGGGCGAAGCGGTGGTTTCGCATCAGGGAGTCAACACGCTGGCAACGTTCCAGAAGAGTGCGCTGAAGAATGCGAAGCAGGTGTATGCGTCCGATCAGAACAATCCCGACATCTATGAAAAGAACATCACGGGCAAGGCGTTGTGTCTGCCCATCACCATCGGGTCGACGACGGGCGGACTCGTCATTCAGACGGTGTGCGCCATGAAGATCAATCCCGCGGCGTTTTTGTTTTCCGAGCATATCGACCCCTTGGCTGCGAGCGGTATCGTGCTGGCAAGAATCTGGGAGGATTCTCCCGTGATCGCCGTCGATATGCTGGGCGAAGAGTTTCTGAAAACCGTAAAAACCGGCGATACGGTGGAGATCGATGAAGACGGCACCGTCACGATCTGTTGAGGAAAATATGGAAAAAATAACGCTGCATTTCGGCGCAAATTATGTGCCGTCCAAAAATTGGTTCTATTCCTGGGTAAACCCCGATTTCGACGAAGTCGAAGCGGATCTGAGGGCGATTTCGTCTGTCGGCGTCGATCATATCCGTATGCATCTGCGTTGGGATCTCTTTCAGCCGAACGAAACGTACGTCAGCGACGAGATGCTCGGCAGGCTGAGAAAAATCCTCGATCTGGCGGAAAAATATCGCCTGATGGCGGAGGTCGCCGTGTTCGACGGCTGGATGAGCGGATTCTGGTTTATGCCGTCCTTCGCGTGGTGCTATAACATCGTCACGGATGAGGACCAGCTGAAAAGTCAGATTTTCTTTCTGAAAAAACTTTCCGAAGCGATCGGCGACCATCCGGCATTGCTCGGCATCGACATCGGCAACGAGATCAACGTTTACGAGATGATGCAGAAAACCTTTACCGTGGAACAGGGCGATCGTTGGATCACCGCGCTTCTTGCCGCGGCGGACGAACTGTTTCCCGGCAAAAACAACGTTGTCGGTGTGGATCACCAGCCGTGGTTTTCCGACGTGCAGATGTCGCGGGGAACGCTTGCAAATACCGGCGCGCTCACGTCCCTGCATACCTGGGTAAAGTTCACGGGAGCCTTACAGTACGGCGCCGGAAGCGAAGAGGCACTTTGCCTGCAGGAATATAACGTGGAACTCGCAAACGCTTATGCGAAAGATCCAAAACGGAAAGTCTGGATCCAGGAATTCGGCATTTCTCCCGAGTGGACCGATCCGAAAAATTTCAAAAATTTTATCAGGCAGTCCATGCTGAACGCGATGCGAAGCGAAAATCTGTGGGGCTATACGTTCTGGTGTTCGCACGACGTTTCGCGCAAGTTCAAATTCAGCTCTCTCGAATACGATCTGGGATTGTTCGATACGGAAAATCGCCTGAAACCCGTAGGGGAAGCGTATAAAGAATGTATCGCCGAAATCAGAGCGGGGGCAAAGCCCGCCGCGCTGGAAACGGGCATGGCGGCAATCGTCGACGAACGGCAGCCCTTCGACGGCTGGAAATACGGCAAACTTTTTGCCGAGAACGTGCGCAAGGGCAGGCATATCAAGTTTGTGCTGTCCTCCAAAGCGGACGACAAGGCGTATCTGAAAAGCCGCGGGATCGTAAAACTGATATAAAAACGGGGCGAAGGTTCTGAAAATGCAAAAAGCGCGGAGAAAATTCTCCGCGCTTTTTGCGACGGGTGTAAAAACAACAAGGTACGTAGAGACGGCGAGGGTGCGGAACAGCGGGACAAAACGGCAGAGAACGGCGCGAGGCAACAAGGCACGTAGAGGCGGCGTGGGCGCGGAATAGAGAGACAAAGCGGCAGGTTCGCAATTTTGCGTACGCGATTGTCGTTTCAAAACTTCGTTCTAAACGCCGTCGAGACGGATAAAAAACGTTAAAAATTTCGCCGCCCGATTCGGGCGGCGAGGAAAGAGTTTTCGATGTTATAAAGAGCGTATC
Organism: uncultured Clostridia bacterium; assembly: GCA_944367565.1. Classification (GTDB taxonomy): domain Bacteria; phylum Bacillota; class Clostridia; order Christensenellales; family Borkfalkiaceae; genus UMGS775. The sequence continues at coordinate 130,757 of CALVWR010000003.1, forward strand.
TTTTCCGGATTTGAAAATTCTCCGAGGGAAAAGCGTTTACGCTTCCGACGTTGTAAGCGATTTCAAAGTATAATCGAGCGCACCGAGATTGTTGGGCAGTTTGTCTACCATACGCACAAACAGTGCACGATAGGGAACGGTTTTGTCGGATTCCAGCTGATAATAACAATGTTTTGCCGATCCGCTGTACGTCGCGTCTCCGCGCCGTATCGTGACCAGGCATACCGGCATCGGTTCGGTAATCTCCGTCGTAACGCCGCTTCCGTTTGTGAAAAGCCAGTCGTTTTCAAAGCTGTACGAACGGGAGGAGGCAACAGATACGGGCTGTTCGGAATTGTAAGCCGTATCTAAAATGTTCAACGTCTGCGAGAAGGAATCGCCCGTCGGTTTCAGTCCGCGAACGGCAAAAAACAGCGTTTCGTTGTCGAGAACCGTCCCTTCTTCGTATGAAACGGAAATCTCTTCGCTTTCCACGGTCGTGAAACGGTATGCGGGATCTTCGTCGTATTCCGTAACGGGCTTTTCCGCAGGAATTTTCTTCAGCAAAGCACCTTTCTCCGCATACCAGTTGATCTCCGTGCTGTATGCCATACGCTGGATCTTCACGTCGCTTGCCGAACCGTTGAGCGTGGTTGTGGCGTACGTCTTATAACTGTAGATCGGCGCCAGCCAGGTGCTTTTACAGTACGCGATCGACTGAATGGTATCTTCAAACGTATAGCTCTTTTCCGTCGCCGTCACGGTATAGGTGACGCCGATACGGAAACTTGTTTCGATTTTGTAAAGATCGGTATAATCGCCGATCTCGATGCCGAGTTCCTGCGGCAGAGAGCTGACGGACGTAACCTCGAAGACATATTCTCCTTCGTCGAACGACACGGAAAACGCGCTGTTTTCCTGCGCGGAAAAATCGTCTGAGGTATTGTCCGCCGTTTCACGCTTGTAATCGGTTATGTGCTTCACGGAAAAAACGCTCCTTTCGCTGAAGTTTTCGGGATAAGAATCCTGTCCCGTCCAGTAAGCATGGAAGGAGAATTTCGTTTTTTGCGCGCAGCCCGCAAAGAGCAGAACCGCCGACAAAACCACTGCCGTAATGCCGAATATGATTTTTTTCATGATCAATACCTTCGTTTGTTTTTCCCGTAAAAACGCGCGGGAACTTCCATAAGTATATCATAAGAAACAAAAAATGTAAAACGAAAGAAAAAAAATAAACAAAATATGTTGAAATATGTTAAAATAGAAATATGATAAGCAAGCTATACGTTTTTGAAAATTATGATTCGCTGATCGCCGCGCTGGCGCAACGGCTTTCGGGAAAAACCAAAGGGTTAGAGGGGAAAAATTACGTCTTTACGGAAGAAAAGGCAACGCTGATCGTCGAAAGGGCGCTGCTGGCGCAAGCGGGGGGAACTTTCAATACGCGCGTTTTTTCCATGCGTAAATTTTTGAAAACGCTTTCGGGGGACGATGCCGTTCTGAGCAAGGAAGGTTCCGTGATGCTGTTAAGAAAGATCGTGGCGGAAAATGCGGATGCGCTTGTCTGTCTAAGGAAGTCGCGTCTGAAATCCCTTGCTCCGGCGGCATACGAACTGATCGCCCAGCTCAAAAGCGCGAAGGTGGACTGCGCCGCGCTTTCCGCCGCGGCGGAAAGCGCGGACGGCCTGCTTCGGGAAAAACTGACCGATCTGGCATTGCTGTACGATCGGTATGAGTCGGCGGTGGAGGGGAAATATCTCGACGACAACAACTATCTCGCAAAACTGCCCTCTTTAGCGGAAGATGGGGTGGCGGGCGCAGACGTTTATGTGGCGGCATTTGCGTCCTTCACAAGGCAGGAAACGGATGTATTGGAGTCGTTTTTCCGTCATGCGGAATCGGTGACGGCGTTTCTGGCGGACGGCGATAATTCTTACGTTTATACCGGGGAGGCGGTCGCCGCTTATCTGCGTGCGGCGAAGCGTGCGGGGTGCGTTACGGAAGTGATCCGCGTACGCGACGAGATCAATTTCGGACGCTTTGTGATCGGAGCGATGTTCGATCCCGGAACGTTTCTCAGACCGCCCGTAGAAGCGAAGGGCAAAATTTTCCTCTATGAAGCCGGTTCGGAAACGGAGGAGGCGGAGCATATTGCCGCCGTGATCAAAAGGGACGTGATCGAAGGGAAAATCCGTTATCGGGACGCGGAAGTTTCCGTCGGCGCGCTGTCGCCCTATGTTCTGAGAAAGGTTTTCAGGGAATATGAAATTCCTTTCTTTCTCGACGAAAAGCGTACGCTTGCCGATCATGTCGCGGCGAAACTGATTCTTTCGCTTTTCCGTTGTTTAAGGCGCGGTTTTCTTCCGGAGGATATGCTTTTTCTTGCAAAGAATCCGCTCGTATTGCCCGAAAAGAAGTTTGCCGACGATTTCGAAAATTACGCATTGCGGTTTGCCTGCGGCAGATCGTCGTATTTCCGTCCGTTCCGATACGGCAGAGAAGAGGAAAATTTTGCATGCTTTGAAAAAGCAAGGGAAAAGATCGCGTCGTTATTTAGCGGACTGAAACGGAAAATGCGCGCAAAGGATTACATCGCACACATCCGCAACGTCCTTGCCGCGCTGGATGCGGAGGAAAAGATTGCGGCGATTGCCGCCGGGCTGGAAGACGCGGGATATCGGGAAGAGAGCGCGTTTGTCTTACAGGGATATAAAAAATTTTCGGATGTCCTGACGGAGACCGAATCGATTCTGAAAGAGTATACGACGGAAGTCGATGAATTTACCGACGTGCTGTCGAGCGGGTTTTCGGCGTGCGAGATTTCCATTTTGCCGCAGAATGCCGATGCGGTGTATGTCGGGAATTTCAAAGAGACGCGCCTTGTGCGGGCAAAATATCTGTTTCTCGCGGGGATGACGTCGGATATCCCGTCCGTCAAGGAGGACGTGGCGATGCTCAGCGACGCGGACCTCGACAGGCTGGAAAATCTGAAAATCTCCGTTGAGCCGAAGATTTCCGCCGTGAATTTCAGAGAGCGGGAAAATGCGGCGTTGGCAGCGGGAACGTTTTCCGAGCGACTGTATGTCTCTTATGCCGTCGTGGGAGCAGGCGGTAAACCGCAACTGAAAAGCGAAATGTTCCGGTATCTGACGGCGGGTTTTACGGAAGACAAAAAGGCGCTGACGCTGTTCAATGCGGCTCAGATGCGCTCTTTGTTCCTGCATACGCCGGCGGGGACGAAACGGAAACTCGACGCCATGAAATATCTGAGCAAAACGCAGGCGGAAAAGGAATTTGCAAAGGAGATCGGAAGGGACGCGGAAGATCTTACCGCGGCGTCGGCGTATTACGGGATCGCGCAAGGCCGGGAGAAAGAACACGCCGACGCCGCCCTGGCAAGCGCGAACAGCGCGCTTGCGCTTCGGCTGAAAACGCAAAAAGACATCGTTCTCAGAAACAAAAAACTCAGCGCTTCGGTCTTGCAAAGTTATTTTAATTGCCCGTATAAGAATTTTCTGACAAACGGCCTGGGACTTACGGAGAGAAAGGAAGGAGGGGCGCAGGCGGCGGATATAGGGAATTACCTTCATGCGGTATTTGAAGCCTTCGCGCCGCTTGCGAAGACGTTTCGCGATGAAGAAGAGGCCGCGGCCGCGGCGCAGAAAATGGCGGAAGAGAAACTCGCGGGCGAGGAATACGAAAGCATGGCGGAGAGCGCGGCAGGGGAATATCTCCTTGCGCGGCTGAAGGATGAAGCGGAAAAATACTGCCGTCGGATCTACCGTCAGTATGCCGATTCGGATTTTGAGTTTCTGGGTGAAGAAGTACGGTTCGGCAAGGGCGCGCGATACGGCGCCATACCGCTGCATACCGGTGGGAAGACGTATTACATCGAGGGAAAAGTCGATCGGATCGACCGTTTCAAGGAATATATCCGGATCGTCGATTATAAAACGGGATCTTACGGAAATACGGATAAAGATCTTTATGTGGGAAAAGATCTGCAGACGTATTTATACATGAATGCGTTCACGGGGGAATACCGTCCTGCGGGGGTATATTATTGCGGCGTTTCGGACGATTACGTCAGGGACGCGGAAAAGCAGGCGGCGCAGTTTGACGGGCATACGTTACTCAGCGAAGACGTCATTTTTGCCAGCGATAAAAACCTGAACGTTTCCGGAACGAGGAGTCCGCTGACCGGGATCAGAATCGGCGTGAAGAAAAGCGGGGAAATCAAATACAGCGGAAAGCTGCTGAGCGAGGAGGAGCTTTCGGCGTATCTCGAATATGCGCTCTTGATTTCGGAAAAGGGAGCAAGGCGCATGGAAGAAGGGGTGATCGTGGCTTCGCCGGGGGAAGGAGCGTGCGATTTTTGTCCGTACGGGGGGATGTGTCCGTTCACGGCTTCGACGGACGAAGCGCGCCACACGCCGTCGGTGAATAAAGAGACGATCTGCGCGGCGGTGAAGTCGGAGAAAGGAGAAGACGATGGAACTTAAAGGGAACCAGAAAGCCGTAATCATGCACGACGAGGGGAATCTGCTCGTATCGGCGTCGGCGGGGAGCGGAAAGACCTTCACCGTAATCAGGCGTCTGATCCGTCTGATCGTGGAAAAGAAAGCGCGCGTGAGCGAGATTCTTGCGGTGACGTTTACGGAAAAAGCGGCTGCGGAAATGAAGATGAAGCTGCAAAACGCGCTCATCGGGGAAGTGGCGGCGGGAAAGGAAGAACTCAAGAGCCAGCTGAAAGAAGTTTATACGGCAGATATCAGCACGGTGCACGCGTTCTGCGGAAGACTTTTGCGGAAATATTTTTTCGATGCGGGGCTGTCTCCGGATTTTGAGATCGCCGACGAAGTACAGGCGGCGGAAATGCGGGAGAGGGCGCTGTCGGCGTTGTTCGAGGAACGTTACGCGTCGTCGGACAAAGGCTTTATGTTGCTTGCAAACAGGCACGGGAGAAGAAGAAAAGACGCGGAATTACGGCGGATCGTGTTCTCGCTTTACGATTTTTTCCGTTCGGAAGAAGATCCCGAGGCGGCTTTGGAAATCGCCGTAGGGCAGTACGACGGGAAGCGGGGCGGATATTTTTATGACTGTCTGAAAAAGGAGATTCTTTCCCGTTACGCCGCCGCGGCGGAAGCGTTCGGGGAAGAGGAAAAACGCTGCGCGGCGGCGGGGGAAGAAAAGCTGTCGCTTTATGCCGCGCGGCTGAGAGAGGCGGCGGAAAAACAAGTCAAAAGCAAGGAGGGGCTTCCGTCCATGCCTGCAAAATGCGCTACGGACGAGGGGCTCGCGTTAAAAGGACGGCTGGATGCGGTCAGAACGAAATTTTTCAAAGCGATGAACGATTATGCGGAGCTGGGAGAGCGGGAAGAAGAGATCAGTCGTTTTGAAAAATGCAGGGAACATACCGTTGCGTTGACCGATCTTACAAAACGGTTTGCAAAGCGGTACGCCGAAGAAAAGCGGGACATGAACGTGCTGGATTTTTCCGATCTGGAGCACTTTGCGCTTGCCTTATTGAAAGACGATCGGATCCGTGCCGACATACGCGGGCGGTATAAATATGTTTTTGCCGACGAATATCAGGATACGAACGGGGTGCAGGAGGCGATTTTCAACCTGCTTACGGAAAATAATCTGTTCATGGTGGGGGATCTGAAACAGAGCATTTACGCATTTCGCGGCTGCAATCCCGCCTTGTTTTCAAGGCGGGAGGAAACGCTCGGAAAGACGGGGGGCGTCCGGTATCTGAACGATAATTTCCGTTCCGCTCCGGCGGTGATCGACGGGGTGAACGCGATTTTCGGATATTGCATGAAGAAAGAGTTTGCCGGCGTGGATTACGACGGGAGCTGTCGGCTGCGGTCGGGAGGCGGATACGGCGGACATCGCGGCAGATTTTCCGTTGACGTGCTGCAGTGCAGGAAGAAAAAGAAAGAGGAAGCCGAACGGAAAGTTTACGACGTTTTGGAACATTTTGATCAGAACGGGGAAGACGACGCGGCGGGGGATTTTCTGGCGGATCTGATCGAAGAGGAGATCGGGAAGGAATACTTCGATCCGGAAACGGGTACGGAGCGGAATATGCAGTACGGCGACATTGCGGTCCTGATCAGAAGCCGCAACGCGTTTACCGAAAGGCTTGTGCGCAGATTGACGCTGCGGGGAATTCCCGTGGAAGCGGAAAGCGACGGCGTAAAGGAAAGCGCGGAAGTGCTTTCGCTGATCGACGCCCTGAAGCTGGCGGACAATTTCATGCAGGATATTCCGCTGTGCTCGGTATTGAAAAATCTGTACGACGTCACCGACGAGGAACTGGCGGAGATCCGTCTTTTTTCGAAGAAAGACCGCAAGCGGGAAGACGCGTCGTTCGTGAAGGCATACATGGCGTTTCTGCAGGGTGAGGGCGAAACGGCTTCGCGTTTAAGAGAAGCGAACGAGGCGTTTCAAAAGCTCTCGCTTTACGGTGAATACGTCACTGCCGGCGCATTTTTGCGTGCGGTTCTTGCGGAGACGGCGTTTGAAAGGAAGATCGCCGCATCTCCGGGCGGAGAGCGCAGACTGAAAAATGTGGAACGCTTCCTTGCGGAAGCGGATGCTTCCGGATGCGGAATCCGGGAATTTCTGTATCGGATCGAGAGCGCAAAATCCATTCCGATGAGCGAAGCGGCGGGTGAAAATTCCGTTAAAATTCTCACCATACACGCATCCAAAGGGTTGGAGTATCCCGCGGTGTTCGTCGTCGGTATCGATAAAGAATTCAACAGGAAAGATTCTTCGGAACGCCTGCTGAAAAAAAGGGGATACGGATTTTCCGTGCCGTTTTACGATGACGAAAAACGGATGATTTACCCTACGGTATTCGGAAAATATCTGAAAAAAGAACTGCGTTCGGATACCGTCCGGGAAGAGATGAGACTGTTTTATGTGGCGCTCACGCGCGCGAAATATTCGTTGCACATCGTCGGGGTGAATACGGTTTTCGGAAGCGAAAGCGCGGAAAACGCAAGCAGATACGCGGACTTTCTTCCGCCCGATCTGGAAAGGAACGAATGCGGGGAACGATCGGAAAAAACGGAAGAGAAGCGCAACAGAGAAAAGATCATTATCGACGGCGGGGATGAGGAACTCGCACGGCTGATTGAAAAAAATCTGAATTTTGTCTATCCGTATCAAGCGGATACGGAATTGAAACTGAAAACGTCGGTAACCGCGGAAGTGGCGAGAGAAGATGAAGACGAGTTCAATTATCTCGACTTCGGAGAAGAAACGACTGCCGAGCGCGGTACGGCGATGCATCGTTTCCTGGAAGGATACCGCTTCGACGGCGTCGACGCGGAAACGGAACTTGCCCGCCAGCTCAAGGAGGGACTGCTGACGAAAAAAGAGGCGGATCTTCTCGACATGAAAGCGTTGCAGCGGCTTTTCGGCGGAAAAGTTTTTTCCTTGTTGCGGGGATATGAACTGTATAAAGAACGTTGGTTCATGGTCAATGTGCCCGCATCCCTCATCGGGGAAAAAGGCGGGGAGATCATGTTGCAGGGCATCGTGGATCTTCTGGCGGTACAAGGGGATGAGGCGATCATCGTCGATTACAAATATTCCTCGAAGGACGCGGCGTCTTTGGAAAAAAAGTACGCTAAGCAACTTGCGCTTTATAAATACGCCGTGGAAAAAGCATTGGGCTACAAGGTGAAAGCCGCATATCTGGTTTCCCTGGCGGAAGCAAAAGCAATTGCCGTCCAGGTATAAGAAAGGGACGAAATACGCATAAATTTTACAATATACGACAAAAAACGACGGCAAAAACGTGAGAAAATTTAAGTATCGCGTTGTACTGCCGTCGGAAGGTCGTTTCACACGGCAACGTGTCAACGTTTCGTGTCGGAGGTAAAATGTATGCTGGAATACTTTACGGAAGGGTTTCAGACCTTGTCTGCGGGAATCGCGGAAATCAGCGTTCCCGTAGCGGACGGATTGATTTTTGCGCTTTTCGTCGTGTTTCTCTTTCTGAAAAACAAAAAACCGTATTTTCCGTTGGCTTTGGCGGTCACGGCGGCGGAGTGCGCCGTTTTGTGCGGCGCGGAACGCGTTGCGGAAGCGGGACTCTATGTTGCGCTTTCTCTTGCGGAGGGATGTTTGCTGACGGGAATTCTTAGCTTTAAAAAACCCGAAAAAACCGAACGATACGACGCGCCCGTGAAGGAATACGTACGCAGTCTTACAAAAAAACTCGAAACGCCGGTCATCGAACATCGTGAAAAGAAAGAAGAAGGGAAATTCGCTTCCGACGCGGATGTGAAAAAGAGCCTTTCTCTCGCGCACGCACGGAGCGTGATAGAACGGCTGCATTATTTCGATCTTTCCGCACCGGACAGAAACAAGCTGAGCGAACTCGAATATTCGCTTTCCGCCATGGAGAGGAGCGACGTTCCTCTTGCGGCGATCAACGAAAAACTGTCCGCGCTGATCAAGATGCTGGCAAAATACGGTGCCTGACGGTTTTCGGGGAAGAACAGATAAAGATCAAAAAGCCGCCCCGCGTTTCGGAACGCGGGGCGGCTCCTTTTATGAAAGTGTTTTGCGTAAAGGACGGTTGCGGCGGGGCGCATACCCGTCCCCGCGGGAGGGCCCCGCCCCGTTTTTTGGCGGCCTTTTTTTTT
>CALVWR010000004.1 GCA_944367565.1 uncultured Clostridia bacterium
ATGAGCCCGGTACAATACCGAACTCATTTCCATACATTTTAATTAATTCTTTGTCCAAACTTTGGGGTTCACTTCATGCGCGAGGCTTTTTTTATTAAGGAAAAAATCGCAACATCAGAAAGTTTTTTTTGTTGAAGATATTCTTAACTAAATTGAAAATATAACATATTGCCGATTTCCTTTGCGGATGTTAGAATTATATCAAAAGAAAAAAATTGTTCGTTAGATGAGATGAACAAGTGTTAAAAAACGGCTCAGAAACAAGCAATTGACATCAATTTATGGAGGCGGAGATGGATAGAGTCTTTACGGTAGCGATTATAGGCTGCGGTTCGAGAGGTTGCGGGGCATATGGCGGAAATATGATGCGTTTGAAAGATATGTATAAAATTGTCGCTTTATGCGATAAAAATCCGCAAATGTTGGAAATTGCAAAGAAAAAATTACAAGTTAGCGCAGAGAATGCGTTTTTAAGCGAAGACAAATTTTTTGAAAAGAAAAGAGCGGATATTTTAGTTATCGCAACACAAGATCGGCAACATGTACGGATGTGTATTAAAGCGTTTGATCTGGGGTATACCGTACTTTTGGAAAAGCCGATAACTCCGGTAAAGCAGGAATTATACGATTTATTGGATGCGCAGAAAAAAACGAACGGAAAGGCGCTTGTCTGCCATGTTTTACGGTATGCGCCGACAGCTTTGAAGGTGAAACAATTGTTGGATTCCGGTGTGATCGGAAAGCTGATCATGATGGAATCGCTCGAGCAGGTTGCTTACTGGCATCAGGCGCACGCATTTGTTCGCGGTAATTGGAGAAATGAAGAGGAAACTTCGCCCATGATTCTCGCAAAATGCTGTCATGATATGGATCTTATTCAATATTATGCAGGGACGCGTTGTTCGTCAGTATATTCTTCCGGCGATTTGCGATATTTCAATAAAAAGAATCAGCCGGCAGGTGCTGCCGATCGATGTGCGGAATGCAGATATATCGACGATTGCACATACAGTGCCGAAAACCTGTATATCCGGAAATGGAAGGAAGCGGGGTGCCCGGAAGATTTGTGGCCGCAGGATGTAGTGCAGCCGAACATTCCGTTGACGGAAGAATCCTTGAGACAAGCATATAAAAACGGACCGTACGGACGCTGTGTATTTGCCTGCGATAACGATGTTGTGGATAACCAGTCGCTCATCATGAATTTTGAAAACGGGATCCGTGCAGTACATACGATGACGGCGTTTACAAATTTCGGAGGCAGGAAAGAGACATTTCACGGAACGTTGGGGGAAATAGAATATAACGGATCGCTCGGAGACACACGGGCGGGAGGAGTAATGCGCCTTTCGGTTTTCGGGAAAGAAACGAAATATTTTACCGACGAAGAGTTAAGTTATAAAATCAAAGACGATTTCGGACATGGCGGCGGAGATTACGGAATTTTATTGAATTTATATAATTTGGCTTGCGGAAAAGAAGAGGCTACTACAAGCCTGGAAGAGTCGGTGGAAAGTCATTTAATGGCGCTTGCCGCGGAAGAATCGAGAAAAACAGGAAAAGTTTGTAAAGTACATTCTCGCTGAATTTTTGGGAAAATATGGAAAATAAAAGATGTAACGTGGCGGATTTCGGAGCTGTCGGAGACGGGAAAACGAAAAACACGCAGGCAATACAAAAAGCAATCGATACCTGTTGGTCGGCTGGCGGCGGAACCGTGACGATAAGAGACGGCATATTTTTAAGCGGAACCATTCGGCTGAAAGGTAAAATATTACTTGCAAATTGTACCGTTGTGTATCAGGAGGGGAATCGGGAATTGCATCCGCAGTGGAACCGCAGGATACTTGAAAGAAATGCCGCGATCTCGGAAATCGCGGGGGAAAATAATTTTCCGGTTGATGATTTATATCAGGTCAGTTTAAAGATTCCAAAGGAAGACAGACGGGAGGACGGTACACATTACGAAGCGGCAGGCTATGAAATTTTAGCGGAACACGTTTATGCGTTTGTGAAAACAATTCTGGAAAACGAAGATATTTCGGCGGGTGAATAAAAAATGGAAGAAAAATATAAGGCGGAATTTTATCTGTCGGAAAATGCGCTGTGCGTTAAATGCGGCGAAGTGAAGATCAAAAATATTTCCGCCGCATTGGAATATTATGGGAAGAAATATAATTTTCTCAGCGTACAATCCGGCAGCTGGGAAATCAGAGACGGCGGAAGCGTTGCGGAATCCGAAACGGGAGACGGGAAATTTATTTTACAGGCAGGGAAAGGAAGTTCTTGCATGATTGCGGGAAAATTCACGGCGAAGACGCCTGCTTTTTTCAAACGGCAATTTTTGTCTGAAGGGTATGACATTATTCGGGATGTGCTGGAGAAATTTCAAGGAGAATAAAATGTTTTTTGCAGATGTGAAGTACGGCGATAAGCCCTGGCAAAGTTTGGATATCAACGTTACTGAGAATTCGCCTAAAACAATCGTATACATTCACGGCGGCGGGCTGACAGACGGAGATAAGCGCAACGCTTTTGAGTTTCGGGAGGGACTGATTCGCGAAGGGTATTCCGTTATTTCCGTCAATTACCGCCTGTATCCGCAGGCAAAATTTCCCGAATTTATAGACGACTGCGCCGAGGCGTTCGCGTTTATCTTACGGAATTGCGATCATTTCGGATACGGAAAGAATATTTCGGCTGTCGGCGGTTCGGCAGGAGCGTATATCCTTCTGATGCTGTTATTTGATGAAAGATACTTTACAAAGGTTCATATCAGCCGTAACGATTTTTATGCCTATATAATTGACAGCGCGCAGCCTACAACGCATTTCAGAGTTCTTGAAGAAAGGCATACGGAAAAAAACGCAATACGGGTGGATGACGGCTCGCCGCTGTTTTTTTTGAAAGAATACGATGTATTTCCGAAATTGATGCTGATCACATATGAAGAGGATATGTTTTGCAGAAAAGAACAAAATATGATGTTTTCAAAAGTTTTGGAAAGTTACCGGATAAAGCATACGTTTCATATTTTAGAAGGGAAACATTGCACCGGAGAATATCCCGATGAAAAGGAGGAGATCCGGCTCGTCACGTTAATCAAGGACTTTTTCTGATTTTTCGCCGCAGGTTGTATTTTTTCTCTCGGGTGTTAAGCGATTCGGACGAACGGTCGGTTTAAGCAAAAGTTTTTGCCAACATATTGACTTTATCTTATGGTTTTGTTATAATTCTGTCAGAGTAATTAAGAGACTTATAAATTTTTAATTTTCTGACAGGGTTAGGTTGTAAAAATGGAAGGAAATAAGTACGGAAGCTATGAAGTTGTCGTGGTGGGCGGCGGCATTGCCGGGATTTCGGCGGCACTTGCCGCGGCCAGGAACGGAGCAAAAACGTTGCTTGTGGAAAGTTCTTATTTTCTCGGCGGGCTGGCGACGTCGGGGCTTGTCACGATATATCTTCCGCTTTGCGACGGATGCGGACACCAGCTGTCGTTCGGAATTGCGGAAGAGTTGCTGAAACTTTCCGTTTCCTACGGTGCTGAAGCGGAATATCCGAAAGCATGGCTTGAAGAGGGAAGTAAAGAAGACAGAATCCGCCATCGTTATCGCACGGAATATAATCCGCAGATTTTCGGGATTTTGGCGGAAAAGGAACTTCTGCGCGCAGGTGCGGAGATTTTATACGGAGCGACGCTTACACATGCGGAAGTTATGCAATCGTATATAAAAGAGATCACCGTATCAACGAGAACGGAAACACTGACCGTGGAAGGCTCGCGTTTTGTGGACGCCACGGGGGATGCGACGTTATGCGCGTTGGCGGGGGAAGGAACAAAAACGGCGAAAACCGGCAATATCCTCGCCGCGTGGTATTATGAATTGCTTGACGGACGTCAATCGTTAAAGATGAACGGAAGTTGCGATTATATTTATTCGCGCGGAGTGCAGGGGAAGACATACGGAGGGTTGGAAAGCAGAGAAATATCGGAATATACGGTGACTTCTCACGATGCCGTGCTGAAAGATTTTTTGCAAAAAGGAGGAATTTCTCAAAGCCACGCGCTTACGGGGGTGGCGACGATCCCGCAGTTTCGTATGACGCGAAGGCTTTGCGGCAGAACGGAAATCCTGAAATCGGATAATCGGAAATACAGGGAGGACAGCGTGGGGCTGTTCGGCAGCTGGCTGGAGTGCGGATTGGCGTTTGAATTGCCGTTCGGAGCGTTAATCGGGAAAACGGTGCGTAATTTAGGCGCGGCGGGACGGTGTATTTCGTCGGGGACGGAAGAAATGTGGGATATAACCCGGGTGATTCCCGTCTGCGCTGTTTCGGGAGAAGCGATCGGAACGGCAGCGGCTGTCGGAAAAGATTTTCATACGGTCGATATAAAAAAGGTACAGGATGCGTTGCGCAGACAAAACGTAAAGATACATCTGGAAGAAATAAAAGAGCCTACTTAAAATAGGGGCAAAAAACAAAGTAAGATGATCTTGGATGCGTCGGAATCTTTAACGGACGTGCAGATGAAATTTATATCGTCAAAAGGCCGATAAAAAAGAAAAGTTGCAATGTGCGGATATAAAGCTGCCGCGATATGCAAAACGAACCTTGAAGAGAATTCAAGGTTCGTTTTTTCAAGTTGGTAGCACCACGGGGAATCGAACCCGGGTTTCCGCCGTGAGAGGGCGGCGTCTTAACCGCTTGACCATGATGCCATATTCTGAAAGCTAAATTATTATAGCATATCTTTTCGGATTTTGCAATAATTTTTTTATAATTTTCGCAAAATGGCAACCGGATTCAAAAGAAAGAAAAAGGCGGCGGCTGTCGGACAGCCGTCGCCTTCCGGTATGAAAGCTGAAAATTTTACATCGGGATATACGAAACCGAAGCGGAAATCGTCATCAGAATGAAGATAGCACAGCAAACGATGGCGCCCGTCCAAACACTTCCGGTTTTCCGATAGAAGATACGGTTGAAGATGGGAAGAATGAACATCATAACGACGAGGGAGAACACCATATTCACATACAGCCAGATTTCGTTGCCGTTGCCCCAGTAGCCGTAGTACGGCGAACCCGTGGTAAAGAAGCAAACATAGTTGATCAGCAGGATAAACGCAAGACCGAGGCTGTTAGCCAGCGCGGAAACAAGCAGAACCTTCCATTCTTTCCAGCCTTCCGTGCCGATGCTTCCGTTCACCCGTATGGAGTTGGAAATATAGAAGATAAAGATGATGGGGATATATTCGAGTGCCGTAACGTACATTCTGGCATTGACGGGCGCGGCGGAGACCAGCAGGAAACGGAAGTCCTGATGGAAAAGCAGGTAGCTGACGAATACGAGGAGATAAAACGCCGCGAACAGAATCAGGGTGAGCAGGAACATTTTAAGAATGTTGATGATCACGATATACCACTTTCCGCCGTGGATTTTAAGAGGTTCGATTTTAGACCAATCGTAATGCGGCGTTGTCTTTTTGATTTTTGCATACGCGTATTCGTAAAGATTTTCTCCGAGCATAACGCCGAAATACAACACCAGACCGATCGCGCCGTTGATTGCCGCCCACAGTAAAATCGCGTTGACCATCCTCGCGGGGAAGGTGAAAGTATACACGCTTGAAGAATTGCCCACGGGGAAAATTTCAATGGACAGATTCGCCAGCGGGATGTAATCGAGGCAGGCGATGATCGCGGTAAGGATCATCGTTGTCCAGAAAACGATTTTATGTGCAACGGACTTCGGCTTTGCAACGTCGGCAGAAGAAGTTCCGATTGCGGCAGACGCAGCGTCGTCCGCGGGAAGTTGTTCCTTTGCAACGTCGGCAGACGCAGCGGATTCCAAAACGGGGGACGAGGCGACCGGAGCGTCGGTATCGATTCCGGAATCGGAAGTTTTCCCGGACACGGACGCAACCGATTTGCTTTTGATCGTGGCGAAGAAAGGCGTGTTCATAAGAACGCCGCAAAGCGCGATGATGAAAGTAAATGCCGCGGCAAGCGCGAGTCCGTTGGAGAACTCTTTTCCGAACCAGATCTGATCAAACGCGTCGATTTCAGACTGCATGGACAGGGAATCGTTGAAGAAATTAAGAGTATTGGCGATGCTTGTGACGTCATACATTTCAAAGCAATGGTTGACCATTTCCCGATGCACGATTCTGTAGGTGCCGTCCTGCATACTGCCGTAGCCGTAATCCACGGTCAACTTATCGATATTGTTGTTCGAGCCGTTCACTTCGTTGATGAAGCGGAGCGAAATGACTTCAAAGGCGGAGGTATCGGACTGATAGCGGAAAGAGCCTTCGTCGTAATAAGCATAAGAAAGCGCCGCGTTACAGCGTAAATTCTTATATTTATTTGCGGAAGACGTCTTGATATATCCGGATATGTAGACCGATTTGATCACACTTTCTTCATAGGAATCGCCGGCGAAATCGGCTGCAAGCGTACAGACGTTGCCGCCGCCGGCGGAGTGCCCGACGGCGCCGAAGCGGGATTTATCGCAGAAATTGAAATCGACGGGATTGTTATAAACGTATTGGACGAGATATTCGCATCCGTTTGCGCCGGCCGTGGAGGTTTCCGTAGTCGATCCCTGACCGCCCGGATCGAGGGAGAACACGACGGCGCCTCTGCGGGAAAGCTCGGTGCAATATTGCGCCATAGTGGCTTTGGTACGCGTAAATCCCGGCATCACGAAGATGGCAGGTGCGGGATTTTCCGCCGTAGCGGAAACGGGAACGTACATGGTGACGGAATACGAAGTATCGTTTTCCATGACGAAGGCTTCATCGTGGATTTTGCCTTCGTTGTACTGTTCGGTCATGGCTTTGGTCAAAGTGAAGTCGGAAACTTTCACGGTAAAGCCCGTAGTTTCGAAACACATACCGGAAAAGCCGAAGAGAAAGATCAGACAGAACGATACGCACATTGTGATAAAGCATCTGGCTTTATAGAACGGCTTTTTCGTTTCGGGTTTTTCGGGCTTGACGTTGTTGTTGCGAATGACGATCACGTCATCTTCCTCCGTTCTGAAAAACGCGATGGCGTTCAGGATAAAGGAGGGGAGAGCAAGGATGCTGATGATCCAGCAGACGAGGAACTTGATCTGTTCCGGTTTTGTCAGCGTAACGGACGTCATTTTTTCCTTTACGGAAGTTACGACAAAACCGTTATACAGGCAGATAAGACCGAAAACAAGGAAAAGCCAATAGATGAGATCGGAAAGTCCGAATGCGCACGCCGCGGCGACAAACCACAGGAAAGAAAAGACGTAAGAGCAAACGGAAGCGGCGGTCATAAGTTTTTTCTTCAGATACATGATTTTAACCTCCTATGCGAAAATTGCCCTTACGGAATCGGTCTTCATCCACTCGAAGACGAGAACTGCAAGCGGATCGTCGGTCAGGCGCGCGATATTGCGGCTCTTTCCGCCGATAGCATAATCGTCTTCGCGTTCCAGCGTTTCGATTCCGCCGGTACTTGTAATGTTATTGCCCATGCCGATGATGATATCGACGTCGCCTTCTTCATTGACTGCCGTACCGACGTCCGCCACGCCGAGTTCGGAAGCGTATTCGCGGATATCGATCAGCATGGAATCCGGCGTATAACCGTTTTCCGTAAGGAAGGAATAAAGGGCTGTCGTAAAGTTATCCATCATCGTTTGCGTCAGTCCGGTCGTGCCGGTTTTCGCATACCAGCCTATGACGAAATCGTATTTCGGTTTTTCTCCGAAGACGGCGTAAACATTCACGGTGGCGCTGTTTTTTTCAACGGCGTCTTTGACGTCGTCATAACGGATCAGACCTTTTTCCGGCAGAAGCAAATCTTCGCTGTCTGTCCCGGGCTGATAATCCGGTTTAAGCGACCAACCGAGAAAATCAAAGCCTGGTTTTGTCGGTTCGGGGACCACGGTATTATTGAAAATATTCACGGTGTACGACCCGCTGTAAACGCCGTTCACGTTGAGTACGACGTTTATATCTTTTTCAAATGCGGTCATCATACTGCATCCGGACATACACGCGAGCAGAACGGTCAACGTTCCCGCGAGCAATGCGCCTACGAGCTTTTTCATAATGATTCTCCTTAAAAGATTTTGCATTATTCCCGGCAGATTCTGTTAATGCCGCGCCTCCTTCTGCAATCGCGGCGTTTTTTACGCGACGTCGGGGATCAGCGTTTTCGGTGAAAGAAGTCCCTTTGAAAACGAGGTTTCTATATATCAATTATATAACGAATAAATTTTAATGTCAATAGTGAAAATAAAATTATTCATCATTTTTGTAATGAATCTTTATATCAGGAAGACCGTTTTAAGAAAAACATTTTATTTAAAACAATCGAGGAAAAATCAATTTTTACGGATAAAATAAGGATGAAAAAACGGGAAAAAGGACGAAGAACACTGAAAAACGGGCATAAAAAACCCGGAAAATAAAAAACCCGCCGTTGCCGACGGAAAAGACAATGATAACCCCGTTTTCAAAAACAGGCGAATGCCGCGCTTGCTGCTTCTGACCTCCTTAATGAAAAGGCTCTGCATATCAGCATAGACAAAACGGCTTCTGATTTATATTTGTGGAGCAATTCGTCTTCCCTATCGCACAGGGCAGGTCTGATTCTGTAATTATTGTAACACAAATCTTAAAAAAAGCAAAGCGGTTTAACGTAAAGTTTTTAAAAACGGAATAAAATTTACGCCATGGCGGCTGTCGATGTTCTGTCGGATACTGTACGCCATACATTCCGAAACGAAATCGGACGCTTTTTGAACGCAACTTTCCGCCGGTTCGCCGTTCAGAAGGTATCCGAGAAAAACGGAGTCGAAAAGATCGCCCGTCCCGGAATAGGATTTTTTCTGTAAAGAACATTCGTAAATCAGGGGGTTTCCTTCAAAAAAACAGGCGTTGAACATTTTTCCGTGCCATTCTGCGCCGGTAACGACGACATTTTTCGCCCCGTTGAGAAAAAGTTTCTCCGCCAGCGCGAGGAGATTGTCCGTAAAGGATTTTTCGTCCGGCAGACCGAGCACGGCGTGATAATCCCGCCCCGTCAGCAGACAGGCTTCGGTAAAGTTCGGGGTGATATAATCCGCGCGGCGCGCCGCAAGTCTGTAGCGTTCCACGAAGGACGCGTCAAAGCATTTATAAAGTTCTCCCTTGTCTCCGAGAACGGGATCGAAGAAAAACAGCGCGCCGTAGTCGCGTGCAAGGTCGGCGGCTTTTTCGGGTAAAGAAGGATCCACGGAAAATCCCGCATAAACACAATCGGTTCTTTCCCCGATTTTATTCCATTCCGCAACATAATTTCCGAAAAAAGAGGAAATATCTTTCATAAAGAAGCTGTCATACGCCGTCTGGTTGGATAAAACGGCGGTCGGAAAGGGATGCGTTTCGTGACCCAGAACGTTGAGGACGGGAATATTTGCGGTAAGCGAACAGTTTCCGTAAGCGGACAGATCGTTAAGTAGGGTTATTTTCATCGTGATGCACCTCTTTTTTCCATGAATCGGCGTCTTTTTTTGGCGCGTGCAGCGGGGAACGGAGAAATTTTGCAAGCGTTTTGCTTTTTGAAAAGATCAATATGAAAACGTAGGCGGCGATCGTTCCGACAGCACCTTGTAAAACATCGTTCAAAACGGCTCCCGCGGCGGAAACGAAACCGCCGTAGAGCAAAGCGTTCGTAAAGAAATATCCGATCATCATTTCGCAGGAAGCGAGCAAAAAGGCGATAAGAACGGCGACGTGTCGGTTGAGTCCGGTCTTCAGAAAAGCGCGCAGCAAAATGCCGGCGAGAGCGCCTTCCGCACCTTTGACGACAAAGGTGAACGGCGCGTAGATTGCGAAACCGGAAAGCACGTCGGCGAGAGCGCTTCCGATCGCGCCGGAAATCAGCGCGGGCAGCGGTCCGAAAAATGCGGCGATCAGAAAAATAAACGCGTCGCCCAGATTGGAATATCCCATCAAGGGATTCGGAAACCGGAAAAGCAGCGTGGCGATGAAAACAATCGCCGTAAAAACCGCAAGAAAGGAAAGGCGTTTTGCCGTAAAATATTTTACCATAAAAAACCTCCCGAAAACAAACTTCGGGAGGAGAAAAGCAATTTCTAAAAGCGCAGTCTCAATCACACTGCGCGAAGAATTGCAACTTTCCCAATCAGACTGTTTCTGGCGGTTACGGGATCGCACCGTATCGGCTGCTGGGGCTGTCGGACTCGTTCTTGAAAAAGACATTACCGCCGGTCGGGAATCACACCCTGCCCAAAGTTACATTGATTATATTTACAGAGAATACTACGCTTTTCGAGCGAGAAAGTCAAGCGAATTCACAAAAAAGCGGAATTATTTTCGGAAGAAGATTTCTTTTCGTGAAAAATATCGGCAAAAATTTCGAGATCGCTTTTTTTGAGGACGGCGCGGATGGCTTTCGCGGTGAGAGAGGGAAAAAGTCGGTAAAAAAAGTTCATGGCTTTCGCGTCCGCGCCGGTGATGATGCGGATTTTGCGTTTTTTTATTTTTTTCAGGATCTTTCCGACCGCCCTGTCGACGGGGGTGCAGAATTTTTCCAGGATTTTATTGTCGGCGCCGCCGTTCTGACGGGAAAAGATATTGGTTTTTGTGAATCCGGGATAAACGCCTGCGACGTAGATCTGATTTTTATAATCCATGGCGAGACATTCCGTAAAGTTCCGTACCGCCGCTTTGGAAGCGGAGTAGAGCGCCGTGCCGACGACGGGCGCGAGGGCGGCGGAGCTTGATACGTTGACGACGGCAGGATCGGCGGATTTTTTCAGCAGAGGGAGGAGCGCGGAAAAGGAGTAAAAGCAGGAAAGAAAGTTCGTGTAAAGGATTTCTTCCGCGTCTTTTGCGCTGTGATATTCCGTTTTTGCGAAGGGAAGGAGAAAGCCTGCGTTATTGATGAGAAGATCGGGCGTGAAGCCGATGCGTTGTAAGTCGCAGGCGAAATCGTTCCAGTTCTTTGCGTTGCTCACGTCGAAGACGCGATAAGTAAAGCCGGGAAGGTCATCTTGCAGAGCGCGGAGTTTTTCTTCGTTTCTGCCGATGCCGATCACGTTGCACCCGTAGTTTTTTACAAGGCGTACGGCGAGTTCCTTGCCGAATCCGCCCGAAGCGCCGCTGATGACGACGCGTTTGTTTTTAAGAACGTATTTTGCCATGAAGTCATGATACCACAAATCGTGTTTTTTTGCAAGCGACAATCGCTTGAAAAATCGCGTGCGGTATGATAAAATAAAGTCGGAGAAAGTAAAATGGAAAGACCTACGATCGATGAAATACTGAAAAAGCTCAATCCGGCGCAGATGAAACCCGTAAAGGACACGGAAGGGGCGGTGCTGGTTATCGCCGGGGCGGGGAGCGGAAAGACGCGCGTTCTGACGAGCAGGATCGCGTATCTGGTGATGGAAAAAGAGGTATTGCCGTCGCAGATCATGGCGATCACGTTCACCAATAAAGCCGCCAACGAAATGAAAGAGCGGCTGGCGAGATTCATAGGGGATATCGGCGGAATGTGGGTATCCACGATACACAGCATGTGCGTGAGGATTCTGCGCCAGGACATAGGGCGGCTGGATGCGCATTACAACGGAAATTTCACGATATACGACGACAACGATAAGGAGCGGATTTTAAAACGGATCTGTAACGAGCGCGGATTTGACGACGAGTTTGCCAAGAAGGTGAAATTTCATATCGGCGCGGCGAAGAACAAGGCGCAGGCGCCGGAAGAATACGGGCGGGAAAATGCCGAGGTAAGGCATATCGACGAGATCTGTAAAGTTTATGCGGCATATGAGGACGCATTATACCGTTCCAACTCCATGGATTTTGACGATCTGTTGCTCAAGACCTATCGGCTTCTTGCGGAAGATCGGGATACGTTGCGGTATTATGCGGGACGTTTCCGTTATATCCACGTGGATGAATTTCAGGATACCAACGTCGTGCAGTACAGGATCATCGAAATGCTGAGTGCGGGATACGGGAATATCTTTGTCGTGGGGGACGACGATCAGAGCATTTACGGCTGGCGCGGGGCGGAGATCAGGAACATACTGGAATTCGAGAAAAATTTTCCCGACGTCAAGAAATACAAGCTGGAACAGAATTATCGTTCCACAAAAAAGATTCTCAATCTTGCGAACACGGTGATCGCGCACAATACGGAACGCAACGTCAAGGAGCTGTGGACGGAAAACGGGGACGGAGAGAAGATCGAACGGTTTACGGCGTTGGACGAAAACGACGAAGCATCGTATACGGCATTGCAGATCAAGAAGTTATTTGCCGCGCATCCCGACTGGAAGGCGAAGGACTATGCCGTACTGATCCGGGTGAACGCGATCTCGCGGGCATTCGAGCAGGAATTCAACAAATACGGAATACCGTACCGCGTATTCGGCGGCTTTAAATTTTTTGAACGGAAAGAGATCAAGGATTGTCTTGCGTATCTGAAACTGCTGAACAATCCGCTGGACGACGAATCGTTGCTGCGCATCATCAACACACCGAAAAGGGGAATCGGCGGAAAGAGCGTTTCGGCGTTGGAGGCGTATGCAAGATATTACAATCTGAGCTTATTTGACGCGGTCTGCGACGCAGACAAGATCGAAATGCCCGCGGCAGCGCGGGAAAAGATCGGCGAATTCAGGAGGATGATCATCTCTCTGATCGCGGATAAAGAAACGCTTTCGTTGCCGGAGCTTGCGGAGAAAATGATCCGGCAAACGGGCTACAGAACGTTGTTTACGGAAGATACGGAAGAAAATCTGAACAAGAGGATGAACATCGACGAATTTCAGAACAGCATTCTGGAATTTTCCCGCGTCAATAAAGGCGCAACGCTGTCGGATTATCTGAATTCGGTCACGCTGAGTGCGGATACGGATAACATTGCGGAAGAGGATACGGTGAACATCGCCACGGTGCATGCGGTGAAGGGATTGGAATTCAAATGCGTGTTTCTGTGCGGGCTTGAAGAGAAGATTTTTCCGGTATCGAGAGCGATCTCCTCGTTGGAGGACATGGAAGAGGAGCGGCGGCTGATCTACGTTGCGATCACGCGGGCGGAGGAAAAGCTGTACATAACGAACGCGAGGAGCCGATATCTGTACGGCAACAGAGAGCGGATGCTGCCGTCGCGTTTTCTCAAGGAAATGGAAGGCGCACTGGAACGGGACGTGCGGGAAAGTTCACCCGCAACGTATTCCGGCGGACGAGGCGCGTTTTTGGACAGAAGCGACGATCTGGGAACGAGCGAAAGGAACGGAACGGGTTTTTCTTCGGGCTATGCGGAAAATTACATCAGAAAGATGCAGGAAGCGCAGAGGAAAGAGCAAAGCGTATCCGCCGGATACAAAACAGGGGATCGCGTCAAGCACGTCAAGTTCGGCGAAGGCGTCGTCATTCAGGTGAAAGGCGGAGAAGGAAACCTGATTGTGGACGTAGCGTTCAAAAATGCGGGGATTAAATCGCTTGCGGCGAAATTTGCCCCGATGGAAAAGATCTGAGGAGAGGAAAAATGGACGGAATGAGACAGCTTGTCGACAGGCTCAATCGGTATGCGTACGAATATTACGTGCTCGACGCGCCCACCGTATCGGATAAGGAATACGACCGCTTGTACGATGAGTTGGTACGGCTGGAGAGGGAAACGGGAGAAGTTCTCTTTGATTCTCCGACAAAACGCGTGGGCGGCGAACCGATCGCGGCGTTCGGCAAGCACGAACACATCAAAAGGCTTTACAGTTTGGATAAAGCGTTGACGAAAGAGGAGCTCGAGGCCTTTGACGAGCGGATCAGAAAGACAATCCGGCGCGCTCCGGAATACACGGTAGAGTATAAATTTGACGGGCTGACGATCTGTCTGACGTATGAGAACGGAAAATTCAAAGGGGCGGCGACGCGCGGAAACGGCATTGTGGGAGAGGACGTGACGGCGCAGGTGCTGACGATCAGAAGCTACCCGATGACCGTCGATTATCCGGGGATCCTGGAAGTACAGGGCGAAGCGGTGATGCGCCTTTCCGCGCTGAAGGAGTACAACGAAACGGCGGCGGAACCGTTGAAAAACGCGCGCAACGCGGTAGCTGGGGCGATCCGCAATCTGGATCCGAAAGTTACGGCGGCGCGCAAGCCGGACATCCTGTTTTACAACGTGAATTATCTTTCGGAGGGAGCGCTTCTTTCACAGACGGAGTGCGTGGCGTTTCTGAAAAAACACGGCTTTAAAGTGCATCCGTTTTTAAGGGTGTGCAAAAATATCGAAGAAGTTTACGAAGCGATCGGGGAGGTGGAGAGAACAAGAAAATCGCTCGACGTTCTGACCGACGGAGCCGTGGTTAAGGTCAACGATTTTTCCGTGCGGGAAGAGTTGGGCGCCACGGACAAGTTTCCACGCTGGGCGATCGCATACAAGTTTGAAGCCGAAGAAGTAACCACCGTGCTGAAAGACGTTGTCTGGCAGGTCGGCAGAACGGGAAAGCTGACGCCTCTTGCGATTTTGGAGCCTGTGGAACTTGCGGGAGCGACGGTCAGGAAAGCCACGCTGAACAACTACGGCGATCTCGTGCGAAAGGGAGTAAAAAAGGGGGCGCGGGTTCTGGTCAGGCGGAGCAACGAGGTGATCCCGGAAATTCTGGGTACGACGGAAGTCGGGGAAGACTGTACGGAAATCGAACCGCCCGAACGGTGCCCGTCCTGCGGTCGGACGCTGGAGGAGATCGGCGCAAATCTGTTCTGCACCAACAGGGAATGCAGGGATCGGGTGATCTTCGGCATCACGAATTTCTGTTCCAAGGACGGGGCGAACATCGAAGGTTTTTCCGAAATGACGGCGGGGCAGTTGTATGACGAACTCCGCGTGGAACGTTTTTCGGATTTATATGCGCTTAAAAAGGAAGACCTTTTGAAGCTGGAGGGATTCAAGTCGAAGAAAGCGGACAATCTGCTGAAGAATATCGAGCGGGCCAAGGAGATCCCGTTCAGGAATTTTCTGTATGCGCTGGGGATAGAAAACGTCGGCAAAAAAACGGCGGGAGATCTGGCAAAGCGATTTGCGACGGTCGGAGAACTTGAAAATGCCACGGCGGAAGAACTCGTTTCGATGGACGATATCGGCGAGACGGTCGCGCAAAGCATCACGGGTTATTTTAAAGACGAGGAAAATATTGCGGAACTGCGCCGGCTTGAGGCGGCCGGTGTGAAGATCGGGTACGAAAAAAACGAAGCGGAGGGCGTTTTCAGCGGCGAAACGGTCGTACTGACCGGAACGCTTACGGAGTACACGAGGGGCGAAGCGGAAGAAATCATCCGCAAGCTGGGCGGAGAAACGGGAAGCAGCGTCACGAAGAACACCACGCTGATCGTCGCGGGAGAGAAAGCGGGTTCAAAGTTGGAAAAAGCAAAGTCTCTCGGGATAAAAATAATCGGTGAAAGCGAATTTAAATCGATGATAAAAGGTTGAAATTTGACGGAATGTATGATACAATAAGAAAGTAAAGGGTGCACAGATGAAAAGCATGACCGGATACGGCAGGGCCGAATACAAAGATGATTTTATAGATTTGCTCGTAGAGATCAGAACGGTGAACAACCGCAATCTGGATATCAATACGAAGATGCCGCGGGCGTTTGCGGGATTCGAAGATAAATTGCGCAAATGTATTCAGAAGAGGATCCGCAGAGGGAGAACGGACGTCTTTGTATCTTTTTCGGACAATCGGGAAAAGGCAGGTCGGTTTGAAATCGATTATGCGCTGGCGGAAAGTTATGCGGCGGCGGCGAAGGCGCTGAGCGAACGGTGCGGTGTGGAAAACGACGTAACGGTCACGTCGCTGATGCGTCTGCCGGAGGTGATAAAAGACGGCAACGCGTTTGACGACTGCTCGGAATTCGAATCGGTTTTGCTGGAAACGGCGGACAAGGCGCTTGACGTACTCGACGCGATGCGTACGGCGGAAGGCGGAAAACTCGTAACGGATATCGAGGTGCGGATGCAGACGGTTGCAAAGCTGGTGGAACGGATTGCGGAATGTGCGCCGAAAGTGAAGGAATCCTATGCGGAGAAACTGAAAGCCCGGATGGAAGAAGCGCTGAAAGACGTCGGATACGACGAGGCGCGGCTTTTAAGTGAAGTGGCGTTTTTTGCGGACAAGTCGAATATCGATGAAGAGATCACGCGGCTGCAATCGCACATTGCGCAGTTCGGTCGTCTTGTCGGAACGGAAGGCAGCGGCAAGCAGATCGATTTTCTGATCCAGGAATTCAACAGAGAAGCGAATACGATCTGTTCCAAAGCGAACGACATCCGGATTACGGATCTCGGGCTGTTGCTGAAAGGGGAAATCGAAAAGATCCGCGAGCAAGTGCAGAATCTCGAATAGGAGCGCATATGAAACATAAATTATTTGTCCTTTCCGGACCGTCCGGGGTAGGGAAAGGAACGCTTGCGAATATGATCAGGGAGCGGAACGACGATATCGCGCTGAGCGTATCCTGTACCACGCGTGCGCCGAGAGCGGGCGAACGGGACGGGGTGGATTACTTTTTCTTGAGTAAGGAAGAATTTCTGCGGCGCGCGAATCTGAATTTGTTTTATGAATATTCGGAGCATTTCGATAATTTTTACGGAACGCCCAGAGATTATGTGGAAGAGGCGCTGAAGAGTAAAAACGTTCTGCTGGAAATAGACGTGAACGGCGGCGAGCTGGTGAAGAAGCAGTGTCCGGAGGCGGTGCTGATTTTTCTGAAAGCGCCTTCGTTGGAAGCGCTCAGGGACAGGCTGGTTCACCGGAACACGGAAAGTTTTGAAAAGATCGAGAAACGTCTTGCGCGGCTCGATTATGAATACGGTTTGGAACGGGATTACGATTATGTCGTGGTCAACGACAAACTTGAAAATGCTTATAAAGAACTGATGGAGATCATCAGAAAGGAGAGTGAGTGAAATGATACAGGAACCGCCAATCGATGCGCTTGCGGAAAAAATCGGATCGAAATATGCGTTGTGTGTTGTGGCGTCGAAACGGGCGCGGCAGTTATTGGAACAGGCGCAGAACCAGGGGTTGAGTGATCTGCCGGGGAATAAAAAAGCGCTGTCCGTGGCCGCGCAGGAAATTTACGACGGCAAACTCATTGCGAGCGAAGATTAAATAAGCATGACAGAATGTGTTCGCGCAAATGCCCGAACATATTTTGTTTTTCGGAGAAACTACGGATGTACGTCGATGTGATCGTCGATATATTAAGCGGCGAAACGGACAGAATATTTGAATATTATTACGAAGGCGACGATATCCGTGCGGGAGAGCGGGTGATCGTGCCGTTCGGCAGGACGCAGAAAGACGGGTTTGTGATACGGGTCAAAGAAAAGGCCGATTACGAAGGCGGACAGATCCGGCGCGTGACGGCGCGGCTTGATGCGATTCCGGCGCTGACGAAGGAATGTTTGCAGCTGGCGGAGCGGATTTCGGCGGAATTTTTTGTAAGCAAGGCGGCGGCGTTGCGGCTGTTTCTTCCTACCGAGATGCGCAGAGGAACGGTGCGTGAGCAATTTGTCAAATATGCGCAATATGCCGCAGAAGATTTTGATAAGGCGATGCTTTCTCTGAAAAAGAACGCGGCGAAGCAGAGAGCGGCGCTTACATACATCAGGGAAGCGGGAAGAGCGAGGCTTAACGAACTGAACGAACGATACGGAAGCGGAGCGGTAACCGCGTTGCGGGAAAAAGGGTTTATCGCGGTTTCGGAAGAGAAGACAAACCGGCGGCCGTATACGGCGTTGGACAGAGAAGAAAAGAGCGTGGAGCTTACGGCGGAACAGCGCGCGGCGGTAGAAAACATTGAAAAAACCGAAAAGCGCGTGACCTTGTTGCACGGGGTAACGGGGAGCGGGAAGACGGAAGTTTATCTGACGCTGATCAGAAAAGTACTCGACCAAGGCAAAACGGCGATACTGCTCGTGCCGGAAATCTCCCTGACGCCGCAGATGGTGCGGAATTTACGGGGCAGATTTGCAGATGCGTGTGCGATTTTGCACAGCGGACTGACGCCGGGAGAGCGGTTTGACGAGTGGTGGAGGCTTAGAAGCGGCGAGGCGCGGATCGCGGTAGGCGCGCGGAGCGCGGTGTTTGCGCCGTTGGAAAACGTGGGGCTGATCGTGGTGGACGAGGAGCATGACGGAAGTTATCAGAGCGAATCGGCGCCGCGGTACAATACGTTGACCGTTGCGCAGTACCGTGCGCGTTATAACGGAGCGAAGGTCGTCATCGGGAGCGCGACGCCTTCGATCGAATCGTACCGGCTGGCGAAAGAGGGCGTGTACAATCTTGCGGAAATGACAAAGCGCATCAATCAGCGCGCGTTGCCGGAAGTAGAGATTGTCGATATGCGTCGGGAAGTGCGGCGAGGGAATAATACGGTTTTTTCCGGTGCGCTGAAGGCGGAGCTGAAAGAGGTGCTGGACAAAGGACAGCAGGCGATTCTGTTTCTGAATCAGAGGGGATATTCGAAGAGTGTGATCTGCACGTCGTGCGGGTATGTGCCGAAATGCGAAGCGTGCGATGTATCGCTTACCTATCATCTGGAAGAGAACGCGCTGAAGTGTCATTACTGTAATGCAAAATACAAGATGATCCGAAAATGTCCCGAATGCGGAAGCGAGCTGTTGCGTTACGGCGGGATCGGGACGCAGAGGGTGGTCAACGAATTACAGAAGTTGTTTCCTTCGGCGTCGATTCTCCGTATGGACAGGGATACGACGCAGTCGAAAGAGGGACATCTGAAGATTTTGGGGGAATTTTCCAAAAAGAAAGCGGATATTCTCGTCGGCACGCAGATGATCGCAAAGGGACATGATTTTCCTTCGGTGACGCTCGTGGGGATTCTCGACGGGGACATGAGCCTTCATTTTGCCGATTACAGGAGCGGGGAGAGGACGTTTCAGCTTCTTACGCAGGTAGCGGGTAGGAGCGGGAGAGCCGGAGAAGCAGGGAAGGTCATCCTGCAGACGTACCAGCCGGAAAATCAGGTACTGCGGCTTGCGGTTCAGTACAATTACAAGGAATTTTACGAAAGGGAGATCGCGCTGCGCAGGGCGACGGGATTTCCGCCTTTCACGGAGATTATCAGGGTGCTGGTCTTCGGGGAGGACGATGCGAAAACAAGGGAAGTTCTGCGCGCGGTCTATGAACCGTTGCACGCGGAATATGAAAAACAGACGGAAGGGTTTCGGTATTTCGGATCTATGAAGGCGCCGATCAAACGGCTGAACAATAAATTCCGCTATCAGGTGCTGATGCGGACTTCGATCAGAAATTTCAGATACCGCGTAATGGAAATTTGCGCAAACGTGAAGGTACGCGGCGTGTATGTGAATGTCGAAGTCAATCCGAATAATTTGACGTAGAGGAAAGAAAATGGCAATCAGAAATATAGTACAGATCGGGGACGAAATTTTAAGAAAGAAATCGGTGGCAGTGGAAAAGTTCGACGAAAAGCTCGCACAGCTTCTCGACGACATGAAAGAGACGCTGAAAAATGCCAACGGTGCGGGACTTGCCGCGCCGCAGGTAGGCATTTTGCGGCGGATTTTCGTTGTGGACGTACCGGAAGGATATTTTGAGTTTGTGAATCCGGTCATTGTACGGAGCAAGGGAAGACAGGTGGGAGAAGAAGGCTGTCTGTCGGTGCGCGGTAAATACGGTACGGTGGAACGGCCGCGGGTCGTTGAGATCGAAGCGTATGACCGCACGGGCCGCGCGTTCAGACTGAAAGCCTTTGATTTTTTTGCGCGGGCGGTATGTCACGAATACGATCATCTGGACGGAATTTTGTATATCGATAAGGCAACGGAGCTGAAAGCCGATGGAAAATAAACTGAAGACGGTATATTTCGGCACGCCCGATTTTGCGGTTCCTCCGCTTGCCGCACTGCTGAAGGACGACAGAGTGGAGATTGCGGCGGTCGTTACGTCGCCGGACAAGAAAACGGGCAGGAAACAGATTCTCACGCCGTCGGCGGTAAAGGCGTATGCTTCGGAGAACGGAATCCGGGTGTTGGAATACGCGAGCGTGCGGAAAGAAGGAACGGAAGATCTGAAATCGCTGCTTCCGGATCTGTTTATCACCTGCGCGTTCGGACAGATTCTGAGCGAAGAGATTCTCGCCATTCCGAAATTATACACGCTGAACATTCACGGGTCGCTTTTGCCGAAATACCGCGGCGCGGCGCCCATCCAGGCGGCGATTCTGGCGGGAGAGAAAGAGACGGGGATCACCGTTATGAAAACGGTATACGAAATGGATGCAGGGGATATACTGCTGAAAAAAAGCATACAGATCGGAGAAAACGAAACGGCGGGCGAATTATTCGAACGTCTTTCGCAACTGGGTGCGCGGTGTATTACGGAAGCGATCGGCCTCATTGCGGAAAAAAAGGCGCAATTCACGCCGCAGAATGCAGAGGAAGCGACGTATGTGAAGAAGATAGAAAAGGCGGACGGATTGCTGGATTTTTCGCTGACTGCGGAAGAAATCAGAAACAGGGTGCGCGCGTATGAACCGTGGCCGTGCGCCTATACGTATGTAAGGGGCGAGCAGCTGAAGATTCACAAAGTGACCGCGGCGGGAGGAAAAGGCGTTCCCGGTGAGGTACTGCAGGCGGGTAAAACGGCGGAGATTGCCTGCGGAAGCGGCTCGATCGTTCTGGAGGAAGTAACGCCGCAGGGATCGCGCAGAATGAGTGCGGCGGAGTATGTAAGGGGCAATAAGATTCATGTCGGGGAGATCCTCGGGAAATGCTGACGCTGTTTTACGACTGCTATTGCGTACTGAATAAGGTATATTCGGAAAAGAGTTATTTAAAGCAGGCGCTCGCGGATACGCCGATGGAAGAAAAGAACCGATCCGCGATCGTCAAAATCTGCTACGGGGTGCTCGATAACGACGGACTGCTGTCTTATTACATTGCGCAACTCAGTCCGAAAAAGCCGAAGACGGCGGTAAGAACGGTGCTTAAAATCGCGATGTATCAGATCCGGCAGCTCGGGAAAAAGCCGTACGCCGTGATCGACAACGCCGTGAAACTGATCAAAAAGCTCGGAAAAGGCGGCGTAAGCGGATATGTAAACGCCTTTTTACGGCGGTTTGCGGAGAAGGAGATTCCTTTGCCGGAAGATACGCTCGGGCGGTTGTGCGTGCAATATTCCTTTCCGGAATTTGCGGTGCGGCGACTGACGGAAGAATACGGAACGGAGCGGGCGGAAAGGATCATGGCGGCGCGCGGAAGCGAAAGCACGCTGGTCTTTTATGAAGGCGACGGAGAAGAATATTTGCGTTCGCGCCGTCTGGAATTCGAAAAAACCCCGTTTGAAAATACCTTTGTCGTTAAAAATTTTCTTCGGAACGAAGATTACGATCGGGGGATTTATACGTATCAGAGCATCGGGTCGGCGGCGATCTGCGAAGCGGTAAAAGGAACGGGCGATCTGTTGGACGCGTGCGCCGCGCCGGGCGGAAAGAGCGTAAGTCTGTCGAGACGGTTTCAAAAGGTCGTCGCTTGCGAGATTCACGAACACAGGGCGAAGCTGATCGAGGCGTATGCGAAGAGAATGCATCGGGACAATATTATCGTCTGCGTGTGCGATTCCGCGGTGAAAAACGAGCGGTTTGCCGGCGCATTCGACGTCGTTTTGTGCGATGTGCCTTGTTCGGGATTCGGGGTCGCTTTTGAAAATCCGGACATCAAGCTGAACAAGAATGAAAACGATCTTAAAAATCTGGTGGCGTTGCAGCGCGCCATTTTGGAAAACTGTGCGGATTATGTGAAGAACGGCGGAATTCTTTACTATTCGACCTGTTCGTTTTTCGAAGAGGAAAATGCAAAGAACGTTCAATATTTTCTGAATAAGCGCGACGATTTTACTCCGTGCGACGTGACGAGTCCGCTCAGGCACGAAAAGAAAGAATACGGCATACAGTTTTTACCGGACATTTCCGGCGGCGGATTTTTTCTTGCCGGACTGAAAAAAAAGGATGAACGTGAAAGAAATTCTACTTGATTTTTCCAAAGAAGAGCTTCGGGAACTTTTTACGGGATACGGGCAGCCGTCTTATCGTGCGGAGCAGGTTTTTACGGCGCTGCACAACAACCTTGCGTTTGACGCGATGAGTTCGTTGCCGAAGCGGCTCAGAGAGGAGCTTGAAGCGCAATATTATACGCCGCCGGTGCGCATCGTAAAGACGCTGGAAAGCGCCGACGGGACGAAAAAGTATCTGTTTGCCTTGCAGGACGGGAACGTGATCGAAGGGGTACTGATGCGCTACAAATACGGCAATACGCAATGCGTATCCACGCAGGTGGGCTGTCGGATGAACTGCGCGTTCTGCGCGTCGGGGCTCAACGGACTCGTACGCAATCTGAGCGCGGGGGAAATTCTGGGGCAGATCGCCGCGGTCAATGCGGACGAAGGCGGGAATACGGAACACAGAAAAGTGACGAACGTCGTACTGATGGGGAGCGGTGAGCCGTTGGACAACTACGGGAACGTGGTTCGTTTTCTGAAGAATCTTTCCACAAAAGGCGGATTGAATATCAGTATGAGGAATGTGAGTCTTTCAACGTGCGGACTTGCGGACAAAATGAAGGCGTTTGCAGAAGAAGGGCTGCCGGTCAATCTGACCGTCTCGCTTCATTCGCCGTTTGACGAAGAGAGGCAGAAGATCATGCCGGTTGCAAAAAGATACACGATTGCGGAAATTCTGCAGGCGTGCGACGTATATTTCGGCAAAACGGGACGAAGGTTTATTTTCGAATATGTTCTGATCGCGGGAGAAAACGATACGAAACGCCATGCGGAAGGTTTGATTTCAATCCTGAAGGGAAAGCCTTGTCATCTGAACCTGATCCGTCTCAACGAAGTGAAAGAGCGGAATTTACGCGGCGCGACGGATAAGAACGCATATTTATTTTTATCGATGTTGGAAAAGGGCGGGTTATCCGTTACGTTACGCCGCAGAATGGGCGCGGATATAGACGGTGCATGCGGACAGCTGAGACAAAAATATCTGGAAAACGGAGAAACGATTTGAAAGGGCAGGTTTTCAGGTCGCACGGAAGCGAATATTTCATCAGGAGCGGCGATGAAACATACCGCGTTGTCGCCCGCGGAAAAATGAAAGGGAAAACGGAGATTCTTGTCGGGGATTACGTCGAATTCAAAAGCGGAGCGATCGATTCGGTGTATCCGAGGACTTCGCGGTTTATCCGTCCCAGCGTGGCAAACGTGGAAATGATCGCCGCAGTTCTTTCGGCGTTGCCGAGGCCGGATTTTCTCATGTTGGATAAATTGCTTGTTTCGGCGGAAAAGGAAGGCGTGGACGTCGTTTTTGTGGTGAACAAAAACGACCTCGGCAAAGAAATTTACGAAAAAGTACGGAGAGAATACGCGGGGACGGGGAAGGAAATATTTTCCGTTTCCGCGGAAACGGGGGAAAATCTGGATACGCTGAAAGACAGACTGAAAGGCAGACTCACGGCGTTTGCCGGACAGTCCGCCGTAGGAAAAACGTCTTTGGTGAACGCCATGTTCAAAACGTCGCTGAAAGTGGGGGACTTAAGTTCGATCGGGCGGGGCAGACATACCACAACGTATTCAAACATCTATTTTTTCGACGCATGGAAGATCGTGGATACGCCGGGATTTGCGGTGCTGGAAAGCGAGATCGGCGCCGGGGAGCTGGCGCGGTATTATCCGGAGTTTGAAGCGCACCTGAACGAATGTCGCTTTCGCGGCTGCACGCATACGGGAGAAAAGGGCTGCGCGATTGCAAGCCTGGCTGAAAGTGGAGAGATCGCACGGGAGAGATACGAAAGATACCAGGAAATATACAGGCAGTTAAAGGAGAAAAAAAAGTATGAATAGCGTCAAAATAGCGCCCTCGATTTTATCCGCCGATTTTGCAAGAATGGGAGAGGAAGTCGCAACGCTGAAGGAATGCGGAGCGGATTTTGTCCACGTGGACGTAATGGACGGGGTTTTTGTTCCGAATATTACGTTCGGCATCAAGATGGTGGAAGATATCAGAAAATATACCGATTTGCCTCTCGACGTACATCTGATGATCGTGGAGCCGTGGAAATATGTCGAGCGGTTTGCAAAGGCAGGCGCGGATTATATAACGATCCATACGGAAGCCTGTGGGGACAGGACGGCGGAAACGCTGGATCTTATCCGTTCCTGCGGGGTGAAGAGCGGGGTGGTCATCAATCCGGATACGGACGTAAAAGAGGCGGAAAAGGTCATGGACCGGTGCGATATGATCGTCGTGATGGGGGTATATCCGGGATTCGGCGGTCAGAAATACATTGAAGAAGTCGGCGATAAGATCAGAACGCTGGCAGAAGAGATCAGAAAGAGAAAGCTTTCTTCTCTTTTGGAAGTGGACGGCGGCGTAACGGCGGAGAATGCGGGAAAGATCGCGGCTTGCGGCGCGGACGTGCTGGTTGCGGGGAGCGCGGTCTTCGGGAAAGAGGATCGTAAAAACGCCGTTGCGCAACTGAAAAGAAATTAAGGACAGGCGGGAGAGGAAAAGCTGACATAATAAAAAAGATGCGACATATACTAAAAGTGAATAACCGTTGTTTTGCCGTTGGCACAGCGGCAAAACGGGAAGGAGCGTCTATGAGGATATGTTGTATCAAACCGCCGAAAGCGGTGCGCCGGATTTTAAGATTGATTTTCAGAAACAAAACAAAAAAGTGCGAAAAAAAAGCGGTTGCGATTTAAGCAACCGCTTTTTTGTATCCTGAAACCCGCGGATAGTCCGCGGGTTTCAGGATACAAAAAAATCGCGGAAGAAGGATTTTCTTCCGGCGAGACCGCTTTTCCCGGAGATGACGATAACGGGACAATGGCGGCATGGTACGTTTTCAGCGGGATGGGTTTTTATCCCGTATGTCCGGGAAAAGACGAGTATATCGTCGGCATACCTTTTTTCGAAGAAGTTGAAATTGCAGGGAAAAAACTTCCGTGCTTGTCGGATAAAACGGTTGTGACCACGAAGGATCTGGCAGAATCGTAAATAAAAGCCAAGATAAAAAGATCTTCCGGAGAAAGTGTAAAATCGCCGGGAGCGGGAACGGGAAGATCGGATTACGGCGGCAAAAAGGCGGGGCGCGAAACAAAAAACAATTTTTAAAACACAAAAAAACGGTTACGCAATGCGAAACCGTTTCCGTATGACGGATGTGTTTTACGCTCTTTCTACTTTGCCGCTTTTCAGACAACGGGCACACACGTATTCGGAAGAAACGGTGCCGTCTGCCTTTTTCACTTTTACTTTCTGTAAATTTGCGTTGTACTGACGCGGGGTTTTGCGGTTGGAATGACTTACCAGATTCCCGGAAAGTTTACCTTTATTGCAAACACTGCATACTCTGGACATATTTTTCGCCTCCGTAATTAAGGTTGTTTCTGATTTTCAGCATAGATACTCTATCATAAAATGTAAAAAAAATCAAGGAAAAATAAGCGGAAATGCGAAATTTTTTAAATTCCGTCAAAAAGCGCGTCAAAAATCTGAAAAGATTAAAAAATATGGTTGCAAAACAAGCTGATTTATTGTAAAATTAGAATAAATAAAAAAAGGGCGGTCGGTTATGTCTGTAAATACAAATAACATCTACGGCGAAATCAGTATTACGGATGAAGCAATAGCCAATTTCGTATATTATACTTCGCTGGAATGTTACGGCATCGTTGAGTTTGTGCCGTACAGTATTCTCGATTCCATAACCGCTCTTTTTACGCGCAAGAATTCTGTAAAAGGCGTTCGGATCAAAACGAGCGGCGACAGAATTTTTATTGACGTACACGTGATCGTGAAACACGGCGTTTCGATCAAGGCCGTAGCGGAAGCGCTCAAGGAATTTGTCAAATATCGGGTGGAACGATTTACCGGTATGTTGGTAGATACGGTCAATGTAAACATCAAGGGCGTAAAACTTTAAGAGCGGAAGAACGCGATTTAACAAAAAAGTTAAATTGCGTTTTCGGCGTATGCCGAAAAAATCATTCTATTTTACGACAAGTTAAAAGAGGTAAAATATGCAGAAAACCATTAACGGAGCCATGCTGAAGAATATGATTGTCACAGCGGCAAAGCTCCTGGATATAAATCGGGTTACGATCGATTCTCTGAACGTATTTCCCGTTCCGGACGGCGATACCGGCACAAACATGTCGCTGACCATTCAATCGGCGGTCAAGGAATTACTGAATTGCAACAGCAACAGTATTTATGATATTTCGGAAGCGGTGTCGAAAGGAGCGTTGCGCGGCGCCAGGGGAAATTCCGGCGTGATCTTATCTCAGGTGCTGAGGGGATTTTGCAACAGCATAAAAGAAGCGCAGTCGATCGACGTAAAGCTGTTTGCGACGGCTTTGCAGAACGGTGCGAAAGTAGCGTACGGTGCGGTAAGCAAGCCGAAAGAAGGAACGATGCTGACGGTGGCGCGCGCCGTCGGTGAGTATGCAATGCAGATCAGATCCAAGAACAAGGATTTTGAAACGTTTTTGCCGGCGCTGATCGAAAAAGGAAACGAAACGGTCGAACTGACGCCGGAATTACTTCCCGTACTGAAGAAAGCGGGCGTGGTAGACGCCGGCGGAAAAGGTCTGATGTGCCTGTATGAAGGGATGTACAAGGCGCTGATGGGAGAAGAGGTCGGGGGAAACATCGTTATCAACGACATGAAGTCCGCCGATACGGTGATGGAGCACGCCGATATCATGAGTCTCGGCGTAATCGAGTTTGCATATTGTACGGAATTTTTCATCATCAATATCAATAAGAAGACAACGCTTGCGGATATAGAGAAGCTGCGCGAAAAGCTGATGGCGCTGGGCGATTGCGTGATCGTGATCGGGGATCTGGAACTTGTCAAAGTACACGTTCATACAAACAAACCGGGCGTTGCGTTGTCTTATGCGCTGGAGCTCGGGGAGCTTGACAAAGTCAAGATCGAGAATATGCTTGAGCAGAACCGGGAACTGAAGAAAAAATACGAATCGGAAAAGAAAGACATGGC
Source organism: uncultured Clostridia bacterium (assembly GCA_944367565.1). GTDB lineage: Bacteria > Bacillota > Clostridia > Christensenellales > Borkfalkiaceae > UMGS775. The sequence continues at coordinate 27,126 of CALVWR010000004.1, forward strand.
GATGCTGGCGATCTCCGCGGGTGAAGGCATATCGGAAATCTTCCGCGATCTTACGGTAGACGGAATCATTGAAGGCGGACAATCGATGAACCCGAGCGCAAGCAGTATAGCGGACGCCGCGCAGAGGATCAATGCGGACACGATTTTCGTATTGCCGAACAATAAAAACATTATTCTTGCGGCGGAACAGGCGAAATCGCTGATCGAAGGGAAAACGATCCACGTAATTCCGACAAAGAACATACCGCAGGGATTTGCTGCGGCGCTGGCGTTTGATCCGGAAGTAAGCGCGGAAGAAAACAAGGCAAACATGATCCATGCGTTGGATAATGTTACGGCAGGGCAGGTCACTTATGCGGTAAGGACGACAAAGATAGACGGTTTTTCCCTGCAGGAAGGGGATATCATCGGCCTTGACAATAAGAAAATCCTGGCGAAGGGCGATAATATTGCAGATGTAGTGCTGGAACTTGTGGCAAAGCTGAAAGGCGTATCGGACGAGATCATCACCTTATATTACGGCGAGGACGTAAGGGAAGAAGACGCCGTGCAGTTGCAGGAGGTTTTACAGGAAAAATATCCCGAATGTGACGTGGAGATCAACTACGGCGGGCAACCGATTTATTATTATTTTATTGCCCTTGAATAGCAAAGGAAAAAGGGAAACGGTATGTTTCCTTTTTTTGTATGCAAGAACCGTAAAGAACGATCAGAAAGACGGAAAACGGAAGGACGCCCGATTGGCGGAGAGGGGAAAGTTATGGAGCTTACGCGGATCAAGGGGATCAGCGAAAAGAGAGAAAAAGAATTTGCAAAACTCGGCGTAAAGGGTGTGGAAGATCTTCCCGTACTTTTTCCGCGGGCATATCTTGATCTGCGGCGTACAGTGCTTTTACGGGAATGTTATCATAACGATATCGTCCTTACGACGGGTAAAGTGATGAGCGTGCCGTCGATGCAGATCGCGGCGCGTCGGGTAAAATACGTCAAGGCATACTGTACGCAATTCGGCGAACCGTTCAGCGTGATATGGTTCAATCAGCCCTATGTGCTTGACAAACTGAAAGAGGATGAGGAATACCTCTTCTACGGAAGAGTGCAGAATAAGTTCGGACAAGTCAGCCTGGTGAATCCGTCGTTTGAGCCGATCGATCGGAATTTCAGGCTGAAAGGAATCGTGCCGCAATATCCGATCAAAGGCGGATTGTCGCAGAAAATCGTACGGGACAGTATAAGGATTGCGCTTCGTTTAAGACCGCCGCACAGTATTATTCCGGAGTGGCTTCAAAAAAAATACAGGCTGAACGATCTGGAGCAAAGTTATATGCAGATACATGATCCGCAGAGCCTTTCCAAAATCAGTGAAGCGGCGGACAGGATCGCGACGGAAGAATATTTTGCGCTTATTTCCGCATTCAGGATCGTCAAAGGAGGAAGCGAACAGGTCAGGATCAATCGTTACCGATGTACGGGAGACGAGCTGAAATCCTTTGTCGAGCGGTTTCCGTTCCGGTTTACGGAAGGGCAAAAATCGGCGGTTAAAGAAATTTACGGCGATATGAAGAGTGCAAAAGTCATGAATCGGCTTTTACAGGGGGATGTCGGAAGCGGCAAGACCGCAGTCGGTCTCAGTGCGATGTATATCGCGTTAAAAAGCGGATATCAGGCGGCGATGCTTGCTCCGACGGAAGTCCTTGCGCGCCAGAATTATGCATTGGTAAGAAAATATTTGCCGGAATACCGCGCGGAACTGTTGGTCGGATCGGATACCGCGAAGAAAAAGAAGACGATCAAAGAAGAGTTGAAGAACGGAACGGTCGACGTTCTTGTCGGCACGCACGCCGTCTTGCAGGACGATGTGGAATTTGCGCGTCTTAGCTTTTGTCTTTGCGACGAGCAGCACCGATTCGGGGTAGCGCAGAGAAGCGCGCTGAGCGCGAAAGGGATCAGTCCCGACGTGTTGGTCATGAGCGCGACGCCGATTCCGCGTACGCTTTCTCTGATTTTTTACGGAGATCTCGATATTTCCACCATAACGGATAAGCCCGCGGAAAGAAAAGCGGTGCGGACAAACGTCGTGCCGTACAGTCGGTACGACGATATGCTGGCTTTTATCGGAAAGGAAATCAAAGCGGGCAGGCGTGCGTATTTTGTCTGTCCGAAGATCGAAGAGGACGAAGAAGGCACGCTGATGAGCGTGAAGGAACTGTATGAAGAGCTGACCGCAAAATTACCGTATGTCAGATTTTGTCTTCTTCACGGAAAAATGAAGGATGCGGAAAAGTCGGAGATCATGCGCGCATTTAAGGAAGGCGTATACGATGCGCTTGTCAGCACAACGGTCATCGAAGTCGGAATCGACGTACCTGACGCAACCGTAATGGTGATTTATAACGCAGAACGTTTCGGATTGTCGCAATTGCACCAGTTGCGCGGCAGAGTAGGACGGTCGGATCGGGAAAGCTACTGTTTTCTGCTGACGACGGGCGTCGGGGATTCGCTGGAAAGGCTGAAGATTCTGAAAAATAATTCCGACGGATTCAAAATCGCGGAATACGATTATGAAATGCGCGGAGGCGGAGATTTCCTCGGTTCCAGGCAAAGCGGAAAATTTTTCGGTGATCTCGGGAAACTGCGTTATTCGTCGGCCGCAATCTTTCTGGCAAAAAAACTGAGTGACGAAGCCTTCTCATCGGGAGAAAATCTGGAAGAAGTAAGGCGCGTGGCTGTGGCAAAATATGAAAAACTGAAAGACGTCACAATGAACTGATGATTTTTTTGAATGGTACCGGATGGGGGGATATGCACTGCGCCTCGATAAAAGGTGAGATTATATAAAAATGCAGCCGTTGTATTATAAAATATTTGTTTTTTGACGAAAAAATTAAAAACGATTTCTTAAATATAAGTTTAACATTTTATTTTAAAAAGAATATAAAATAAAAGAAAAGAAGAAAATTTTCCGAAACAACTTCCTCATCGTTGAAAAAAATTTATACTGAAATGAAAGGAGCGTACGGGAAATATTATGGATTTGTCTTTCGGGTCATCATAAAACGGATATTTAATCATAAAATACCGGGCGGAAAATTTTTCGCCCGGTATATTTTTGTAATATTCACAATATAGATTAAAATTTATAAATCGGATTCAAATTTAATTTCAACAAGATCCGTGCCGCCTATATTGATATTCCGCTTCACATTTAATGGGCACATCTGCATTTTTTCATAAAATTTTATAGCACTTGCATTCTCCGCCAATACCCAAAGATAAACAGAAGTATAGTTTAGTTTTTTCAGCGCGCTTTTTGCGGCAAGAAAGAGTTCTGTACCGAAGCCTTTGTGCCAGAATTGAGGAAGAACGTATATTGCGCGGATTTCTCCCGACTTATCTATCTCGTTATCTCGCGAAACGCCGTAGTTGATGATTCCGACTGCGGCGTTATCGGTTTCGGCAATCAGATAGTTTGTCAGATTTTCCGATTTCGGCATGCAAAAATCTTGGTTTAATTTTAATAGATAGTCATCCGGCAACAAATTTTTATAGGCTTCTTTCCATGTTTCGCAATAAATTTTCCCGATAGCCGATCTGTCCGCATTGCATGCTTTACGAATCATGTATCGCTCTCCTGATCAGGATCCTTTTTTTCAGGTTTTAATCTGTTTTTCATTCTCAGTGAAAAGTAAATAACATTTAACAATTCCAACGGTATACAGAAGATAAACAGCAGCCAGGAATTATTAAACGGAACAGTGATATAAATCGATGCGGCAATTGAAAAGATAAGCGCCGTGATGATGAGAATGGATAGATATGTTTTTCCCCAGATACAATTATATACAAGAAGTACGATGCAGGAAACCGGCACGGCATAGATAAAGGAGAGCCACATTCTTTGCAAAGAAGGGACTGCGAGCAACGTAAAAACAAAAACGGCTGTCGCCAGAAGCCAGACGAGCAGAACGGAGCAGATAATGACGTTGGTGCGCGTAAGAAAATTGATTTTTCTTTTTAATCGGATCGGTTTATCCGATTTTGTCAGCATGGCGTCTACGGTTACGCCGTAAAGATCGGCAATTTGCTTCAGCACGTCAACGTCGGGCATGCCGCCCGCTCTTTCCCATTTGGATACGGCTTTATCGGAATAATTGATTTTTTCGGCAAGCTCCGCCTGTGTAAGGTTTGCTGCTTTTCTGTATTTGACAAGATTTTCCGCCAAAATGTTTTTCAGATCATCCATAGGGATATTTTAACGCATAATTGTACAAAAATCAAGTAAATATACTGTTAAAATAAAATTCTACCGGTTGTAGAGTAAAAAAATTTAACTCTACTATTCAAAAAAAGAACGTAGAAAGGCGATGGGTAAGAATAGATTGAAAACGTAAAGATTGTAAGCTATAATAAAAGAAAAGCAAAAAATCTGATTGATAACGGAGGACGGACACATGAAAATTGCAGTCTCTGCGGAAACGACGGTAGATTTAACGAAAGAGCTTTTGGCGGAATACGATATTCATACCACACCTTTTACGATATTGCTGGGAGAAGAGGCAAAACTTGACGGAGAAGTCGGTTGCGAAGAGATCATTTCTTATGTGACAAAAACGGGAATTTTACCGAAAACAAGTGCGGTGAACGAATTTCAGTATGAAGAGCATTTCGGAAAACTGTTGGAAAGTTATGAAGCGGTTATACACTTTTCTCTTTCATCGGAAATGAGCAGCGCGTGCGCAAATGCAAAGACGGCTGCGGAAAAATTTGACGGCAAAGTCAAAGTTCTGGATTCCCGTTCGCTTTCTACGGGGATCGCGCTTCTTACGCTGTATGCTTCCGAACTGGTCAGAGCGGGAGAAAGTTTTGAAAATATTGTTCTGAAGTGCGAAAAGAGAATTCCGTTCGTGCAGGCAAGTTTCATTTTGGAACGGTTGGATTATCTGTATAAAGGCGGAAGATGTTCCTCGCTGGCATATTTCGGAGCAAACCTTCTGAAGTTGCGGCCGCAGATTCTTGTACTCGACGGAAAAATGGGCGCGGCGAAGAAATATCGGGGAAAAATAGAAAGCGCCGTACGTTCTTATTGTCACGATACGTTGGAGCGGTTCAACAACCCCGATTTATCCGTAGGTTTTTTGACGTATACTACGGCAAGTGAAGAAATGCTGGACATTGCAAAAAGCGCGCTGACGGAACGCGGATTTAAAAAAATTTACATTACGCGTGCGGGCGGAACCATCACGAGTCATTGCGGCGAGCACTGCCTCGGCATTCTATATATCAATGACGGAGGCAATCTGTGATTGCAGAAAACATTTCCGAAAAATTCGGCAACATAACGCTTTTCGGCGATTCGATACCGAAAGGGTATACGACGATCGGCGGAAAGATAGAAAAAATAGAAGAAAATGCCGTACAGATTTTGGAAAAGGAATATAAAATCAGCATTGAAAACCGATCGAAATACGGAATAACGCTGCATCGGCTTTACGAAAGGCAGGTCATTGAGAAATATCTGGAAGACAGTGCCGGCGATCCGAAACGGACGGTTGTGTTCTGCATCGGCGGGAATGACAGCGATTTTGACTGGAAAGCAGTGGCGGCTTCTCCGCTTGAAGCGCACGAATCGAAAACGCCGTTAAAATTGTTCAGAAAGGAATTAAACGAACTGATCAACAAGCTGCAACGCGAGGGTGTGAAAGTGGCGATCACAACGCTTCCGCCGGTCGATTCGGCGCGTTTTTATGAGACGGTGATCTGTAAAATAGCAGACGGCGAGCAGGTGCTTCGTTTTTTTGACGGCGATTTGACAAACATCAGTCGCTGCCAGGAAGGATACAACCTTGCGATCATGGAAACGGCAGCGGAGAACGGATGTAAGCTGATTGACATCCGATCGCCTTTTCTGATGCGGAGAGACTATCTGCATCATTATTCGGATGACGGAATCCATCCCAATCAAAACGGTCATCGGATTATTGCGGAAAGCGTGATGCAGTTTATCGACGCATTGGAGTAAAAGAGAGAACGGAAGAAAACAAAAGAAAAAAAACAATACGGCGTGCGATTCCTTTCGGAAGCGCACGCCGTATTTTATAAAAAGCATAGTTCAGCGGGGATTACGTCGTAAAGCGTTGAGCAGAATATAGATCCCGATCAGCGCGAATACGGTTACGGCGAGGATGCAATACATCGCCTGCACGCTCACGTCGTTGCCGAAAAAGGCAAGATTGCAGTCGAGGGAGGTTTTGATCCCCTCCAACGCTTCGGCGGGGACGCCTTCTTTTTCCATCGCGGCAAACGCGCCGCGCAGGGAATGGTTCCGGACGAGGGAGGTGCTGTACGTACTCGGCAGCAAAGCCATGGCGTTCTGCATTCCTTCGCCGAAAGAACTGATGGGCATATAGGCGCCCGAGATAAAGCCGTAGCCTGCGCTGATGATCGTTCCGACCGCAGAGATCTGCCCCTGCGAGGAGAGGAAAAAATTGATGACGGAAGACAGCGCCGTTCCGAAAAGGACGAGAAGAACAACGTCAGCGACAAGGCAGAGGACGTCTGAAAAAGACAGATACCAGCCTGTAGCGGCGATATATACGAGACAGATCCCCGTTGCGACAAGACAGATAATCAAGGTGGAAATTATGGCTGCGACATAATAGCTTAAAGAGAGAACGGAAGATTTTACGGGCGATATTTTGAGATCCATAATCGTTCCCGAGGCTTTGTCCTGGACCATCAGAAAATTTGAGCAGAAAGCGACGGTCACGCAGGAGACGGCGAGAATGGAAGAGACCAACTGACCGCTTACGAGACTTTGAAGAAGATCGTCCGGCAGGGAAAAAGAATCCGGCAGGACGGACAGAAAACTGTTTTTATAGATGTTAGCGAGAAATGTGGCGTAGAGGATCAGTAAAATAGCCGGAGTGATCAGGGAGGTGAAAAACATACCCTTATCTTTAAAGAAGAGAAGGATATTCCGTCTGATCAGAATAAATGCCTTTTTCATTTTTCCGTTTCCTCCGACAAAGATTTTCCGGTAACGGCAAGAAAAACGTCATCCATCTTGCCCTTTGTGATTTCGTAATCGGTAAATAATTCCGGATAAGCAAGGATCAGCTCGGTTGCCGTTTCGGTATCCGGAACAGAGAAGCGGCAGGCGTCTTTCAGCCGCTCGTAATTGACTTTTAATTTTTTTATATCCGATTCAGCTGCTCCGTACAGCGTTACGTAGTCGCCGGTATATGTATTTTTCAGAGAAAGGGGCGAGCCTTCCGCCGCAATTTTACCGTTATCCAAAATGATTACGTAATCGGCGTCGGCGGCTTCTTCCATGTAATGCGTAGTGAGAAAAACCGTCATGCCGTCTTTTTTGCGAAGACCGTGAATAAAATTCCAAAGAGACTTGCGCGTCTGCGGATCGAGTCCGGTCGTCGGCTCGTCGAGAATGAGAATTTTCGGTTGATGGATCAACGCTCTGGCAATGTCGATTCTTCTGCGCTGTCCTCCGGAAAGTTTACCGACGGCGCGGTTGAGAAATCCGTCAAATTGCAAAGAGGAAGCGAGCTCGTCGAGTCGCGAACGGAAGGTTTTGCCGACGATACCGTACAGGGCTGCGCGTGTAAGAAGGTTATCGTAAACCGAAAGCGACGGGTCGAGAACGGAAGATTGAAAAACAACGCCGAGTTTATGTTTGATCAGGTGCAAATGCGTGTCGAGATCGAAACCGTCGATCAGAATTTTACCGCTGTCTTTGGACAGTTGTCCGCATAAAATATTGATCGTCGTGGATTTTCCCGCACCGTTCACGCCGAGAAAAGCAAACAGTTCTCCTTCTTTGACGCAGAAACTCAGATCGTCTACCGCTTTAAGAGTTCCGAATGTTTTATGAAGATGATTGATCTTAATGATATTTTCCATTTTGTTTGTTGAACCGATCAATTCGGGGAAGCGTGCTTGCCCGGAGGGGGAACACGGGGGGGCGGACGTATCCGTCCGCGATGTGTTTTTTAATGTAGTCCGTTTTTCAATTATTCCCATTCGATGGTCGCCGTCGGTTTCGGGGAAAGATCGAAGCATACCCGATTGACGGAGGAAACTTCGGAAAGGATTCGCCGCGTAATTTTTTGCAGTACGGCAAAGGGAATTTCGGGAACTTCCGCGGTCATTGCGTCGACGGTGTTTACGGCGCGGATGATCACGGGCCAGTCAAAACAGCGTGCATTGTTCCGTACGCCGACCGATTTGAAATCGGGGATGACGGTAAAATATTGCCAGACTTTCCCTTCCAGAGCGTTTTTGGCAAATTCATCGCGTAAGATCGCATCGCTTTCCCGCAGAGCTTCCAGTCTGTCGCGCGTGATTGCACCGAGACATCTTACGCCCAGACCGGGACCGGGGAAAGGTTGGCGGTAGACCATGCTGTCGGGCAAACCCAACGCGGAGCCGCAAGCGCGGACCTCGTCTTTAAAAAGCATTTTCAACGGCTCCACCAGTTCGAAGCGAAGATCTTCCGGCAAGCCGCCGACGTTATGGTGACTTTTGACGATTTTCGCCGTTTTCGTACCGCTTTCCACGATATCGGGATAGATCGTACCTTGCGCGAGAAATTCAATCCCGTCCAGTTTTCTCGCTTCTTCTTCAAATACGCGGATAAATTCCGCGCCGATGATTTTACGTTTTTGCTCCGGATCGGATACGTTTTCCAGCTTTGTCAGGAAACGTTCGGTGGCGTCGACGTAAACAAGGTTGGCGTCGAGTTCGTTTTGAAATACTTGGATCACCTGTTCGGGCTCGCCTTTTCTTAAAAGTCCGTGATTGACGTGTACGCAGGTCAGTTGCCTGCCGATGGCTTTAAGCAGCAATGCCGCCACGACGGAGGAATCCACGCCGCCGGAGAGCGCCAGCAGAACTTTTTTGTTCCCGACCTGACGACGGATCAGTTCCACCTGATCGGCGATAAAGTTTTTCATATTCCAGTTCGCCTGCGCTTTGCAACGGTCAAAGACGAAGGAGCGGATCCGATCGGCAATAGCCGTTTCGGATTCCGGCATGGGATTGATGGAGCCGTTTTCTTCATAATCAAAGGTATAAACGGGCAATTTGCTTTTTCTAATTTCCTCGCCGATGCGGATTTTTACGCCGTTTACCGTATCGTTAGGACCGCCGTTTGCGATAATTCCCTTGACGTTGGGCATTTCAAGCAGTTGTTTTGCGGTAATATCGTAATTACAGATTTCGCTGTAAACGCCGAGTGCGCGAATTGCGCGGGCGACGTCGGTGTTGCGGGTGCTGCCGAGATCGAGTACGACGATCATGTCCTGTTTCAATTCTGTTTCCTCCGAAATGGTAGATTCATGAATCATTATATCGGAAATCGGCGGATTTTACAAGCGAAGCGAAGGAAAAAGCAGAAAAATATGTCGTTTTTTATTGCAAAGCATAAAAAAACGGTCTTTGAGAAAAAAGACCGTTCCATAATCGTTCAGCCTGCGTTATTCCCATTCCACGGTTGCAGGGGGTTTTCCGGAAATATCGTATACGACGCGGCCGATTCCCTTGACTTCGTTGGAAATCCGCGAAGCCGCTCTTTCAAGAAGCGAATGGGGGAGTTTGGCATATTCTGCCGTCATGAAATCGGATGTGGTCACGGCACGCAGGGCAAGCGTATAATCGTACGTTCTGAAATCGCCCATCACGCCGACGGAACGCATATCCGTAAGCACGGCAAAGTATTGGTCCGCGTGTGCATTGGAGTTTTCGATTTCTTCTCTCCAGATTGCGTCGGCGTCGCGCAGAAGATCGAGTTTTTCCCGAGTGATCTCACCGATGATCCGAATCGCGAGTCCGGGACCCGGGAAGGGTTGGCGGTTGACAAGGGTTGACGGCAACCCGAGTTTTTTGCCGATGACGCGCACTTCGTCTTTGAAAAGTCCGCGGAGCGGTTCGACGAGTCCGATGAAGGGCAGGTCCTTCGGAAGACCGCCGACGTTATGATGACTTTTGATGTTTGCGGAATTATTGGCTCCCGATTCGATGATGTCGGGATAGATGGTACCTTGCGCGAGAAATTCGCAATCGCCGTGTTTTGCGGCTTCTTCCCGGAAAACATTGACAAATTCCGCGCCGATGATCTTCCGTTTTTCTTCCGGAGCGGTAACGCCCGCAAGTTTTTGCAAAAAGCGATCCGAAGCGTCGACGTGTACGAAATTGAGATCCATCTTAGAAAAGACTTCATCGATCTCTTTGCTTTCGTTTTTGCGCATCAAGCCGTGGTCGACGTAGATACAGACGAGCTTGTTCGGAACGGCGCGTGAAATGAGGGCGGCGGCGACGGATGAATCCACCCCGCCGGAAAGGCCGAGCAGAACTTTTTTGTCGCCCACCTGATTTCTGATCGCGGCGATTTCGCTTTCGATGTAATCGGACATATTATAATCTCCTTCGGCGCCGCAGACGCTGTAAAGGAAATTTTTAATAATTTTCTTGCCGTTCGGGGTGTGCTGCACTTCCGGGTGAAACTGAACGCCGTAAAACTTACGGTTAGGGTCCATAAACGCGGCGACGGGACAATCCGCCGTATGCGCCGCGGGCGCAAAACCTTCGGGCAAGCGGCTCACATAATCGGTATGACTCATCAGCGCGATTTCCGTTTCGTTCAGGTTGCGGAACAGTGCGCAGGAATTTTCCAGAAAAACTTCCGTTTTTCCGTATTCGCTGGTTTCACAGGGCGAAACTTTTCCGCCGAGGGCGTAAGCCATGAATTGCATTCCGTAGCAAATACCGAGAATCGGAATTCCGAGACGGAAAATTTCTTTGTCGCAGGCGGGGGCGTCTTCCTTATAAACGCTGTTCGGACCGCCGGTAAATACGATACCGATGGGGGACAAGGCTCTGATCTGCTCCATCGATACGGTGGAAGGAAGAATCACGGAATGAACGTGTAATTCGCGGATTCTTCTGGCAATGAGTTCTTTGTACTGGCCGCCGAAATCCAACACGACGACCGTTTGATTCTGGTTCATACTGATCTCCGAATGAAAAAAACGCGGAATCTGATCGACCGCGCGTAAAATTATTTGATATTGATACCCGCAGGGGCAAAAAAGAACATATTGTTTTGCAATTCGTAAACGCTGCCGTCAAGCGCGAACACGGCGCCGCTGAGCATATCGAGCACGCGATAGCCGGTAGCGGTGGAAAGTTCGTTGAGATAGACAATGGCGTTTTTTCCCGATTTGAGCGTAAGGATGATTTTTTCCACATCCTGGAACGACTTGGGGTGAAAAACGGTGACCGGACCGTTTTGCGTGGGGGTATCGGAATATTCGCCGGTTTTAAAATCGTCGAAAGAGATTCTTCGAGCCCTGTCTTCATCGGCAGGCTTTTTTTCTTTTCCGAAAAAGTCGAATAAACCCATATAAACTCCTTAATACATTCTTCTTCCGAAAATCGCGCTTCCGATGCGGACCATGTTGCTGCCGTTTTGTATGGCAATCTTATAATCGCCGCTCATACCGACGGACAAATGAACGATTTGCGGATCTGTTTTTCTGAGAGCGTCGTAAAATGCGCGCATTTTCAAACACAGCTCGGCGAGAAACGATTCGTCTGCAGAAACGGGCAACATCGCCATAAGTCCTTTCAGCCGCAGGTTTTTCAAAGCAGAAAGTTCCTGTGCTCTGTCGAGACATTCTTCGGGCGAAAAACCGCTTTTGGTGGATTCCATACCGATATTGACTTGCTGTAAGATATCGCTGATAACGCCTTTTTTTTCCGAAATGCGGTTTATTTCCAGGGCAAGATCCCACGAATCGACCGACTGGATAAGGGATGCTCTTCCGATAAGATACTTCACCTTATTTTTTTGCAGATGTCCGATGAACTGGTAATTTTTACAGTTTACAAGGGGAAATTTTTCGTTAAATTCCTGCACTTTGTTTTCGGCAACGCACGTCAGTCCCGCCGCAAGAGCGCGGTTGATCGTCGCGGCGTCCACGGTTTTGCTTGCGCCGACGAGATCGATTTGTTCGCCTAAATTGTTTCCTGCCGAAAGTTCCTTCAGCAAAGTTCGTACGTTGTCCTCGATCATAGCGATTACAGGTCCTTGATCAACTGTTCCATATTATAAAGTCCCGCGGGTTTTCCCTGCAGAAACAAAGCCGCGTTGACCGCGCCGTCGGCGAAAACGCCCCGACTTGCCGCAGCGTGAGAAAGGGTGAGGGTTTCATTGGGTCCGCAGAAAAGAACGTCGTGTTCTCCGACGATGTTGCCGCCGCGCACGGCGTGAATCCCGATTTCATTCGGATTGCGTTTGCCCGGCTTGCCTTCTCTTCCGTAAACGTAAAACGCGTCGTTCCTGATTTCACGGATCGCGTCCGCCAGCATCAGCGCCGTACCCGAAGGCGCATCGGCTTTCTGATTGTGATGTTTTTCGATAATTTCCACGTCGAAATGCGGTAACGATTTGGCTGCCTTGCGACAAAGGTCGATCAGAAGATTCACGCCGACGGACATATTTGCCGATTTAAAAAGCGCAATGCGGGAAGAAGCCTCCTTGATTTTTTCCGTCTGCTCGGCGGAATAGCCCGTCGTACAAAGTACGGCAGGGACGGCTTTGCTTTCTGCATAAGCGAGAAGGCTGTCGAGATTCGACGCCGATGAAAAATCGATTATCACGTCAACATGTTCCCTAACCGATGCAAAATCGGGGTAAACGGGGAAAGGAAGATCGGAAGCGGCGGCATTGATGTCTACGCCGCAAGCGACGGTAATGCGGTCATATGCTGCGCTTGCCTGAAAAACAGCTCTTCCCATCCGACCCAAAGCGCCGGAAATCAAAATTTTCATAAATCACTCCTTGACGGATAAACCGAAATCTTTCAGAATACGGATCATTTCCGTGCGATGTTCGTCCTCGAGAACGGTCAGAGGGGGGCGCACATACGGCGTGCCGATCCCGATCAGAGACGATGCGGTCTTGACCGGAATGGGATTGACTTCGGTAAACATCGCGTCGATCAAAGGCAACAGCCGTTCCTGCAGGGCGACCGCTTCTGAATTTTTACCTGCAAAATAAAGACGCGCCACATCGCCGACCTCCCTGGGCGCGATGTTGGAGGCGACGGAAATAAGTCCCTGACTGCCGATGGACAGCATTGCGAGGTTCAGGTTGTCGTCGCCGCTGTAGAGTGCGCACTTTTCGCGGATCAGGCGTGCGGTTTCGCAGATCTGTTCCATATTGCCGCAGGCCTCTTTGATTCCGTAAATATTGGGAATATCCGCAATTTTTTCCATTGTACGGGGGAGAATGTTTACGCCGGTACGCGCGGGAACGTTATAGCACAGAACGGGGATCGATACCGCCGAACAGACGTCGTCGTAATATTTCACGAGACCGTTCTGCGTGCATTTATTATAATAGGGGGTAACGACCAACAGACCGTCGACGCCGAGCGACTCGGCATATTTGCTTTTTTCCACCGCTTTTCTGGTGCAGTTCGATCCGGTTCCGAGAATTACCTTGGTCCGACCGGCGATCTGTTTGATACAGAACGTAGCGACGTCGGCGTATTCTTCATCGGTCAGCGTGGCGGCTTCTCCCGTTGTGCCTAAAACGACGAGCGCGTCGATCCCGTTTCCGATCTGGTACTCGATGAGTTGTTGAAGCGCGGGATAATCGATTCCTTCTTCGGTAAACGGCGTGATCATGGCCGTCCCGGTACCTTTAAATATACTTTTCATAAAAATTCCCTCTCTTTACCGCCGAGCGGTTATGGATATGAATGCGGGGGAAAGGAATTTTAATCCAAAAGCCCCATTTCAATGACTTTTTCGGCAATCTGAACGGCGTTCGTCGCCGCGCCCTTCCGGATATTATCGGCAACGACCCACAGATTGCAACCGCTTTCCACCGTATCGTCCTTGCGGATTCTGCCCACGAAAACTTCGTCTTTGTCTTCCGCGTTGATCGCCATGGGGTAAATGTTGTTTTTCACATCGTCCTGCACGATTACGCCGGGAGCTTTTTCCAATATGGCGCGGATGCTCTCCACGCTGCAAGGCTTATAAAATTCAACGTTGATGCTTTCGCTGTGCCCGTAATATACGGGAACGCGCACGGTCGTAGCGGTGATTTTAATGTTCTGATCATGCAGAATTTTCTTTGTTTCAAAGATCATTTTATCTTCTTCCTTCGTATAGCCGTTTTCCAGGAAAACGTCGATATGAGGAATGCAGTTTCCGAAAATAGGATAGGGAAATTTCTGCGGAGCGGCGCCGTTGATGCCGTCCTTGAGATCGTTGTAGCCTTTGACTCCCGCGCCGGAAACGGCCTGATACGTTGAATAAACGATCCGTTTGATGCCGAACGCGTCGTGAAGCGGTTTCAGCGCCACCACGGCCTGTATCGTGGAACAGTTCGGATTTGCGATGATGTTTTTGGGCGTATTGCGCAGATCTTCCGCGTTGCATTCGGGAACGACGAGAGGGACGTTCTCGTCTCTTCTCCAGGCGCTGGAATTATCGATGACGAGAGTGCCGTGTTCCGCAAAGATCGGCGCGAATTTCAACGAGGTATCGCCGCCGGCGGAAAAGAGAGCGATGTCGATTTTTTTATCGACGATATTTTCTTTCTGCAATTCGATCACGGTGTATTTTTTACCCATGAAATCGATTTGTTTGCCTGCGCTTTTGGCAGACGCATACAGATAATAATTTTCCACGGGAAGATTCCGTTCGGAAAGAACTTTCAAAAACTTGTTGCCGACCATGCCCGTCGCACCGACGACGGCTACGTTGATTTTTCTCATGTTACCACTCCTTTTATGCCGCTTTGAATTTTAAAACGATATTATCCTGTTAAAACATAAATATTTTATCATAAAAAAGGGAAAAATGTAAAGTTTTTTTCAGATATTATAGTGTATTTGTTTGTAAATATTTTAAATTTAGTATAAACTATAAGGAGCCGGATCCGGCGGAATGCGAAACGGGCAAACGGGAATGGATCCGCGAACGGGTATAAACATATAATATTATACGGAAGGAGAAGCTGTATGGCGGAAAAGAAGAAGGGCGGCTGGATCAACCGCTTGATCATGGGCTCGGAAAAATCGGAAGGATATGCGAGGTCGACGTTGCCCAGTAACCGTTGGGAATTATTCTGGGACATATTCAAGGGCAGATTCGGAAAATTGTTCTATGTGAATATTCTTACGTTACTTTTTTGCGTACTGGTTGTTTTATTGATATTTCTGATGAACGGAATGTTCCGCTTATACGGATCGGAAAGCGCATTTTCACAAAATATCGGCGTAGGGTATCCGGCTTTACCGAATATTGCCGGACTTGTGGAACAGATCGACGTGACGGTCAAGCAGCAGATGTTGCTGATTCTGCCCATTTGCCTGATGGTAGCGGCGGTGGGAATCTCGGGCGGCGCGTACGTCATCCGGAATATGGTCTGGACGGAAGGAATTTTCGTTGCGAACGATTTCTGGAAAGGCGTAAAGCAGAATTATTTTGTGGTGATGGCGTCGTTGCTGGTGTTTTCGGTGATCTTTTATTTGACGGAACTGTCCATCGGTTACGCGGATTTCCTGATTGCAACGCAGGAAGGCTCCGTCGTGTGGCTGACGATCGGAAAGGGATTATCGTACGTATTTTTGGGTTTTACGTTCATATGCACCGCGTGGATGATCACGATGGGCGTTACGTACGACCTGAAGTTTTTCAAAATGCTGAAAAACGCGATTTTATTTACCGTGGCGCTTCTGCCGGCGAATATCCTGTTTCTGGCGGTAGCGTGCATACCTTTTGTTCTGTTCCTGTTCGGCGGGATCGGAACGATGATCGGTGTAATTCTGGTTCTGATTTTAGGCGCATCCTGGTTTTTGCTGGTATGGACGGTATACAGTCAGTGGGCGTTTGATAAGTTCATCAACGAAAAAGTACCCGGCGCGCAGAGAAACAGGGGAATATACGAAAAAGTTTCAAAGGACGACGCGGAAGCGATCAAGAAATATCGGGAACAGCTGGCGCAAGCGAGCAGGACGGTTCTGACGCGCAGGCCGATCAAGCCGATCACGGACGACGAATTACAGCTTGCCGAATTGCCGCAGACCTACGGGAGAGCGGATTTACAGCGGTTGCAGGAAAGCCGGGACGCGTTGTATCGCGACAACGAAGAATATGTAGCGACACATAAAGACGATCCGCAATATCAGCCGACCGAAGCGGAAAAACAGTTTGAAGCGGAACGGGAAGCGCGGAAAGAGCAGGCAAGAAGAGAACTGGAAGGAAAGCCGAAGAAACAAAAAAAAGAAAAAAAGAAGAAAGAGGGCGATGATTAACGATTTTGCCTGTACTGCGGAAGTTTACGAAAAGCTGATGGGGAAAACCGGAGAGCGATGGGCGGAGCGCGTTGTCGGAAAAGTTCGCGCGATTGCGCCGAATACGTGGGGAGCGGACGTCGGATGCGGCACGGGAACGGTGACGCGGGCGCTTGCGGCTGCGGGATATGACGTTACGGGATTCGATCCTTCCGAAGAGATGTTGCGGGAAGCGATCTCGCGTGGGATGGGAGAAACGTATGTTCTCGGCGGCATGAAGGAAGTGAAAAATCTTACGGATCTTGGGTTTGTCACCGCGGTGAACGACGTCGTGAATTATCTGCGTCCGAACGACCTTAGGAAAAATTTTTCGGCAGTTTATGCGGCGCTGGCTGCAGGGGGAGCGTTTCTGTTCGACTTTTCAACGACGTACCGTTTACGGAAAGTGATCGGTGAGAATCTCTTCGGGGAGGACGAAGAGGACGTGACGTACTTATGGTTCAATACGCAAAGAAAAGACGGCGTATTGATGGAACTTGTGTACTTTTTGAAAAAAGGCGATGTATACATAAAGAAGGAAGAAGCATTTTTCGAATATGCGCATGAAACGGAAAGGGTTGCGGATGCGCTGAAGGATGTCGGATTCGGAAAGATTTTCGTTAAGGGGAAAAAAGGTGCGCCGAGGGAAGATGAGGAGCGAATATTTATTGTGGCGATAAAGTAACGGGAGGTTACATTGATGGAAATCGATTCTGTAGATTTTTTATTTCAGCTGGCGGTGATTTTATTTTCCGCAAAAATGCTGGGAATTTTAATGCGGAAGCTGGGGCTTCCGCAGGTATTGGGATTCATACTGGCAGGACTTTTAATCGGTCCGGCGATCTGGGGAATGATCCCCGGCGTAGGCGAAAACTGGATTTTCCCGTTGCGGGAAAACGATATGCTGAGCGCTTTTGCGGAAGTGGGCGTGATCTTTGTCATGTTTACCGCGGGTCTGGAAACCGATTTGAAGGAAATGAAAAATTCGGGTGTGATTTCCTTTCTGGTTGCGCTCGGCGGCGTGCTGGTTCCGCTCGGTGCGGGCTTCGGAATCGGCGTGGCGTTTCTCGGTACGGAGAATTTGCTTTCCTGTCTTTTTGTCGGCGTAATCATGACGGCGACCAGCGTCGGGATCACGGTGGAAACGCTGCGCGAACTCGGAAAACTGAAAGGCAAAGTCGGAACGATCATTCTTTCCGCGGCGATCATCGACGACGTGCTCGGACTTGTCGTTCTGACGATCGCGCTCAGCCTGAACAGCGCGCCGTCCGATGTTTCGGGCGTTCTTGCGCTGATCAATCCGAACGGCAATCCCTTGATCTCCATCGTCTGGATGTTTGCGTTTTTTGCTTTGGCGGTGGGTGCAGGTATTTTGCTGATCAAACTGTTCCGCAGGCTGGAAAATAAACATCCGCATACGCGTCGTATCCCGATTTTGTCGTTGGTGGTCTGCCTGCTGTATGCATTTGTGGCGGAAAAGGTATTCGGCGTTGCGGAAATCACCGGCGCTTATATCGCGGGGGTGATTTTATCGGTCAATCATGCGTCTGCCGAGTATGTGGACAGACGGATTACCATCAATTCATATATGATATTTGCGCCGATCTTTTTTGCAAATATCGGAATCAAGATCGATCTTTCCGGACTGACCTTGCACGTTTTGTGGTTTGCGCTGGCGTTTGTCGGCACCGCAATTGTCGGGAAGATCATCGGATGCGGCGGACTTGCGAAATGCTGTCGTTTTAACTGGAAGGATTCCGCAAAGATCGGCGTCGGCATGATCGCGCGGGGTGAAGTGGCGTTGATCGTGACGGAAAAAGGGATTGCCGGAGGATTGCTCGGTCCGGAATACCGCGTAATCGTGGTCATGCTGGTTCTCATCAGCTCCGTCCTTGCGCCGATATTACTGAAATTATTGTTCAAGCATGACGATCAGCTGCCCGGCGGGTGGAAGGAAATAAAGGTGTCGCCGACGGAGCCGAATCCGTCCGCGGAAGAAACGGCGCAGAGCAACGGATTGTCGGGGAATGAAGAGGGAAAGAATCTGTCGGAGAAGAATCCCGCTCAGAACGGAGTGTAAATGAACAGATTGATCAAGACGCTGATATACGGCGGAGAAATGAGTCTTTGCGTGATGGATACGACGGATCTGGTGAACGATGCGATCCGTATCCATAAGTTATCGCCGCTTTCCGCGGCGGCATTGGGCCGCGTTCTGACCGCGGCGACGTTTATGTGCGCGGGATTAAAAAACGAGAGCGACAAGCTGTCGGTCAACGTGGTCGGGGACGGGGTCGGCGGCACGATCACCGTATCGGGAAACAGCGCGCTCGATATGCGCGGTACCATTGAAAATCCCCGTGCGGAATTGCCTCTGCGTGCAGACGGCAAGCTGGATGTCGGCGGTTGCGTGGGAAAAAACGGACGCCTTACCGTCGTAAAGAGTATGGGAATGAAGGAGCCTTATTCGGGAAGCTGCCGCCTTGTCAGCGGGGAGATCGCGGAAGATTTTGCGGCGTATTATTTATACAGCGAACAGCAGCCGTCCGCCTTTGCCCTGGGTGTAAAAATCGGCAGGGATTATACTTGTATCGGCGCAGGCGGCGTGGTGATTCAAACGCTTCCCGGCGCGTCGGACGCGTCCGTGGAAAAAGCCGAAGAAGTCATGCGGAAATTCTCTTCGATCAGCACGCTGATCCGGGAAAAGAGCATCGAAGAAATCATTGAGGAAAACTTCGGCGAATGTACTTTGGAAGAGTATACGCCGAAATACCGTTGTCTGTGCAGCAGGGAATATATCGGCGACATCCTGAAGTCGATGGGAAGGGCTGAACTTGAGGAGATTTTGACGCAGCAGGGAAAGATTGCGGTAAATTGCGAATTTTGCGAAAAAAACTATGAATTTACGCGGAAGGATATCGAAAAAATGTTCCGCGAATAGAGAGGCAGTATGGCAGAGAACGTATTAAAATTCGACGCAAGCGCGAAAGCGTATAAAAGGCTTGCGGACAAGCGCCTGGATGAAGACGATCTGGAAGGCGCTCTTTCTCTGTTGCTTGAGGCCAAGGGTAAAACGAAATATCTGTTGTCCATTTATTATGACATCGCGGAAATCTATTATGAGATGGGGCTTTACGATTATTCTTTGAAATACTGGTTCCGCTGTCTGGACCGGGCGCCCAAATACGAATACGAAGATATTTACAACGGAATCGGCGCGTGTTATTACAGTCTGAATAATCTGACCGCCGCCACGTATTATTTTAATCAACAGGTGCTTGTATCCAAGGACGGCACGCTGTATGTGGATGACGATATCCTTGAATCGATCGCCAAAATGGCGGAGCCGAAAGAGGAATTTCGCGTGGTTTATCCGCCGCAGGCGGTAGATTACGGCGATACGATGCGGCGCGGGAAATCGCTGATGATCCGCGGCGAAAACGCGGCGGCAAGGGAAGTTTTTTCCACGATACCGGAAGGCGCGCAGGAATACGAACGCGCACAGCTTGAAATTTCCGTAGCGGAGTTTCTGGAAGGGGATGTTGACGGCGCGATTGCGCGCAGCCAGGCGGTCTACGAAAAAAACGAGCATAACGTCTTTGCGATCTGCAATCTTTCGAGTATGTATAAATATAAGGGCTCGGAATTACTCAGCGGACTTTATTTTTCGAAACTGAAAGAAGAAGACGCGACGAGCGAAGACGATTTATATAAGATTGCGACGTCTTGCATGGAGCATAAAAAATACAAGAGAGCGGCGGAGTGTTTCAAGAAAATGCTATCGGATAAGCCGTATGATATGCAATTGATGTTTCTATGCGGGATTTCGCAATACAATGACGGAGATTTTGCCGCGGCGAAGGGAACATTCGGCAGGATACTGCGGATTACGGAGACGAATCCTGCGGCGCTTTCGTATTTCAGGCGTGCGGATGCCGCGTTGGAGAACGGCGTGAAGAACTTCAGACCGTTGCCGAATTTTTACCGGCCGTTTGACGATGACGAAGAGGAAAATACGCGGAAACTCTCCCAGTTGTTGAAGAACCGAAGCGAAAAAGGACTTGCAAAAGCCATGAAGGGGCAAAAATTCTGGGATCTGATCGACTGGAGTTTTTCCGCAAGCGATGCGGAAGTGCGCCGGTGTTCTTGTTATCTTCTTGCGCTCAGCGACTCGCGCAGGGCGGAAGAATATCTTCTGGACAAGCTGCTCGATCCCACTTTGCCCGACGATATGAAAGGATATATATGCGAACTTCTCGTCCTGAAAGATTTCGATAAAACGGTGGGGATCGTGCTTTCCAATGTATACAAGAAAATTACGTTTTACGCTCTGAATGTGGATTGGAGCGGCAAGGGAGAAGTGTTTATCGGCGCATATGCGCTGTGTGTAGCGAAATGTATCGTTACCGGGGATTACGATCTCAGGCGGATTTATGACGCGGCAATGGCGATTTACTTTTCCGAAGAGGGCGCGGAAAAACTTCGTGAAGCGTCGGAGAACGCTGTGGCTGCGCTGATGTTTCTGCGTTCGGGAGTGGAAAAAGTTTTCAGCGTTGAGGAGTGTGCGGAACTGTTTCACTGTACGGCGAAAGACCTGCGTGCGCTTATTGAGGCAACGGAGAAGAGCGAATGATCAAGTTTGTGGATATCGACGCGCTGTTCGGTCAATACATGAAAGAGCGCGTGACGAAGAACGAAGAGAATCTGAGCTATGAGGAATGGGAAAACAAAATTCCCGCCTTATATGAAGAATTCGGAAAACAACATTTTAAGGAACTGGACGGAAAAACGCCGGAAACATACTATGCTGCGGCTTCGGGGAAAGAGCTGGCAGACGCGCTGGGAAGTCAGATTGAAAATGGTCAGTCCGTATCGGAATATCTGTGTGCGGCGATCGTGCACAAGCCCGATGCCGAAAAACCGCTTATCGCGATGCTCGATTCGGACAACGAAGAAAAAACGATGTATGCGTTGAACCTGTTGGGGGAAATGGGTAGCAAAGAGGCCGTAACAAAGTATGTGGAACTCGCCGCGTACGGGGAAGGAGACGAGCATATCCGAGAACTTGCGGCGGAACTTTTAAGCGATCAGTGCGAAGCGGGGAAAGAAATTATTTTCCGGCAGATCCATGACGTTGACGACGAAACCAAGGCGTTGTTTTGCGATGTGTTATCCCGGTGCGCGAAGGACGAACGGATCTACGAAGTGTTGCAGGACGCTTTTCTGACGCATCCCGCACAAGCAACGCTGTATTCGTCGTATCTGGCGCGATACGGAGACGAGCGGTTTCTGCCTGTTTTATATGAGGCGATCGAGAGACCCGGCATCGATTACGGCGAATTCAGGGAATTGAAATTTGCCATTGAAACGCTGGGCGGCGAATATGAGAACGAACGCGATTTTTCCGAAGACAAAGTTTATCGGAAACTAAAAAACGAAAATAATGCGCGAAAGCAGAAAAAGTGAAGTCAGAAATATGAGGAGAAAGGACAGGGAAACAGATCGCGAAACGGCATTCGGGATCACGGATCGATGTGCGTTCGTCACATTGGCGCTCTTTGCCGACGGGGAGATATATGCCGTGCCGCTTTCCGTAGCCAGAATAGGCGATGATTTCTATTTTCATTGCGCAAAAACCGGCAGAAAAACGCAGATGCTGCGGAAAAATCCGAAAGTCTGTATGAGCTGTGTCGGAAATGTTGCGCCGGACGGCAATCAATTTGCCGTAACGTACGAATCCGCAACGGTATTCGGAACGGCTGAGGAGGTAAACGATGAATCGGAAAAACGCACCGCGTTACAGGCGATTGCGTCGCGCTACACTCCGCAGGCCGTCGGATTCGAAGAAGAATGTGCCCGGGAACGGAATAACGTTGCGGTATGGAAGATCAGAATTTCCGAAATTACCGGAAAACGCAGAGCAAAACGTCCGAACGACACAATTTAAAATAAAAAACACGCCGGATTTACGGCGTGTTTTTTTTGTACAATTTGCAAAGTTAAGCCGATCAGTCGAAAAATTCGACGCACCAACGAAAAGCCGAGGGGAGGGCGATTTCTTTCCCGATCGTTTCCGCGGGATAGTAGGAAAAAGATAAAGGCGCATCGTTTGTTTTTATGAAAAAGGCTTTCATATTCCATTCAAGGTGCGTAAAGATATGACGATGCGGACGTTCCGACAGGACGGTGAAGTTTTCAAAGCCGAAGGAGTTAAGTCTTTCGGTCAGTTCCTGTACGGAAAGAAACCGCTCTTCGTTGGGAAATTGTTTCATGCCTTTCAATACGCCGTTATCGCGCGTCGTTAAAGCCACACCCTTCGGAGTAAGAAGCACAAATACCGTCAAATCGACTTTTTTTCTTTCATATTTCGGTTTGCGCATCGGAAGCGCGTCGCTTTTGGTCAGGCAATGTGCGAAGAGAGGACAAAGGATGCATTTCGGAGAACGAGGTAAGCAAACCGTGGCCCCGAGCTCCATCAGACTCTGGGTAAAATCTCCGCAGTTTTCTTTCGGGTAAACGCCGGTCAGCCGATCGGTATAATATTTGCGAAGAACGTCCTGATTCTCCCTGTTGCCGAAAAGTCGCGAAAGAACGCGGACCACGTTACCGTCCACGGCAGGGACGGGAATCGAAAAGGCGATGGACGCTACGGCTCCCGCCGTATATGTTCCCACGCCGGCAAGGGAAAGAAGTCCCTCGTAAGTTTTCGGAAATCCGCCCGCCGCGACAATCTGTTGCGCGGCTTTTTGCAGATTCAAGGCCCTCGAGTAATATCCCAGTCCTTCCCACAGCTTCATCAATTTTTCCTTCGGACAGGATGCAAGCGCGTTCACAGTCGGCAACGATGCAAGAAAACGGACATAATGTTCTTTTACCGCTTCAACGCGCGTTTGTTGTAACATGATTTCGGAAACGAGAATCCGATAGGGGTCGGTATCGGCGCGCCACGGAAGATCGCGTTTGTTTTTAGCGTACCAGGGCAGGAGAAGATCGGGCAGGGCGCAGAGAACGCGCTGTTCTTCGATAGAATAATTCATAACGACATTATAGCATAAATCAGCGAAAAAATCACATTTTTTTTATTGAAAACACGATAATTCTTGCAAATATATGCAGTTTTATGATATAATACAAACAAAAAATGCCGATGGCAAAAACATCAACGGGAGTAAGTATGGAATTTAACATGAACAGTGCGATTTTGTTCGTGATCGTAGCGATCATCATCGCGGTCATCACGGCGCAGGCGATCTTCTTTCTGATCCGAAGTTACCGGCGCGGAATCAAAATCGGAATGGAAAAAAGCGTTCTCAACAAAACGATTGCGAGGGCTGCCGTTTTTACGATTGCGCCGGCAGTTGCGATTCTTGTGGGAATCGTCGCTCTTTCGCAGAAGTTGGGACTGCCGTTGCCTTGGCTTAGACTTTCCGTTATCGGAAGTCTGAGTTATGAAATCGTCGCGGCGGGTGTGCTCTCGGCGATCGAAAACGCGTCTCAATACGTCTCGGTTGCGCTTGTCATGACGGCGGGAATGCTTGTTTCCATGTTTTTCCCCCTTATTATGGGGAAAAAGATTCACCGCGGCATTGTAAAACTGAAACAAAAGGACAAGGTATGGAGCGGACACTTCATGACCGCACTGTTTATGGGAATGATTTCGGCGTTTCTCGGCTATGTCTTCGGCGGCGTGGGCGCGGGGGCGAGCGGCTGGATTCCGGTACTTGTCTTTTTCGTATCGGCGATCGTCATGGCTTTATGCGGTTTGTTGCTCAAAAAGACGGGTTGGAAATGGATTAACGATTATGCGTTGCCGATCTGTATTGTGATCGGCATGGCGGCTGCGATTCCGCTGACGATCTGGCTGGGCTGAAGGAGAAAAAGATATGGATAAAAAAATGAGAACATTTGACGATAATACGCATCTTTACGGAAGGATATGGGGCTTGATATCGGGACTGTTGATTTTATCGTTTCCGTTTCTGGCGATGGTCATATTCGGAACGACGATCGACTGGGCTGTGGTCGGTTCCGGACTGGGGATCATGGCATTATATTGGGTAGTCGGCGCGGTGGAGACGTTCACATATACGCCGATGCTCGGTTCGGGCGGAACGTATCTCGGTTTTGTTACGGGAAATCTGTCCAATCTGAAAGTTCCTTGTGCGTTGAATTGTATGGAACAAGCGGGGGTGAAGTCCGGATCGGAAGAGGGGGAAGTGATCTCCACGCTGTCCATTGCGGTTTCGTCCATCGTCACGATGCTGATCATTGTGCTCGGCGTAGTGTTTATCAGCTTTCTGACGCCTGTTCTGGAAGATCCCACATTAAAACCGGCATTTGACAACGTATTGCCTGCGTTGTTCGGCGGAATGGCGGTTGTTTACATTTCCAAGAACTGGAAAATTGCCATATTGCCCTGTATTTTGATGTTGCTTGTGTTTATCATTTCTTCTTACGTTACCGGCAGCGGAGATCTTGCCGGAACGCTGATCGGCGTTATGGTTCCCGTGGGCGTGATTTTTACCATCGGGAGCGCGCGGATCATGTATAAGAAAGGCTATCTCGGAGAACGGGGAGACTATCTGAAAGAAGAAAACAAGGAAGAAGAAAAAGAGTCTGAAACCTCGGAGGAGAAGAAGTAAATGGACTGGTATTGGATCGTACTGATTGCCGCGGCGGCAGCGATCGTGCTGTTTTTCTCTGTGATCGGCATACGGACGGCGATGTTCCGACCGAAAAAAACAAACGAGATTCCGAGAACGGAAGAAAAATGCGACGAAAATAAAGCAGTGAACGATCTGCAGGCAATGATCCGCTGCAGGACGGTTTCCGATACGGATGAGAGTAAGGAAGACGAAGGAGAATTTGCAAAATTTGAAGACTTGCTGCATACGCGTTTTCCCGAAGTAAACCGAGTTTGTGAATTTGAAAAGATAGGAAAAAGAAGTTTGCTGTTTCGCTGGAAAGGCAGGGACAGTACAAAATGCCGCGTCTTGATGGCGCATTACGATGTTGTATCGACAGAACAGAGTTTGTGGAAAAAACCGGCATTTGACGGAATTTTGGAAAACGGCATTCTGTGGGGAAGAGGTACGCTGGATACAAAAGGCACGTTGAACGGGATTATGCAAGCGGCGGAACAACTTATCAAAGAAGGTTTCGTGCCGCAAAACGATATATATCTGGCTTTTTCCGGAAACGAAGAGACGAACGGTGACGGCGCTCCGGCAATCGTGCGTTATTTTCAGAGTAAAAAAATCAGACCCGCAATGGTCTGCGACGAAGGCGGCGCGGTGGTTGAAAATGTATTCCCGGGTGTAAAATCGCCCTGCGCGCTGATCGGGATTGCCGAAAAAGGACTGATGAACGTAAAATTTTCCGTGGAGGGAAAAGGCGGACACGCAAGTGCGCCGCCGGCGCATACGCCGATCGGAACGTTAAGTCGGGCGTGCATGGAAATAGAACGAAAGCCGTTTAAAAGTCGTTTGTCCGCGCCGGTTGCCGAAATGTTCGATACACTCGGCCGCCATTCCTCGTTGCTGTATCGCATTATATTCGCCAATTTGTGGTGTTTCGGCGGACTGTTGGATAAGATTTGCCGTAAAAGCGGCGGAGAACTGAATGCGCTTATGCGCACGACGGTGGCTTTTACGCAGATGAGCGGAAGCAAGGGGATGAATGTGTTGCCGCCTCATGCCGAAATGGTGGCGAATCTTCGCCTGATGTGCGGAGACAAAACAGAGGAAGTCCTTCGCGAACTGAAGCAAAAAATCGGAGACGAAACGGTCAAAACAGAAAAAATATACGGAATGGACCCATCGGAAATTTCCAGGACGAACGGAGAATCCTGGGATATTCTCTGTAACGCCGTAAGGGGGACATGGATCAATGCGCTTATCTCACCGTATTTGATGCTGGCGTGTAGCGATTCGCGTCATTACGGGGCAATCTCAGATTGCGTGTACAGATTTTCGGCAATGGCATTGACGAAAGAAGAACGCGCTTGTATACACGGAAACGATGAGAGAATTCCGGTGGAAAAAATCGTCGCAACGGTGCAGTTCTATCTGCGGCTTGTCAGACAGTTCTGATGTAGTTTCTATGATGCATTTTCTATCATGATTTAAGAGTAAAATCCGCGTTCTGCGATTGTGCAGACGCGGATTTTTAGTATAAATTAGTATAAAAAAGAAAAGGGATTTGTTCTGAAAAGACACGTATGCAGAACGAAACCAAAAAGTACACAAGCAAAAATAAAACACGGATTTGTGTTTTTTTATGTTAATTTTCAGCAAATTCTTGTTACTTTTTTGGATATTGACAATGCTTTGAAACGATGTTATAATGAATTATGTAAACAGCTTAAAATTCACAAAATCTGATAAATTTTAAAATTTTATCTGCATTTTTGTGGAAAATGACAGATAATAATATCATCGGGGTTTGTGTAGACCTCAAAGAAACAGGGCGCCCTGTTTCAGCGGATTTAAAAAT
This sequence comes from uncultured Clostridia bacterium, assembly GCA_944367565.1. Lineage (GTDB taxonomy): Bacteria > Bacillota > Clostridia > Christensenellales > Borkfalkiaceae > UMGS775. Next base: position 53,987 of record CALVWR010000004.1, read on the forward strand.
CCGCTGAAATTTCTTTGTTGCAAAATCGAAAGCGGAACGGTTTCGAAGGCAGAGGCGGGGACGGAAGTTTTAACGGATATCAAACGTGTAAAAGCGGATGAATTTTCAATACAGGAGGATAGCAGGAATGAGCAAAAAATCGGCATATGAAGCACCGCATGTAGAGACTTGTTTTTATGAGGCGGCAGATGTGGTTTTAGCTTCCTTTGGCGACAACGACGGACAGAATCCGTGGACGGAAGGAAGCGCATTTCAGGAGAACGGAGGGGATTTCAATGGTTAAAAGCAGAATCCGGAGTTTGTTGATATTTTTTGCGGCATTATGCGTGACGGCGATATTCGGATCGGTAGCGTTCTGGAATAATCCGAAAACCGCGTTTGCCGAAAGCCCGATCCCCGAAGTGACAGGGCAGCTTGACAGCGTGGACGGTGAGGTGACGTTATCGTCGTTTGAAATGCAAACCGGCGCGGAAGTACGGAAAGGCGGAATTGTCGGTTTACGGTTTGTGACGAACGTAAGCGCGGCGGATCTGGCGGCGTTGCCGAACAATGCGGTTTTCGGGACGGTGATGATTCCTGCCGATTATCTTGAAGAAAGCGAAGAGCTTACGCTGGATACGGCAGAGGTTCTGAACGTGGTTGCCGAACGTTGGTTTGCGATCGAGAGCGACGTATATACTTATACGGCGGTATTGATCGGTAACGGCGGCGAAGGCTTGGAAGAAAGTTTTTACGGCAGAGAGATCGCGGCTCGCGCATATGTAACTTACACGGACGCTACGGAAACGACGCATACCGTATATGTAGATAACGCGCAGACCCGTTCTGCGGCATACGTTGCCAGTGCGGCTCTGGCGGCGGACGAGAGTGACGACGAAGGCGTGCTTACGGCTATGGTGGATGCCGTTGTGGGCGAATTGACCGCTACGGAAACGAACCTTTCCGTGAAAGTAAACAAAACCGTCACACCCGTAATTGAAGGAAATAACGGACTTGTAATCAAATATGTATCGGCAAATCCGGAGATTGCCCGGGTAGAGAACGGCGTGATCACCGGCGTTGCGGAAGGCAGCACGACGGTAACGGCGTCCGTAGGTTCGGCAAGCGTAACGCTGAACGTGGAAGTTTCCGTTACGGAACTTACGTCCGAAAAGACCGCATACGATCTGATTTACAATTCGACCGACGAAACGCAGGCGACGCTTGCGGTCAACTGTGACGGCGTACCCGTAGAGAACGGTGCGATCACATGGGGGAGCGACGCTCCGACCGTTGTCAGCGTGGAAAACGGCGTAGTTACGGCGCTTGCGAACGGCACGGCGACCGTCACGGCAAAGTATGACGGCGCGGAACTTGCTTTCACGGTGACGTCTTGGCAGGGAATTTATAATGCAGCGGATTTTCAGAATATGTTCGTCGAAGATGAAGACCTTGACGGCAACTATAAATTGATGAATAATGTTAAATTGGATGGCTGGCTTGAAAATCAAATGTATTTTTATCCTAACGAAACGCCCGCTAATTTGGATTTTGCCCATAAATACGATTCTGCTTATCGTTTAACTGGGGTGTTTGACGGCAATAATTATACGTTATCGGCGGGAACTTGCCGTATTTTTAACGGCTTGCATGGCGGAACGTTAAAAAATCTTACTGTAATAACCGGAAGAATGAGTGTTTGGGGTGGAATTTTTGGTTATATGATGGATGCAAATTCGCTTATTGATAACGTGACCGTGTATACCACGTTGGGAACGGGAAATCATTGTGGACGTGTTTCACCTGTTACCGCCGGCAATATGTGGTATTTTGCACCTGCAGGAGCATTGTTTTACAGTGCTTCAAGCTCAAAAATTATGAATACCAATGTTTATGTTAATATCCCGTCTGATATTGATTTGAGTAACGGCGGTGCGGTAACGCTATCTGCAATTCGCGCAATCGCTACGGACGCAGGTTCGCTTGAAGGCGGCACAATGCTGCAGGTTGAAAACGTGAATGCATATTCGACGGATACTTCGATCGGTTTTGCCGGCGGAATGGGAATTGCTGTACAGTCTTGGGACGGATATATGGAAATATATGATGAAGAAGACCTCGATCTTTATGGAGGGTCCGGGCTGAATTTAAGACTGATGAATGATTTAATAATTGATTATGACGGTAGCAATATTATCTCGGAACCCGGTGCTGCTGTGACCATAGTAGGCGATTATAAAATTGATACACTCAATTCAACTTTCGACGGGAACGATAAAACAATCACGATTAATGCACAACATAACATACAAGGCGCGGCGTTTCAACAATACTTTATAAAAACAATTAGTGAAACGGGTTTATTGAAAGACTTGAAAATCAATTATAATTTAATTTACGGTACAGGAGTACAGAATGCATTTAATGCGTCGTTGATAACTTATAAAAACAGCGGTACAATGCAAAATTTAGATGTGACTTTTAATTTTGTGGATTACGGCGGGTTAAATTGTTGGTTTGATGCAAGCTCCGGTTATTTAAGTTGGGAAGGTGCCGGAAACTATATTGATATGACAATAACGTTGACCGGGAGTCATTTGTTCTTGCGTAGTGCAGAACAGCCGGATGCTAATTACGGTCGTTGCGGAATTGTCAATGCAAACGGAGACGCGGCAACCGTCACAAATATGACGATTTATGGCGTTGAAGCGGCGCAACCGATCGGATTACTTGCTCCGACATGGCAAGAGATAGTAAACAAGATGGTTTGACTGCAATTAAAGATATTCCCGCATAAATGTTAAGAACGCAGAAAAGTAAAAAGGGAAACGATTTTGTTTCCCTTTTTACTTTTTAAATCATTGCAAAATAACAATCGGTATGATATACTTTGTTTAATCTTGGATAGGAGAAAAGTTGATATTGTTTTCCGAAAAATTTATTCAGCGTACATCGATATACAACACCTTTGACCGAAATGTACCCGCGCCGTATCTCAGAAAGGAATTTTGTCTTCAGTTCAAGCCTGTAAGTGCGGAAATTACGATATGCGGTCTCGGATTTTATCGGTTATGGATCAACGGCACGGAAGTAACCAAGGGGATGCTTGCGCCGTACATTTCCAATCCGAACGATCTTCTTTATTATGACCGTTATCAGGTAGAAGATAAATTGCAAACGGGGAAAAATGTTTTGGCGATCATGCTCGGCAACGGATTTTTAAACAATCCCGGCGGAGATGTATGGGACTTTGATAAAGCCGCGTTTCGCGATGCGCCGAAAGTAGCGATGTCGCTTGAAATCGACGGCAATTTGGTTTTTGAAGCGGACGAAAGTTTTAAAACCGCCGATTCGCCCATATTTTTTGACGATTACCGTGCAGGCGAGCGTTATGACGCGACAAAGGAAATTGCAGGATGGAACGAGGTGGAATTTGACGATTCAACCTGGGAAAACGCCATTGCCGCGAAAACGCCTTTCGGAACGCCGCGCGTACCGATTTGTCCGCCGATCAGAGCGGTTTGCGAAATGCGGCCGACTTCCGTTGAAAGGCGCGGGAAAGGCTGGCTGTATACTTTTCCGGAAAACAATGCCGGCGTGTGCAGATTGACTGTCAACGGAGAACGAGGACAGCGTATCATGCTCACATATGCGGAACTGACATCGGATGACGGCGTAGACATCAGAAATATCATCATCGGGGATCTTCCGGACATCGGCTATTTACATCGCGATGTGTACATCTGTAAAGACGGCATACAGTCGTATACGCCGAGTTTCACTTACCACGGCTTTCAGTACGTATTTGTCGAAGGAATCAAGGATGAACAGGCGACGATAGATCTGCTGACCTATATCATGATGCATTCCGATTTGCCGAGTGCGGGTTCTTTTGTCTGTTCCGACGAGACGGTGAATCGGTTGCAGGAGAATACGCGTCGTTCCGATCTGGCGAATTTTTTTGATTTTCCGACGGATTGTCCGCATCGGGAAAAAAACGGATGGACGGGGGACGCCGCACTTTCCGCCGAACAGTTGATGTTGAATTTCGGGGCGGAAAAAAACTTCCGTGAATGGCTTTATAACGTCCGTGCCGCGCAGAAGGAAGACGGATCGCTGCCGGGAATCGTTCCTACGGCAGGTTGGGGTTTTCAATGGGGAAACGGTCCTGCCTGGGATACCGTTGTGACGCAGCTTTCCTACTATACCTATAAATATACCGCCGATAAAAGTATTCTGGAAGAAAATTTCGATTGTATCGTAAAGTATTTGCGGTATGCGAAAACACGGCTGAATCGCGACGGCTTGCTTGCGTACGGGTTGGGAGACTGGTGCACGGTAGGCGGGAATGAAAAGAATAAAACGCCGCTTGAAGTGACCGATTCACTGACGATCGCGGATACTTGTTACAAAGCGGGCGTAATTGCCGAACTGTTGGGCAGAAGGGCCGAAAAAGAGGAATTTGATGCTTTTTATAATTCTCTGAAAAAGAATTTTCGCAAAAAGTATGTGGAAAACGGAAAAATCAAAAAGGAATTTGCCACGCAGACCGCAGTTTCCATGTCGCTTTATTACAAAATTTTCGATCAGGACGAACAGAAAACCGCCGTAAAGCAATTGCTTGAACTGATTGCTGCTAAAGGCGATCGGTTCGATGTGGGCGTTCTGGGCGCACGGACGCTGTTTCGCACGCTGACGGAATACGGACACGGCGATCTGGCGCTGAAGCTGATCGTGCAGCCGGGCTTTCCTTCATTCCGATACCATCTTGACAGGGGCGCGACGACGCTTTGGGAGAATTTCATCGAATTGACGGACGATCGGATCAGCGCGAAGGACGGGCGGAAGATCGATTCGTTGAATCATCATTTCTGGGGGGATATTTCCGCATGGTTTTATAAATACATTGCGGGAATCAGAATCAATCCGGGACTGAAAGATAGCAACGTCGTCGAGATCGAGCCGCATTTTCTCGAAAAAATTTCTCATTGCCGTGCAGAGCGGGAATATCTCGGCGGAAAAATTATCGTCAAATGGAGAAGGGAATCCGACGGGATTCATGTGGAGGCGAGTGCGCCGGCAAACGTAAAACTGATCAAAAAATGGTAATTTGCGGGAGAGGAGAAAGTATGGAAGAATTTCTTGAAAAAGTTACGCGGTATCTTAAGGAAAATAAAATCAACGCCTATGCCGTTGCGGAATATAAAAACGGGAAAATAACTTATAAAAGACTGCAAAAAAACAATCGGATGAACAACATTTATTCCATTTCGAAAAATTTTACGGCAACGGCGATCGGTATGCTTGTTTATCGCGGAAAACTCAGCCTGACCGACAGAGCGATCGGGTATTTAGGCGGTTTTGCGGAAGGGAAGTTTGATGAAAAATGGAAAAGAATTACCGTTGCGCATTTGCTCACGCATACCTGGGGGCAGGATTGCGGCAATTTTTTTGAAGCGGAACGGTTTGCCTCGCCGTATAAAGAAGGCGAGATTGTTTTACAAGACGAGCATGCATCCATCGGAAAAGATTGGCTGGAACGGATTCTGACGGAAAAACTTCCGCTCGAACCGGGCGAGCGGATGAGTTATTCAAATGCTTCCTATTATCTGTTATCGAGAATTGCGGAAAATATTACGGGAAAGAAACTTTTTGACTGGCTGAGAGAAGAACTTTTCATAAAGATGAATTTTCACGGATATGCCGCGGGATGTTGTCCGAAAGGGCATACGCTCGGAGCTACGGAAATGTTTTTTTGCATTGAAGATTTGGTCAAGCTCGGTGTTTTATATCTTCAGCACGGGAAATACAACAATGAACGCTTTTTTTCGGATCGATGGGCAAATGAAGCGAGCAGACCCCGCGCCTCGGCAAACGGATTATGTTACGGATACGGCTTCTGGAAAACAAGAGAAGATTTCAAGTATTATTACGCTTCCGGAGCGCATGCGCAGCTTCTTGTCATCGATGAGGAAAACGAGCGCGTTTTTGCTATGCAGGGATATGACGATTGGGATGAAAAAAAGTTTTTTACCGCTATTTATCCCGCGCCTGACAAAGCAAAATAAAAATTGGGTATAATAAAAAGAACAGGGCGCAATCGATGCGCCCTGTCGTCATATTGTTTCCACAATGTAGGATTTGTCATTTACCGTAAACGAACGATCTGCCGCATTGGTAAAAATATAATTTTCTCCGCCTGACGTATAAATTAAAAATACCGTATAATCGTTGCATTCGGTTTTGAGAAACGACTTTGCCTTTTCATGGCCCATGGCGCAAAGCCCGGTGGACAGAGCGTCACATATCGCGCCGTTTTTGCCGAGCACCGTTACGGACATCGTTCCGTCATCGATCGGAGTTCCGCTGAAAGGATTGAGCAAATGAGAGTAACGTTTGCCGTTATAATCGTAATAACGTTCGTAATCTCCGCTTGTAGAGGCCGCAGTCAACTCGGTTTCCATTACGATAATCGGAGTCGAATCCGCGGATTTGCGCGGATGTCTTATCCCTAATTGAAATTTTGTATTATCTTTATATTTCATTAGTTCAATACTACTGTTTCCGCCACTGATTATGCCATATATAATACCGTTGTTTTCCAAATATTCCCGTACTTTTTGCAGTGCATAGCCTTTCGCAATGCCACCCAGATCGATGCGGGTGGCGCTGCTGCCGGTTTTTTTCAGCGTTCCTTGCTCAAGCGTCAGGTTCGCGCTGTTTAAGAGGGGTAGCACGGCGAGAATCGATTCTTCTTCGGGCGGCGTAAAAACGTACGTTTCGGAATTGTATTTTTCCGGAGAAAATCCCCAAAGATCGGTCAGCGGTGCGATCAGGACGTTAAAATATCCGTCTGTCAGTTCGGCGCAGGAAAGCGCCGTTTTCAACAGATCTTCCGCCGTTTGGTCGAGGAGAATCGCGCCGCCCGCAGGCAAAGCATTAAACGTTGCTGTTATGGAGCGGTTGTTTTCAGGATCGGTCAGGGCGGAAATTTGCGACAGTATGGATTCCGCGCCGTCAAACAGCGTGTTCAGTTCCGCTTTGCTCATCGATCTCGAATCGATCTGAATTGTTATCGGCGCATTGAAATAGGTGAAAGTTTTTCCCGCAAATCGGGGTTCGTTGCAACCCGAAGCAAAAAGTGACAAGAAGATCGCAACGAGCAGAAAAATCGGTTTTTTTCGCATATGTAACATTATAAACGTTTTATGAAAATAAATCAAATAAATCCGGCAGAATGAGAAAGTTTGCTGTTGACAAGGAAAACTTTATTTGTTAAAATAAAATACATATGGAAGGAAAATATAAAATAGCGGACGTTGTGTTCGGCCTGAAAACGAAATATGCTTATACGCACAGGATCTGTGCGGGATACGAGAGCGAAGAACCGGCGTCGTTCCGGATCGAAACGGAAGAAGCGGACATCCGTCGGGAAGAAGAAGCCAGCGATCAGCCGTTTCCGCCGGCATATCTGGAAAGTTTGGCGGTATACAGAAAACTTTGCAATGAAATACTGCGCAATTACGGGGGGTTTTTATTTCACGCGTCGGCGGTGGCAGTGGACGGTTACGCATATCTTTTTGCCGCGCCGAGCGGGACGGGAAAATCCACGCATACGCGGTTATGGAGAGAGCTGTTGGGGGAAAAAGCGGTAATGATCAATGACGATAAACCGATCATCCGATATATCGACCGTAATTTTTACGTCTACGGGACGCCGTGGAACGGGAAGCATCGGTTAAGCTGTAACGATCGCGCGCGTCTCGCGGCAATCTGCGAACTGACAAGAGGAGAAAAAAACGAAATCAAGCGAATCTCGTCTGCGGAAATGGTGCGCGTACTGATGAATCAGTCTTTGCGCGGCGAGGACGGGGAAAGTATGCTGAAACTGTTGGATTTATTTAACGAACTTGCAAAAAGCACTGCTTTTTACAGATTAAAATGCAATATGGACATCGAAGCTGCCGAAACGGCATATGAAGCGATGCGCGTAAAAGGAGAAAAGCATGAAGGTTAAAAAGGATTTTGTCGCAAGAAAAGTAGGAGATTCGGATATTGTCGTTGCAACCGGCAAGGCGGTTAAAAATTTTAACGGGTATATCACGCTGAATGAAACGGGGCGTTTTTTATGGGATCTTCTCGAAAACGATACCGATGAAAAAAATCTGGTTGCAAAACTTCTCGAAGAATATGAAGTGGAAAAAGAAGTTGCCGAACGGGATGTAAAGAAGTTCATTGCGGTTCTTTCGGAAAACGGAATTCTGGAATAGAACGGAGGCAAGCGGAGATACTATGGATAAAATCGGATTCGACAATCAGAAATATCTGAAGATGCAATCGGCGCACATTAAGGAACGCATCAATTCGTTTGGCGGAAAGTTGTATTTGGAATTCGGCGGAAAGTTGTTTGACGATTATCATGCGTCGCGGGTTCTGCCGGGATTCGAACCGGATTCCAAGCTGAAAATGCTTAAGGAACTGAAAGAAGAAGCGGAAATTCTGATTGCCATCAATGCGGTGGATATCGAGAACAATAAGTATCGAAACGATTTGGGAATCACATATGATTCGGACGTGCTTCGCCTGATCGACGTTTTTCGCTCTCAGGGGCTTTATGTCGGGAGCGTGGTGATGACGATGTTCAACAATCAGCCGCGCGCTTTGAATTTTATCAAGAAACTGGAAATGAACGGGATTCCCGTCTATAAACATTACGAAATCGAGGGATATCCGTCCGATATTCCGCTGATACTCAGTGAAAACGGATTCGGCCGCAACGAATTTGTGCCCACAACCCGTCGCCTTGTGGTGGTGACGGCTCCGGGACCGGGAAGCGGGAAAATGGCGACTTGCCTGAGTCAGCTGTATCACGAATATATGCGCGGGATTAAAGCCGGTTATGCGAAATTTGAAACATTTCCCATCTGGAATCTGCCGCTCAATCATCCGGTCAACGTCGCTTATGAAGCCGCGACGGCGGATCTGAACGATGTGAATATGATCGATCCGTTCCATTTGGAAGCGTACGGAAAGACGACGGTCAATTACAACCGCGATGTGGAAATTTTTCCGGTACTCAATGCTATTTTTGAAAAGATCATGAATCAGTCTCCGTACAGATCGCCTACGGATATGGGGGTGAATATGGCGGGGAATTGTATCATCGACGACGAGGTTTGCAGAGAAGCCTCCAAGGCGGAGATCATCCGTCGTTATTACGCGGCGCTCTATGATGTCAGAAAGGGCAGGGTCAGCAAGGATGTTGCCGCCAAGATCGAGATTCTGATGAGCAAACTCAATCTTTCCGTGGAAAATCGGAGAACCGTGCCGGCGGCGCTGGAAAAATCTGCAATCACCGGCGGCAATCCTGCGGTTGCAATAGAACTGAACGACGGCAGGATCGTAACGGGAAAAACGGGCGATCTTCTCGGGGCAAGTGCGGCGTGCCTGATCAACGCGCTGAAAGCGTTATCGGGTGTGGACGACGGGATACAGCTTCTTTCGCCGACGGTGATCGAACCGATCCAAAGACTGAAAGTAAATCAGATGGGAAGCAGAAATCCGCGTCTGCACACGGACGAAGTCCTGATTGCACTGGCGATCTGCGCCGTGGAGGACAACAATGTAAAAAAGGCGCTTGCGGCGTTGTCGCAACTGAAAAATTGCGAATTACATTCAACGGTTATTTTATCGCATGTGGATGAAAAAACCTTCAAAAAACTCGGATTGCATTGTACTTTTGAAGCAAGGAAACAGGTGGAAGGCGTTTATTTTTCTTAAAAACGGGAATGGTTATGAACAAAGAGGACTTTACAAAATGTTTTGCGCGTTACGGGATCGGACCGAAGGACGTTTGCCGCAACCGATTGCGTGTCGAGGGAGAGGAGGTCGAACGGTTTGCCGTGATCTCGCCCATCAACGCCGCGGAAGATTATAAGAATATCGGAGCAGAGGTCACGCAGCTGTCCGACGGATTTTTCCCCACATATAAGATCGAAAAAGACGGCGCGCGTTTTACGTTTGTCGCGTTTCAGGTAGGCGCATGCAATGTCACGGAAGTGATCTGCGCGCTGGCATATTCCCGGTGCGAAAAGGTGCTTTTCACCGGAACGGTGGGCGCGTTGAGAGAGGATCTGGAGATCGGCGATCTTCTGTTGCCGCGTTGTTCCATGTGCGGCGACGGGGCGGTGCGGTATTTTACGGTCGGCAGTGCGGCGGACAATAAAGAGACGTTCGGGAAAAAATTCTATCCCGATGCCGGACTGCAGGGGAAAGTGGCGGAATTTCTCGAAAAAAACGGATATCGGTTCGGATATGCCGACGTGTTCAGCATCGATACGATCGTTTCCCAGTTTTTTCATATCGAAGAATTTCTCTCTTACGGCGCGGATGTGCTGGAAATGGAAACGGCGGCGGCGTTCTGCGCGTCGGATATTTTCGGATTAAAAACGGCGGCGCTTTTTCATGTTTCCGACAGTACGGCGAGAAAAAAATCCCTGCTTGGCGGTCGTACCGAAGCGGAACACGCCGCGCACAATGAAAAAAAACTTATAGAAATTCCCGAAATCGTCTGCGGTATCGCAAAGGCGGCTGGGGCTGATCGATGAAAAAAAGAAACTGGTATCCTTTGGATAATGCCGCAAAAATCTTTCCTGCGGTATACGGAGAAAAACGACCGTATAATTTTTGTTTTTCCGCACTTTTGGCGGAAAAAGTGGAGCCGGAAAAACTGAATACGGCGGTCAATCATATTCTGGAGAGAGTCCCCACGTTTAAAACAAAACTCAAACGTGGGGTATTTTGGTATTATCTGGAAGAAAACAAAAAGCCGTTTTGTGTGTCCGAAGAAGTGGGGAATTATCTCGGGCTGATCGATTTTGCGGAAAATAACGATTATCTTTTTAAGGTGTATTACAGGGAATACAAGGTATCGTTGGTGGTTTTTCACGCTTTGACGGACGGAAACGGAGGTCTGGAAGTCTTCAAGCAGATACTGCTTGAATATTGCCGGCTGTCGGGAAAACAGATAGACGCCGGCGAACTGATCAAAACGTCCGTATCGCCGGAAACGTTTAAGGAGAGGAGCGACAATTACGTAAGCAATTACAAAAAAGCGAAGGTAAAGATCAGAAAACCGAAGAAACTCGCGCATTCCGACGGAACGGCGTTCGATTACGGCGGATACGGACTGATCACGGCGACGGCGGACGCGGGAAAGCTGAAAGAGCTTGCAAGACGGTACGGCGCAACCGTTACGGAATTTTTAAGCGGATTGTATCTTTATGTCTTTTCTCTTCATTACGTTCGCGGAACGAACGGAAAGAGCAAAAACGTTTGTCTGCTCGTGCCGGTGGACATGAGACGGAAATATAAAAGCGAGTCTCTTCGCAACTACAGTTTATTTGTACGCATCACAAAGGAATTCGACAGGGAATACGATCTTGCGGAATGTGTTGACGTTGCGGTCAGAAAGATGAAAGAAGGGCTTGACAATAACGTACTTGACAGCATTAATCATTTCAATGTCAGCGCAGAGAGGAATATTTTGCTGAAGATCGTTCCGCTGTTTTTGAAGGACATCGTTCTCAGGATCGGTTATTATTTTGAAGGAGAAAATCTCCAGTCGGGAGATCTGAGCAATGTCGGATTGGTCGAACTGCCGGAGGGACTTTCGGCATATGTGCAAGACATCAATTTTTCCATATCGGCAAGCCATACGTCAAAACAATTGCTAGGCGTAGTCGGATATAACGGAAAGATCAACCTTACCTTTACCAGGAATTTCATGGAAAACGGTTTTGAAAAGGATTTTATCAGGATCTTGGCGCAGAACGATCTTGATATCGTCGTAAAAAGCAATTATTGGGAGAAAAAATTGTGAAGTATTGCAAACACTGTAAAGTAAAGGTCGATTCTTCCGAAAAATATTGTCCGCTTTGCTATAATTATCTTGAAGAGCAGGAAAAGGAAACGAACCGTTTCGATTATTATCTCGGCAGAGATAAAAACGGAAAGGGCAAATCGAACAATTACTTTCTCATGAAACTGTTTTTATATATCAGCATCTGCGTTTCGGTGATTTGTTTCGTTGTCAATTATTTCACCGACAGACATATGCTGTGGTCTCCCGTGGTCTTCGTATCCGTCGTCTATCTCTGGATTCTGATCGCGCATACGATCATCAGCCGGCGCAGCCCTTTTGAAAAGATCTTTTTTCAGCTTGTCGGTCTGATTCTGCTGATGATTTCATTGGAACGTCTTTCCATGAATGCCTGGTTTCTCGACTACGTCTTGCCTTCGATATTGCTTACCGCTTCATCCGTGATGGCGTTAATCAGTCTTGTTTCGGGTCGGAAAAAGACGCTGGTTTCCACGTTTTTCGTCTATTACGTGCTCATGGAAGCGGCTGCAATTCTTATTTTTGCGCTTGCCGACGTTTACAAAATACTATATCTGATATTTTCCGTGTATAACGGCCTGATCCTGTTCGGAACCTTGTTGTTTGCTTACCGTATCCTGCGGGCGGATTTCGCAAAAAAAGCGCATTTATAAAATTCTCTTCAGGAATGAAGGTTGCTTGTTGACAAAACCGTCAAGGCAATGTATAATAATCAGAAGAACACTAAAGAAGGTAATTGTATGGACCCGGTACTTATTGTGCTTTTATGCGTAATCGTTTTATTGCTCATTCTCGTGATCGTTTCTGTGGCAACGAGGGGAAAGAAGAAAAAATCCGCTCAAACAGAGTCTGACGGCAAGGCGGAAAACGCCGTCGAATGTAAGTCGGAAAGTCAAGAGACGGCGAAAGATTCAAAACCCGAAGAAGCCGGCCGGGTTCTGTCACAAGGTGAAGTAAACGGTAATCTGGCGGAAACGTCCGAAACAACGCCCGAAAGCGAGGCGGAAACATCCGAAACAACGCCCGAAAGCGAGGCGGAAACGTTTGAAACAACGCCCGCAAGCGAGGCGGAGACGTCCGAAACAACGCCCGAAAGCGAGGCGGCGGCTGCTGCAGCCGGGGCGCCGTCTGTCGGAAAGGATTTTTCGTCGATCGGCAAGAAAGTTGAGAAAAAGCCTTTTTACGAGCGGGTTCTCGATTCGGAAGACGACGTCAGGACGTATTTTAACGAGATTCATAACGAATTCAAATCGTACCGTAACGTAACGGCGCGCATTTCCAAAGGATACGACTCGTTCCGAAAGAACAGGGAGCTGATCGCGCGGCTGTATTTGTCGGGAAAGACGCTGAAACTGTTTGTCAAGCTGAATTCGGCGGATTATGAAATGAATAAATTTCATCAGCAATATGTCGGAAATAAGAAAACATATGCGGAAATTCCCATGATGGTAAAGATCAGAAGCGTGCGCGCGCTGAAGAATGCAAAGGTTCTGATTGCCGATCTGATGGCAAACGAAGGAACGGTTAAGAAGAGTCGATATGCGAAAACGGATTATCTGAAAACGTTGAAAGCGTTGATGGATAACGATTGAATCTTTGCCCCCGACAAATTCGGTCGGGGGCGTGTTTTTTAACGGAGGGAAAATATGCTGAAAAGGTTTTTTGCCTATTATAAACCGCACAAAAAGCTGTTTGTCATCGACACGATCTGCGCGTTTTTGGTCTCGGCATGCAATCTTGTTTATCCGATGATCGCAAAAAACATTATCAACGTTTATGTTCCGGATAAAAAACTGCAGTTGCTGATTGTATGGTGCGTTGTTCTTTTCTTTATTTACGCCGTGAAGGCAATCCTCACATATGTCGTGCAATATTGGGGGCATCTGCTCGGCGTAAGGATTCAGGGCGATATGCGACGCGCCATGTTCGCGCATCTGCAAAAATTGCCGTTTACATATTTCGATAACAATAAAACAGGCGTGATCATGTCGAGAATGATCAACGATCTTTTCAACATATCGGAACTTGCGCATCACGGTCCCGAGGATCTTTTTATGTCTTTCATATCCATCGTCGGCGCGTTTATCATGCTTTCCACGATCGATCTTTATCTGACGCTGATCGTTTTTATCTTTATACCGATACTGATCGTTTTTGCGGTCAGGAACCGTAAAAGGATGAACGAGTCGTTCATGCAGATGAGAAAAGAGGAGGCGAGCGTGAATGCCGATATTGAAACGACGGTTTCCGGAGTCAGGGTTACCAAGGCGTATACATCGGCAGAGTATGTACAGGGACGCTTCGACCGGGCGAATAAGGGATACCAGACGGCGCGCGGACGCGCATATAAAGCGATGGGGATCTTCGGCGCGGGGATGGGTTTTATCAGCGATTTTCTCTATCTTGCCGTGCTGCTCGCCGGCGGATTGTTTTTCTATTACGGAATGATCGACACGGGCGAGTTTGCCGCTTATATATTATTTATCGGGATGTTGCTCAATCCGATCCGGACGATTGTGACGTTATATGAAGAAATTCAGAGCGGCGCGACGGGGTTCAGGCGTTTTTGCGAGGTGATGGATGAAACGCCCGAACTCGATTCTGCCGATGCCGAACCGATCGGAGAGGTGCGGGGCGACATCGAATTCAAGGACGTAAGTTTTGCTTATGCGGGGAAAGAAGAAGTTCTTGAAAACGTCAGTTTTATCGCAGAACACGGGAAAACGACGGCGCTTGTGGGCGGAAGCGGCGGCGGAAAGAGTACGATATGTCATCTTATACTGCATTTTTACGAATTGAACGGAGGCGAAATTACTCTGGACGGAATCAACATAAATAAGATTACCAGAGAATCATTGCGTGAAAAAATCGGGATTGTCGCACAGGATGTGTTTATTTTTGACGGGACGATCAAGGAAAACATCGCGTTCGGTAAAGCGGGAGCGACGGACGAAGAGATTATGGAGGCGGCAAGAAGAGCGAGGATTCACGAATATGTAAAGAGCCTGCCGGACGGCTACGAAACATGGGTCGGAGAGCGCGGCGTGCAGCTTTCCGGCGGGCAGCGGCAGAGGATTTCGATAGCGAGGGCGTTTTTGAAGAATCCGCCGATTCTGATTCTTGACGAAGCGACCAGCGCGCTGGATAACCTTACGGAATCGCAGATTCAGCTTTCATTGAACGAACTGAGCGCGGGAAGAACCGTGATCGCCGTAGCGCACCGATTGTCGACGATCCGTACGGCGGATAAGATCATCGTGCTTGAACACGGTCGCGTTGTGGAAACGGGAACGCATGAAGAGTTGCTGGAAAAGCGCGGACGTTATGCCGAAATGCTCGGAGAAAAGATCAACGGATAATTTGTGTCGCGACTTTGTTTTCCGGTGCTGTTTAACATGTTAAAAAAACGCTGTTTTTCGCGCGCAAAACACAAGCATTGCACGCAAATGCGTGTTAAACTGAATACGGAAGAAAAAGTTGGAATCAAAACGGGCGGAAATCGGAATCGGGAGGCTCATATGAAAGCGAAAATCGGGTTATATTCCTGTGGAAACAAGCCGTATTGGGATCAGTTCGGCGGTTTAAAAGAAAGGCTTATCGGCTACGGAAAATTTATCGGAGAAAAAATTTCCGCCGAATTCGGTGCGGAAGTTTATAATTTCGGATTGGTGGACAGTCCGGAAAGCGGAAGAAATGCGGGAGAATATTTCAACGCAAATCATGTGGATCTCATTTTTTGTCATATAGCGACCTATGTGCCGAGCGCATATGTTTTACCGTTGCACACTTCATGCAGGGCAAAAACGGTGATTTTGAATTTGCAGCCGAGCGTTAAAGTGAATTATGCAAAGACGGACACGGGCGAATGGCTGGCGCATTGCAATGCCTGCGCCGCGCCGGAGCTTTGCAATGCATTCAGACGTTCCGAAATTCCGTATGAACTGATCAGCGGACTTCTGGGATTGCAAAAGACGCCGGAGATATCCGTAACGGATGAAAACACCGCAAACCGCCCTGAAGCAATCCGCGCATGGAAGGAGATCGGAGAATGGGTGCGCGCAGCGTATGCGGTTCATGCAATGCGTCACTCGAAATTCGGATTTTTAGGCAATTATTATAACGGAATGCTGGATATGTACAGCGATTTTACGTTATTGCAGAACAAGACGGGCATCGGAATCGAAATTCTCGAAATGTGCGATTTAAAACGGAATTTCGACAAAGTTACGGAAGAGGACGTCAAGAAAAAGCGGGAAGAAATCGAAAGATCGTTTAATATAGCGGGGGATTCTCTTTCGGATAAACGGGTGAAAAAACCGACGGAAGATCAGCTGAACTGGTCGGCAAGAGTGGCGAGCGCGCAGGAAAAAATGGTGAAAGAATATGCGCTTGATGCACTTGCGTATTACTATCACGGCAGCGAAGGCACGCAGTATCAGGATATTCAGAGCGGGTTTATCGTGGGACATTCCCTGCTTACCGCAAAGCACGTTCCCTGTGCGGGAGAGGCGGATATCAAAACGTGCATCGCCATGAAGATATGCGATCTGCTTTCCCTGGGCGGCAGTTTCTGCGAGATTGTCACTGCGGATTACGATTTGGGAACGATCATCGTCGGACACGACGGTCCTTTCCATGTCGCCATCGCGGCGGAGAAACCGGTTTTGCGCGGAATGGGCGTCTATCACGGAAAACAGGGGACGGGAATTTCCGTGGAGGCGAAAGTCAGAACGGGGGACGTGACGACGCTCGGTCTGGCACAAGGCGCCGGCGGTACGCTGAAAATGATCATAGCGGAAGGCGAATCTCTCGATCAAGAAATCATGCAGATCGGAAATACGCAGACGCACGTCCGGTTTTCATCTTTGCCCGATCCGTTTATGGAACGGTGGTTCCGGGAAGCGCCCACACATCACTTTGCTCTTTCTATCGGCAAAAACGCTTCGTTGTTTGTTAAAATCGCAAAACTTTTCGGAATCGATGCAATTGTTTTATGAAACATAAAGTATTTCGCGCAGAAGCGCGTTTTACGGAATTTTTGTTTTTTGAGGTTTTTGGAAGGTTCGGTATTGCTTTTCCGCCGTTGAGGCGTTCGTTTTTTTGAAAAACGCATGCCGCGAAGGGAAAAACATCCGACTGTCAAATTAAGTTGACTTACCTCGATCCGCATGATATGATAAAAAGAAAAAAAGGGCAAAAATATGGAGAATTTTGAAACTTATAAGAATCAGCCGATGGATATCGTTATCCAGGGAGGACAGTCCAATGCGGAGGGCGCGGGCAGAGGGGATGCAAAGGAACCCTATGTTCCGGATGAACGGATCCTGTATTTGAATCCGCGCGCTTACGCCGTGGTGAAAAATTATCCCGACGGCAGCGAAAACATGGAAGTTTCCTATCCGGAAGCGCCGGTGATCGAAATCGCCGCCGAGCGAAAGATCGGGGAAGGAAAAGGGGAGATTTTAAGCGATTTTTCTTTATCGTTTGCGCGCGAATATTTTCGCGCCGGTTTGTTGGGAGCGGGAAGAAAATTACTGATTATCCGCGCAGCCGTCGGCGGAACGGGATTTGCGAAAGGACATTGGACCCAAAACGGGATTTTATATCGCAAACTGCTTGCTTTGACGGATAGCGCGTTATCGCTCAATCCCGGCAACAAGCTGGTTGCATTTTTATGGCATCAGGGCGAATGCGATGCGTTTGAATTTCCGGATCGGACAGAGGAAGAACGTTATCAGATTCACTTTCAAAATCTGAAAGAGATGTTCGTATCCGTTCTGAACCGATATAATGTTCCCGATCTGCCAATCGTCACGGGCGGAATTATCAAAGATTGGAGAAGAAAATACGCTAAACAGTGCGATGCGGTGGAAAAAGCGATCAGGGATGTCTGCGCGCTCCTTCCGTCAGCGGATTTTGCGGAAAGCGACGGACTTCTTTCCAACGATCAGGCAACGGGGAACGGCGACGATATTCACTTCTGCCGCGATTCTCTGATGGAACTCGGCAAACGCTATTTTGAAAAATACCGCACTCTTATAACAAAAAAGGATCGCTGATACGATCCTTTTTTCATAAGGCACACGGAAGAAAAAGCGAATTTCAAATTGTCTTATTCGTCTTGATTCTGCAATGTCTTTCTGCACATACTTGTTTTTCCGCAATATGGGCATTTAAGCCGTCTTTTCCGGAAAGTGTGATAACCCAAACAATACGCTTTTGCTGTGGGGATAAATTTTTTACCGCAGTATTTACATTCAAAGGATCCCGTATTGATATCATAGAAAACGGCGATTGCAAGTCCGAAAAGCGTAAGCAAAAATCCGTAAGAGATCAGACTGATTTTCAACCATGAAGGCAATGCAAAAAATGCGGAAAGCAGAATAAAAATGAGCATTACGCTGTACGTTGCCGTAAAGCACAGCGCGGAAAAAAGGATTTTATGTTTATTGTTTTTTCTTTGTGCAAGAAGTTTTGCCATATTGTCTTCCGCATTGACTTTATATTCCGTATAATCGTTTTTTTTGAGCCTTTCTCCGCTGAGAAGTTCGTTCAGTGAAACATCGAAGACGGAGCACAGAACGAGCAGCAGTGAGGTGTCCGGCAAACTTCTTCCGTTTTCCCATTTTGAAATCGTTTTTTCGCTGACGTATAATTTTTGAGCGAGGGCGGCCTGCGTCAGATTTTTTGCTTTTCTTTCTTCTGCGAGAAACGAGCCGATTTTTTTGATGTTCATAATTTCCTCCTATAGTATTATTATACAATAAAATCAGGCGCAGAAAAAGCAATTTTATGCCGTATTCACTCTACGAATTTACCGATTTGACCGAAATGAAAGAAAATCAGAACTTTATCGTTTTCCGAAGGTACGCCCGAAAGAGAATAAGTCGGTTGAAAAAAACAAACAGATCGAAAACAGCCTTGTCGGAAAAGACAAGGCTGTTTTATCGATAAATTTCAGTTTTGGTGCCGGGGATCGGACTCGAACCGATACGGAATCTCTTCCGAGGGATTTTAAGTCCCTTGCGTCTGCCTATTTCGCCACCTCGGCAAAAGTGGAGGCGCCACCCAGATTTGAACTGGGGAATGAGGGTTTTGCAGACCCTTGCCTTACCACTTGGCTATGGCGCCTTATCCAAGTCCCACGAAACGCGCCGGACTAAAAGCCCGGAATAAAAAAATGGAGCGGGAAACGAGATTCGAACTCGCGACATTCGCCTTGGCAAGGCGACGCTCTACCACTGAGCCATTCCCGCTTGTATATTGACGATTCTGGTGGGAACTACAGGGCTCGAACCTGTGACCCCCTGCTTGTAAGGCAGATGCTCTCCCAACTGAGCTAAGCTCCCGCCCGCCGCATCGTTCATTGCTCAACTACTATACCAAATAATCGGAAAATAAGCAAGTAATTTTAAGGGGGTTTTTCAAATTTTTTTTATTTTTTGTCCCGGGATTGAACCGATCGCCATTTCCGCGCTCTATACAGTATATGCGGAATATCCGAGAACTTAACTTTAAAAATAAAAAGAAATAGGCGAATATTTGGGAAAAGGCCTTGCCAATGCGGCGAGAATATATTATAATAAAAAAAGATAGTCATTTTGCAGGAAGGTCGGTTTCGGCTGATTTGAGAGAAAATCGCGTATTGATTTTATCCGGATTGCAAAGGCTATTGAATGTATGGCGAAAAGGCAGAGCGGTGGAAATTATGAATGAAACATTGGATTCCATATTAAAGGCCGAAAAGAAGGCCGAGCAGATTGTCGGGGAGGCGTCGGAGCGCAGCAAAGCCGTTATTCTCCGCGGAGAGGAAGCTGCCGAGCGCAAAAAAGAAGAAGCCGTCAGTGCGTTTTACGAAGAACGTAAAAAAGCGATAGAGGAAGCGGAAGGCGAGGCGGAGAAGATTTACGGAGACATGATGGACAACGGAGAAAGCGAGGCTTACGCGTTGAAAGTTTCCTGTAAAGATAAGATCGAGAAAACGGCAAATGACGTTATCGGGAGGATTTTCGGCTGATGGCGGTTGTCAAGATGACAAAAATGCGGATGACCGCGTTGCTTTCCGAACGGGAAAAACTGCTGAACGCACTTCATAGAACGCAGATGGTTGAACTGAGAGAAACGCCTGCGGAAGAAGGCGATCGGTACTGCGTTCCGGACGAAAGACTGAAGACGAATCTGAAAGAAAAATCGGAACGGGTTCTCAGAAGCATCGAATTTATCGAAAACCGTTTGGAAATGTCGGTCAAAGAAGCGTATTATCCGAAAGAGGTCACGGGAACAGGCAATTCGTTCATGATCGGTTATCAGGATTTTATGAGTACGCCGGGCAATGAAATGGAGTTGCTGTATATTATCGACAAGATGGAAGAGTATATGTCGAGACTGAACGACGTGAGGATGCGCAGAGTACAGATCGATAATACCGAAGCGCAGATTGCGCCGTATCTTGCGGTAAAACAAAAATTTTCCGATTTTCGCGATACGGAATATACGCGTTGTGCGTTCGGGCTTCTGGCGGATTCCGCTTTGCCTGCATTGGAAAAGTTTATTGCGGAAAAGGAACTGAGCGAACTGACCGTCTATACGCGGGACAGACAGTGTGTGATCTGCGTTCTGACCCATAAAGAAGAAGCGGCCGATATTTTCCGCAAACTCGGAGAGTTATCCTTTACGAAATGCCCTTTTACGTTTGATCTGACGGCAGAACAGAAAGTAAAGCAGCTGGAAGAGGAACGGACGCATTGTGCGGAGGTTGAGAATGACGTAAACCGCAAAGTATGCGGGAAGAGCGGGTATTTGAGAAATCTGAAGATCCTTTCGGATTTTTACGCGTTCCAGTTGGAAAAGATCGCTGCGGAAGAGAAGTTTACCGGTACGCAAAGCACGTTCACGCTATGCGGCTATTTGCCGACGGAGGACATTGCGGACGTTAAGAATGCGATATACGACATCACGGATGCCGTTTTCATGGAATTTTTTGAACCGACGGAGAACGATACTCCGCCTACGCTTCTGAAAAACAGAGGTCCGGCAAAAGCGGCGGAATTTATTACGAATATGTATTCTGCGCCGGATTACAGAGAATTTGATCCGAACGGATTCGTGTTTCTTTTCTTTATGATCTTTTTCGGATTGATCATGGCGGATATCGGATACGGCGCTCTGATGTTGATCGGCGGAATCTTGTTGATGACGCGTCTGAAGATCGACAACGGGTTTAAGAAATTGGTTTGCATCATAACGTACGGGGGCGCGTTCACCGTTCTTTTCGGTGCGCTGTTCGGTTCCTGTTTCGGGTTTTCGCTATATACGGGCCTGTTGCCCGATCCGACATTGAGCGGCAATGCGGGAAGGACCAACGTGCTGATCATTCTGCTCGGTTGTCTTGCCTTAGGGCTATTACAGATCACCATAGGATATATTCTCAAAGCGGTCAACAGTTTCCGCCATGGAGAGATCGCCGACGGGATCTTCGACGCACTTACCTGGGTGCTGTTCAATATCGGACTGTTTTTTGCCGTTTTTAATTTTATCACGGAGTATTTTTCGATTCCCGTTGCGGAAAACACAAAGTCGTTTTTTGCAACGATGACGATGCCCGGGGTTATCATGCTCGGCGCGGGCCTGCTTGTAGCGGTCGTAACGGCGGGCAGAAAAGAAAAACTCATCGGCAAATTCACGAAGGGTTTTGGCGCGGTATACGGGATCATCAGTTTGTTGTCGGATGTTCTCAGCTACGCTCGGTTGTTCGGACTGATGCTTTCCGGCATGATTATCGCGCAGCAATTCAACGGAATGGGAACGGACATGATTTTAGGCGGCGGGATCGGATATGTATTCGGTCCGCTCGTTATGGTTGTCGGGCATACTTTCAATATTGCGATGGGTGTTCTCGGCGCGTACATTCACGACTGTCGGTTGCAATACATTGAATTCTTTTCTAAATTCTACACGGGCGAGGGGGAATTATTTACACCCATCGGCTCGCGGTTTCAATATATACATTTAACAAAATAAAAGGAAAAATCATCGGAGGAATTTTTTATGAGTGGTCAAGCGATTGCGATACTCGGTCTGGCGCTCTGCGCGGTACTTTGCGGAGTAGGTTCAGCCATCGGTCTTTTCAAAACGGGATCTGCGGCGGCGGGAGTTCTTGCGGAAGACGCCAAGAAGTTCAGCAAAGTCATGGTGCTTGTGCTGTTGCCGGCAACGCAGGGAATATACGGTTTTGTTATGGCGCTTGTCGGTCAGGGGGCGATCGTAGCCGATATGAGCGTAGGACAAGGCTGGATGGTCTTTGCGGCGGCAATGCCTCTTGCAATCACGGGTCTGATGTCCGCGATTTATCAGGGAAAAACGGCAACCAGTTGTATTTATGCGGTGGCAAAGGACGAAAAACTTTCCGGTAAACTGATCATGTTCCCGGCAATGGTGGAAACATACGCGATTTTCGGATTTGTTATTTCGTTGTTGTTCACGCTTTCTTTGTAAGATTATGGAAGGTAAAGAAGCGATTATTGCCAGAATTCTCGGCGACGCGGAAAAGCGTGCGAAAGTGCTTTTGGATGAAGCGGAGGAAAACGCAAAAGAGAGCTTGAAGGAAGCCGAAGAATGGGCGGAAAATTATAAAGAGACGCAGCGCGCGCATCTGAAAGAGGAAACGGAAAATCTTATCGCAAGAAAGAAAACGGTGGCGCAGCTGGATTGTCGCAAAGCGATGCTCCGCGCGAAACAGGATGTGATCGAAGCGGTATTTTCGTGCGTTTTAGAGAAGGCGTGCGTTTTCGGGAAAGAAAAATATCTGTCCGTGGTGGAGCGCCTGCTCGCGGAGTATGCCGAAAAGGGCGATTGCATTTATCTGGCGGAAGATGCGCCGTTCAGCGAAGAAGAACTGATGCATCTGGGTATAGTGAAAAAACTCGCTTTGAAGTTCGGCGGAAAAGAGAAATTGAAGGGCGGCGTATATCTGACGAACGAAGTCAGCGATAAAGATCTTTCGTTTGCCGCCTTGATCGGTTCCAAAAAAGAAGAGCTGGAAACGGAAATTGCAAACTCGCTGTTTCTGACGAAATGATCGGAGTAGATTATGACGAATAACATTTACGCCAATGCGAGAGCGGTGACGGCGATGCGCAACCTGCTCGGTTACGATCGGCTGGTTCGCATGGCGGAAAGCGCGAATGCAAAAGACGCATTCAAAATACTTTCCGAAGTCAATTTCGGAGACGGAACGACCTCCGACGCATCGGAATACGAAGCGCTTCTGGCGGCGGAAGAGCAGAAGCTGACTTCCTTTATCAGAGAAGTATCGCCCAATGAAAAGCTGACGCGGTTTTTGCTTGCACCGAAAGATTATCATAATGCGCAGGCCTTGATGAAAGCGAAGTTTCTGAAGACGGATGCCGCGCCGATGCTGACGGAAGAAGGACTTTATAAAACGGAACTTCTGAAAGAGAAAATTTTTGCGGACGATTACGACGAATTTCCTTCCCCGATGGCGGAAGCATTGGCGAAAGCGGACGTACTGTTCGTATCGGGAGAAGCGGACGGAAGAAAGATTGACGTTTTGTTTAAGAAGGCGTTATACCGTCAATTGCGCGAATTGTCGGATTCGGATCGGTTACTCGGGGAGATTTACCGTGTGAAAGCGGACGCAGCCAATATAGCGACGGCGTTGCGATCGCGGGACTTTCAGGAGGCAAAACTGCAGTTTGTCGGCGGCGGAAGGCTCGGGGATGACGAACTGAAAATCCTTTGCGGCGAATCTGTGGAAACGATCGCGGAGAAATTTCGCTATTCTCCGCTGAAAGATCTTGTTTTTGCCGCGACGGAGGGTTTTTCGGAAGGAAAACCGCTTTCCGGCTTTGAACGGCTTGCGGACGGCTATGCGCTGGCGCAGCTGAAAAAGGAAAGATATAACGATGAAGGCTACCGTCCGTTTTTGTTGTATTGTTATTATAAGACGGCGGAATTGACGAATGTCAGGATCGTGATGTCCTGTTTGAGCAATCAAATATTCGGATCCGACATCAAGTCGAGACTGAGGGAAACATATGAAGGGTAAAACGGCGATTATCGGGAACGGCGACAGCGTTCTCGCATTGAAAGCGGTAGGAATGGATGCGTTTAGCGTCGATCATCCGGAAAAAGCCAGAAATCTTTTAAAAAAACTGGCGAAATCCTATCAGATTATCTATATTGTAGACGAACTGGCAAAGGAAATCGACGAAACATTGGCGCAATATGTTTCCACGGCGTATCCGATCATTATTCCCGTACCTTCCGGCAACGGAGGAAACGGATACGGATATGAACTGCTCAGACGGGAGTGTGAAAAAGCGCTCGGTGTGGATATTCTTTTCCGCGATGAACAAAAGGAAGAGTAGAAAACAAACGTGAATACGGAGAATGATATGCAAGGTAAAATCGTAAAGGTTTCCGGACCGTTAATCGTTGCGGAAAATATGGCGGACAGCAGAATGTATGACGTAGTCCGCGTCAGCGATAAGAGATTGATCGGTGAAATCATCGAACTGAGGGGAGATAAAGCCTCCATTCAGGTCTACGAAGAAACTTCCGGTTTGGGGCCGGGGGAAAGCGTGGAAAGTACGGGAGCGCCGCTTTCCGTGGAGCTTGCGCCGGGATTGATCGAAGGGATTTTTGACGGCATCCAGCGGCCTCTGACGCGCGTATACGATATTTACGGCGACAGAATCACGCGGGGAATTTCCGTCAGCAATCTCGACAGGGAGAAAAAATGGGAGTTTAAACCCCTCGTTTCGGCAGGCGAAAACGTTTCTTTCGGAGATTTTCTCGGCGAAGTGCAGGAAACGGCGATCGTCAGTCATAAAATCATGGTGCCTTACGGAATAAAAGGCAAAATCAAAGAAATAAAATCGGGTGAATTCAACATAACGGAGACCATCGCCGTTCTTGAAACGGAAAACGGCGACGTCAATCTGCCGATGTTGCAGAAGTGGCCTGTCAGAAAAGGCAGACCGTACCGGGAAAAAATGTCGCCTTCCATGCCGATGATCACGGGGCAAAGGGTGATCGATACGCTTTTCCCGATTGCGAAGGGCGGCGTTGCTGCGGTACCCGGACCCTTCGGAAGCGGTAAGACCGTAGTTCAGCATCAGCTTGCGAAATGGGCGGATGCGGATATCATCGTTTATATCGGATGCGGGGAGCGCGGCAACGAAATGACAGACGTTCTGAATGAATTTCCCGCTCTGAAGGATCCCAAAACGGGCGAACCGCTTATGAAACGGACCGTTCTGATCGCAAATACGTCCGATATGCCGGTGGCGGCGCGGGAAGCGTCGATCTATACGGGCATCACGATTGCGGAGTATTTCCGCGATATGGGAATGAACGTTGCGATTATGGCGGACTCGACATCCCGTTGGGCGGAAGCACTGCGGGAAATGAGCGGCAGACTGGAAGAAATGCCCGGCGAGGAAGGTTATCCCGCATACCTTTCGAGCAGACTTGCTGAATTTTATGAACGCGCGGGGATCGTAAAGGTCTTCGGAAAAGGCAATCGGGAAGGTTCCGTCACGGCAATCGGCGCCGTTTCTCCGGCGGGGGGCGATCTGTCCGAGCCCGTCGCGCAGGCTACCCTCCGTATCGTGAAGGTTTTCTGGGGGTTATCTTCGTCTCTGGCATACAAACGGCACTTTCCCGCGATCGACTGGCTGATCAGTTATTCGTTGTATGCGGATAAACTTGCAGATTGGTATACGAAAAACGTAGCGGCGGACTTTACCCGTCTGCGTTCTTTTGCGATGCAGATTTTACAGGAAGAAGCCGAACTCGATGAAATTGTCAGACTTGTCGGCGCGGATGCGCTTTCTTATAAGGACCGGCTTACAATGGAAACGGCAAAATCGATTCGCGAAGATTATTTGCATCAGAATGCGTTTCATGAAACAGATACGTATACTTCGATGGAAAAACAATGTAAAATGCTGCGCCTTATTTATGATTTTCACAGGCTCGGCATTGACGCGATCAACCGCGGCGTCGAGTTCGGGGCGTTGATGGCGTTGCCTGTACGGGAAAAGATCGGCAGGGCGAAATACATTGAGGAAACCGATATCACCGCGCTTGACGCAATCGATAAAGAAATCAACGATACGGTGAAAACGCTCGACGGAGGTAACGACAATGTTTAAGGAATATAAGACAATCAAAGAAGTTGTCGGTCCGTTAATGCTCGTCGAGGGGGTCGAGGGCGTAAAATATAACGAACTGGTGGAAATCGTTCAGAAAAACGGCGAAATACGCCGTGGAAAAGTTCTGGAGATCAATCGGGATAAAGCGCTTGTGCAGTTGTTTGAGAGTTCCCACGGATTACAGATCTCGTCAAGCAAAGCAAAATTTTTGGGCAGAAGTCTGGAACTTGCCGTTTCGGAAGATATGCTGGGACGCGTATTTGACGGGATGGGAAATCCCAAAGACGGCGGGGCGCCGATTATTCCGGCAAAGCGCATGGATATTAACGGAGAACCGATCAATCCCGCAGCGAGGGATTATCCGAATGAGTTTATCCAGACGGGGATATCCGCGATAGACGGACTAAATACCCTTGTCCGCGGACAGAAATTGCCGGTGTTCAGCATGAGCGGCCTTCCGCATGCGGAGCTCGCGGCGCAGATTGCGCGGCAGGCGCGCGTCTTGAAAAGCGAGGAAAAGTTTGCCGTTGTATTCGCCGCGGTCGGAATCACATATGAAGAAGCGGATTATTTTGTTCAGGATTTCAAAAAGACGGGAGCGATATCGAGAACGGTGTTGTTTACCAATCTTGCAAACGATCCCGCCATCGAAAGAATCGCCACGCCGAAGATGGCGCTTACCGCCGCGGAATATCTGGCGTACGAACTGGGGATGCACGTTCTGGTGATCATAACGGACATCACCAATTACTGTGAAGCGTTGCGTGAGGTTTCCGCCGCCCGGAAGGAAGTGCCGGGCAGACGCGGATATCCGGGATATCTGTATACGGATCTCGCTTCGATGTACGAACGGGCAGGCAGGATCAGAGGAAAAAGCGGATCGATCACGCAGATCCCGATTCTGACAATGCCGGAAGACGATAAAACGCATCCGATTCCCGATCTGACGGGGTATATTACGGAAGGGCAGATTATTTTATCGAGAGAATTATATAAAAAGGGCATCAATCCTCCGATCGACGTTTTGCCGTCGCTTTCCCGTCTGAAAGATAAAGGGATCGGCGAAGGTAAGACGCGTGAAGATCATGCGGATACGATGAACCAGCTTTTCTCTGCATATGCGCGCGGGAAAGAAGCGAAGGAGCTTGCGGCTATTTTGGGTGATGCGGCGCTTTCGGATATCGATAAGCTGTACGCAAAGTTCGCGGAAAGTTTTGAAAAACAATATGTTTCTCAGGGGTTTGACAAAAACCGTTCCATAGAAGAAACGCTGGATCTCGGATGGCAGCTTTTGAAAATCCTGCCGAAATCGGAATTGAAACGGATTAAAACAAAATTTATCGAAAAATATCTTGGCGAATAAAACGGAGAAAATCTTTTGGCAAGAATGAATGTAAATCCCACGCGGATGGAGCTGAAAAGGCTGAAAGCAAGGTTAAAAACCGCGCAGCGTGGGCATAAATTATTAAAAGATAAAACCGATGAAATGGTCCGTCGTTTTTCGGCAGTGGTCCGGGAGACGAAGCGACTTCGCGACGAGACGGAAAGCGAGGTCGTCGCCGTTCTGAAACAGTTTTCCCTTGCGCGCGGTCTGATGAAGAAAGAAGACATCGAGCTGGCCTTTGCCATGCCTTCCGTTTCCGTGGATCTCGAATGTTCAACCAAAAACATCATGAACGTCGAAATTCCGAAACTCGAACTGAAAGAAAAGCGTGTGGCGGCAAAAACGCCGTATTCCTATGTGGATACGACGAGTGAGGCGGATTATGCCGTGGAACTTGCGGGGAAAGTGCTCGTAAAACTGGTAAAACTTGCCGAAATGGAAAAAACGACGATGATGCTTGCGGACGAGATCGAAAAGAGTAAACGTCGTGTGAACGCTTTGGAATACGTTATGATTCCGAATATCGAAGAAACGATCCGTTATATTTCCATGAAGCTGGATGAAAACGAGCGTTCGGGACTGACGCGGCTTATGAAAGTAAAGGATATGATCGCGGAACGGAACGGATAACAAGGAGAGAATGAAAGAGACAAATATATTGATTGTCGGGGCGGGGCCTGCCGGAATTTTTACGGCGTTGGAACTGCTGAACAGAAAGTTTGACGGCAAGATCGTCATAATCGAAAAGGGCGTTGCAATCGAAGAAAGAGCTTGTCCGAAGAGCCGCACGGGAAAGTGTGTAAACTGCAGGAACTGTCACATAACGACCGGCTTTTCCGGAGCCGGTGCTTTTTCCGACGGAAAATTATCTTTATCAGCCGACGTCGGGGGCGATCTTCCCGAACTTCTCGGACACGATACGGTGCAGGAACTGATTTCGTACACCGACGGGATTTATCTTTCGTTCGGCGCGGACACGAAAGTGGAAGGCGTTTCCGATTCGGACAAGATCAAGGAGATCAGAAAGAGAGCGATCCGTGCGAATCTGAAACTGGTGGATTGTCCCATACGGCATCTCGGAACGGAGAAGGCGCAAGGTATTTATTTCTCCATAGAAAAATATTTGCTGGAAAAAGGCGTTGAAATTTTATTTTCTGCAGACGTGCTCGACATAATTGTGGAAAACGGTCAATGTAAGGGCGTCGTGTATCGCACGGGAGAACGGCAGAAAATGATTGCGGCGGATACGACGATCGTGGCGACGGGCAGGCGCGGCGCGGACTGGCTGGATAGTATTTGCAGAAAGCACGGGCTCAGACATGAATCGGGGACGGTAGACATCGGCGTTCGGGTAGAAGTCCGCAATGAAGTGATGGAAGAAGTCAATAATATTCTGTATGAATCCAAACTGATCGGTTATCCGAATCCCTTCAAGAACAAAGTCCGCACATTTTGTCAGAATCCCGGCGGGTTTGTAAGCCAGGAAAATTACGATAACGGATTGGCGGTGGTGAACGGTCATTCTTATAAAGAAAAGAAATCGGAAAATACGAATCTGGCGATTTTGTGTTCTCATCATTTTCAGGAGCCTTTCGATCAGCCCATCGAATATGCGAAAAAAGTCGGCGAACTGACAAATATGTTGGGCAACGGCCGTATCCTGGTACAAAGACTCGGCGACATCCGTGACGGGAAACGCAGCTGGCAGGAAGATCTGTTGCGTTCCAACGTGAAGCCGACATTGCAGGATGCGGTTGCCGGAGACATCACTTCGGCAATGCCGTACAGATCGATGTTGTCCATACTGAATTTTATAGAGGAAGTGGATACCGTCGTTCCCGGGTTTGCCAGCGCGGAAACGCTGCTGTATTCCCCGGAGATCAAGTTTTACAGCAATAAAGTTTCGATGGATGAAAATCTTGATACAAATATAAAAAATCTTCATTGTCTCGGAGATTCTTCCGGCTGGACAAGGGGATTGATGATGGCGTCCGTAATGGGCGTATATATGGCCAGAAAATTATTTTAAGGAGATTATTATGAAAAAATATATCGGCGTCGATATCGGCGGGATGAGCGTAAAGATCGGTCTTGTCAACGAAAACGGGAATATTCTCGATAAAAAAGTGATCAAAACCGACGGAAGCGCGGAAAGCGTAATCCGTTCGCTTGGCACGGCGTTGCAGGAATTTTTGGAGGAAAATCATCTTTCCGCCGCGGAGATTGAAGGGATCGGCATCGGATGCCCGGGTGCGATCACTGTCGCTACGGGAATGGTGGAATATTCCAACAATCTCGGATGGCATCATGTCCCTCTCGTGGACGGACTGCGCGCTTATGTCGATACATATTATAAAATTTCCAACGATGCGAATGTCGCAGCGTTGGGCGAGGCGATTTTCGGTGCGGCAAAAGGGTATTCCGACGTGATTATGTTTACGTTGGGAACCGGAGTCGGCGGCGGAATTATCATCGATAAAAAACTTTACGAGGGGAACGAATCGAAAGGAGCCGAACTCGGACACGCCGTGCTTGTTCTGGACGGAGAAGAATGTACCTGCGGAAGAAAAGGATGCATCGAAGCATATTGCTCTGCGTCGGCGCTGATCCGAGACACGAAAAGAGCGATGGTGCGGCATACCGATTCCGCAATGTGGGAATATGCAAATAACGACATCAATAACGTTAACGGCAGAACAGCATTTGCCATGGCGAGAGAAAACGATGCCGCCGCATTGGAAGTCGTTGAAAATTACATTAAATATCTTTCCGAAAGCATCATGAACTATTGCAATATTTTCCGTCCGCAGGCATTTGTTCTCGGCGGGGGAATTTGCGGAGAAGGCAGATATCTTCTCGATAAAGTGGAAAAATATTGTAAAGAAAGGAATTACGGCTATCAAGGTACGCCTGAGGTGAAAATTCTGACGGCTACGCTTGGAAATGACGCCGGAATCATCGGCGCGGCGGCGTTGCTGGTGTAATAATTCGAGTAAATGAAAATTTGCACATAGAAACAAAGAAGAAAAAGACTTGCGGAAAGGTGCCGCTTTTTTCTATTCTGGAATTATTTACGAATCGGATATTTCTGTTTTTACTTTTATTCCGAACAATCCCTTTTTTAAGGTAAATGTTACGTGTTTTCCCTTATTCGGAACGGCTTTAAGACACGCGTGGTCCCCGTATACAAGATAGGCTTTTGTCGCATTGCCGATCGCAACGCTCTTTTCCTCGCCCTCTTTCAACGACAAAAAAACTTTTGTAAATCCGCTTCGGATGCTTCGGATGTAGGCTACCTTCGGATCAAGACCTGAGGACTGATAATCCCATGCTTTTCGGGAGTCGAACTTGTAAACCTGCACCTTCGCTTTTACTCCGTTTTCCACGCGGACGGTCACGATCCGATCGTCCCCTTCTCCGGACGGCAACACCGCCGGCAGCGTCGGAGGATTGATAATTTTTGTCCCCGAAACAAAATAATTTGCTTCGCCGATCTCTTTCAGAGAACAGCCCGGCGCAAACTCGATCGTGCCGTCTTCCGACGATCCTTTAAACGCCATGGCAGCTTTGCCCATTTTCGTGACGGTTTTGGGAACAAAGACGTACTCCAATCCGTTCATCCCGCCCAGATTGGCCAAAGCGTAATCGGGGATTTCCGTGATCCCTTCAGGCAGAATCAAAGAATTCGCTCCCATCGCCTGCCGATAAAAATACAGGCTGATCTGCACCACGCGATCCCCATCCACTTTGGAAGGCACGCAAAGCTCCGTTTGATCGTTGATCTTGCCGTCATAACCGCAAATACATACACCATCTGCATACACGACATAGATGTACCCGTCCTCCGTTTTACCAAGCCTGCGGAACCCTCCTAGCAACAGATTCTTGTATTCGCAGGACGGCCCGGTATATTCCGATCGGGTAAAAACCGTCTGGTTGCGGTAACCCCCTTCCCGATTTTTTTTCGGAGCTCGGAGGAGCTTTCTTCTCCGCACAGCACCTGCCCCGGCGCAAACGCCCCTTCCGCAACCGATTGCAAGGATTTCGGCAAAATCAGGACGGGAACCGTTTCATCGGCAAGTGATTCGCTTTGCAATTTACATAGCGCCGTACAAGCCGTAAGATCGATCTTGCGCACAACTTTGCCGCGGCGATTTTTGTTGATGTCAAACGAAAACGCACCTTCGCCGATCGAAAGAAGTGTGGAGGGGAGGATCACCTCATCGTAATCGATCTCCGAAAAAACGTGATCTCCCAGCGCAATCACTCCTTCCGGAACCTTGATTTTTTTCAGTTTCCCGTTGTATTTGACGAGCGTACCGTCCTCGATCACAAAAAATCGGTTAATCTCATCCTGGTGCATATGTACTGTCTGCGCGTTGATGTTTGTTGTCTGCGTGACGGTTGCATTGATATTTGTATGATAGTGATAGTTGTTGATCGCCTTCTCCGTTATATACGCAGTTCCGCAGTGCGGGCAGATCCCCGCTTCGCGCGTTGCGTCCACTTCGATGTTCGCACCGCATTGCGTACATTTTGCCGCTACCAATGGCATAGCCTTTGTCCCTCCCTTTTGTTTTACTTTTTCGGCGGTATATTCCTTCAAAAATTTTCCCGTATCTTTGTTTTCTGCCCCGCTTTTATGTCTGCGCTGCTCTTCTTGTGGCCAAACACGCAGCCGCTTTTCTGATACAAAAAAATTATTACAAGCATTATATCATATTTGCCTTTCAGATTCAACATTTTTATCAAATCACACGATGTTTTTTCTGCTTGAATCAAAATATAAAGGAAAATCATGCAACGAAGCATCAGCTGTGCGCTTCCGCTTTATTGTAACTTCGGCATAGAATGACAGAAAACATTTTCGCTGTCTTTTTTTCATGCTATGTAAAACACAAGACTTTACGGGCAAAGTTTAGTGCGCTGCATTCCTTAAACATTCCCTATGAGGATTGCGGAAAAGCAAGTCTTTTTCTTCTTTACTTACAATATTATGAAAATTAGTTTCCGTAAACGAATCATTCGTCTTTTTTTAATTGTTTTAACTGCTCTTCCAACGCGTCTATTTTCTGTTGTTTTTTCTCTTTCGCTTTCTGCTTGCGTTGCTCTTTCATCTTGTCTACAACAGATGCGCTCAATACAGTTATGTCCTTTTTGTTGATGTAAATAAGCATGAAAATAGATACAAACAATATAACACCACATAGTACAATAAAAATACTGTCACGGAAAATATTTTGAATAAAGTAACTTTCTTCAACGTAAAAAGTGCTGTGTTCTGGGGGATTTAAAAATTCTAAATAAAACTTAATAACATCAATTAGCCGGTAACAAAAATAAACAATAAAAAAACTGAAATTATAAGTTGAATTATAAAAATAATATTAAATAAAATTTTTTTCTTCATAACACACCTTTTTTCTTTTATTATAACGGATAAAAATTAAAAATCAAGGGGGGGAATATAATAAAAACTGATACAACATTGCTTTTATGCAATCGCACTGAGAATACAATTGCATTTCCATCTTTATAATACATTATCGGCTTTAATGGAAATCACATATTCCGTAGGCGACATATCGGTTCTGAATTTAAATTGCCGGCTGAAGTAGTGGACGGAATTGAAATTCAGCATAAACGCAATCTCGGTGACGGTATATTTGTTCTGACTGAGGAGTTTTTTTGCCTCTGCGATTTTTAAGTCGATATAATGCTGAATGATCGTCGTTCCGGTATGTTTTTTAAAAACGGCTTTGATATAGGTCTTGCTGAAATTGAGTTTGTCTGCAATGGTATCGAGATTGATGTTTTCGTACAGGCTTTCGTTCAGAATTTGAAGAATGTTTTCAACCAGCTTCACGCCGGACGGCGCGATAAAATTTTCCGAAACGGGGTTTTCCGCTTCATTGCGCAAATTACGCGCCAAAGAAATCAAAAGCAGTTCAAGACTGTTTTTAATCAGCTGCTCTCCGGCAAACGGGGCATTTTCCCGCTTTGTCATTTTCACGAGATAAATATCGTTCAGTTTATCTTTGAAACTCAGTTTTCCTTCAAAAATGATCTTATTCAGCAGCTGTTTTTCAAATTCGTTCAGAACAACAGTTCTGTTTTCAAACAATTTCATCGATTCCGAAGCACAGGAAAAGGTCACAATTGCAGAATTTGCAAAGGCTTCTTCGGTGCGGATGGTATGTTCTTCTTCCGGTTTATGAAAATAAGCCTGCCCTTGTTTAAGAACAAATTCTCTTTCGTCGGCAGTGATGATCGCTTCACCGGAATCGATATAAACCATTTCCCAGAAATTATGCGATTCCTTCCGTACGCGGAAGTTTTTTCCGTAACGGAAATAATGAATGGTAAAAATCGATTTAACCGTAAATGTTTCTTTAAGAACGTGCTGAATATAGTTCCCGAAATTGTTGTCCATGCGTTTATTATACAATATAAAAAAAACAAATTCAAGCACATTTGTGTCTTTTTATGCAAAAATGATAAATCAATATATAAAGCCAAAGGAAAATTTTTGGTATATAATATGGATAAAAGAGGGCAGGAAAATGAAAATACTTTTACCGGATACGGTCGGATACAAAGCTAATCTGCATACGCATACTGCAGATTCCGACGGAATTTGTACGGCGGAAGAGGTAAAACGATATTATCGTGCACACGGTTACTCCATTTTGGCATATACCGATCATCTGTATATGAGGGACAGGAGCGCACTCAGCGACGAGAACTTTGTGGCGTTGAGCGGTTATGAAAACTGTATCCATGACGGTGGCGGAGCAAACGCGGATAAAGCATATCACTTGAATTTTTATGCTCCTCAACCCGATAACGTCGGCATGGTAGGGGTTGCCGAACGATTTTACAATTTCTTCAATATAGAACTGACAAAGAAATCGGAACGGGAACTGGAGGCGTCGCCGGTGCTCGGCGGTTTTTGCGATCCGACGTATTCCGTCGAAAATGTCAACGGAATCATCGCACAAGCAAGGGCATTGGGATATCTGGTTGTATACAATCATCCTGTGTGGTCGTGTCATGAAGCGAAAGATTATCTCGGCTTGAAAGGACTTTCGGGAATGGAAATTGTAAATTATTCCTCTTTTCGTCAGGGAATAGATCCCGACGATATGGGGATTATTTACGATCAGATGTTGAAGGACGGGCAAAGGTTATATTGCTTTGCGAACGACGACGTGCACCGTTGTCTTGAAAAAGACAGTCTCGGCGGTTTTAATGTCATGTATCCGGAAAGGCTGGATTATCAAAGCGTTTTTGAATGTATGAAAAACGGGAGATTTTATGCGTCGACGGGGGCAAAAATCAGGGGGATCGCGGTCGACGGAACAAGATATACGTCGGCGCGGAAAATGCGAGGTCCATACGGCTTTCAACGGACGGTCGGTTCGGAAAACTGATAACGAGAAGCGAACCGGTGAAAGAAGCGGTCTTTGAACTGAATGAATATGTAAAATATTTTCGGATTTCCGTAGAAGATTTTAACGGGAAAAAAGCGTTCAGCCGTGCGTATTTTGCGGACGAATTCAGAGGATAAGGAACGAATGAAGGAGGAACTTCTATGAAATACACAATGAATTATGACAAAGGGTATCAGCCGATCAGGGTTGCGCTCGACGCATTTCGGGCGGATGTCGCAAAGACTGCGCATAAACGGCTGAAAATCTGTGTGGAAAGGAATAAAGGCTACAATTATATTTATGAAATCGATATATTTGCAGACGATACGAAAAAAGAGCGCAATCTGGATATTGCGGAGCGCATAGTAAAATCCCTCTTATGGGTAGTCGGCGGGTATAAGGTGTATCTTTGCGGCGACGATTATATCTATGAAGAAATTAAAAAAGCCTACGGAAAAGGCGGGGCTCGTGCATTCGACGCCGAATTCATGAGTAAAGTGTACGAAGCGCCTTTTGAAGTTATCAAAACGGACGAAGCGCATCTTCCCGCACCGCATAGCTGTTCTCTGAAAATCGGAGGTCATCTCGACGGTTGCCGTATCGGATTCGATGCCGGCGGAAGCGACAGAAAAGTGAGCGCCGTCGTAGACGGAGAAGTCGTTTACAGTGAAGAAGTGGTTTGGTTTCCGAAAACAAATTCCGATTACAGATATCATTATGAAGGAATCAAGGCGGCTTTTGCCACGGCTGCGTCGAAAATGCCGAGGGTGGACGCCATCGGCGTTTCCAGCGCCGGGATCTATGTCGATAACAAAATCATGGTAGCTTCGCTGTTTTTGAAAGTTCCCGAGGAAGATTTTGAAAAACACGTAAAAAACATGTATATCGACATCGCAAAGGAATTCAATGCGCCGCTGGAAGTTGCCAATGACGGGGACGTTACTGCGTTGGCGGGGGCGATCGATCTGAACGATAACGGCGTACTCGGCATCGCTATGGGGACAAGCGAGGCCGGCGGATATATCAATACCGAAGGCGGACTCAACGGTTGGCTGAACGAACTTGCATTTGTTCCCGTGGATTTCAATAAGAACGCCATGATCGATGAATGGAGCGGAGATTACGGATGCGGCGTAAAGTATTTTTCACAGGACGGCGTCATCAAACTTGCCGAATATGCGGGAGTCGTATTCGATAAAGAATCTTCGCCGGCGGAACGGTTGAAAGTCGTTCAGAAAATGATGAAAGACGGAGACGAACGCGCCAGGAAGATTTATGAAGATATCGGCACGTATCTCGGGTATTCCATCGCTTATTACAGCGAGTTTTATGAAATAAAGCATCTGCTTCTTTTAGGCAGGGTCACCAGCGGCGAAGGCGGCGATATCATCATGGCGAGGGCAAGGGAAGTTCTTGCCGAAGAGTATCCGCAATATAAGGGAATCGATATTTCCATGCCGGACGAATCCAACAGAAGAGTCGGTCAGAGTATCGCGGCAGCGTCTTTGACGGAAATAATAAAATAAAAAAGGAGTAACAAAACGATGAAGTTTGAAAATGCAAGCGCGAGAATTTTTATTCCCGACAACGACAAAGAAGAAAACGCTTTGGCAAAGACGACGCATCTTGCGATCTCGGCGCATCAGGACGATATTGAATTGATGGCGTATCACGGGATTTTGCAGTGCTTCGGCAAAAAAGACGCTTGGTTTACGGGCGTTGTAACGGCAGACGGTGCCGGCAGTCCGAGAGACAGTCTGTATAAAGATTACACGGATGAAGAGATGAAAGCCGTCAGAATCGTGGAACAGAATAAGGCTGCGTTTGTCGGAGAATATGCCGCCATGATCCAACTCGGCTATACGTCCAAACAGATCAAAACGCCCGATAACGATCAGATCGTGGATGAATATGTGAAAATTTTCCGCGCAACGAAGCCGAAATATGTTTATACGCACAACCTTGCGGACAAGCACGATACGCATTGCGGCGTTGTCACAAAAGTGATTAAGGCGCTCCGTAAGCTGGATAAGAACGAAAGACCCGAAAAAGTGTTCGGATGCGAAGTGTGGCGCGATCTCGATTGGGTGAACGACGAACAGAAAGTCGTATTCGATCTCAGCGAGCATCCTAATATTGCCATGAGTCTTGTCAGTGTATTCGATTCGCAGATCTGCGGAGGAAAGAGATACGATCTTGCGGCACAGGGCAGACGTACGGCGCATGCGACTTATGCCGCAAGCCACGGATGCGATAACGCGACCGGACTCGGTTACGCGATGGATCTTACGCCGCTGATCGAAGATGATTCCGTCTCTATGGTGGATTATGTTCTGAGCTATATTGAAGCGTTTAAAAACGACGTGAAAGAAAGATTGAATAAAGTGAGTAAGTAATATGAAAGTTATCGTTACGGAAAATTATGACGAAATGAGCAAAAAGGCGGCTGAAGTGATTGCCGAAGTGATCAAGGCGGATGAAAACGCCGTTCTCGGATTGGCAACCGGAACAACGCCGATCGGTTTGTACAAGGAATTGATCGATAAATGTGCAAAAAAAGAAATTTCCTTTAAGAACATAAAAACGGTAAATCTTGACGAATATGTCGGCTTGCCGAAAGGGCACGTTCAAAGTTATGATTATTTCATGAAAGATAACCTGTTTAATCATGTGGATATCGATCTTGCCAATACGAATTTGCCGAACGGCATTGCCGCAGATCTCGATGCGGAATGCGCCCGTTATACCGCGTTGCTCAACAAAATGAGACAGAGTATACAGCTTCTCGGCATCGGGTCCAACGGTCATATCGGTTTTAATGAACCGAAAACGCCGTTTGATTCCACGACGCATATTGTCAACCTCACCGAAAGCACGATCAAGGATAATTCCCGCTTGTTTGACGATATCAGCGAAGTTCCCACAAAAGCCATTACGATGGGAATCGCAAATATCATGAATGCGAAAAAGATCCTGGTAGTAGCAAACGGTGAAAATAAAGCAAAAGCCGTCTACAACATGGTGAAGGGTCCCGTTACGGAGGATTGCCCCGCAAGCGTGCTGCAGAAACACGAGGACGTTATCGTTATCGTTGATAAAAAAGCCGCTGCGCTTTTGTAAGAGAACAAGGAAAGATCACATAAAAAAACCGCCGTCCGTTTTTACGGACGGCGGTTTTTTAATCTCGCGACGCTTATCAATCCCGTTAAAAAAGATTAATTTTTTGTCTTGCCTTTTGATTTGTTGTTTTGCGCGATCAGATATTTGTTTGCAATGTTTTCCAGCACTCCTGCGAGAGAAATGCAGAGTAGGAATATCGAAACGAGAATAAGCAGGTGGTGCCAATAGAGCCCGAGATCGTTCATGGCATTGAGGGAAAACAGCTCAAAACCTTCGAGGATCGAATATACGGAAATCCCGCCGAGAAGCAGGGCGATTCCGACAAACAGCAACGTCCGATAGGGATTGAAGGGCTTGCATAAACGATACAGCATTACAAGACCTGCAAAATTCATTGCGTGTTCCATCATGGTTTTGTAAAGATCGTCGGGATAATTTTCGATGCCGAGATGCGGTTGCAAAAGACTTTGCGACAACATCACGATAAGAACGCTGAGAAGAATCAGAATTCCGCCCGGCAAGGATTTACAGATGACATAATTGATAAATTTACCTTTGACGCGATTATCGTTTGCCTGGAACGACAGGAAGAACGATGCGATCCCGATGATGAAAAATTCGATCAACATCATGTGCGACGTATTGAACGGATAGATCGCGCCGGGAATGACGATAACGAGAAAGGCAAGCATCGTGATAAAGAACGTTTTCATCAGATAGAGGGATGCGGAATTCTGAATATTATTGATAACGCGCCTGCCTTCGTGAACGACTTTCGGCATAGATGCGAAATTATTATCCATCATCACAATATGGGAAACGTTTCTTGCCGCTTCGCTGCCGGAGCCGACGGTGATGGCGCAATTCGCCTCTTTGAGCGCCAGAATGTCGTTTACACCGTCTCCCGTCATCGCCGCATTATGTCCCGCGGCTTTAATTGCCCTGATGAGAATGGCTTTCTGTTCGGGCGTTACTCTTCCGAATACGGTATACTTGTTGGCAATGCCGATCACTTCGTTTTCGCTCATGCCTTCCAAACTGATATATTTTTCCGCACCTTCCACACCGGCTCGCCTTGCCACTTCCGATACGGTGATGGGATTATCTCCGGAAATAATTTTGATCTGCACGTCGTTTTGTTTGAACCAGCGGATCGTGGAAACGGCGTCTTCGCGAATATTATCCGAGATCGTGATCAGAGCGATCGCTTTCATGCTTGCGGGAAGAGATTCGCCCGAGATCCCGGCTTTGGAATGCGCGACAAGCAGAACGCGCAGTCCCATCGACGCATATTGCTTTACCATTTTCAAGATATTTTCCGGCGCTTCCTTCAAAACAAATTCCGGAGCGCCGAAAGCGTAAGTTCCCGATTCCGCAAAGGTTACTGCGGAAAACTTTCTGTCGGAATTAAACGGCAGGATTTTTACGGGTTTCAGCTTGTTGTTCCTTCCGAAATGATTGTGCAGGGCGAGGGATGTCTGATTGTTGTCGTCAAGAGCCGCAAGCATGGATCCCATTGCTTCGCTGATCGTATCGGGAAAATTGTTGCTTAAAATCACGCAGTCGCTCACTTTCATTCTGCCGTCGGTGATCGTCCCGGTCTTGTCGAGACAAAGAACATCGATCCGCGCCAGCATTTCCAGCGAATACAGATCCTGAACAAGCGTCTGATGTCTGGCCATGCGAATAACGCCTACCGCCAGCGCAAGACTCGTTAACAGCATCATGCCGGCGGGAATCATACCGATGATTACGGCGCTCGTACCTTCAATCACCTGGCGCCAATCGGAGATATTAAGCGTAAGTTTCAGAAACATCCCGATCGCCATGGGAATGATGAGAAGACCGACGCAGGTGATGATCATCTGCGTGGAACGCATCAGTTCGGAATGAGGTTTGCGATATTTTTTCGCTTTTGCCGAAAGAATTTCCACATAATTGTCTTTGCCGACTTTATTTGCACGGGCAACGCAATTTCCTCCGGTAATGAAACTGCCGGCAAAAAGTTCGTCGCCGACGGTCTTTTTGACGGCGACGGATTCGCCGGTCAAAAGGGATTCGTTGACTTCTACGGAACCTTGTTCGATGATGGAATCCGTGGAGATCTGATTGCCCGCGGTAAATTGCAGAATATCATCCAGCACGATGTCTCCGGTGGAAATTTCCATAACGGAGCCGTTTCTCACAACTTTTGCCGAATGATTGGATAAAAGGGCAAGTTTTTCAATCGAATGTTTAGCGCGGATTTCCTGGATAATGCCGATGGCGATATTCAGAACATACACGATCACAAACATAAACCGACTGTATTTTGCGCCGGCAACAAGCAGAGCGACGGCGCAGATCAGTCCGAGAAAGTTAAAAAATGTACAGATATTACCGATAAAGATGCTCGCGTAGGATTTTGAATATTTATTTTCAACTTTATTGACGAGATCGTTGTCATAGCGTTCTGCAAGCTGTTCGTCGTTCAGACCCACGGCAATATCCGGGTGATAACGCGTAGCGCTTACGGAAGGCAGAGGATTCAGTTTTTTCTTTTTTTGCGTTTTTGTTTTTTCCTTTCGGGAAAATTTCTTTCCGATCGCTTTGAATATACTGATCAGGGGAGAGTTTTCCTTGTCGTCGTATTCGTAATAAGAAGACTGAATCGTGATCTCTTCAACGCCGCTGAGATCAAAGGACAACTGCTCCGGCTGCTCTTCGGCGTTCTCCTGTTTTTCGGATTTTTCGGAAATATCTTTTCCCTCGGTTTTGACGGCGCTTTCCGCTTTTACGGTCCTTTTCTTTTTGGTAAAAAGAGCTTTTTCGTAAGCGTCGGTATCGGAAACGCCGGTGCTTTCATTTTCCGGTTCGTGTTCCGATTCCGGTTCCCGTATTGCCGCCGGTTTTGTGTTCGGTTGTCTTTTCCTTTTTTTCTCTTCCATAAACTCCCCTTATATGACCGATCAGAGCATTACGTTTATCAGACGGTTCGGAATGATGATCAGTTTTTTGATTTCTTTTCCATCAAGCATCGGCGCAATCTTTTCGTCGCTGAGCAACAGGTTGCGGATGGTTGTTTCGTCCGCCCCGGAGGGGATCACGATGCGTCCGCGCATTTTACTGTTGAATTGCACGGCGACCTCCACTTCGTCTTTTACAAGCGCGTTTTCGTCGCATACGGGATAGGAAGAGTAAAAGACCGATTTTTTATTGCCCAGCATCTCCCAGACTTCTTCCGCAAAGTGCGGAGCGCACGGCGCGAGAAGCAAAATGAAATCACTGAAAGCCTCGCGGTAGAACTTCTTATTTTTGACTTCCAGTGCGTCGTATTTATAAAGCGCGTTCAGAAATTCCATCATCCTTGCGATTGCAGTGTTGAAGGAGAAGGATTCCATGTCTCTGTCCACGCATTTTATCGTGTAGTTGCGAACATAATTCAGATCTTTTTCCTCCTTGCCGAAGGGCGCGGATTTATCCGGTTTTATTTTGCAGACCCTGTCGGCAAGCCGTTCGATCCTGTCGATAAATTTACTGATGGCTTTGATGC
Source organism: uncultured Clostridia bacterium (assembly GCA_944367565.1). Lineage (GTDB taxonomy): Bacteria > Bacillota > Clostridia > Christensenellales > Borkfalkiaceae > UMGS775. The sequence goes on from CALVWR010000004.1 coordinate 95,514, forward strand.
CGTCGTCACTCCACGGACCGCCTTCCGTATAGGAAAAACCGAACATCAGCGTCAGGCGGAAAACGTCGGAACCGTATTGCTTGATATAATCGTCGGGAGAAATGACGTTTCCTCTCGATTTACTCATGCGCATCCCGTCGGGACCGAGGATGACGCCCTGGTGCACGAGTGATTTGAAGGGTTCGCTGAAATTCAGATATCCCATATCGCGCAAAGCCTTTGTGATAAAGCGGGAATAGAGCAGATGCATACAGGCGTGTTCCGCTCCGCCGACATATTTATCGACAGGCAACATTTTATTGATGTATTCCGGATTAAACGGCTCCTTTGTGTTGTTTGCGTCAGGATAACGAAGATAATACCAGCTGGAACACACGAAGGTGTCAAGCGTATCGGGATCCCTGTGCGCATCTCCGCCGCAGATCGGACATTTTACGTTCATAAAGCCCGCATGCTTTGCCAGAGGGGATTTCCCGTCCGGCTTGAATTCGACGTCATAGGGGAGTTTGACGGGCAGATCTTTATAGGGGACGGGAACGGCGCCGCATTTATCGCAATGGATTACCGGGATCGGCGCGCCCCAATACCGTTGACGCGATACCAGCCAGTCACGCAGACGGTAATTGATTTTGTGTTCGCCTTTATTTTGTTTTACGAGATCGTTTACGATCGCCTTTTTGGCTTCTTCCGAAGGCATTCCGTCGAATTTCTGGGAATTGATCGTGATGCCGTATTGCGTAAACGGAAGATCGTCGTTTTCCCCGTCTTTTCCCTTTACGACGCGTACGATGGGAAGATCGTATTTCTTGGCGAAAAGAAAATCCCTTTCATCGTGCGCGGGAACACCCATAACCGCACCGGTTCCGTAAGAATATAAAACGTAATCGGCCGCAAAAATCGGCACTTTTTTATTGTTTACGGGATTTATTGCATAGGCGCCGATAAAGACGCCCGTTTTCTCACGGACAGTGGAAAGCCTGTCGATTTCCGTCGCTTTCGAAGTTTCATAAACGTAATTGTCCACGGCTTCTTTTCTGTCCGCCGCAGTCAGCTTGGCAACGAGGGGATGTTCCGGCGCGAGCGCCACAAAACTGACGCCGAAGAGCGTGTCTGCGCGCGTCGTAAAAACACGGAAAGTATCTCCGCTTTCCGTCGTAAATTCGATTTCGCCTCCCGTCGATTTTCCGATCCAGTTCCGTTGCATGGATTTGGTTTTTTCCGGCCAGTCGAGGTCATTGAGACCGCTGAGCAACTCTTCCGCATAATCCGTGATCTTGAAAAACCATTGTGTTAAGTTTTTCTTGATGACGGTGGTATGACAACGCTCGCAAGCGCCGTCAATCACTTGTTCGTTGGCAAGAACGGTGTTGCAGGAAGGACACCAGTTTACGGGCGCTTCCTTGCGGTAGGCAAGACCTTTTTCATAGAGTTTCAAAAACAGCCACTGCGTCCATTTATAATAGCTTTCATCACACGTTTTGATTTCCGCATTCCAGTCAAACATCGCGCCCATTTCTCTGAGCGTCTTTTCCATATTTTCAATGTTCTGTAAAGTGGAATCTTTCGGATGAATTCCCGTTTTTATCGCGTAATTTTCCGCGGGAAGCCCGAATGCGTCAAATCCCATCGGTTGGAAAACTTCGAAACCCTTCATTTTTTTATAGCGTGCAAAGCTGTCGGTCAGACCGTAATTGTACCAATGACCGACGTGCAGTTTTGCCGCGGAAGGATAGGAAAACATTTCAAGACAATAATATTTTTTATCGATATTCTTCGGATTAAAATAGTTAATCTTTTCTTTTTCCCAGATTTCCTGCCATTTTTTTTCGATTTTCAAAGCATCCATTCCTTTACCTCCGACAGACGAAGATCCGTTCTGTTGTTTTCAAAAAATTACAATAATTATTATAATATATATTAATTTATGTGTCAAGAATTAAGGCCCCGTTAAAAATAAAAATTATGAGTATAATCTTAGCGGAATATCTTGCCAGCACAGTAAAAAAATGCTATACTGAAAGCAAACGATACGGAGAAAAAGAAGATGCAAAAAGGTAAGATTGTAAATTGCGTTCGGGACGTAGCGGAACTGTTTCCGGCATTGTACGGAGACGATGCGCCCGGTCAGTATACGCGTTATGAGCGGCTGATCGCGCGGTTCAAAAAAGAATACGGAAAAACGGGCTACATGGCGTCCTCGAGCGGGAGAGTGGAGGTTATAGGAAATCATACCGATCATAACGGAGGGAAAGCCGTGGGCTGCGCGATCAGCCTGGACACGATCGCAATGTTTCTTCCGACGGAAAACGGCGTGATTACCGTGAAGTCGGAAGGGTATCCCGATGTGATCGTGCATACGCGGTCCGATACGGCCTTGCCGAAAGGGAGTTCCGACGCGCTGGTTGCGGGCATTTGCGACGGGTTTCTGAAACGAGGCTACCGCATAGGCGGGTTTACTGCCGTGACGACAAGCAATGTGTCGGGCGGAGCGGGAGTATCCAGTTCGGCGGCATTTGAGATTCTTATCTGTGAAATATTGAATTTTCTGTATAACGACGGCAGGATAAGCGAGAAGGAAAAAGCGTTGATTTCGCAGTATGCGGAAAGTGCATATTTCGGAAAACCGTGCGGATTGCTCGATCAGAGTGCGATTGCGTTCGGGGGGATTACTTTGCTGGATTTTGCCGTGAAAGGCGACGTTTTTCCGACGCCCGTAAAATGCGATCTTTCGGAATATACGTTTGTGTTGATCGAAACGGAAGGCGATCATAAGCATCTTACCGGCGAATATGCCGCGATTACGCAGGAAATGGGAAAAGTCAGCGCGTTTTTCGGAAAGGACAGGCTGATTGAAGTCAATGAAGATGATTTCTATCGTCGTATGCCGGCGTTAAAGAAGGAATTGAACGGCAGGGCGATTGAACGCGCGATTCATTTTTTTGAAGAAAATAAGCGCGTGGAAACATCGGCGAAAGCGTTGCAAGAAAAGGATTATGCGTTGTTTTTGAGAGCGATCAACGAATCCGGACTCAGTTCTCAGACGTTGCTGCAGAATGTATTTCCTGCCGGCGACATCCGTCAACCGATTCCGCTTGCGCTCGCATTGGCAAAAAAATATCTCACAAACGGCGCAAACCGCGTTCACGGAGGGGGATTTGCCGGGACGACATTGAACGTTCTGGAAAATAAAGACGCGGATTATTTTGTTTCCCGTATGTCGGAAATATTCGGAAATGACCGCGTGTTGCCTTTAAAGGTGCGCACAGTGGGAACGACGGTGTTATGATGATCGAACAGATTGAAAAAAGAAAGATTAACGGAAAAAATCTTTGTTGTTACAGATTAGAAAACAACAATGGAATGAAGGTAGAAATCATCAATTATGGAGCGAGGATTCATAAATTGATTATACCAGATATAAACGGAGTGGAACGCGATGTTGTGATCGGGTTTAACGATATCGGAGAATACATCGGGTCGGCGGATTATTTTAACGCCGTAATCGGCAGAACGGCAAACAGAATCGGCGGAGCCGAATTTGTTCTGAACGAAAAAAAATATTTCCTTTATCAAAATGACGGCAAAAACTCACTTCATGGCGGTAAAGTCGGTTTCGATTCGGTTTTTTGGGACGGTTCGACGGAAAACGACGAGCTTGTTTTCACCTATTTCTCCAAAGATATGGAAGAGGGATATCCGGGGAATTTGTCTGTCGAGGTGAGATACCGCGTTACGGAAGAAAACGAACTCGTGATATCCTACAGAGCGAAAACCGATGCGGATACGCTTTGTTCTCTTACGAATCACGCTTATTTCAACTTATCCGGCGACTTTAATCAGACGGTTTTGGGAGAATGTCTGCGAATCAAGAGCGATTATATCACGGCGATCGACGAAGAACTGATTCCTACGGGAGAACTTTATGCCGTTCATCATACGCCGCTTGATTTTAATACCATGAAAGAGATCGGGGAAGAGATCGGATATAAAAACGAATTTTTGCAAAAGGCCGGCGGATATGATTTTAATTACGTTCTGCATAGCGAAAGAGAAAAGAACGCCTGGGTTGCAAAGGCGTTTGATCCGAAAACCTGCATCGAGATGGAGGTTTATACCGATATGCCTTGTATGCAGTTTTATTCCGGTAATTTTCTGAACGGGACAAAGGGTAAGGCTGTTTTCGAGAAAAATTGCGCATTCTGTCTGGAAACGCAACTTTATCCGAATGCGTGCAACATTCCTTCTTTTCCTTCAGTCGTATTGAAAAAGGGAGAGTCGTTCCGGTCTGTGACAAAATATAAATTTTCTTTATTTCGCCCTGAAACGGAGTTTTTTAAAATACAAAATAAGTTATAATCAAAAATCGGTTATAATTTTTGAAAATCGTCTTGTTTTCGTATATTTTTTGACCGTGTACCGATACTTTTTGTATGCGATACGCAAAAATATATTTGGAAATGACAATCAGATTTACGACCGAAGGAAAAATGATCCCGATCGGTTTTATCTGGGAAGATAAAGAGAGAAAGATCGATCGGTTTCTTTGCTGCACAACGGCGCCTTCTGCGCATGCGGGCGCAATTCTTACAAAGAAATTTACCTGCGTTGTTCTGGGCAAAGAAAGAAATTTTTATTTTGAAAGCCGTACATCGCGCTGGTTTGTGGAAGCGCGCTGCGAGGACTGAATCGGTGATGCGTACAATTTTGCATAGCGATCTGAATAATTTTTACGCTTCCGTCGAAATGTTAAAGCATCCGGAATTTCGCAATAAACCGCTCGCCGTATGCGGAAGTATCGAGGATCGGCACGGCGTTGTGCTTGCTAAAAATTACCTTGCAAAGTCTTTCGGCGTTAAAACAGGCGATGTGTTTTGGCAGGCAAAAACGAAATGCCCGGATCTGGAAGGGATTCAGGCCGATTTTTCCGCTTATTACGACATTTCTTTACAGATCATGGAAATTTATAAGCGCTATACGGATCGGATTGAGCCTTTCGGAATCGATGAGTGTTGGCTCGATGTGAGCGGATGCGCAAAGTATTTCGGAAGCGGAAAACAGATCGCGGAACTCATATCCGGAGAGATCAAAGAAAAATTCGGTCTTACCGTCAGCATCGGCGTCAGTTGGAATAAAATTTTTGCAAAACTCGGTTCAGACCTGAAAAAACCGGACGCGATCACGGAAATTACCCCGGAGAATTACCGGACTTTAATTTGGAATCTGCCCGCCGAAAATATGCTCTTTGTCGGGCGCGCCACAAAGGAAAAACTTCATCGGTTCAATATATTCACGATAGGAGAGATCGCCCTGGCAGATAAGGACTTTTTATTCGGCAAGCTCGGGAAATGGGGAGAGTATCTTTACCGTTACGCCAACGGGCAAGACGATTCTCCCGTAACCGCCGTAAATCAGGATCGTAAGGTGAAGTCCGTGGGGAACAGCCTCACAAGTTATCGCGATCTTATGAACTTTGAAGATGTAAAAACGCTTTTGCTGTTGTTAAGCGATTCGGTCGCGACTCGTATCAGGGAAGGGCATTACGGAAAAGCGCATACGATAAAGGTAACGGTTACGGATAATCAATTAAAAACATACGGAAAACAGGAACGCTATGCGATCCCGTTCCGAAGCGCGGGAGAGCTCGGCAAGAAGGCCTGTAAATTATTTTCGGAATTTTATGATTGGGCGGCGCCCGTCCGGGCGGTCGGGGTATCCGTATCGGATTTTGCGCAGACGAAAGAGGATCTGTTTGATTTTTCTTCGGGGTCCCGAAAAAACGAGAAGATGGAAGAAACGGTCTTCCGATTGAAGAAGAAATACGGTTATAACTGCGTACAGCGCGCTCAGATTCTGAAGGACAAGCGTTTTTTTGACATGGACGTATCGGGCGGACATCTTATTTTTACAGACGACAACAAAGAAGATTGATAAAAATTTAAGAATAAAGAGGGAACGACAAATGAAATTCAACATTCACGGAATTGATGAATCATTGCAAAAAGCGGTAAAAAACATAAGTTATGCATGGAATCCCGTTTTTGCGGATGACGGCGAGGAAGTTGTTGCAAATCGGATCGAGCGAGGTTTTTCGGTAAAAAGAGAAAACGGAAAAGTGCTGATCGGATTTGCGAAAACGACCGATTTTTTAAGGGGACTTCTGTATGCCGCGAGCGGAATCGAAACAAAACAGGCTTCTTCTTTTGATGAGCTCGGCATGATGGTAGACTGTTCGAGAAACGCCGTTTTAAATACAGAAACGGTAAAAAAGCTCGTTGCAAATCTTGCGAGCATGGGATACACCTATCTCTATCTTTATACGGAAGATACATACGAAGTGGAAAATAATCCGTATTTCGGATATTTAAGAGGCAGATATACGAAAGAAGAGATTGCAGACATCGATCTTTTTTGTCGGGAACTCGGTATGGAACTTATCCCGTGTATTCAGACGCTCGCGCATCTGAATCAGATTACGCGCTATCATGATTATTGCGATATCATCGATTGCAACGATATTCTGTTATGTGACGATGAAAAAACATATCGGCTGATTGACGATATGTTTACGACATTGGAGCACAATTTCACTTCCCGAAAAGTAAATATCGGCATGGACGAGGCGCATTTCCTCGGACTTGGAAAATACCTTGACATACACGGATATGTTTCGAAATTTGACATTATGTTCAGACATCTGCAGCGCGTTCTGGAAATTGCCAAGAAGCACGGTTTTACGGTTTGTGCAATGTGGAGCGATATGTTTTTCCGTATGGCGTCCGGCGGGGAATATTATAAGAGTTTTGAAACGGTTCCGGAAAGCCTTCTCGGGAAAATTCCGCAGGATGTTTCTCTGATTTATTGGGACTATTACAGCACGGACTATCGGCATTATTCCGATATGCTCAAGAGCCATTTTATGTTAAGCGAAAGAATCGAATTTGCCGGAGGCGCCTGGAAATGGGTAGGATGGACGCCGATCAACGAATTTTCGATCAAAGCAACGGAAGCGGCCGTACGGGCGTGTAAAGACTGCGGTATAAAAAATTATTTTCTTACCGCATGGGGTGACGGCGGAGGAGAAGCGAGCGTTTTTTCCGTATTGCCGTCGCTTTATTATCTCGCGCAGAGTGCATACGGAGACGATAAAAATAAAGAAGTGTTCAAGACTTTAACGGGCGTTGCTTTCGATGACTTCATGAAGATCGATTTGCCCAACAGGGCAAACGACGGGGAAAGGACGCAGAGAAACAATTCTTCGCAATTCTTTTTGTTTGACGATCTGCTGTTCGGTATGTTCGATTCCTTGATTACAAAAGATCAGACGAAGTATTATTCCCGTTTTATAAAAGTACTGCATAACGTGAAAGCCGGTGCGTACGGATACATATTCGATGAATTATCTGCGCTTTGTTCCGTATTGAAGTGTAAGATCGATCTTGCCGTACGTCTGAAAGAGGCTTATGCCGCGAAGGATAAAGAAAAACTAAAGTCCTTAGACGGACAGTTTAAAAATCTTCTTAAGAAAATCGGCGATTTTTATAAAAAATTTGAAACGGCGTGGTATAAAGAGAACAAGTCATTTGGTTTTGAAGTACAGGATCAGCGCTTCGGCGGACTGACAGGACGTATACGCGCCGTGCAAAAACGGGTAAGGGAATATGCGGAAGGAAAAATAGAAAATATTCCCGAACTGGATGAAAAACATCTGCCGTACGGATGTTACGGGAAAGAGACGGAATTTGATAACCTGTTTTTCGTAAATTGGCGTCAGAACGTAACTGTTTCAAATATATAAATCACTAATGTTTTAATAAAGAAATAACTATAAATTATGTCTGTTATAATATAGGGTAGATGTTGTTTTATGGAATATTTCTTGATTACGCTTTCAACGGTTTGCGTGGCGGGGCAATTTGTTTTCAATAAGTTTTATCAAAAGTACGTCGTTAAAAATACGGACGCGCTTTTATGGATGCCGATTCTGACCGGCGGGATTGCCGTAGTTTTATTTTTATGCCTGAACAAATTTACATTGACTTACGGCTCGTTCAGCTTTATCATTGCAAGCGCGGAAGCGCTTGTGCTTACGCTGTGTATGTTATGCAGTATTTTTGTCGTAAAATTTGGCAGCGTTGCCGTATTCACCGTATTTATCATGCTCGGCGGTATGTTGCTTCCGTTTGTTTACGGTCTATTGTTTTTACAGGAAAAATTAAGCATAGCAAAAGCAATCGGAATGTTGATTTTGATTTTGTCTTTGTTTTTATCCGTAAAACCGGAACAGAAAGCGGTAAAAAAAGAAAAACCGTCCGCCGTTTTCTATTTTTTATGTTTGGCGGTTTTTGTGCTGAACGGCGGGGTCAGTATCTTTTCAAAAGTGCATCAGATCAACGCCGCGGCCGTTCCGACGCTCGATTATATGATATGGCTCTATTTAATGCAGTTTGCTATTTCGCTTGTTTGTTTCGGCGTTTACCGGTTGTTTTTCAAAAGAAAAGCAAAAGCCGCTGCTTCGGAGGAGCTGACTTTGCAAAACGATTCCGAAATACATACCGACAAAATAACCGATGCTAAAAAACAGATTTTACTTGCGTTTTGTATTTGTTGCGGTTACGTGCTCTTTTCCGGATGCGGTTATCTGTTGCAATTGAATGCGGCAAAAGAACTCGACGCTTCTTTACTGTATCCTTTCATCACGGGCGGATCCGTTTTGTTTTCAACGATATCCGCATTGGTAATATTCAAAGAAAAACTCGGACTCTGGACGTGGATCAGTTTGATCCTGACGCTTTTGGGGACAATACTTTTTATTTTTTAGCTGCTGCCGGATCGATGGAACGATCATAAGCGGTTTCTGTCGTTCAGGAAAGACAGGAAAAGTTAAAGAATAACACAAAATACGGCAAAATTAAGAAAATCGATATGCGATTATTGATTTATATGAGGTTTTTATGATTTACAAGGGCAAAAAACTTAAGAAAATTTCTTTTCCCCTCGGCGGGATCGGTACGGGCTCCGTGGGCATCGGGGGGAACGGTGAATTGATCGACTGGGAAATCTTCAACCGACCCGACAAAAACTCGAAAAACGGATTTTCTCATTTTGCCGTCAAGGCGAAAAAAGGAAATTCTTCCGTTGCAAAAGTCTTGCAAGGCGATGCCGTAAGCGATCTGGTCGGATCCCCGATCAACGGATTTTTCTGCGGATACGGGTTCGGTCCTCTGCAGACGAGTATGGCGGGATTTCCCCATTTCAGAAACGTTACGTTCAAAGGGGAGTTTCCCATTGCGGAATTGCGTTTTTCTGACGAATCTTTCCCCGGTAAAATCCGGCTGACGGCGTTTAATCCTTTTATACCGCAGGACAGTTTCAATTCATCTTTGCCGGCAGCGTTTTTTCTTGCGGAAATTGAAAATCAAACCGATGAAACCGTAGAATATACGCTCGGCTTTTCGCTTAGGAACCATTCTGAAAAATCCGTAAACGATTTTTTTATCGATCGCGGCGTTCATGGGGTTTATTTCGGAAACGAAGACGATCGGAATGCGACAAATTATTCCGATATGACAATCGCTACCGATCACGGCGATTGTTCCGCTACGGAAGATTGGTTTCGCGGCGGCTGGTCTGATCCGCAAACGGTGTATTGGCGTAATTTCAGTGAAAAAGAAAGGCAGGAAAACAGAAAATATCCGAATTGCGGCGTACAGGATCATGCTTCTTTATTTGCGTATGTTGCGGTTCCTCCGAAGGAAAAGAGGCGGGTTCGCTTTGTCATGGCTTGGAATGCACCGAATAATTACAATTATTGGGATCCGTTTAAAGACGAAAACGGAAATGACGTTATTTGGAAAAATTATTATTCGACGCGTTTTGAAAATTCGCGGGAGACGGCAATGTACTGTCTGCGTTTTTTCGACGAGCTTTTCACGAAAACAAAACGATTCAAGGATGCTCTCTTTTCTTCGTCGCTTCCGGATGTCGTGCTGGACGCGGTATCTTCCAATATTTCCATTTTGAAATCGCCAACGGTTCTGCGGTTGGAGGACGGAACGTTCTACGGCTGGGAAGGCGTGATGGAAAAGCAAGGCAGCTGCGAAGGAACTTGTCAGCACGTATGGAATTACGCCTATGCACTGCCGTATCTTTTTCCGCAACTGGAGCGTTCGCTGAGAGAGACGGTTTATCGTTACAATACGTTCGAGAGCGGGGAAACGGCGTTCAGAACGGTTCTTCCTTTGGGACGGAAACGTGAAATCCGTTTCCGCGCCTGTGTTGACGGGCAGATGGGCGAGGTGATCAAGTCCTATCGGGAATGGAAAATCAGCGGAGACAACGCTTGGCTCAATCTCAATTGGAACAGCATAAAGAAGATGCTGGAATATGCCTGGTCCGAAAATAACGCCGACCGTTGGGACAGCGACGGAGACGGTGTTCTTGACGGACGGCAGCATCATACGCTCGATATGGAACTGTTCGGCGCGAATTCGTGGCTGGAAGGGATGTATCTTCTGGCGCTCGATTGCGGAAAAGAAATGGCCGAAGCGGTAGGGGACGCCGCGGCGGCGAAATGTTATGCGAAAAAATACGAATACGGCAGAAAATGGATGAATGAAAATCTGTTCAACGGCAGTTATTTCATTCAGAAGATCGATATCAACGATCCGTCTGTCACGAAAAGTTTCGGTGCGGACGAGTATTGGAACGATGAGGCAAAAGAGATCAAATATCAATATAAAGAAGGCTGTGAGATCGATCAGATGCTTGCAGACTGGCATGCGGCGATCCTGAAAAAAAACGGTGTTTTCGACGTGGAAAAAAAGAAAAAAGCACTCTTCAGTCTGTATAAAAATAATTTCAAAGAGTCGATGCGCACGGTGGAAAATATGTGGAGATTATTTACCGTGGACGATGAAAAGGGCGCAATTATATGCGACTATCCGAAGGGAACATATAAACCGATGATTCCGTTGCCGTATTGCGAAGAAACCATGGCTGGGTTTGAATATTCGCTTGCGGGACTCATGATCTCCGAGGGGTTGGAAAAAGAGGGCTTGTCTCTTGTCAAAGCGATACGCGACAGATATGACGGAGAAAAAAGAAATCCTTGGAACGAGATGGAATGCGGAAGCAATTACGCGCGATCCATGGCGTCATTCGCCTTATTGATCATATACAGCGGGTTCATATGCGATATGCCCGAAGGCAGAATCGGATTTATCCCGCTCCATAAAAGCGGCAAATTTCTGTGGAGCGCCGCAGAGGCGTGGGGAACGGTGGAAATCGGCGAATCCGATATCGTATTTTTCGTAAAAGGCGGAAAAATCACTTTGCGCTCTTTTGTGTTCGGAAACGGTAAAACGGCGGAAACATTCTTCGTGGACAATCGGACCGTAAAATTTGATCAGGTGGAAAACGAAATTCGTTTTGAAGAAACAACCGTGAAAAAAACCTTGAAAATCGGATTTAGCGCTAAATAATTCAACATTGGTTTTGAGCGGACGAGAGGGCGCGTCGGTAACAACGACGCGCCCTCGGATTTTTAAATTCAGAATTTTTTTTCGGCAAAATGGCGGGTTTCAGAGCTTTTCTATTTTGATCAGGTTTGTATTGCCGCACTGTCCGAACGGATTGCCTGCCGTGATGACAATGGTGTCTCCCGTATGCGCGAGTTTGCGGTTTTTCGCGTTGGTGACGGCATTGTAAAAGATCACTTCCGTAGAGGTATATTCGTCGCAGACGATGGATTCCACACCCCAGGAAAGGGAAAGTTTACGCCAAACTTTTTCGTTTGTCGTCATCGCAAGGATGTTGACGGGCGAACGGTAACGCGATACCATGCGCGCCGTCGTTCCGGAGCGCGTACAGACCACGATCAGTTTTGCTTTCACGTCGATGGCAAGACCGCACGTCGCATGGGAAATGGCGTCCACCGTATTTTTAATTTTAAAATCGGTATTTCTGAACCGTTTGATGAAATCGATATCTCTTTCCGCTTCCACGGCGATTTTGCTCATTGTCCGTACCGCTTCCACGGGATATTTACCCGCCGCAGTTTCTCCCGAAAGCATAATCGCGCTCGTCCCATCGTATACGGCATTGGCGACGTCGGTGATTTCCGCGCGCGTCGGCCGCGGATTGGTGATCATCGATTCCAGCATTTCCGTCGCGGTAATCACGCGTTTTCCGAGGATCCGGCATTTTTGTATCAGGTGTTTTTGAATGGAGGGGAGTTCTTCAAACGGAATTTCTACGCCCATATCGCCGCGGCCGATCATGATGCCGTCGGAAACTTCGAGGATCTCCTCAATGTTGTTTACGCCCGCACGGTTTTCGATCTTTGCGATCAGATCGATGTCGTCGCCGCCGTGTTCCTTCAGGAATTTCCGTATATCCAAAATATCTTGCTTCTGCGATACAAAGGAACAGGCGATAAAATCAACGCCGAGTTCGATGCCGAGCAACAAATCCGCTTTATCCTGTTCGCTCAGATATTGTTGCTTGAGAACTTTATTCGGAAAACTCATGCTCTTTTTGTCGGAAAGTTCGCCGCCTGCAAGGACGGTGCAAACCGCTTCCCGTTCCCTGAGTTCCCGAACTTCAAAAATGAGAAGTCCGTTGCTCAGAAGAATCCTGTCGCCGGGCTGAAGTTCTTCGATCAGATGTTTGTAAGAAACAGACACGCGCTTTTCATCGCCGACGACTTCCTCGACCGTAAACGTAAAAGTGTCTCCTTCACGAAGTCGGATCTTTCCGCCCGCAAAGGTTCCGATCCTGTATTCCGGACCTTTTGTATCCAGCATGATCGCGATAGGCGCGTTCAGTTTTTCCCGCACCTGCTTGATCAAATTGAATTTCTTTCGGTGGTCTTCATGCGTACCGTGCGAAAAATTCAAACGCGCAACGTTCATGCCGGCTTTGATCATTTCCGTGATGATCTCTTCCTTTTCGCAAGCGGGACCGATTGTACATACGATTTTTGTTCTTTTCATATTCCTTCCTGATTCCGTCAAAGATAAACGCTGCCTTTATTGTATCGTTTTTTACTTTTCTTGGCAAGCGTTTCAAACCTTCTGGCAGGATCTGTTGCAAAAGATATAAAATTTTCTTTCATCAAAAACCGATGACAGGTTGAAAAAATGTGATTTCTTTTCATAAAATTTTAACGCTTTTCACATTGTCGAAAAAAAACGAAACATGGAAAAAAAATTTTGAAAATCTGACTTGAAACGCTTGTAAAAGATGAAAAAAGTTGCTATAATCTAAATGCAATCGATAAAATTTTATCGATTTATAAAAAGTCGCTTTACACTGCGGAAAGAGAAATCGAAGAAAAGCTTTTAACGACGTGAATTAAGAGAGGTGCAACAATGGAATACCGTATCGAAAAAGACACGATGGGCGAAATGAAGGTGCCGGCAGATAAATATTGGGGCGCGCAGACCGAGCGAAGTTTTGAAAATTTCAAGATCGGAACGGAAACGATGCCGGGGGAGATCATTCATGCGTTCGGCATACTGAAGAAAGCGGCGGCGATTGCGAACTACAATATGGGCAATTTGTCGGAAGAAAAAATGAAATATATCTGTCTTGCCTGCGACGAAGTCATCGAAGGCAAGCTGAACGATAATTTTCCGCTTGTCGTATGGCAGACGGGGAGCGGCACGCAATCCAATATGAATGCAAACGAAGTGATTGCGAATCGCGGAAACGAACTTTGCGGAAAGAAATTATTGCATCCGAACGATGACATCAATAAGAGTCAGAGTTCTAACGATACGTTTCCTACGGCAATGCATGTCGCTGCGGTTCTTGCGATCACGCACAGATTGTTCCCCGCGATGGATGTCCTGATCGAAACATTCAAACGGCTGGAAAAGGAAAACGAAGGGGTGATCAAAAGCGGAAGAACGCATTTGCAGGACGCCGTTCCCATTGCGTTTTCGCAGGAAATTTCCGGCTGGCGCAACATGATCGAAAGGAATAAAGTGCATATAGCGCTCGCTATGACGGGATTAAGTCAGCTTGCGATCGGCGGGACGGCTGTCGGAACAGGGCTCAACGCGCCCGAAGGCTTCGGCAAGGAGACGGCAAACCAGATCAGCATCCTGACCGGCGGAAACTTTACCGATGCCGAAAATAAATTTCACGAGCTTTCTTCAAAGGATGAACTCGTCTTTGCGCACGGCGCACTGAAAGCGCTTGCGGCGAACCTGATGAAAATTGCGAACGACGTGCGTTGGCTGGCTTCCGGTCCGCGCGACGGACTCGGTGAGATCAGGATCCCCGAAAACGAACCCGGATCGTCGATTATGCCCGGGAAAGTCAATCCCACGCAGTGCGAGGCGCTTACGATGGTTGCGGTACAGGTGATCGGCAACGACGTCGCTGTCGGTATGGGGGCGTCGCAGGGGAATTTCCAGCTGAACGTATTCATGCCGGTGATTATATATAATTTTCTGCAATCGGTAAGACTGCTTGCCGACGGGATCACGAGTTTTGAAAAGAACTGTGTGCGCGGCATCAAGGCGAATAAAGAAAAGATGAAGCACAATCTTTACAATTCGCTGATGTTGGTTACCGCGCTCAATCCTTACATCGGATATGAAAACGCGGCAAAAACGGCGAAGTTGGCGTATAAAGAAAATATCAGTTTAAAAGAGGCCTGCGTTTCTCTCGGATTTCTTACGCCGGAGCGTTTTGACGAAGTATTCCACCCCGAAGAAATGGCGTATCCTCATAGAAAAGAGCATAAAGAAGGTTGAAAGATGAAAATTTGTTATTATCCCGGCTGTACGTTGAAAACGCAGGCGAAACAACTCGATCGGTATGCGCGCGCATCTGCCGAGGCGCTCGGCGTGGAAATGGAAGAAATTGAAAACTGGCAGTGTTGCGGCGCGGTTTATCCGATGGCGCGGGACGAAATAGCCACCAAACTTTCCGCAGTGCGCGCACTCGATTACGCGAAGCATCGCGGCGGGAAGCTGCTGACGCTTTGTTCCGCTTGCCATAACGTGATCAAACGCACCAACGACGATATGAAAAACGACGCGGATATCCGTACGCGCGCGAACAATTACTTAAAACTTGACGAAATATACGCGGGCGAGACGGAAGTCGTGCATTATCTGGAAATGCTGAAAAACATCGTCGGATTTGACGAGATAAAAAGGCGCGTGGTCAAACCTCTGAACCGTAAGATCGGCGCATATTACGGATGTTTGTTGCTTCGTCCGAACAACGTGATGGCGTTCGACAATCCGGAAAATCCCACGATCATCGAAGATTTTATCCGTGCGATCGGCGGAACGGCAGTGACCTATCCGTTCCGAAACGAATGTTGCGGCGCATATGTTTCTTTCAAAAACAAAGAACTGACGGAAAAGCGAAGCGGTATGATCATAAAAAGCGCAAAGGAAAAAGGCGCGGAAATGCTCGTTACGGCTTGTCCGTTATGTCTTTACAATTTACAGAAAAATACGGACGGATCGCTTCCCGTCGTATATTTTACAGAGCTTCTTGCCGAAGCGTTGGGAGTGAAACATGACTAAACAGCAACAACTGGAAAATATCAAACGGTTGAGCGGTACGGAACCCGCAAAATGCATGAAGTGCGGAAAATGTTCCGGAAGATGTCCTGCATATAAGGAAATGGATATCAAGCCGCATCAGTTTGTCAATTATCTCGAAAAAGGAAAACTCGATAAACTGTTCGCGTCTCAGGCGATCTGGAACTGTTTATCTTGCATGGCGTGCGTGGAACGTTGTCCGCGCGGCGTAGCTCCCGCGGCGGTAGTGGAAGCCGTCAGGGAAACGGTCAAACGCGCGATCGGCGGAAACGGAATCAAAGCGGAAGAAATTCCGCCCATCGTGGACGAATTCATTCCGCAGCAGTTTTTGGTTTCGGCGTACAGAAAATATAATAAATAAACGAAGGGAACGGGATTATGCAGAGAATCGGAGTATTTATTTGTTGGTGCGGCAGTAATATCGCCGCCACGGTGGATGTGGAACGCGTCGCGGAAGAGATCAAAAGCGAACCGGGCGTCGTGTTTTCCGCAAACTATCAGTATATGTGTTCGGAAAACGGACAGCAGCTTTTAAAAAACGCGATCAAAGAACATCACCTGACGGGTGTAGTCGTCGGTTCGTGTTCGCCGAGAATGCATGAAGCGACCTTCCGTAAAGCGGCGGAATCCGCGGGTCTGAATCCTTATATGGTGGAGATCGCCAATATCCGCGAACATTGTTCGTGGATCCATAAAGACAGGGAGGAAGCGACGCAGAAAGCTCTCGTCCTCGTCCGTACGGCGATCGCGAAAGTCAATCTGAACGCACCGCTCACGGCGGGAGAAAGTCCCGTGACCAAACGCGCGCTTGTCATCGGCGGCGGGATTGCCGGAATTCAGGCGGCGCTCGACATTGCCGAAGCGGGATTTGAAGTGGACATCGTGGAAAAGAACGCGACCATCGGCGGAAGAATGGCACAGCTTGATAAAACGTTCCCGACGCTGGACTGCTCCGCCTGTATTCTCACGCCGAAAATGGTGGATTGCGCGCAGAGCGAAAAAATCGATATTCTCACTTATTCCGAAGTGGAAGACGTAAAGGGGTTCGTCGGAAATTTCAAAGTAAAAATCAGAAAAAAAGCGCGTTATGTCGATGAGAAGAAATGCACGGGCTGCAAGATCTGTATGGAAAACTGTCCGTCGAAGAAAGGGTTGAACGAATTCAATATGAATCTCAATACGCGCCCGGCAATCTACATACCGTTTGCGCAGGCAATCCCGAACGTGGCGGTCATCGATCCGGAACAGTGCATTAAACTGAAAACGGGAAAATGCGGACTTTGTCAGATGAAATGCGGTGCGGGCGCGATCGATTACACGATGAAAGATTCCTTTATCGAAAGGGAATACGGGGCAATCGTCGTCGCAACGGGATTCCGCCCCATCAATATCGACCGATTCAACGAATACGGCTACAGCGAAAATAAAGACGTCATCACGTCTCTCGAGCTCGAAAGACTGATGAACGCGGCGGGTCCGACCGACGGCGTGTTGCTCAGACCGTCCGACAAGACCCATCCGAAAGTCATCACCTTCGTACAATGCGTCGGGTCGAGGGATCTGACGGACTGCGGAAAACCGTACTGCTCGAAGATCTGCTGTATGTATACGGCAAAACACGCGATGCTTATCCGTGAAAAGTATCCCGATACCGAAGTGCACGTATTTTACATCGACGTACGGTGTCCCGGTAAGAATTACGATGAATTTTACCGTCGCGCCTGCGAACAGTACGGCGTGGACTACATCAAAGGGATGGTCGGAAAAATCTATAACGAAAACGGCAAACTGATGGTGCAGGGAAGCAACCTCATCGAAAACGAACAGGTTGTTATTCCGAGCGATCTCGTCGTTCTGGCAACGGCGATCGAACCGGAGCCGAGCGTGCGCAAGATCGCGACTCTGCTTACGGCAAGCATCGATACGAACAATTTCCTTACGGAAGCGCATCCGAAACTGAAACCGGTGGAAAGTCCCACGGCGGGCGTTTATCTCGCCGGCGTATGCCAGGGGCCGAAGGATATTCCGGAAACGGTATCTCAGGCGAGCGCCTGCGCGGCGAAAGTGATCGGACTTTTATCCAAAAACTCTTTGAAAACCAATCCTTGCGTGGCGCAATCGGATGAAACGATGTGTAACGGCTGTTCGCAGTGCGCGAACGTATGTGCGTACGGTGCAATTTCTTATATTGACAAGGAATTCCGTCTCGGAGGCGGTAAAACAGAAATCCGCAGGGTTGCTTACGTCAATCCCGCCGTCTGCCAGGGTTGCGGCGCATGTACGGTGACCTGTCCCTCGGGAGCGATGGATCTGAAAGGCTTTGCTTCCAAGCAAATCATGTCGGAGGTGGAAGAGATATGCAGGACATAACCGAAACGAAAAAAGAATTTGTTCCCAAAATCGTCGCGTTTTGCTGTAACTGGTGTTCCTATGCAGGCGCG
Organism: uncultured Clostridia bacterium; assembly: GCA_944367565.1. Taxonomy (GTDB): domain Bacteria; phylum Bacillota; class Clostridia; order Christensenellales; family Borkfalkiaceae; genus UMGS775. The sequence goes on from CALVWR010000004.1 coordinate 113,524, forward strand.
GATCTGGCGGGATCGAGCAGACTTTCCTATCCCGCAAACGTTAAGATCATCCGCGTGCCGTGTTCCTGCCGCGTGAATCCGATGTTTGTTCTGAAAGCATTTCAGCAGGGCGCCGACGGCGTGATCCTGTGCGGATGTCATCCCGGCGATTGTCATTATGTCACGGGCAATTATTATACGAGAAGAAGAATGTCGCTTTTATTCAGTTTTCTCAATTATCTCGGCATCGAAAAGGAAAGAACGCGCGTGGAATGGGTATCCGCGGCAGAAGGCGCACGGTTTTCCGCAGTGATGAACGATTTTGCAAAAAAAATCAACGAACTCGGCGAAAACAGGCGGTTGAAAGATCTGCGCGTAAAGGAGAACGATCATGAATAAAACGGAAGAACGAATAATAAAACGCGCGGAAGAACTTCTTACTTCCAAAGAGGTCGATAAAGTGATCGGTTGGAAAAAAGGCGAATTTTGCTTTGATCCTTCGCCTGCCGTTTTTGAATCTGCGGACGAACTGAAAGATTTCGTTTATAATGAATTTTGCGGCGCAAATCTTTCCAAATATCTCGTGCAGGAATGTAAAAAGGGCGGAAAGATTGCGGTATTCTTAAAGCCGTGCGATACGTTCAGTTTTAACGAACTCGTTAAGGAACACCGCGTAAAAAAAGAAATGGTGAAGGTGATCGGCATCGAATGTCAGGGCAAACTCGATATCGAAAAGATCAAAGCCAAGGGCGTTTCCGCGGTCACCGACGCGGCGGAACAAGATGAAAAAATAGTGGTTTCCTCGCTTTATGGCGACGTTACGTTGAACAAAGAAGAAGTTCTTTTAAGTAAATGCCTTACGTGTAAAGGGAAAAAATTTGCCGTTGCAGACGAAACGATCGTCGTCAATGCAATGAAAGAGACGGCAAACGACAGATTCTCCGGAGTGGAGGCCCTCGAAAAAATGAGCGAAGAAGAGCGCTTCGCGTTCTGGAAGGCCGAGCTTTCCAAATGTATCCGCTGTAATGCCTGCCGGAACGTCTGTCCGGCATGCACCTGCAATAAATGCGTGTTTGACAATATCGCGTCGGGAGTGGCGACCAAAGCGCCCGCCGATACGTTTGAAGAACAGATGTTCCACATCATTCGTGCATTTCACGTCGCGGGACGGTGTACGGACTGCGGAGAATGTTCCCGCGTCTGTCCGCAAAACATTCCTTTGCATTTACTGAATCGCAAGTTTATCAAGGATATCAACCGGTTGTACGGAGAGTTTCAGGCGGGAGAAGAAGATGAGGGAAAAAATCCGCTCATCGAGTATACGGAAAAAGACGCCGAGCCTGCCGAAGCGGTAAACGGGGAGGAACGCCATGCTTAAATTTGAAATCGGAAAATTGAGCGAAGTATTCGATAAAATTTCATCCGCAATGCCGCTGTATATGCCTCTTGAAAAGGCGGGCGAAGCCGATTACGGTCTGTATGAACAAGGTGCAAAAACGGCGCTGAACGTTTTAAAAACCGTCAAGTCGCCCAAAGATCTTTTCTTTCCGCAATCGGAAACGTTGATGAAATTCAAAACGGAAGGAAAGACGCTGTCTGTTCAGGCGCCGGACGAAACCGTTGCTCCGTTTGTATTGTTTGGCGTGAAAGCCTGCGACTTCAAAGCGTTTGAAGTACTCGATAAAGTTTTTCTTGCGGAGCCGGAAGACACTTATTATGCGTCGAAGCGTGCTGCCGCCACCATCGTGACGATGGCGTGCGCCAGACCGGAAGAAAGTTGCTTTTGCAAGGTATTCGGCATCGACGCCGCCGCTCCGAACGGAGACGCGACGGTTTGGATGGACGAACAATATCTTTATTGGAAGGCAAATACCGACAAGGGCATAGCGCTGACCGAAACCGTGAAGGATCTCGCGACGGAAGGCGGGGAAGACGCCGTGAAAAATCAGCAGGCAAAGACGCGGGAGATCATCGACAAATTGCCTTTTTCCCATCTTGATCTGTCTTATTTCAAAGAGAACGGCACGAAAGAGATCTTCAATCGTCCGGAATGGCAAGAACTTTCCGAAGCCTGTCTTGCCTGCGGTACGTGTACCTTCGTTTGCCCGACCTGTCAATGCTTCGATATCCGTGAATTCAGGTCTGCAAAAAACGAGGTGATCCGTTATCGTTGCTGGGATTCTTGTATGTATTCCGATTTTACGCAGATGGCGGGCGGCAATAACCGCACCACGCAGATGCAACGGTATCGCCAACGTTTCATGCACAAGCTGGTGTATTACCCCGAAAATAACGACGGACTCTTTTCCTGCGTCGGATGCGGCAGATGCGTAAACAAATGCCCGCAGAAACTCAACATTGTAAAAGTCGTCAAAACCTTGGGAGGAAAAAGACATGGTTGAAACACTCATACCGAAAATCGGCGTTATCACCGATATCCGAAGAGATACTCCCGACGTAAAGACCTTCCGTGTCGTAGGGACCGACGGGAAAAAACTTTTTGAACATATGCCCGGTCAGTGCGCGATGGTATCCGTTCCCGGCGTGGGGGAAAGTATGTTTTCCATCACTTCTTCGCCGACAAATAAAGACTATATGGAATTTTCCATCAAGAAATGCGGCTGTGTAACCGAAGTTATTCATTCTCTCGATGTCGGGCAGCAGATCACCGTACGCGGACCTTACGGAAGAAATTTCCCCGTGGAAGAAGATTTCAAGGGAAAAGACCTTCTTTTTATCGCCGGCGGGATCGGGCTTGCGCCTTTGAGAAGCGTGATCAATTATGTTCGGCATTTCCGCAAGAATTACGGCAAGGTTATCGTGGTTTACGGCGCGCGGAGCGCCGATGATCTCGTCGATATCCGGGAAATCAAAACCGAATGGATGAACGAGGAAAACTTTGATGTGTATCTGACCATCGACCGTCCGCAGGAAGGCTGGGACGGGCATGTCGGATTTGTTCCCGCCTATGTGAAAGAAATCGGTCTGGATCCGCATATGACCGCAATCCTTTGCGGTCCGCCGATCATGATCAAGTTTACCTTACAGGGGTTGCTCGAACTCGGTTTTTCAAAAACAAATGTCTATACAACGCTGGAACTTCGCATGAAATGCGGCGTGGGTAAATGCGGCAGATGCAATGTGGGGAATAAGTTCGTCTGCAAAGACGGTCCGGTTTTCAGAATGGACGAGATCGACGAACTGCCCGATGAGTATTGAGAGAGGATTTTTATTATGGAAAAAATGGTAAATGTCTATTTATTCGGGAAAAGATATCAGGTTCCCGAAAGCCTGACGATCATGAAAGCGATGGAATACGCAGGGTATCAGCTGATCCGCGGTTGCGGATGCCGCAACGGCTTCTGCGGCGCCTGCGCCACGATTTACAGGATTCGCGGGCAGCAAGAGCTGAAAACCTGCCTGGCATGCCAGACAAAAGTCGAAGAGGGGATGTATGTCGCAACGCTTCCGTTCTTCCCGTTGGTGAAACAGGTTTACGATATCGAAAAAATCAAACCGACCCAGCAGATCATGATGCAGCTATATCCCGAGATCTATTCCTGTATCGGATGCAACGCCTGTACGAAGAGCTGTACGCAGGAACTCAATGTCATGCAATATATCGCTTATGCGCAGCGCGGCGAATACGAAAAATGCGCAGAGGAAAGTTTTGACTGCGTGATGTGCGGCGTATGTTCCTCCCGTTGTCCTGCCGGGATCTCTCATCCTCAGGTCGCCGTGCTGGCGAGAAGATTGACGGGGAAATATATCGCCCCGGAGAGCAAGCATCTTTTAAAGCGCGTAGCGGAGATCGAGAACGGAGATTATAACGCGCTTATTGAGGCGTTGATGCAGAAGCCGATTTCCGAACTGAAAGAATTATATAATAATCGGGAAATAGAGAAATAAGGAGGAGCGACGATGTACGAATATACCCAGGAACAGTTGGCATCGCTGAAAAAAGTTGAACAAACGCGTGAAGCTCGTTTTCATCAGGAACTCAGACGCATGACGGCGGATGAGAAGGAAGACGTCCTTGCATCTTTTCATCCCGATTATATCAAAAGCGCTTATGAAGAACTGAAAATCGGACCGAACAGAGGCGAAAGGGTGCTTCATGAACTTGCAAACCTGTTACAGGGAAGACCGCGTGTGCTCGGTATGAATATCGACTTAAACAAAGTCGATTACGATGTGGACGTGCTGATCATCGGCGGCGGCGGCGCGGGCGCGTCTGCGGCGATCGAGGCGGATAAAACCGGGGCGAAAACGATGATCGTGACGAAACTTCGTCTCGGGGATGCGAATACCGCCATGGCGGAAGGCGGAATTCAGGCTGCCGATAAGGAAAACGACAGTCCTGCCATACACTATCTGGATGCACTCGGGGGAGGTCATTTTGCCAACAAACCCGAACTTTTGCGCAAACTTGTTATCGATGCACCGGGCGCGATCAAATGGCTGAACGAATTGGGCGTCATGTTCGATAAAGAGCCCGACGGGACGATGATCACCACGCACGGCGGAGGTACGTCCAGAAAGAGAATGCACGCCTGCAAGGATTATTCCGGTTCGGAAATCATGCGCGTACTGCGCGACGAGGTCTACAATCGCGGCATTACCGTTGTGGATTTTACTTCGGCAATCGAACTCATCAAGGACAGCGAAGGTAAAATTGCCGGTGCGGTGCTGATGAATATGGAAACGAAAGAAATTCTTGTCGCGCGCGCGAAAACGGTGGTGATCGCGACGGGCGGCGCCGGAAGGCTGCATTATCAGGGATTCCCGACAAGCAATCATTACGGTGCGACGGCAGACGGTTTGATTCTCGCTTACCGTGCGGGCGCAAAACTGCTTTATCCCGAAACGCTGCAATATCATCCTACGGGCGCAGCTTGCCCGACGCAGATTTACGGCGCATTGGTGACCGAAAAAGTACGCTCGCTTGGCGCACAACTCGTCAATAAGGACGGCGTAGCGTTTGTAAATCCGCTGGAAACAAGAGATGTGACGGCTTCCGCGATCATCCGCGAATGTAAACAAAACAAAAAAGGCATTGCAACAACGGACGGAGAAGGCGTCTGGCTCGATACGCCGATGATCGAGATGCGCGGCGGGGAAGGAACGATCGAGAAGCGGATTCCCGCAATGTTGCGAATGTTCGGAAAATACGGGATCGATATCAGGAAAGAGCCGATCCTCGTATATCCTACCTTGCATTATCAGAACGGCGGGATCAATATCTCGGTAAACGGAATGTCGGGCGTTGAAAATTTATTTGTCGCCGGTGAAGCTGTCGGAGGAATCCACGGCAAAAACCGTCTTATGGGAAATTCCTTGCTCGACATCATCGTATTCGGCAGAAACGCGGGACAGAATGCCGGGAAAACGGCTAAATCCGTTACGTTAAAAGAGCTTACGCTCGATTTTGTGAAAAAATTCGACGAAGAACGTCATGCTGCCGGGATTGAAACGGAAGAACTTTCTCCGCGGTTATTGCCCGATTACAGAAGAAAGGAAATGTAAAGGAGATAAAATCATGTTGGAAAATTTTGCGGTAATTTTTGAAATTGTAATGGTCGTATGTTTCGGCTTTTCCTGGCCGTTCAATATCATACGCGCATACAAAGCGCGTACGGCGAAGGGAACGAGTTTGTATTTCACTTTGCTGATTGCCATCGGTTATGTGGGCGGAATTCTTTCCAAGATTTTCTTTTCAGTCGCAAGAGGTCCGGAATACTGGACGGCTCTGACGATTCTGGCATTTGTGTTTTACATTATCAACCTTATTATGGTGTCTACGGGAATCGCCATTTATTTCCGCAATAAACGGCTTGACAAAGCCGCGGCGGAGAAAGAAGCAAACTGAATCTTTTCAAAACGGAGCGTTACCGCTTCGTTTTTTTATTGACGAAAAAGATGCTTTTGTGTATAATGTTCCTTACGGGGATGTTTTTATGGAAAACAAAAAAGAAGAATTTATAAAAATTTTTGATCAAACAATCGGGCGGGAAGGTGCGAAAGAATTAAAGAATTATCTTTTGAAATCTGACTTTTTCAGCGCGCCGGCAAGCAGCCGTTATCATTGTGCCTATGAAGGCGGATTGTGTGAACACAGTATAAACGTTTATAAGCGGCTGTTGGCAAATGTAAGGAACGAATACGGCAGCGAATGGGAAAAGATCGTTCCGCACGAATCTGTCGCGATATGCGGATTGTTGCATGATCTGTGTAAGATAGATTTTTACAAAACCGATTATCGGAATGTAAAAGAAAACGGAGAATGGGTGAAAAAGCCGTATTACGCCAGAGAAGAAGGATTGCCGTACGGACACGGAGAAAAATCCGTTTATATCCTATGCGGATTTATGCGTCTTACAAGAGAAGAAGCGATGGCGATCAATTGGCATATGGGCGGATTTGACGTGCGCGTGAAGGGCGGAGACGGTTCGGTCAGTGAAGCGTTTTGTAAATTTCCTCTGGCGGTGTTATTGCATATTGCCGATTTACAGGCGACGTTTATCGATGAAAAAAGGGGATAAATCCCGCTTATCTTTAAATATAAAGACAAAGTACGGAAAAAGAGCAGAAATTTCTGCTCTTTTTCCGAAAAAACAATATATATAATTTGGGCAGTCTGTTTTGAAATCAACTTATCCGCATCTCGTATTTATTCGTTTGCGCGTTCTGAACTTGAAAGCGAAAAATCCTTTTCAATACAGAAGTTTTTTTGTTTGACTTATTTATTTTTTACTGTTACAATGAAATTACTTTGAAAATGAAATGCGTATCGAGCGCTCGATACGGATAGATCGAATGGCTTGCCGACGATAAAAGGCGCTTGTTGACGGGATTTTTTCGTTCTGAAAAAACAACGTCTGAATCACGATTCGTGATTCAGACGTTATGGCAGGGGAGACGCGATTATCCCGAAAGGCTAAAATTGCATAAAAACAGGCAAAAAAGCCCCAAAAACGCTTAAAAATGGCGTTTTTGAGGCTTAATTTTTTTAAAATTTTGAAATTTTTTAAAAATTTTAGGGCCACTTTTAGGGGCACTTTTGAAGCGATTTTTTACAATGAATTTTAATGTAAATAAAAACGTATATTGACATTTTTATTTTATTTTGATATAATACCTTTAGAGGTAAATTATGATAGAAAAAAATTTATTGAATAATTTGGTTTCCGTTACAATGTTCAATCAGGGGCAAGCATCAAAAATATTTAATCGTTTGCATGATGAAAAGCAAATTGTCGT